>JAYRRP010000001.1:0-32331 GCA_041910055.1 Saccharimonadales bacterium (SeqCode)
CCGTTTCTTCTTTTATTTCTCGAATGATGCATTGCTTGGCAGACTCGTTGCGCCTCCTCCCGCCCCCGGGCAGCCCCCAATTTCCGGGTCCAAGCCATTGCTTTAAAAGCAGTATTTTACCATCAGTAATTACAATGCCTCGTGTTCGCGGTGGGCTCAAACGAATTACGAGCCATATGGCAGGCCAGGTAAGCCAGTAGGATAATCTGCCGATAGTCTGCCAGCCAGATTTCATATTTTCTCCAGCGGAGCAAAGGCAATATTAAGTTTGCGTGCACCCTTACCCTTAAAGTAAATGACCGCATTGTCACCATCGATTTCCATGACTCTTCCCTCGCCAAACAAACTATGGCGAACTCCATCGCCCTCATTTAGTTCAGGTATATAACGCGGCTCATCGCTTAGGGTTGGGGGCTGTGGCGCAATCTCGGGCTCATGCGCCCCGTGTGCCGACCCATATGCCGCTGCGCTATATGCTTCGCTTGGCCGGAAGTCACCATCAATCTCACTTAGGAAACGTGAAGGCGGATTATGCTGCACCCCGCCATAGAGCACGCGACTTGTGGCATGCACCAAATGTAACTCCTCGCGTGCTCGAGTCATACCGACATAACAAAGCCTTCGCTCTTCTTCCATCTCGCTTTGGTCATACAAAGCACGCGAATGGGGGAAAATGGTCTCTTCCATGCCCACCATGAACACAACCGGGAACTCCAAACCCTTTGCAGCATGCAAAGTCATAAGCGTGACCGCGTCGTTCCCAAAATCTGCACTATCAAGATCGCTCACCAGAGCAACCTCTTCTAGAAATCCATCGAGTCCTAAGTCCTGATATTCTTGTGCCACGCTAATGAGCTCTTTCACGTTCTCTTGCCGTGATTCGCCTTGGGTAGAACCGTCGTCAAGAAAAGATAGGTAGTCGGTGCGACGAAGCAAAGAATCTACCAATCCGGCAACTGTGCTCTCGGCTGCAACAGCACGTAAACTATTCAAAATATCGCCAAGCTCCGCGAGACTTTTTCGGGCTTTAGGGGTGACAGTCTCGCATTGCCCCGCCTCGGTGAGCGCCGCCTCGAGGCTTAGCATATTGTCTCGCTGCCACTGCAAGAATTTCTGCACCGATGTGGCACCCAGGCCGCGCGTTGGCACATTTACAATACGCTCAAAGCTCACGCGGTCTTCGGGCTGATATATAAGTCTCAGATAGGCAATAACATCTTTAATCTCTTTTCTATCGTAAAAACGCTGGCCACCAACAATTCGATAGGGGATTGCATAGTGTACAAAGGCTTCTTCAACTGAACGGCTCTGTGCATTGGTGCGATACAAGACGGCAAAGTCACTATACTTGCGCAACCCCGCGTCAACAGCGTTGCGAATCCGTCGCACCAGCGCCTCGCCCTCTGCCCGCTCGCCATTCACCTGCGTGATCTGCACCGGCAAACCTGCATCGGCGTTTGTCCAAAGCTTCTTCTCGGAACGCTGGGCATTCTTGGAGATAATGGCATGTGCCGCGTCTAAGATTGCCTTAGTGCTCCGATAATTTTGCTCAAGCTTGATTACCGTACATTTGGGGTAATCTTTTTCAAAATTAAGAATGTTGCGAAAGTCTGCGCCCCGCCAACTATAAATACTCTGCCAATCGTCTCCCACCACTGCAATATTTTTATGAGCGCCTGTAAGCAGCTTCACGAGTTTGTACTGCGAAGTATTGGTATCCTGGTACTCATCGATCATCACATACTTAAACTGTTGACGCCACTTATCTCGAACTTGTTCATTGTTTTGAAGCAGGGCAACCGTTTTGCTAATCAAATCATCAAAGTCGAGAGCTGCCGCTTCCTTGAGAATGCGCTCGTACACGGGGAAAACTTTTGCCGTCGCCTCACCCATAGGACTATTCACCGTACCCGCATATTCGTGAGCCGTCAGCATCTCATTTTTTGCGCTACTAATAAGGCTCGCCATGCTTCTTGCCGGATATGCTTTTTCGTCGATGAGGAGCTGTTTGCTCGCTTGCTTCACGGCTGTGAGTCGGTCTGACTCATCAAAGATAACAAAACTTTTCGAAAGACCAATATGATCGCCATCTTGTCGCAACAAACGCACGCATATGGAATGGAAGGTACCCATCCAGGGCATAAAACTACGGTTGTCTGCGCTCTCGCCCAATAGGTCCGCCACCCGCTCACGCATTTCGCGTGCCGCCTTGTTGGTAAAGGTCACCGCCAATATGTTGTAGGGAGTAGCTTTGCTTGTCGCAATAATATACGCAATACGATGGGTGAGCGTTTTGGTTTTACCGCTACCGGCTCCCGCTTGGATAAGCAACGGGCCATCAGTGGTCTCGACCGCCCGTTGCTGCTCTGGGTTTAGCCCCTTAAGTAAATCCTCTTTCACCTGTTTATTTTAGCAAAGACGCAGCTATACCTACAGGTCTTTAATGCTTGCGAAGAAGTTTTCGATGTCCTTATCGCGTTGTGCTACGGTATATTCCCCGCTTTTCGTCTTCTCTGCCGGGCATGCTTTTGGAATGAACACTGTAACTGCCTGCCCGCGCGCTATAATCACATAATTTTGTTCCCTGCAATCAGGGTCGGCGGTATTAGCACCATCCTTGAAATCGAATACTTTATAGTTTGGCGAGGACTTTACGATGGGCGCCGAGTACTCGTTCTTTTTATCGGTTTTCTTGAACCATTTATTTGAGTTTGTGTTGTATGTAACAGGCTCACCCGTAGAAACAAGCCGAAAGCTGTAGTTCTCTACACGCCCAGCGTTGGTGACCGTCCAAGCAGAGGGATATGTAAAGCTCAGGCCAAGTGCTGCATTTTCATACTGTTTAATAAAGGGGTCTTCCTCTTTTTTTGGCGAATTCGAAGGAGTGGTTTTAGGCGTCGGCACGGTTATGGGCACCTTCGTAGATTGCCCTACCTGCAACACCCGAAAGCCAGCAAAACCCACAATACCGACGATCAAAACCAGCCCTAAAACGGTTAATGCCGCAAATCCTTTTTGATGCATATTCGCTTGCCTCATGACTAGGTATTAAGAAGTGACGTTAAGTAGTAGCCAATCCCCGCACAAGCACAAATTGCACCGATAAGGAGTATGAGCTGCGCAGCAAAGCGACGACGCCGAACGCCCTTTATATGCACAAAATACACTTGCTGTTCAGTGAGCTTATCCAGTTCTTCCTTATTCGCCGCATCTTCAACGATGGAATTATCAGATAATTGGCTTGGAGTTTCGGTGACTGGTGGGTTTTCTGACAATGGGGCCTGCGTATCATCGTCGGCTTCTTCAGAATGCTCCAATGGTTGGAGCGTAGCCTTGCTGTGATCGCCGTAATGACTCAGCTTTTCTGGGTTCTCAACAGTCATCGGGTCTCGTGTTAGAGGAGTGTTACCGACAATAACTGGCTTTGATCCGGCGTGTGCAGCAGTCGACCCTGGTCGAGCAACGTCAAAAAACTTACTCTGCTGATCCTGCTTCACCACCCTGCTCCGTTCGACTTCGTTGTCGCTTATATGCTGCCTCGACTATACCGCTGAACTCTTCGTAATTTAGGCTTGCACCGCCAACCAACAGGCCGTCAACACCGGGTATATCAAGAATACCGCTCGAAGTTGACGCATTGACACTACCGCCATACAAAACACGGATACGTTCTGCGGGGACCTTACCATAGAGTTCATAAACCTCGTGTCGAATCTGCTTGACGGCTCGTTCAATGAGAGCTGGGGTCGGTATTTCATGGTGCAAATAATCATGTCCGTTGCTGAGTGCCCAGACTGGTTCGTACGCAAAGATTACTTGCTCGATTTCTTCGCTGGTAACATTTGCCAGACCCGTTACAAGCTGATCGTGAATTACTTGTGCCGATTCGCGACCAGCACGTTCGTGCTTTGTTTCACCAACACATAAGACAGGGGATATATCGTTTCGGAGTGCTGCCGCGACTTTATCGCGTACAACCTCGAGCGACTCACCAAATTTATAACGTCGGTCGGAGTGGCCAACGATGGCGTAATGCACAAGATCTTGGAGCATGGTAAATGATACTTCACCCGTAAACGGGCCCTCGTCGATGTGGTATGCATTCTGCGCGGCAAGGCGGAATTTTCGCCGATCAATTTGCACGCTCAAAGGTTGCAGGGCAAGCATGCTTGGCGCTAGCACCACCTCGATATCACGATGGATACGAATACGCTCGTGTAGACGATGAAGCAGCAGGCTTGATTGCTGTACATCTAGATTCATTTTCCAGTTCGCAACGATAAGTGTTTTTCGCTCAGTCATAGGTATATTCCGCTTATGCCTACTATTGTACACTACCCTTTTTATCGAGCAGGCTTTCCACGCCTGGTAATCGATTGCCGGCCATGAGTTCCAAGCTAGCACCCCCGCCCGTCGATACATGATCGAACTGATCAACGAGTCCACGAGACTCGATATATCCAACCGTATCCCCTCCTCCGACAACGCTGTAGGGGCGATGCCCATAGGCACCAAGCATGGCATCCACCAGAAGTTCTGTGCCATGTGCGAACGGCCCGACTGGCCCATTTATCGACGCCGTTTCAGTAACACCAAGCGCGCCATTCCACACCACCGTATTTGCTAGCTGGATACTACCGGCGACAAAGGCTCCCGAGAATGGACCAATATCGAGTATCATTTCATCCGACAGGATTTTGCTCGCCCTTTGCGGAGGACGCTTGGGGTAATTCTCGATCGTAGAAATAATGTGAGCATCCCAGTCCACAATACGAGTCTTAGCATGTTTTTCAAGAGAAGTTGCCACAACGCCATCCTGTGGCAAATAGAATACGAAGTGACGCTTCTTCGCCTCTTGTTTGGCGCGCTTCAGAATCTCTTTTGCCAGCGGTAAATCAACGGGGTCGGTGACGCTTTTGCCGGTTTCAATCCCTTCTGCCTTTAAGAAAGTGTTGGCCATGGCTCCCCCAACAACCAAAATGTCGGCACGGTCGATGAATCGACTTAACACCCCGATTTTATCGGCAATTTTAGCCCCACCAATAACCGCCATAAGTGGTCGCTCTGGCTTTTGCATCACACCTGTTATGGCGTCGAATTCTTTTTCGAGTAACAAACCCGCAATACTTGGGAGGTGCTTAGTAATAGCCGCTGTACTTGCATGAGAACGATGCACAACCCCAAAACCATCTTGCACAAAAACATCGGCCAGTTTCGCAAGTTCTGCTGCAAAACCCGTGTCGTTTTTTTCTTCTTCTGGATGAAAGCGAAGGTTCTCGAGTAATAGCACTTCGCTAGGTTTGAGTGCCGCAACCGCTTTTTCTGCCTCTGCGCCAACACAGTCACGCCCGAAACTCACTGGGCAGGTCAACAGCTGCTTGAGTCGCTTGGCAACCGGCCAAAGACTCGCTTTTGCATCATGCGAATCTTTTGGGCGCCCGAGGTGCGAACAAATCACAACTCTGCAATCCTGCTTTAACAAAAACTCAATGGTAGGTATCGATTGACGAATACGGTAGTCATCTAGGATAACGCCAGTATCACTCACCGGAACATTGTAATCAGAACGGAGCAGAACTGTTTTACCCTTGAGATTGTAATTTTGTATGGTTTGCTTATGCATGCCCCACCCGCTCTCGCCTATAGTGCCCTCACCTTGATTGTGTCAGTAGTCCCCACAACGCCTGGATACTTGCCCGAAACAGTCAGTACAACGTCACCTTTCTTTAAAACCTTGCTTTGATGCAGCCAATTGGTAAGCTTGGTTGCGGCGTACTTATCAGCTGGGCGTGTATATGCCTTCGTTCCGTATGCAATTGCAAGCTGCTGCGAAACATGTGGGTCAGTCGTTACAGCAATGATGGGTATGCGCGGCCGGTGAGCAACCACTTGCAGCGCCGTTTCGCCCGTCTTGGTTTCGGCAACGATAGCAACAGCAGACACGGCATGAGCCAATTGCATAACCGCCTGCGAAATAGCGTCTTGGCGACTTTTTATGGCTTTCTCGTCTTCAAACGTAACCTGTACTGGGTTGTGCTCTTGCACGTACAAAATCACTCGTTTCATTGTCTCGACGGCTTCAATCGGGTACTTACCAATGGCTGTTTCCTCGCTCAGCATAACAGCATCGGCACCAATAATAACCGCCGTGGCAACATCCGAGACCTCGGCTCGAGTAGGCGAAGGGTTGTCTGTCATGCTTACCATCATCTGGGTAGCCACAATGGTTGGCTTGCCATACTTTAGGCCTAGGCTCACTATCTTGCGTTGAATAATCGGCACTACTTCTGGCTTCACATCTGTCGCTAAGTCACCCCGAGCCACCATCACGGCATCGGATTCTTCCACAATCTCCTCTAGATTTTGTGTAGCAGCGGCCGTTTCTACTTTAGAGATAATCTTTGCCTTGCTGCCAAGTCGCTTGAGAATAGTTCGAAAGGCACGCACATCGTGAGGCGTTTGGATAAAGCTCAAGGCAACATAATCAAAATCCTGTGTGGAACCAAATGCAAGATCCTCTTTATCCTTTTTGGTAATGATTTCACCCTCAAAATCAGAATCGGGCAGGTTAATGCCCTTCTTTTTGGTCAGCACGCCCTCATTTTCAGCCCGTGCCGAAACCACACCATCACGAACCGATGTTATATTCATTCGTATGCGGCCATCGGCCAGCAGTAACCGCTCGCCGCGTTTAACTCGCTTAGCCATATCAAATTGCACAGGGATATGCCCTGTTTGTTCGTGGTCGCCCTTGTAGCCAAAGGTATATTCTTGGCCTGGTAAAACGGGGATAATGCCATCGAAATCGCCCAGTTGAACCTTGGGCCCATGTAGATCCTGAATAATGGCCGCCGGCTTGGAGTACTCTTTACTTGCTTTGCGAATCCACTTTATTTGCTGTTCGGCGTCCTCATAGCTCACATGGCTAAAGTTAATCCGAAACCCGTTTGCCCCAGCCTTCATAAGCGCCAGAACCGCCCGGTAGCTGTTTGTTGCAGGCCCAAGCGTCACTATAATCTTTGTTCGCTTAAACTTCGAAACAGGCACATTTGGTGCTCTATTAGTAACATCCATTCTTTATATTGTACGTGCTTATGCTTGGTTAATCCAGACCGAGGTGCCCCTATACAGAAGCAGATATTAGACAGTCCGGGGGCGAAACCGAACTTTTATGCCATTAGCCTTTAAGCCCTTTTGAATTATCGGCAACAGGGCAATTCCTATTTTCCTTTAAGAGGATTGTTGCGATTAAAGTTAAAAAAACGCGCCAATTAAAAATCCAGGCGTAACGCCTGGGTTAATGGTGAGCTCTCGTGTATTTGGGTGGAACACCCTGGAGGACGATCTCATACAATTATACAGGAATCTTGTGGAGCTGGGGGTTGAGTATCATGATGGTAAAGTCTACCTAGCCGATCTGGAGGAAGATGATGTTTAGGAGACACACTAAGCGATACCAAACTGACCTGTTCAATCAGAACACATTCGATAAACCGTTTTTACGAGATTTACACAACTGCCGAGAAAGCCTGATTATAGAAAGCCCGTTTATACGATCAAAGCGAGTTGAGGCTCTAATGCCCATACTCTCTAGGCTCCGCAGACGTAATGTAAAAGTGACTATCAACACTCGTAACCCTATTGAGCATGATTATGAGTACCGACTGCAAGCCGAGCAGTCTATTGAGATGTTCCAAGCCCTCGATATTCAGGTACTTTATACGGTACGCCATCATAGAAAACTAGCAATTATTGACCGCTCAGTCATTTGGGAGGGTAGCCTTAATATTCTCTCTTATTACGATAGTTGTGAGATAATGAGGCGGACAGCTTCTGCATATGATGCAGAAAGGCTGATTAAATTTATTGGACTGCAAAAGTATTTGCAGCGTGTGAGTTAAAACTATGTTAGACAAGAATGATTTTCAGAAAGTAAATCTATCCAAGGATGAAGAAGCTATAGCCAAGGCTATTAACTTGTTGAAGTACCATGACCCAGAGAACGCAACCAGGGAAAATGCAATCTCGTACCTTGAATATATGTTCACAGCCGCAGAGTGGGCCAGCAAGCAAACTGATCTTACTTTTGATGACTTTTACGAAAAATATAGGGCAGAACAAGCAAAGAAATCTGGCAGTTAACCTGCGACTTCTTCAATTCCTAATCCTTGAGTGACAAGCTCAGGCTCTTTGGTAGCCTCCTCTTTAGATGTCTTGGGCTTACTGACTGGTTTGGTTTTCTTCGGTTCCTGTTTCTTGGCAAATGTTTCTTGTGAATGCTTTATAGCCCGCTTCGCAATCTTCACACTACCCTCATCTTCAAGTAATAAAGTTTGACCGGATAACGGTTCTTGAGAACGAACGGCAGACAACTTGGCATAGAAGTTATAGGCTGGTAAGTTACTCATCTCGCCTGGCTCAATATACGGTGCAAATAACGGCAGTAGTAACCGTTCATCTTCAGGGTTACCACTCCTAAAACTAATGACTGTACCGACATTGGCTAAGATTATACTGACCATCTGTTGGTCTTTCTGCTGTGAAGTAGATTGCTCAGCCATGACCATGAACATTTTATATTTCCTCGCCTCAGATAGCATCTGTACAAATGAAGCGGTGGCAAAGTTTTGGAACTCATCAACATACAGATAGAAATGACGACGTTCTTTTTGAGGTATGCGAGCCCGGCGCAGACTTGCCAGCTGGAGTTTAGCCAGTACAGTAATACCAAACAGCTCTGAAGTATCTTCACCAAGCAGCCCTTTAGAAAAGTTACAAATCAGTATTTTGCCACTATTGATAATGTCATCAAAATCAATTGTAGACTTTGGCTGTTCAAGCACTTGACGAGCAGAGGCCGAGAATAGAAATCGACCAATCTTAGCCGTAATACCGGCTGCCATCTTTACTTTCTGCATATCACCAGCTTTGCCAAGTTCATTCTTCCAGAAGTTAATCAGGTTTTTGTCTTTTAGGTTCTTGAGCACCGCTTTTCTATACTTCGTGTCATTGAGTAAATCAAAGACCGTAAATAAGGTCGCATCCTCAATTGTTAAGGCCGTCTGAATGGTGTTACGTAGGACATATTCAATACGGTGTCCGCCAGTATCTTCCTCAGAGAATATTTTACGGAACACTGATATGACCGACTCCGTAATAAGGTCTTTCTCTCTAAGCAGCTCATTTCCAGAGATACCAGGCGTCAGTTCCAAGAGATTAAGCCCAAGCGGGTACTCTAGGTCGTCAGGATTAAAGTAGACTACATCATTCACTCGTTCTGGCGGTACATGTCTGAGTAGCGTTTCCGCCATGTCACCGTGTGGGTCAACCACGGCTAAGCCTTTCCCACTTTCCATATCCTGCACAATCGAGTACTGCATGATGGTCGTTTTACCGTTACCCGTACCACCAATAATATAGACGTGGCGTTCACGCTCAGCTTCAACTAAACCAATTGGTGTCTGAACTCCATGGTGAATATTCTCACCTAAGATTACATCAAGCACCTTGCTTTGCTTCAGCGAAACTGGTGCTGGCAAAGTTCGGCTTAATGAAGTAATCAGGTTATCTGTTTTACTGATGCTACTTGAGGGAAAGTGATACAAACTCGCCACTTCAGCAGCCGACAATATGAGTGATCGTTTTTTGAACAGACTCGGTAGTCGCACATTGGCCAGCCTTTTCTGATAACCCGCTATCAATGGTAATCGTAATTTGGTGCGCAGTGCCTGATACGGCGGCATCGAGTAGCCGTCAAGAGCCGATCGTAGCGCCTCAAGCTGCTGTGTAGCGTGGTCACTGCTAGCCAGTACCCGCAAGCTAACCTGGAATAATGGCTGGGTGACTTTTTGGTGCATTGATTCCATCAGCTCCAATTCAAAGGCGCTGAGGGTTCTAGCTGGTCGCTGGCGTTTTTGGACTTGCGCCTGGAACGCAGCGTCCTTACTCGACTTGTCCTTATAGTAAGAGGAGGTAGAGCCGTTATAGACTTCGCCGATTGTATCAGTCACCCCAATCATGGCACTACCCAGTAGTTCGCTTATCTTACCAACCTTAGAGAAACCACCCAAGGAAACTTTGCGAAGTATATCTTCGTTGCCTAATATCCGACGAGACAACCGTGAGGCTTCATTAAGTTTGACTGGAGTCACCACTAACTGCATGGTCAACTGCTCATCGTCACTGAGTTTTGTCATAGCCGCAGTGACGTAAGACAGTGGGTCATGCTGCTCAAAAGTACGAGTAGACATCAGCGGCAGCACGTAGTGGTGGGCTTGCTTAAATTCAATGACGTTTGCTGGGTCAAATGGCTGGTAGTCGATAGGTTTTACTTTGGCATCAGGAATGTAGGCAGTAATAGTTTTCTCAAGAATATCTGCTCGTGTTTGCTCAACCTGTATAAGGTAGCGAATCCCGTCTCGTTTGGTGGAAACTATCTCAAAACTTAGTACTGGCGTTCGATCAAGCAACCGCTCTTTCAGTGAGCGAGCAGCCCGTAAGCCATGTATGACCGAAAACAATTGTATGGTCGATTCTGGTGTTTTCTCGAGTTGAGCTGGTGGTGTCAGCTCTAGCCAGACCATTACTCGCCGTTTAAGATAGCGGCGGTTGATAACTACTCTCACGAGGGCAATAAACCAATAGAGTACAAACAGTAGCAGTAGCCCAGCCAGCACAAACAGACACAAGCGAATTATGGTTGCGAAATAGGCTGAGGTGTCCACGGGGCGGCTCCTTTCTTATCATGTATGAATGTATAGTAGGCGGCTGATTCTCGTGCAAACGTTCGTTGGCTGACAATATTAAGTCCAACGTAGTTCATTTCCGAGATTGTCCATGCGCCAGTCTGACTATTGACGGCAATAACGTAAGCCACGTGTCCCCACTTACCGTTGTCGGACTGAAAAATCGCTCCGACAGCTGGCGTGTGATTCACTGCATAGCCATCACGAATCGCCCGATCATCCCAGGTATTAGCATCGCCCCACGTGGTTGGAATCGGGTAGCCTGCCGACAGGCGCATCGAAAATGCCCAGTAGGTACAGTTGCCCCACTCATAGGTATTGCCCGCAACTGGCCCACCCATGTAAAACCCCTGGGATTCGGCCGCTGCCAGGCTCGGCACATTAGATAGAAACGACACTACGTCCTCGCCCATGGCAAAGACGGCTGCAAACGGCAACGCCACAATAACCGCCATAGTGGCCAGCACCAGGCTGATCTGTTTTTTAACATTTCCGCCTGTCACCACATTAAGTGCGACCAGGGCTGGATTCATGCGTAGAGCTCCGTCGGGTCAGTGGTAATCAGCGGATGTTCTTTATCACTGGCCACAACCTTAACAGCAACGTGGTTCTGGTCGGCAATAATCAGGGCATCGCCACGCCCGCAGGTCAGCAGAAAGTTTTCCTCGTACTCACTCAAATGAAACTCGCTCGCCACATTCTTAATAGTGGTAGTGTCCTGGCGCATGAGAATTCTTAGGCTACTCTGTGAAGCGATCACCCGACCATAGTTACTTTTGAGGAAATCATCAGCTTGCTGGGTAACAAACGATACACCGAGGTAGTATTTACGAGCCCGACGGACCAGTCCAGCAATAAAGCGGGCACTTGGTTCATGCTCTAGCAGTGACCAACCCTCATCAATCACCAACAGTCGCTTTTCGGGTTTTACTTTGACTTGGTTTTGAATGAAGTTAGAAACAATCAACATCATGATTGGCCTGAGATTAGCCGGCATATCTTTAATGTCAAAAATCACTAAACGGTTATCCAGTTTGATGTTAGTCTGTGAGTTAAAGATTTCAGCACTGGAGCCACTAATATATTTCTCTAGCCGTTCACACAGTTGCAATTGACCAAGGCTGTGTAGTTCAGCATACAAATCTTCAAGCAGTGGATGTTGCTTCTTAGCTTTTCTGTAGACTCGTAAGATTGCTTTATCGACCGCCGCTTTCTCACGTTTATCCAGTCCCTCCGCCATCAGGTCAATCACGGCCGTCAGGTCTTGGACGTGCTCAGCCAGGTCAGCTTTAGTGTGAAAAGTGGTTGCTAGGTCAAATGGGTTAATCTTTTGTTTGCTTTTAGCCGACAGTTTGATATAGGTACCGTTGACGGTTTCACTCAGTCGTTTATATTCACGCTCTGGGTCAATCACCAGCACTTTCGTGCCTTGCATCAGTTGTCTAAGTATCTCAACCTTAGTGGTATAGCTTTTACCCGAGCCGGATTGAGCAAACACAATTGAATTGGCATTATGCAAGCTAAAACGATCCAAAATAACCAGCGAGTTATTGGACTTATTCACGCCATACAAAATACCGGACTCTTGCACGAGTTCAGATGACATAAACGGAAATGTTAACGCTGCACTGGAGCTATCTAAGTTTCTCTTTTGCGCTAATTGATCTTCGCCTCTAGGCAAAATAGATTGCAAGGCTTCAAGTTGTTGGTAGCGGGCTACTTTGGAATAAAACAACCGAGCTGACATAGTTGCTTCCAGTAACTTGGTAGTTTTGTTGAGCTCCTCCAAGCTATCGGCTCGGATAGCTACGTAGATAGACATTTGAAACAGTTTTTCCTGGCCACGTTGGATTTTGTCTCTCAGTTCAATCGCCGATTCGAGCGGGTCAGTGATTTCTGAGCCAATAATCTTACCAGCTTGCATCATCGAGCGTCTGGTGCTTTCCAGTTCGGTAATCTTGCGGTGCAGTTTTGGCAGGGCGTGCAAGGCACTGACTTCATACAGATGGTAGCTAATGTCGGTATTGTGGTTGAAGTTAATGATGCTATCCAACCAACCGGAACTGGCCGTAAATGGATAGCCAGAAATATAGATCGTCCGCATGTACACACCGTCGATCACGAGGTGGTCAACGTTTTCCTCTAGTCCAGCGTAACTAAGAGCATCAACGGCATCTTGTTCGCCAAATGCTAAGTTCAGTTCTTTTTGCTTTTCTTGCCTAGTTTTTTGGTAATTTTGCAGTGGTTCCAGCACTTTATTGATATCAATCATCGGGGTCTCCTTTCTCAATCAGGGCGGTGTGGATGAGACTCAGGGCCGTTTCAGTCAGCGGTTGAACTTTAGCCTGAACAGGACTATAGAAGCTGTAGAACAAATCAAGAATCTCCAAGCTACCGAGCTGGCGAGTGTGCATACCAAGCCGAGACATTCCCTTAGTCACGATGTCTATTTTGAGATTGAGTTGCTCTTTAATTAACTCAAAGTCTGTTTTATTGTCAGCAGTGTACGGAATAATCAGGTAGAAGTGGCGGGTCAGGATTTTGTTGCTAGTAATCAGCGAGCGGATGAACTCATCGTAATTATGTAGTTGTTTTTGGTAGATTTTTTCAGTCTCACCTTTGAGGCGCTCCGCCAGATCTTCCAGGTATTTATCCATGTCAATCTCACGAGTACGAATCAGGACTTGTATGTTAGTGCCGAGTGAGTTTAAGAAATTCTCGTAGGTGTCTATGATAGCGTCCTGCTCAGTCTCACTTTTCAGCTCAAAGTTCAGTGCCGATACTTGCAGCACCACTCGGTACTGGTTGTGCGGCAAGAGCAATATACCGTCTCGTACACCCTTAATAGCGATCTGGGACCGAGCGCTACTTTTAGTCCTCGACTTCTGTAAGGCGAACATATAAAGCTCCTTTCTTGGTCATTTCAAATCTTAAATTACTGCCAGGTTTGTTGATGGTTTCTAGCACTTGGGCAGCATCGTGAAAGGCTAGTTTCGGTAGAGTTAATACTTTTACGTCTGTCGTGCTTGTCTGCTCACTCGTATCAGTTTTTCTGATCGTATATTCTTCTCGGTAATCAGCACTTTTCTGAAATACATAGTGCCGAGGACGCAGGTTATAGCGCAGAATTGCAACCAGCCAGAAAAGCACAATCTTGCCTTTGATGCGGATAGCCAGGATGCCGGATAGAAGTGCAATCACACTCATCACCAGGTACTTATATATGTTGCCCTCCATAATAGGCGGCAATATGACAAATAGTCCGGCACCAACAAAGATTGGCACGATACATAACACCAGTTGAGAGAAACCCAGGTTACCCATAATCCGATCTTCTACGGTCGTAACTTGGGCGGGAACGGCAGTGCTTCTCATGATTTTGTCTCCTTACTTTTACTTGCTGATTGCTTGGTGGCTCCGTCTCGAGGGGTTGGCTTCAGGGCCTCATTAGTCGTACCAGTCTTACCGGACACCGATGTGCCTTTACGGTGTGGTGTGCTCAGGGCAGCTTCAGCACCTCTCTTGGTGGCATAACTCGCAGCAGCCTGAGTCCGGTCGGTCTTGAGTCCTCGTAACGGAGTGCCAGTGTGTGACCCAGCTGATCTCACACCACTAGTCTTACTGCCAGCTGCGCCTGCCACTGCTTTACCTTTGCCAGTCATGTAGCTGACACCATTCATGAACTGGCTGCCAAGCTTGCGGGCATTACGTGAGCCCATACTGACATAGCTAAACTGCATCATGACACCTTGGGTTTTGAGTAGCACCAGTACTGTCGCTAGTCCAACTACCATCGACATCAGCACATTCGGCACCTGATTATCCCCACTCGTCGCCGACATACCGGTAAACAGGGTGGCGGCCAGCATCAGTGTCACCACATGCACAAACAGCACAAAGATCGTCGTCACATAGGTCTTGATTGCCGATACCGAAAAATCTCTAAAACTAGGGATTAGCCACAACGCAATTACCATTGGGGACAGTACTGCACCCAGAAATAGCACGACTAAACGGCCGACGTAGTAGACCAGCAATATGACCGAGAAGATCAAAAAAGCCAGCATGACCAGCAGTGCTGCTGCACCTTGACCACCACTTTCTTTAACTACTGCCGTCAGTGTGTCCCAGACTGAACTCGCACCACTGACTTTAGTAATTGCAGTAATCAGTACGTTGGATAGTTCGATCAGAGCATCGATGAAGAAGATCGAGGTGTTGATGAGCAAGAAAGCCAGCCCTAGCCGGGGCAGCAACTTCTTGATATCGAGCTCATCGAAGCCAAATGTCGTTGCACTCATAACGTGGAAACCGAGCAGTGCCACTATCAGAATAAACAGCACATCCGTAATGCCAACTACTGCCAACCATAGACTAAAGACCCCTGAGTTTTGCAGCATCAGGGGTGTCTCTTTCGTAAAGTAATCCAGCGCCGCAAGGAACGGCGCAGCCACCGCTTGAATTATATTATTGAGAAATCCCGTCACCGCTTTAATTAACACTTCTACCAAGCCACTACCAACATTATCAGGTTCAATCGCTTGAAGTGTTGGCAGTGTGGCGTTATTGGTGCCCGATGGGTCACCATAAGCACCAGATAAAATCGTGGTCAGTGTGGCAGCACCAAGGACTAAGACCAGACCAATCAGGGCGTTCTTAATAACCCGTTTGGCATTTTCCAGAGCCTCGGGATTGCCGCTGCTGGTGATGTACTGATAGCCACCATTGACCAGGAAAAAGACACAGGCGATTGAGGCCAGACCGGCTAGCACCCGAATAGTCGGTCCAACGTAATCCCGCATTACGGTGATAGCACCCGAGGTGTCCGCCAGGATTGGCAGACTACTGTGCACGACATTAATCACGGTGTTACCCTCCGAATGCGCTGCTTGCCAGTGAAGTTACGATATTGCTAATCACAAATGCACCGATCACGATAGCCAGGCCAATCAAGGAGTAGGTAATTGTTTTCTTACCACGATCTAAATGTTCAGGATTACCGGAGCTGGTGATATAGATAAAACCACCTGCAACTAAAAAGCCGGTCGCAACAAGACCGGCTAGTCCAGCAAAAACCGTGATAATTGATCTAATAAAGTTTTCGACATTACTAACCCCAGCAGTTGCAGCCAAAACAGGCGGAGCATACAAAAGTTGAGTCCCTGTTACCAAAAAGGCTATGAGTTTTAACTTAGTCCTAGATCGCATGTTACTCCTCCTTATGTCTGTAATAAATCTAGCACACACTATTGCGTACATGCAAATTATATTATATACATAAGCAATATAAGGGGTGCGGCGTTGCCGCTTCATTGACAGGTTTGCTACACTAGTAGAGTGAAAGCTAAGATAAAAACTCGAAAACATAGACCACTTAGGCGTAAATTAGTCAGCTCGAAACTCAAACTTACACCGTACCTTGATATACCGCTCAAGTAGAATCATGACTCAAGGACAAAACCTTGACATTATCTTAGAATTATATTATAGTTATATTCCTAATTTTCGGCGCGCTTTTTCTAAATTTTGACACTATGCTAAAGCTTGTTATAATATTTTTGAATACCATGAAGCGTGATGTACAACCCAGATCAAGTTTGAACACCGGCCGCCAAATTCTCGATAAATTTGTACGGTCAAGGCATAGTCGTGCCGCCATACTCCTGGGAATTCTCGTCGCCGTCACTTTTGTCGGGCCGAGAGTCTACCACACCTACGCCGAAACTTACCCAGGCGGCAGCGACAATGGCCAGACCTCCCGTCTCAAAAGTTTGTCCGATGATCTGCAAACTTTAGGCTTCGGCAGCCCGACCAATTCCCCAGATTGGGGTTCTTTGTGGAATCGCATCAACACAGCGTCCCGCTGGACACCGCCAGGTGATGTCACCACCTCGGACGTTCGTCTCGGAAAAAAGTTCTACAACAACAATCGCACAGAGCAAACCGGCACACTTTCGGCTGTTGGTCCATGTCCAACTCAGGACTGGAACGACGGTCACGCCTCAGCCAATCAGACCGCCAACTGTGTCGATACTGTCACCTGGACAGTTCCATCACCAGTCGTCACTGGAGACGACAAGCGTGACCCTCGCACCGGACTTGCCTGGAGTCAGTGTCTCATCAACAGCAGTGGTACTGTGACTTTCGGACCATCTGGTTGCACCAGCTGGTCCTGGGACGCCTCCGCTGCTGCCAATGTGGCAGTCGGTGGTAAAACGGCATCCCAGTTGTGCTCCGAGCGCAACGGCGGAGGCGTTTGGCGTCTTCCCACTCAGAAAGAACTCATGCAGGCCTACATTGACGGCTCAAGCTACAACCTTACTTCCACCGCTGCGGGCCACTGGAGTCTGACCCAGTTCTCGGGTTCGAATGCGTGGTACGTGTCCCTCAGTAGTGGCACCACGAATACCACCAATAAGACGGGTACCGCCTATGTCCGTTGCGTCCGGTAATCATTTGGTTATTTAATTATTAGGAGTTGCCGCCGGAGGCGGCCGAAGCAATTTTTTTCGGGGGTAGGAGTAAAGGGTAGTTTTGCCTTAAGGCTTAGAGACACTGAAGCTTTGCTATATACTACTCTACAATGAAGATATTCGATATTCTTTTTGAAGATGGTGCAGAACCTGAACCCCACGAAATACAGACTGCACTCTTCCTGCGTAAGACAGGTAAGAAAATAACGTTCATAGCACCCAAGAATCGAACCGGTGTGAAAACACCAGATATCCGCATGGATAGCTTACATTGGGAAATTAAATCGCCTATGAGTGCCAGTGCACGATCAATTGAACATGCTTTTCGTAGCGCTCTTAAACAGTCCGGAAATGTGATATTTGACTTGCGGCGTAGCAAGGCAAGTGACATGGCTAATCTAGCAAAAATAAACCGACAGATAAAGTTGATAAAGGGTAAGAAACTACGACGGGTACTCGTAATCACAAAGAAAGAAAAACTACTTGACTTAAAGTAACTATTCATGCTAATGTATTGGTACAGGCACCGAGGCCTCTGCTGGATAGCTAGGGTTGCGGTGTCTTTATATGTATGTTTACTTATGGTCAGTGACTAGACTTCAGGCTGCTTCCTTCCATATTACCGGACGCAACGGACAAGGCGGGCACCCGTCTTAGCGGCGGTTTCCGTGACGCCATTACCAAGGTACACCTGCCACGCACCAGTAACCGAGTTATGAGTCAAACTCCAGTGGGCCGCAGCGGTGGAAGTAAGGTTGTAGCTTGAGCCGTCAATGTAGGCCTGCATGAGTTCTTTCTGAGTGGGAAGACGGCTTGAACACTCCAAGTATAGCGGATTACTTATATTACCAAAAGTTGCCATCTTTAACTACTTTTGGTAGTATTGATATTATGCTACTGCAACGAACCGAATATATCGATAGGCTACTCAAGCTTAGAGATAAAAATGTCATAAAGGTTATCACTGGTGTTCGCCGTTCGGGTAAGTCAACACTATTATCGATATATCGCAGTAAACTTGAGGAAAGTGGTGTGAGTCAGGCACGCATACAAACCTATAACTACGAAGATCCTCGAGTGAATGACATGCTTGACTGGCGCGAAATATATCACTCTATAGAGAGCAAGCTAGTGAGCGGTACGAAAAACTACGTGTTTCTCGATGAGATACAAGTTGTTCCTGAGTTCGAGAAACTAGTGGATGGTTTATTTATTCATGATGACATCGACTTATACATTACTGGTTCAAATGCGTTCTTGCTATCGAGCGAACTAGCGACGCTTCTATCGGGTAGATACATTAGTACTCATGTTCTGCCTTTGTCTTTCGCTGAATACTCCCAGGCGTTTCCTGATGAGAATAGGGATCGGGTTTTTGAGCGCTACCTGAACAGTAGCACGCTACCTGAGACAATAGAGATCGCCGAAGGCAGTCCAGAGCTCGTTGCTGACTACGTGCGTGACGTATACCAGACGGTGGTACAAAAAGACATTCGGAGCCGTTTTGCAATCCGCGATATGGATAACTTCGAAAAAGTCGTCAAGTTTGCTTTCGATAACATTGGCAACCTCGTATCTGCCAAAAGTATTGCTGATGCTCTGAATGCAGGCAATACTGCACATCAGCAAGACATATCACACAAAACAGTCACAAACTATCTCGAGTATCTCACGACATCATACCTTCTCTACAAAGCTGACCGCTACGATATTAAAGGTAAACAGCTCCTTAAAACACAAGAAAAATACTATGCGGTTGATCTCGGACTACGGAGCGTGTTGCTGGGGCAAAGGACAGATATTGATCTTGGGCATAAGCTTGAAAACATCGTGTATCTGGAATTACGCCGTCGCAATAACGGTCACATTCTCGTCGGTAAGTCAGATAGTAAAGAGGTGGATTTTGTCGTACAAAACACATCCGATGATCGGCAGTATTACCAGGTCGCCCTGACGGTTAAGGACGAAAAAACACTTGCCAGAGAGCTTGAGCCACTCCAAAGAATTCGTGACAATTACCAGAAGATTCTCTTAACGACTGATTACGATGACAGTGTGTATGAGGGCATCCGTAAGATCAACGTGGTTGATTGGTTACTTACCACTGAATGAACTAAAGCTCATCTAAGGATATTCGAAGATACCTTAATGGGCATACCAGATACATATCATGGTCAATTTCAGTAGATTGAGTTGTGGTAGCTTCCTTGCACAATACCGGACGCAACGAACAGAGCTGGGCTGCGTCTTATTGGCGCTACCCGTGGCGCCATTACTGAGGGTCAAGGCCCACGCACTCGAACCCGAGTTCTGGGTCAAACTCCAGTTGCCCGCAGCGGTGGAAGTAAGGTTGTAGCTTGAGCCGTCAATGTAGGCCTGCATGAGTTCTTGACTCAAGTGGGAAAGAACTCAGCCTTATGTAGATATGGAATTCAACTCCATTTTGCATTTAACCTAAGTATAATATTTCATCCTACCTAT
This sequence comes from Saccharimonadales bacterium (SeqCode), assembly GCA_041910055.1. Classification (GTDB taxonomy): domain Bacteria; phylum Patescibacteriota; class Saccharimonadia; order Saccharimonadales; family JAYRRP01; genus JAYRRP01. The sequence goes on from JAYRRP010000001.1 coordinate 19,700, forward strand.
CCTTTTAAGAAAATACCGTATGTTCAGGTTCAGTACATTGAGAGCACCGCTACTTCATTAAGATACAGGCATAGAGAGAAAATAACCCCATTTCGGAATATCGTAGTATTATGGTTATAGTTAACTTCAATTAAACTAAAAAAACGTCTAAATGGCAAGGGACGCATTGTGGCTCGTTACGAACACTTACCAGTATTCAATGATACCTACGATCTAAACCTGTATTTCTTTAAGTTGTCACGTGGCTTTCCAAAAGACTATAAGTACGGTTTATCGCAAGAAATCAGAGCGCTGCTGACCGAACTGTTAGACGACATCATTATTGCCAATAGTAGCCCCGATAAACAAACTGTTCTCAAGCGGGCGGCGCTCATAATAGAACGGATTAAGTTTAAGATTCGGATATTAAAAGACCTTAAAATTATGAATGTCCGCAGTTACGAGTACTTTTCAAAGCGCCTAATTGCCGTATCGAAGCAAATTAATAAATGGGGTGACTGGTCGAGAGGCAAGCAGCCAGCCTAAACCAGTTGTCGGCCCATAGGTGTGCTAAAAACTCTGGCGCTCCACTTGGGCCTATAACAGGCCCAAAAGAAAGGCATAACGTGAGAGCCGGTAGTTTTTGCTATTATGGCTATCTACCGGGAGGAAGCAAGTGCCCCATTACGGCTGTCGCTCCTATTCTTTTAATAGAGTAGGAATACTATCAGGAGCTACTACACTGCTCGTCAGTGATGTGGTACCCCTAACTGGCCGAAAGTCGGCAGCAGATACCTAGGCCCCCGCTGCGAACCACTGGAGTCTGACCCAGAACTCGGGTTCGAATGCGTGGAACGTGAACCTCAGTAATGGCAACACGAATAACAACAATAAGACGAATACCAACTATGTCCGTTGCGTCCGGTACAGGCCGCTTTTCTTTTTATTGAGCCCGATTAAGATATGTCAGAAACTTAGGCATTTAATCTTCCAAGGCTAAACCAAAAAACTGAACCACTAAAAAAGAGCATAGTATCGACAAAAAGCTCAACGGCAGCTCTCAATGTTTTAGATTTACTCTCCACTCATGCAGGCCTACATTGACGGCTCAAGCTACAACCTTACTTCCACCGCTGCGGCCCACTGGAGTTTGACTCAGAACTCGGTATCGAATGCGTGGTTCATGAACCTTAGTCTTGGCACCACGGATGCCATCGGTAAGACGAATACCCGCTCTGTCCGTTGCGTCCGGTATCGAAGTATTGGTTTGTATGGGGTAGATTTATGCTGTAGGTCTCGTACACTTTAGATATGGATACGTACTTCACGTTTGCAAACTTGCACCAGGCCTATTTAGATTGTAAAAAATACAAAAATCAAACTTTTTATCATCAAAAATTTGCCTACGACCTCGAGAAAAACCTGTCTAAGTTGGAACTCGATCTTGTAAATCGCACCTACCGGCCTGAACGTTCGATTGCCTTTGTGGTGACACAACCAAAAATTCGTGAAATTTTTGCGGCCGACTTCCGAGATCGTGTCATTCACCACTTGTTGTATAACTACTTGGCACCAGTGTTTGAACCACGTTTTATCTATGATTCGTGGGCCTGCCGTCCGGCAAAAGGCACCCATGGGGCAATGCTGCGCTTGCAGCAATTTACTCGGAAAGTAAGTCAGAATCGCCGTTCTCGTGATTGTTACTACCTCAAGATGGACATAAAAAGCTTCTTTACCAGTATCGATAAACACATTCTGTACCAGCTGGTTGAACGCCGAGTCAAAAACAAGGAAATCCGCTGGCTAGCACACGTTAACATCTTCCATGACTGTGCTCGTGACATCCCGCCACGTATCCAGAGTGCACCAACTCTTTTTGATAGTCTCCCACTAGACAAATCGCTGTTTACCGTCGAACCAGGCAAGGGGCTACCAATTGGCAATCTAACGTCGCAGTTCTTTGCCAATGTTTACCTACATGAACTGGATGCCTTTGTGAAGCACCACTTAAAAGCCAGGTACTACGTCCGCTACGTCGATGATTTCGTGATAGTACATGAGGACCAAACAGTGCTCGAACGCTACAAGCAGGAAATTACCGAGTTTGTCTGGCAGCGCCTGCGCTTAAAGGTTCACCCTGGCAAAGTGTTTATCCGCCCGATTAGCGACGGCATTGACTTTGTTGGCTACGTGGTACGCCCCGACTATATTTTAATCCGTCGGCGGGTCGTCGGTGAGTGGCGTCGGCGTATGGAACAAGCGAGTAACCCCGATCAGCAGCAGACAATTTACCATTCCTACCAAGCCCATGCCCGCTGGGCAGATTCACATAAACTACAGCGGGTCATGCGCAAACGATTACCAGATGTGGAAACTGTATGATTAATTCTTCTTATGGTACACTGAAAGACAAGGATTTTAAGCAAAGTATGTCTCGGGGTAAATTATATCGGTTCCACATTGGTCAAATCATACAAGCGCTGCGACAAGATGTAATCGCACTCCTCAAGAAACTCGCAAAGCAGCCCAGTGTACGGTGGGTCAGAAACAAATTTCATAAGCTACACGTCCGCACCACCCAAAAAGTACATCACCATACGACCAAGAAGTTACATGACCAGCTTTACCAGCGGGTTTCACTCTACGCTCGTCACTGGGAGTGGCGCTACCGTAAACATTTCCACGCTATTACAGTGTCACTGGTTGTTCTTGTGGTGGCCTTTAGCCTTGTCGCCAGCCATAAGCGGGCGTTGGCTAGCAGTGACATGCCGGTTACCGGCTACATAGCTGTTATGAATACCAACGAGAAAATCTACTTTGGCGGTGATCATGGCAGCAGCGTTACCCTAGATAACTTCACCCGCCAGATGGATGGTCATGCCTGGAGCCAAGATATTGGCTGGGTTTCTTTTGGTACTGAGAGTAATCCTCAGGGACCAGTCACGGCTGGGGCTGATGGCGTTTTAAGCGGCAAGGCCAAAGCCCTCAACGTTGGTACGATCGACTTTGATGACTTTGGGTCGCATGTCGTGGTGTCTGATGGTCAGTTTTCGGGTTATGCCTGGAGTAATGACTTAGGCTGGCTGGATTTCAGCCATCTTGAAGCAGCCGGCTACGACCCTGATCTCGACCTGCCAGTCAACGCCAGCGATATTAACATCTACAAGAGTGATGGCGGTGCCAGCGTCGCTGAAAACGGCTGGAATAATACTAATGGCTTCTTTACCTGGGAGCCCGCCACTGATGAATCTGGCGGTTCTGGTATCTTAGGCTACTGTTTGTATCTTGGCCAAGACGAGAATGGTGACCCCGCCAGCAACAAAGGACTGCTTGGTAGTTCACCACTCAACACTAGCGGCAGCTGTCCGTTTGCGGTCCAAGATGCTCAAGTCAATCTAGCCACGGCCGGTTATATCGCAACCGCTATGACTACCTCGGATGAACCATATTACCTGCGGATTAAAGCTATCGATAACGCCAAGAACATCTACGACGGTGAAGCAGCTGGTACCCATTTCCGCTATGACAATACGCCGCCAACCAATCCGGCCTTTATTACTGCTCCATCCCAGTTTGTGGCTTCCAAGAATGTCACCTTGACCTGGCCAACCTCTGGCGGTGATGCAGCCCAAGATGCTAACTCAGGTATTAAAGGGCTTCAGTATCGGATTGGTAATAGCGGCACCTGGTACGGTGATGGCCACAGCGGCAGTCAGAACATCAGCGACCTGCTAGTCAACGATGGTAGTTACACGACCGTTGACCCCATTGATTACGACCAACTGCAAGAGGGCAACAACATTGTGGCTTTCCGTACCTACGATGAAGCCGGTAACATTTCAATCGCTAATATTACGACGGTGATTAAGCTCAACACCAGTTCACCGTCAGCGCCGCAGAACTTGTCAGCCTCACCACCAACTAACACCGTCAACAGCTTCTCGTTTAACTGGTTAGCACCAGCCAGTTTCCAAGGTTCAGTTAGTGCCATTAGCTACTGTTACACGATTAACGTCGCTCCAACCAGCAGCAACTGTAGCTTTACCGCCCCAGGCGTTACCAGCCTGTCAGCTGGCCCATATGCGACTCAGCCAGGCAGTAACACCATATACGTGGTCGCTCGTGACGAAGCTGGCAACATTAACTACGCCACCGCCGCCACTGAGACATTCTCAGCCAACACCTCAGCCCCTGGCGTACCACTCAATGTCGATGTCGCTGATATCAGTGTTAAGAACACCAGCAACTGGAAGCTAACGGTTGCCTGGGAACCACCAACCAATGTCGGTGCTGGGGTCAGCAGCTACCGAGTGCTGCGCTCGACTGACAACAGTAGCTTTACTCAAGTTGCTACCACTGCCGGTACTAGCTATGTCGATACGGGCTTAAGCCAAATCGCCTACTACTACAAGATTCAGGCTTGTGATAGTGCCAATAACTGTGGAGCTGCCAGTGCAACTGCTAGTCAAACACCAACTGGACGCTTTACCACGCCAGCCGGCCTGGTTTCCAGCCCATCAGTCACTGTCAAGTCTCGTTCAGCTCGTATTACGTGGGCAACTGATCGTAATAGCGACAGCCGGATTCAGCTCAGTACTAGCTCCGGCAGCTACTTTGACGCTGAGACTGCCAAGTCCAACCAGACCAAGAACCATGTGATTGAGCTGAATAACCTCAGTCCCGATACTCAGTACTTCTACAAAGCTCGCTGGACAGATGAGGACGGCAACACTGGTAGTAGCAGCGAACTGGTCTTTAAGACGTTGCCAGCTCCAACCGTCAAAGATGTATCGACCAGGCGGATTAACTTAAGCTCGGCAATTGTCCAGTTCACCTCCAAAGACGCTGTTCGGGTAAAAGTCTACTACGGTCCCAACGAGAGCTTTGGTGGTGTTACGACCGTCAATACTTCCACCAGTGAATCTGCCTATACCGTCGAACTGGCCGGACTGAGTGACGGCACTAAATATTTCTACAAGATTAATACTATTGACTCTGACGGCAACGAGTACAATAGCAACCGAATTGACAGCTTCGTGACTCCTGCCCGACCACGGATTACCAATGTCCAGTTCCAACCGGTGACTGGTCAGCCTACTAGCACCCAGAAAATAACCTGGGAAACCAATGTGGCCTCCACTTCATTGATTCGCTACAAGACCAATGGTGAACCCCAGAAAGAAGTCAGTAACTCTGAGTTAACCCGCAACCACAGCATCACGATTGAGGGACTACTGGATGATAGTGTCTACAGCTTAACTGCCGAGTCACGGGACAGTTTAGGTAATCTGGCAACCTCCGACGCTCAAACTTTCCGGACCGAACTTGATACTCGCTCACCAGAAGTCAGCCGACTAAAGGTAGAAACATCGATTCGAGGAGTTGGCAGTGACGCTCGAGGCCAGCTGATCGTGTCCTGGCGGACTGACGAACCAGCCACCAGCCAAGTTGCCTATGACAAGGGTGCCTCTGGCACGAACTACGCCTCCAGTACGGCCGAGGATGGGGCTTTGACCACCGAACACATGGTTATTATCTCTGATCTCGATACTTCCCAGGTTTTCCACTTGCAAGCCATTTCACGAGATAAAAGCGGCAACAGCGGTAAGAGTGATGACCGAGCAGCCATTATTGGTCAACCAAGTGATAGCGTCATCGATATTATCCTGGGCACGTTGGAGAGGATATTTGGCCTATGAGTCGCACCACCCCACCACTGATTGAGGCCAACCACGTCAGTAAAGATTTTGTGCTCAACAACCAAAATCTGAACGTGTTAAAAGACATTAGTTTCAATGTGCCAGATGGTAGCTTCACAATTATTCATGGTCCATCGGGCAGCGGTAAGACCACTCTGCTTAACACCATTACTGGTATGGAAGCGCCGACCTCTGGAGTAGTTAAGTACGAGGGCAAAGATATCTATGAACTCAGTGAGAGTGAACTAGCTCACTTTCGGGCTAAAACTATGGGTATCGTCTACCAGTCCAACTACTGGGTACCATCGCTCAACATCCTGGAAAATGTTGCCTTGCCGCTCTATTTCTTAGGCTATGACCGGGCCAACGCTGAACGTGAAGCCCAAGAGTCGCTGCGTCGAGTTGGTATGGAAGAACACAAACACACCCTGCCAATCCTGTTGTCTGGTGGTGAGCAGCAGCGAGTGGCGATGGCTCGGGCGCTGGTCAGTAATCCAAACTATATTGTGGCTGATGAGCCAACCGGCAACCTAGACAGTAAAAACGGTGACAATATTATTGCGCTCTTGCAATACTTCCACCAGAAACTCGACCGCACGATTATTTTAGTCACCCATAACGAAAGCTACTTGAAATACGGCACTCAGGTACTCAGTCTCAAAGACGGCAAGATTGAAGAATCTACCTCAAAGAGACCGAAACAGGCCGCCAGCACCACCCTACCAACCAACTCGGCCAAGTTTATGTCGGTGATTCAAAACCTCAAGCCAATTAAGTTGCGTATGTTGACCCATATGGCGCTGGCCAACCTAAAGTTTAAGCGTTTCCGAAGCAGCCTGACGATTTTAGGTGTCACCATTGGTATTGGCTCCGTCTTTTTGCTGTTGTCGTTTGGTCTGGGGTTGCAGTCGCTCGTCCAAAAGCAGATTATCGGGACCGATTCAGTCAAGGTGATCAATGTGTCCAGTGCCAACTCAGAACTGCTGAAGCTGGATGATACGGCCCTGGGGCGTATTAATAACATCGGTGGTATTGAGAAGATTGGGAAACAGAATACATCGGCTGGGGCGTTTAAGATAGATTCAGCCAATTCGGATGCCGTAGTTTACGGAGTAGATAAGAACTTCCTGGAACTCAGTAACGTTAACCTCGCAGCTGGCAAACAACTCAATCCGGACTCATCGAGTGAGTTGCTTATAACTAAGTCGTTGCTGAATTCAATGGGCTACGAGGATGCCAACAAAGCCCTCCAAAAACAAGTCAGCGTCAGTTTGAAGCTGGATGATGGTGAGAAGTCATTCGATCAGGCCTTTACGATTGTCGGCGTGATTGACGCTGGTAACAGCTCAGCCCTATACATTCCGCAAGCCGATTTCTCGGCCATTGGCGTGAAAGAATACAAACAGGTTAAAGTAGTCGCTCGAGACCAAAATGATGTAGGCACTATCCGTCAACAGCTAGAGACATTTGGCTACCAAACCTCCTCACCCCTCGATACCCTGGCCCAGGTTAACCGCTTCTTTAACTTCTTTAACGTGATTCTAGTCGGCTTTGGTGGTATTGGTATGTTTATTGCTGTGATTGGCATGGTTAATACCTTAACTATTGCACTGGTGGAACGGACCAAAGAGATTGGCCTGATGATTGCTCTAGGCGCTCGCCGTCAAGACATGCGTCGACTGTTCATTACCGAATCGCTTCTGTTGTCGCTCATCGGTGGCTTCATTGGGGTAATTGCGGCTATCGGCTTTGGCGCAGTGATTAATGAACTCCTGAAATACGTGTCAGCTCGTCGTGGTATTACCGAGAGTTTCTCACTATTTGCCACACCAATCTGGCTGATTCTACTAACGATCGGTTTTATGTGCGGAGTTGGCTATGTAGTTTCTTATCTTCCAGCCAGACGAGCAGGACGCATCAACCCGATTGACGCTCTGCGGCGGGAATAACATCAAGGATAAATAAAAGAGACTTCCGTCCTCTCGCAAGTGATGTGACGCAAGCCTCTTATGCTGCTAAGTATACACTAGCTTCCGGCTGGGCATAAGGACCGGAATAAAGAAATCCACTTGCTTTGGACCTACTTTAGATATCGACGAGTGTCATTAGCTCATCATCGTCCAGAGCTGTCCAGATCAGGGCTTCACTATCCATGTTATGTAGTGCTTTTTTGGTTGTGGTATAGACCTCCAGTTCTTCATCTGGTTCAAGGTGACTAATGACACCTTTGACGATACGGCGTATCATACGCTCCACACTGGCAGTTTCAGCAATGAACAAGAGTTTTGGTGGTTCTGTATTTGTAGCCTCCCAGCCGCCAGCATCAAAGAAGTTGATGTAGGCAGCTATGCGCTGGAATAAGGGGCGTTTTTCTTGGGCAGCTGGTACCACGTCAAGAAAGAAGCGCTTAGTGGTGTCTTTGAGAGTCATTGATATAAAGGCATCGGGTGGCATCTCGGGAAAGTAAGTAAATCGGCTCATGTCACGGCGCAGGTAAGCTTTGAGTTCAGGGTAGCGGGATTTTAGGGCTACAACGGCTGAAAAGATGTCTAGATGATGAGTAATGGTGGGTTCTTTCAGGGATTTATCACGGTAGCTGGCTTTGATGACTTTCTCAGTAATGTAATCATGCTTGGGCAGACTGGCCAAGAAACGCAGACCTTTGGGTGTTAGAAAGTAGGCTGCTGGTAGGCCCCTAATCTTCGATTGGTTGTCTAGTTTGCTGCCCACTAACTCGTGTTTTATAAGGACCGAGAGCTTTTTATATAACGTGCTGTCATTTATTTGCAAGACTCTAGCAAGTAATACCCGACTACCAAACCGATATTTATACAGAACTTCTAATATGTCTATTTGACTTGGCTTTATGGCTGATCGACCATCTATCTTCTTCATTATCACTCACTCGCTTCATTTCTATATATTTATATACAAGAAAGAGAGAAAAAGAGCAATAGACTACAGATGTAAATAAGGGTAAATAGGTGGAATATCGGGATTCCATGTAGTTTGAACAACGAAGTAAATAATTAGTATTGCTTTTTATTTTAATTAGTAATACTATTTATATAGAGGTTGTACGTTAACAATTCGGCTAATGAGAGGTAGTAAATAGGAGGGTATATGGTATCAACTAAGGTGTACCATGTCTTTACGAATGAACAAGATGAGTACGTAGAGGATTATAGTAAGGCACTGGTACTGTTTACTGAATGGGTTACCGAATACGGTAGTGCCCGACTTTACGAAGAGACGTTTGAAGACGATGAACTTCAGAGTGAAGACTGTATAGGCAGCTTCGGTTATTTTCCGTGGTAACTGATACGGATATACGCAGATAGTAGCAGAAAAGCAGATTATGCGTTAAAATAGGACTAATGTCCAGAAAGATAGTCAGTATGCAAGTCAAGGTTTCAGAAGCGGTTAGAAAGCGCGCTAGAGCTGTTGCAAAAGATAATGGAAAAACACTCAATGAGTTTATTATGGGCCTGTTCTCCAATGCTGGAGATAAAGAACTTAAGAAACTCGTAGAACAAGAATTAAAAGGCAGACCAAAACCAGGACGACCCTGGGATAAGTAATTATTAGCCGGATTGTTAGCGTATGGGCCTCTTTATACAAGGAGGGTATATGTCGAGGCCAAAAGGTAGCAAGAACAATTCAAAACCGCTCATTGTTGAAACGTTTTCATACACGACCGAGCAGCGGATTACGTTGTTTGCTCACCTGATTGTCGAGAAAATACTTGAAGATCAGCGCAATGGGCGTATTTTCCTCAAAGTGATAAGGCAAGAAGATGTCCCAAAACAGTAAACCTCGCAACGGACTACTTGCCATACGGGTGTCCTCTGATAAACAGGGGCTGGACGGTGACTCACCGGAAGCTCAACGTGAGCAAGGTGAACGCTACGCCGCTACACACAATATTATTATTACCGAAACTGTCATCCTGATGGAGTCTGCCTCGCACGAAGACCAGCCAATGCAGGAAGTTATCAACCGCTGCAAAGACAAGAGTAAAGGCATTGAGGTAGTCTTAATTAAATCTATTGACCGCTTTACTCGTGGTGGCGGTGACTACTATTCCCCCTTAAAAAGACAGCTAACCAAACTTGGAGTTGCTCTTGAGGATATGTACGGTGTCATTGGTAAACGACAAGTTAATACGTTGGAACACACTGGCTTCAAGTACTACTGGAGTGAGTTCAATCCTACGCAGAAATCCGAATACTTAGAAGCGGAACGAGCTAAAGACGAAATGCGCGACATTATGAGCCGTATGATCGGTGCCGAAATCCGTTACACCCAGCTTGGTTACTGGATGCGTCAACAGCCGTATGGTTTTATTAGTCAGAAAGTTGATACCAAGAATGGTAAACGCCTTATCTTGCAACCACATCCCGAAGAATCACCGTATATGATACGACTGTTTGAGATGAGAGCCGAGAGTATTTACAGCGACCAGCAGATCGCTGATGAACTCAATCGACTTGGTTTTAGAACCCGCATCCGCTATGTGCGTGATAAATATGATCGGACCAAGATTGTCAGGAAAATTGGTGGATGCAAAATGACCGCTAAGATGGTTGACCGCTACGTACACAACCCAATATATGCTGGTGTGATTAAAGAGAAATGGACGTACGATAAACCAGTCAAAGCCCAGTTTGACGGTCTGGTATTGCCAACACTGTATAACGCAGCTAATCGGGGCAAGTACATCATTAAGATTGACGCTCAAAACGTCGTAACGCTGTACCGCAAACAACCGCCAGCACACTTGGCGAATAAGAATATGCACAATCCAGAGTTTCCATACAAAAAGGTGGTGACATGTTCGGAGTGCAAGAGAACGTTACTTGGCAGTGCCTCACGTGGTAAAGCCGGTAAATACTACCCAGCCTACCATTGCAGTAAGGATGGCCACTATTTCCGTGTCCCAAAGGCTATATTCGAGCAAACCATAGATGATGTTGTCAGACGGCTTGAGATTGCCCCAGAGAAGCTAGCCGACCTTATGAGCGCTATTGAGCAAGCATGGCTTGAGAAACAAGCTCAGACCGCCCAGGACAACCAGAAAGTCCTAGAACAACGCCAGGCTATTGAAACGCAGATTAAGGCTGGAGTAGACCGCATGAAACTCGTTACCAGCAAAACGGCAATTAAATACATAGAGGAGGATATTGAGGGGCTAGAAAAACAGCTTACCCAGCTAGATGAACAACAAGCTAATAAATCGGCAGAAACGGTAGATATGGAAGTCGTGTTGCAATATGCAAGATACTTGGTGGAACACCTAGCAGATATACTGCTTCACCTCCGTAATCCGCTCCGAAAAGCAGCCTTTTTTGGCGCTATCTTTAACGCAGTACCAACTTACGAAGATTTAGTTGGTGGAACACAAAAAAACAGCCCGATACCAGGGGTAAATGAGCTGTTTCGTATTGCGTTGTCGCCAAATCCTAATATGGTGAACCTAAGAGGGAGTAGTCTCGAAACCTTGTACCTCGAGCTAGGAATCTTATCAGATAAGTTGCTAGCTCAGGAGGCATCAGATGTTCAGGATATTTAATCGTACCTCACCTACTACTCTAACAAATACTGCGCTGTACAACGAGGTGTCGTTTTACACTGCGTTCACGAAGGACATAAAATATGCTTCTTCGTCGGTGATTATTGAAAGCCCATATCTAACTGAACGGCGCGCATTGCAGTTCGCAAAGATCTTACGAAAACTGAGCCGTAAAGGAGTTAAAGTACGTGTTAATACACGCAACCCTCGTCACCATGACAAGTTGCTTGAAATCCAGGCATGGCGATCAATACGAATTCTAAGAGATAATGGTGTAAAGGTATATTTCTTTAGCGATATGCGCCACCGCAAGCTGGCTATCATTGACCAAACTATTTTATGGGAAGGTTCACTCAACATCTTGTCACAGGTGGTAAGCAAAGAAATCATGCGCCGAACAGTGTCCGAGCAACAAGCCCGTCAGATGGCCTCATTTACCAAGATCTATAGCCGCTTCTGGTGATATACTGGCCTTAGTTATGTCAGACCGCGAACCATACCAGATTACTGAAGAAGATATTCAAAAGGTTATTACATACCTCGAGATTCACGACCCAAAGAATGCAGATCGTGACTACGCTATCCAGTTTATCGAGGCCATGCAGATCAAAGGCAATGAAATAGCCCGATCAGATGAAGCCTTAGCCGAAGCTATTCGCGACTATACGAAAAAGAACGATTAAGCCTTATCGGGGAAGATACTCGAAGCTTTAACCCCAAGGAACGTGAATACCGCGTACAATGTTTCAACTGAAGCGATAGCAGCACCCTGCTCAAGCGTGGCATAGTAATTAGTCGTTAGCCCTACGGCCTCAGCAACTTCACGCTGTGTTAACCGCTTAGCTTTGCGGGCTTTTTGTAGGTTAGAACCGATTGATTTTCGTAGTTTAGCTTCGTTCATGGCGACCAATTGCTAAATAATCACCTTGAGTTGCTTATGTTTAGCGTACTTTTTAAGATTCTTTAGTAGCCACGGGAACAGTATACTGTTCTCATACTTTTCCTTCTCCTCATAGCTAGCAAATTGTAGATTCAGCACAAAGTTTGGATGTGTGCCGATCCCAGGATGAACACCGTTTAGAGCATAGCCCATCTGCAAGTATTCTGTGAGGTTGTTCATAGCTTCAAGTGTCCGATAGGTTCGAGTAATTCGCCATCTTTTTGGCGTGATGGCGATATAAATGTAGGTTTTCCTCGCATCCTTCATGCCAATAGTATGGTCTGGTAGGTAAAAGTTTGCAACATTTTTGCTGAATTGGTGTTATCATGTTCTTAGATACATCAACAGAGGTAGGCTGGGTGGGTTACCGGAGGACACCCATGCATCATTTCCTAGATACACTCATCAATGGTCCAGCTCGCTACACCCAGGAGCAAGATCG
>JAYRRP010000002.1:0-108394 GCA_041910055.1 Saccharimonadales bacterium (SeqCode)
GGCGGGGTCGTGGTGTTATTGACCGTCACTGTTACTGGACTACTGGTTGCGGTATTACCAGCGGCGTCATAGGCCACTGCTGAGACAGTGTGTGAGCCATTCGCCACTGTACCAGTATTCCAGGACAGGCTGTATGGACTGGTGGTGTCGGTTGACTTGTTTTGATTGTCGACAAGTATATCGACTTTTGTCACCCCGACATTATCCGTTGCGGTCGCAGCTATGTTGGTCGTCCCGCTCAACGTAGAGCCTCCTGTAGGTGCCGTTACATTCACGACTGGTTTGGTGGTGTCAGCTGGCGGGGTCGTGGAACCTATAGGGTTAAGAAGAAACACCGCATCCTTTTTTGGCACCGTAATTGTGCCGCTAACTTTTTGTAAAGTCGATAACTTACTATCACTGCCTACCTGATAATAAGTTTTATCAAGGGTATAGGTCTTATTACTGTCACTAGAGTTGACTACTACTAGCCCATTATTAAATCTACGGGCATATAAATCTGCCTGGCCAGCAATTGCTACATCACTTAAATTGGAAGTATTCTTTTCTGGACCGCCAAAATCATAAAAGAAGAGATCTTCTGGCTTGTTAAAGCCCCAGGTCATACCAAACTGTGGTTTAGTGCTTGCTTGATTATATGACAGCAAATAAGCCCCATAAGCAAACCGTTTATAGGCTATTGGATCGTTGCCTGGAATACTACCACCATAATCATAGCGTACCCAGTAAAGTCCCGGTAAATCATTTTGCTGAATGTCAAAACTCTGGTTCATAGTTGAAGCAAAATCGGTCTTCAACCAGCCTTCGAGTGGGCCACCATCGTAAACATTGGCCAGCAAATTACGGTCACAAGTCGAACCCGGTTTGAGCAAACTGTTACCTGTAAATTTGACTTTGACGGCCGGATTTTGATGTTTGACTAGATCGCGCAGACCACCGCCGGCATTGTTTTGGCCGTTTAATTTCCAACCTTGGTATTTACCCCAGTTGTCCTTGCTCATGCGCTCGTTATTAAGATCGTCCCAATTGTTCACGGCGTTACCCCAAGCGTCGGCCAGATTATACTGATTACAACTCGATACATCGAGCCACACGGTATCGTATTCGACTAATTTACCGCCCTGGGCATATGTTTTGCCGTCACCAAGGGTTTTAAGAATCTGATCAGCTTGCCAGCGGTAACCTTCTGGTAACCAAAATTTCAAACTATAGCGCAATTCGACAGTGGCCGAATTCTGAGCAGGCGCGCCACTCATTTCAGTGCTGCCAATATAAACAGGCGAGAAGACTTTGGCTCCTGTCGCGTGCGAAGTAGCAGCTGTCCCCCAGATACCACGTTTGAGTGTCAGACGGACTTGCGAGCCCGATACTACTGGATCGACGGTAATTTGCATAATCTCATTATCTACGCGAACCCAGGATACGTAATCGGCTGTACTGTTGGAGTAGCCATCGCCGTTGCTATCTTTAGATGCCAGATAGGGCCAGGTTGCAGCGGTACCAGCCGGCTTTTTGGTCGATTGGTTGAGCAAAATCGTCGTAGTCGTCCCATCAAGCGCGCCATTGAGTGCACCAACACCAGTTTCGGCCTTGCCAGCGTTGTAATCGCCCGGCCAAAAAGTACCGATGGCCAACGGTGCCGTTTTCTCAATACTATTTGCTTCGTTGAAAAGTACGTCGCTGGTACCAGAGGCTTGTGATATATACGATCCATTGCGATACTGACTGGACCAGACTCCATTGGCGATCAGTTTACTCCCGAGACCGGTTTTTTTTGATCACAAATGAGTTTGGGTCACTGCCTTCACCGTGAATATGACTGAAGTATTTTGACAAATTCGCCGCAGTAGCTGTTGGATCGCCAGATACACTACCATTCCCTTGGCTAAACAATTTCACATACGGCTTAGTTGAAGGTACTGGCTCGTCGGATGCCCTGCTTATATACAAAAAGTAAAGTCCAATGCCCGCAAAGAAAATAGTAGCTAAAAGTGCAATCTTAGGATTGAATTTTGGCGTTAAATGAAGTTTTTGTCGAAGTTTATTCTTACTGGAATGAGGAAATTTTTTTGCTAGATCTTTCGTATTTAGTTGTTTTTTCATTTTTACTTTTAACTTATATTATGAGCAATAATAATCCGTTCTGTAACGTAGTGCAAGTGGTGCCGGGGGAGGGACTCGAACCCTCATGCCACAAGGGCACACGATTTTGAGTCGTGCGCGTCTACCAGTTCCGCCACCCCGGCAAGCAAGAGACATATCTGATAGGATGGGCAGGGCAATTGTACTATACTTAGTGCGCATACTCTAGTTATCCTTATTGCGCACTATGGACGATGGAAATAATTCACCGACTGGCTCTACTCCAAGCCGGCCCCACACGAGTGAAGCGGCCGACTTAATTCGACGTAAGCTCGAGGCAATTTACGCTCATGAGCCAAGCGCAAAAGAAGAGATCGCGGAAATTGCTCACACCAGCCAGAAATCACCTCACCAGCGCTATATGGAGCAGCTGACAAAATCAGGCTTGTCCTTAGCAGAAATCCAGACTGCTTGGCATCAATACTACGCGAAACTTCCTGATCAAGAAAAACACGAGGTCTGGCAAGAATTCTACAATGCCCATAAAAGCGAGAGGGGCAGCACAGCTGCCGTTGGAGCAGTTTCTGCCAGTTCACTACCTTCTCACTCGCCTAGTGAAGCAAACTCGCACCGAAAACCCAGACATAAACAAACCCTGGCAGCAAGCCATCAAGCTATAGCAAGTGCCCGGAAACAATTAGGACACATCCGGCAAAAGCATCGGCGTTCTCCCCCTGCACGGCTCAGCCGCAAGCAACATGCCCAATCATTGATGTTCGGTATTTCCTTTGGCTCAATTGCACTCTTGCTGTTCCTATTCGGGTTCTTCAATGAGCGCTTCATTGCTCCTTTTATTACTCCCAGCCGACAAGTCAGCTCAACCCCGATCATTAATGACCCAAACGACACAAACACAGGCCCCGAAGAAAAAGTGATTATTCCAAAAATCAATGTAGAAATCCCCGTGGTCTATGATGAGCCGTCAATTGAAGAAAAAGCACTCCAAAAAGCATTAGAACATGGGGTAGTGCATTATGCTACCACCCCTGCGCCAGGCGAAAAGGGCAACGCGGTGATATTTGGGCATTCCAGTAATAACATACTTAATCAAGGTAAATACAAGTTTGCTTTTGTCCTGTTAAGCCGTCTTGAAGCAGGCGATACATTTTATCTTACGTACGGTGGAACCCGTTACACCTATAAGGTGTATGAAAAGAAAATCGTCAAGCCGACTGACCTTGGAGTACTCAGCGATGCTGGCAAAACAGCCACCGCTACGTTGATTACGTGCGATCCACCAGGCACCTCGCTGAACCGCCTAGTGGTAATTGGGGAACAAATCAACCCAGATCCAAACGGGAATAAAACCAGTACTGCTGTTAAGACAAATACGCAACCAACTATCATACCAAGTAACGCGCCAAGTCTATGGCAGCGGATTAAGGACTTATTCCACTAAGGTTTCAACTTAAGGGCTGTCTGGGTGAGAGCTTGCTTACCGGGAACCACGACTGAAGGTCCAACGGTGTAAAGATAGACCCTGTCCCGATCAAACAACGGAATATGTCCTGCGCTAATTAGTGCTAATGTCTGCACATTGATCCCGTCGTAATCAAATACCACGGTTTTGCCTTCGACATTTAAGAGCAAACGGTGACCGTCCATCCACGTCGCTATGTTATCAGCGGCAACTGGCAACTTCGTATCATATAGAAAGCGACGGTCATATTCGGCATCGTAAACGGCAAAACGACTGCCATTCTGGGCAGCAATAAACCGGGCGTTCTCTGAAAAACTAATGTGCTGGGCATGCTCAAGCCTTAGTATCATAATCGGTGCAATTTCTTTTTGATGTGCTTGCTTGGCAGCTTCAGCTGGGTCTTTATATACATACACTTTATCTTCACTTTTAGACCCGGCTGCGGCAAACCAATGGTCATTAAACTTCGCTATATCAAGGACGTATTCAGCACCCGCCTTAAAGTAATGGAGAAGATAATCAGAATCGCCATCCTTAAGTTTTAAAGCAAGCATTCCTGGTTTTTGTCCATCATCAGTGATATAGAGCATGACATTATCGCCATGCGGTTTGAATGCAACTACTTTTGTTAAATACGGCTCTAGCTTTAGAGACTTAATGCTCGCAACCTGCAGGCTTTGGGAAGCTGCCTGATAGAGGTACAGCGTGTCGTAGCTCTTATTACGCATTGCGATTTCTGTTGGCGTCACATTAAGCTTTTGATTCACATTAAAGGATTCCTCCGGTTTTTCTCGGTCTACCATGATGAATTCATATTTATCGCCGAAAGTATGTTTGAGCAAGACGTGGCGATTATCAGTAGACCACTCCACTAACTTATAAGCTTGTGAAGCAGGGGAGGCTGTCAAAATATTATCGGGCAAAGTTACCGCACTGACGGGTACCGTATCTTTGGAAAGATCAAACATATCAAACTTATTGAACGTGCCAGGCTGCTGCACAAGTAACCAGTGACGATCGGGGCTCTCCGTGGAAAGCACGGGGGCCGCTCCGTAAAGCTGAGTATCTTTCGTGACCAATTTCTCAGGGAAGAGGGTAGGGTAAGCAAAGCGCTCGATCTTGCCTCCCTCCAAATTAAAGTTTCGTTTCCATGAGCGATAGCCATCACGTTTTAACTCCAATGAATATTGACCGACGGGTAGTTCCATGCGTGTCGCTGTCCGGTCTTTGTAGCGTTGCCCATTTAAATAAATGTCGGCTGACTCAGGATGGGCATCAACAAAAACCAAACCGTTCTGGACTACCTCCCCAGTTTTACGGTCGAAATCATACCCGTAGGCTCGAAAAAGTAAGACGAGTGAGCCGAGTGCCAGCGCCACGGCAACTAAGAAGTAGCCGATATACAAGCGAATGAGGTGTCGTTTTTTTTTCTTTGGGTCAAGAAAATCCATGGGTGTTTCCGCATGATAGTGTACCCCAATACTCATGAAAGTTCACGAGAAACATCCTATAAATTTGCGAACTTGTAAAGTAAGCGGATTGTCAGTACTATAGACGTATCATAAGCAGTATGTGCTGCGAGACAAGAAAAGACCAAAAATGATAAGAGCAAATACCGTCACTTTCAATGGCAGGTTATACGATTCGAGAACCGGACAACCTCTCGATTCTCATTCTTCCTTGCGCCCGCATCAACCAAGTACCCCACAGAAGCCCCGAGTAATAGATGGTATTACTAGAAAAGCTGCTTCTGCCACCCCAAGTGCAGTCCGCCCCACAGCGATACGTACACCCCAAGCCAGTGCGTCGAGTGCAGCGGCTTCGCTGCCCGCTCACGCTAAAGCTGCTTCTGCCAGATCGGTACATCAACGAACCACCAAGCCAAAAACGCTTATGCGTACCTCAGTTAAAAAACCTACCGCATCTAAAATACACTCTTTAAATTCTACCTTGCAGACAGAGAGTAGTCTGCACGCACCAACCCTTGTTCCAATCAGCCAGCACACGAGCGTCACCCACCCAATCCAGGTGACAAAAAGCAAACTAATTAGCCGTTTTCACACTTCAGAACCATCTCTTGTCACCAAAAAACATTCCGGCCAACTTGCCGTAAGACCAGAGCCGACCATTACTGACTCACCAGTCTATGCCCCCCCTAAAACCCCTCTATCCGCAGCCAACCAGATGTTTGAAACAGCCATGCACAAAGCCGACAGTCACCGCCAATCTGCCTTACCACCCTCTAAGCATCATAAACTCGGCATGGGCCATAAAATACGTAATCTCGGTGCCATAACTGCCGCCAGTGTGTTAATTATTGGCTTTATTATCATCCACAATACACCCAATTTCTCAATGAAACTTGCATCCAATCGCGCCGACGTCCAAGGCAGCTTGCCAGCTTATCATTTATCAGGTTTCTCAATGCAATCTCCGGCTTATAAAAAAGGTGAGGTCGTACTGAATTTTCACTCTAATAATCGTGATAACCGTGATTTTTCCGTCACCCAAAAGAATGCCACCTGGTCATCTCAAGATCTCGAACAACAGTTCTTCCAAGCCCAAGATTCTTCATACCAGCGCTTTGATCAGAATGGAAAGACCATTTATATATATGGCGATAGCGACGCTACTTGGGTAAAAAACGGGGTATGGTACACCCTTAACGGCGATGCCCAGCTCACTACCGACCAAGTTTTGAAATTCGCCGCTAGTTTCTAGCCTCAATTCTAATTGCTACCAAAAATCCAGCTCATTTATGGCATAATGAGCAGAATGAACACCGTACGCACCCGATTTGCACCTAGTCCGACCGGCTTTATGCATGTCGGCGGGGCACGCACAGCATTATTCGCATGGTTATTGGCAAAACAAAATAACGGGCAGTTCATACTGCGGATTGAGGATACCGACCAATCCCGGGCAGTAGCAGGCTCAGTCGAACACATCCTCGAATCCTTATCATGGCTTGGGCTGTCGTGGGACGAAGGGCCAGACAAAGGTGGCGCACGAGGGCCATATCGCCAAAGCGAGCGACTGGCTATCTATCATCAGTGGGCACAGAAACTCATTGAGGAGGGAAGAGCTTATAGCGACCCATATACACCTGACCAGCTAAATGAATTCCGTGCTCAAGCAAAAGCGCAAAAAAAGCCATTTTTATTCCGTGAGTGGCGCCCATCGAAATTAGAAGAGTGGGATGGCAAGCGCCCTTTGCGCTTTTTATCGAACCCTCGAGCTTTTTCTTGGCATGATGAGGTGATGGGCAAACTGCAGGCCGGACCGGAAGTTTGTGACGACTTCATCCTTATTAAATCAGACGGCTATCCTACCTATAACTTTGCCCATATCATTGACGACCATCTTATGGATATAACCCACGTCATTCGTTCCCAGGAGTTTATTGCCTCCGTGCCGAGATACCTTGACCTCTATGACGCACTCGGCATGAAACCGCCGATATTTGCCACCTTACCCTTTGTAATGGGACCTGGCGGCAAAAAAAAGCTAAGCAAGCGTGATGGCGCCAAAGACATTATGGAGTATGCCCGCTCAGGATATCTGCCGTCAGCTCTTATTAATTTCTTAGCCTCTCTTGGTTGGAATGATGGCACCGAACAGGAACTTTTTACCATCGAAGAGTTACAGGATAAGTTCAGCCTATCAAGAGTACAAAAGAGTGGGGCAGTGTTCGATGAAAACCGCCTGCTTTGGATGGATGGAGCACACATACGTCGTTTACCGCTCAAGGAATTATCCAGTCTCGCAGAAAGCTACTGGCCACCTGAAGCACAAGATATATCTCAGAATTATAAAGACGCGGTACTGTTACTAGTCCATGAGAGATTAAAATACCTGGCTGAGCTACCGGCCCTGACAGGGTTCTTTTTCGTCGCGCCTAGGCCTTCCATAGAAGATTTTGCAGGTCTACAGTCAAACAATTCAGGGATTGCGGAACTGCTACACAGCAGCGAACAGGA
Organism: Saccharimonadales bacterium (SeqCode); assembly: GCA_041910055.1. Lineage (GTDB taxonomy): Bacteria > Patescibacteriota > Saccharimonadia > Saccharimonadales > JAYRRP01 > JAYRRP01. The sequence continues at coordinate 7,543 of JAYRRP010000002.1, forward strand.
GCTGCAAAGCAGTGAATTTGACGAAGAAGACCTTGAAAAAAAGTTGAGAGCATTAGCTCAAACCAAAGATGTCAAACCAAGTGTTTTGTTCCAGGCAATTCGTGTGGCGATTACTGGGTCAAAGGTCGCACCGGGCCTATTTGAAACCCTGCACGTTCTCGGCAAAGAAGAAAGCCTACAACGATTGGGACGGGCAGTACAATTACTAACGGTCGCTGGTCAAACCTAAGCAACTGGAATTTTCACTTAAGCACAAGCACTGTTACAATAGCAGGCATGGACGATATTATTCCGCCGGAACGTGCTGCCGGGTCTCTTGAAGAACGACTAGAATTATCTGAAGCACACACCGATAAAGATATAAGCAGCGAAACAGAAAACAGCCTACCCAAAGAAACATCTGATGAGTCCGGGTCAAATATAACGGCAGACTTAGGCAGCAAAAAGTCATCCTCACCAGAAAAAAAACCTCATAAAAAAAATCCAGTAGAGTGGTTTAAGGGTTTAAGCCACAAACAGAAATTTATGTGTGTTGGCATTGCCGTTGGTCTATTGCTGGCAGTGGTCGGCGGAGTATTTTTTATACTGCATAAACCAAAGCCAGCTCCAGCCAAAGTAGCCCAACAACCAGCTCCAGCCCCCGAGCCCCCTAAGACCACTGAGCCTTCCAAATTATCCGGCGTAGAAGTGCCACTCGAAAAAAATAAGTTGCCTGTGATTGGCATTATGATCGAAAACAGTCCCGACGCCCGCCCACAATCCGGGCTCACCCAAGCCGGTGTAGTATTCGAAGCCATCGCCGAAGGTGGCATCACCCGTTTTCTTGCCTTATTCCAAGAAAACCAACCCGAGTATGTCGGTCCAGTCCGCAGTGTTCGCCCTTATTACTTAGATTGGGTGCAGGGCTTTGACGCTCCTATTGCCCACGTCGGCGGCAGCGCTGATGCTCTGGCGGCCTTAAAGCGCGGAGGCTATAAGGACCTTGACCAGTTCGCCAACAGTTCCGCTTACTGGCGAGTAAGTAATCGCTATGCACCGCACAACATGTATACCAGCCTGCCCAAGCTGGTTGATGTAGCCAATCAGAAAAAGTTTGTCCCAACCAATTTTGACAGCATTCCACGTAAAGCCGAGCAAGCTTCAGCAGCACCCACCGCTAAATCAATTGATCTGGCGCTATCTGGTTTTCTTTATAACGCCCATTTCGATTACGACACTCCCAGCAACAGCTACAAGCGCAGTGAAGCCAATAAGCCACATGTCGACGAAAAATCCGGCCAGCAAATATCACCGAAAGTGGTGATAGCCTGTGTTGCCCAGTATCAAGCCGGCTACAACGGTGTCAACAGTGCCTACAATTCCGTTGGTGAAGGCAAGGTTTATGTATTCCAAGACGGGGTTTCGACTGAAGGCACCTGGAAAAAGACAAGCGGGAAAAACCAAATTACCTTCACTAGTGCTGATGGCAAACCAATAAAACTCAATCCTGGCCAGACCTGGATCACCTTTGTCAGCGGCGCCGGTAATGTAGTAGTCAAATAAGCCTGGCCACTAATTTGCCCACACAGTACAATCAGGGTGCTATGACGAAACCAGACGTACCTGAACCGAATATCTCAGTGAGCCGGGGTTTTCCCAACGCAGCTTTAGACCAGTCACTTTCTGGCCTAGATCTTGGCAAGCTGCTACTAAAAAATCCAGCGAGTACCTTTTTTTGGAAAGTAGAGGGAAGCTCAGGCGAAGAGCAGGGCATCTATCACAATGACATTGTGGTAGTTGACCGCGTGCTCACCCCGAAAACCCACGATCTTGTCCTCTGGTGGCAAAATGATTATTTTTGTATTTCCGCCTATAAACAACTACCGAAAACCACTCCTTTATGGGGAGTAGTTACTTTTGTAATTCATCCTCAGCGTCAATCACCTTTAAATTGACAAAGCCCTTATGCTTGCAGTACAACTATTACCAATAAAGCAAAACAGAAAGGTCACTATTAAATGGTTCGGAAAGCAAAAAAGATTCGTCAGATATCCGGGTTTAACAAATTAAGTTTCTTCTTACTCGTGTCATTCTTTATCGCAGCCGGGATCGCATTTTATCAGCTTACCTTTGCCAAGAGTTGCCCAACCTTGAAGCAGGGAACACACGGTGCTTGTGTAAAATCACTACAACACTCCCTAAATACTCTCGGTGCAAATCCGCGGCTAGTAGAGGACGGCAAATTTAGCGCAGAGACCGAAGCAGCTGTCAGACAATTTCAAAAGGATAATGGCCTCAGGATTAGCGGCGTTGTTGGCCGCCAGACAAGGGAAAGGATAGGAGTTCTTGTGCGACACGAAGTGGATTGTATCGGGTACGCCAACCAAGGAAAACCCTGTCCAGTCCTTTACCTGTAGTACACATTCGGTATCCTATTACTGCCTGCCTACGTTAAGATGAGGATATGACGAAGTCCTTATTCGCACTGGTAGACTGCAATAATTTTTTTGTCAGTTGCGAGCGCCTTTTTACACCGCAACTCCACAACAAGCCAGTTGTTGTGTTGTCCAGCAATGATGGGTGTGTTGTCGCCCGTTCCAACGAGGCGAAAGCGCTGGGCATTCCCATGGGTGCACCAGCATTTAAATTCCAGCCTATCTTCCAGCAACACCAGGTAGCTCGTTTTTCTGCCAACTTTGAACTCTACGGTGATATCTCCCGTCGTATTATCCAAGTACTGACCGCTCTCACGCCACGCATTGAAGTGTATTCAATAGATGAGGCCTTCTTAGACATAAGCCAATTGCCACTAAAAAGTCCCTCAAATTGGGCAAGAAAGCTTAGGGAGGAAATACTCAAGACGACTGGCATACCCGTTTCAATCGGTATTGCACCCACTAAAACACTGGCAAAATTAGCCAGTGACCGCGCCAAGAAAAATGTAGATCTCGAAGGTGTCCTCTCTATTGATTCGACAAGAAGAAAATTAGCTACTTCATTTATGCAGGAAACCGCGGTTGAAGATGTGTGGGGAATTGGCCGGAAACTCGCGCCACGACTCAGAGCAGAAGGGATTACGCATGCTCTCGAACTTAGCCAATTACCAACAAAGCTAGCGCGGCAGCGCATGGGACTTCGTGGGGAACAAATTGTCAGAGAACTTAACGGCATGAGCTGTTTACCGCTAGCCCAGTTTGCAACTAAACCAAAAAGTATTGCCCGTACCCGCACATTCGGGGAAGACACCAGCCAATTCCATGTTATTGAAGCAGCAATAGCTAACTTCGCAGCCCGAGTAGCTTTTCAATTACGCCAAGCAAACCAGCTAACACAACGAGCCAGCGTATTCTTGACTACCAATCGCCATAAACCTGGCTACCGCGCCTGGAACAGTGAAGTCACCTTTGCCCAGCCAACTGCTGACAGTGGCCTACTGGTCCAGCGACTTGTTGCAGCCGCCGCCAAGCTCTTTCAGTCCGGCTTTTGGTACCATCGGGCTGGGATCTGGTTGTATGATTTTGTATCAGAATCCCAACTACAAACCGATATGTTCGGCACCATCGACATGCAACGCCACCATCGCAGTAAATCCCGGATGCAGACAATAGACCTTATTAACAGGCGCTACGGCAAAGATACTCTCCATTTTGCCGCTGAAGACCTAGCCAATAACTGGGAGCCAAAGCACGCACTGCGAAGCCCTCGCTACGTTTCGAGGTGGGAGGAACTGCCAAGAGCCCGAATGCTCACAAAGCTAACATAAAAACAGACCACCAGACGGTGCTCTGTTTGTATGGTGACCCCTGCGGGATTCGAACCCGCGATCTTCAGGATGAGAACCTGATGTCCTGGACCACTAGACGAAGGGGCCATGGTTATGCTCCAGCTAAGCGATACTATCATGGTTACAGGGGTGAGTCCAGTCACCACCGGTATTTTGGATTTGCATACCATATCACTGACCTGAGATAATAACGTAAGCATTAAGACTGAACCAAATTAAATGACAATCCTTATACTTCTTGGCGGGCTAGTTGGAGTTTTAGTGAGTGCACTCGGTATATTCTTAATTGCCCGCAAACGACAAAAAGCTAAAACCGGTAACACCAGCTGGTTGGCTGAGCGTCTGCAAACCGAGAAGTTGCAATCCGATATTATCCTCAATGCTATCGAGGATGGCGTGGTTGTAATTGATGAACAAAAAACTATCAGGCTGTTCAATCCAGCTGCGGCACGCCTAACAGGTTGGGAGCAGAACGAGGCCATCGGTCTTGACTCTGAAAGTGTCCTGCAACTGCTTGATGACAAAAACAAACCCTATAGTAAGGAACAAAACCTGTTTTATCGTGTCCTGCAAGATGGCAAAACGGAACGTGATAGTAACGCCGTGCTGCTATCACGCAACAAAAAACAAATCTCCATCAACCTCAGCGTATCACCCTTACTTGACCAGCAACAAAGGGTCAGTGGGGCAGTAGGGATTTTTAGAGATGTCAGCGAAGAGAGACAACAGGAACGCCAGCGTGCCGAGTTTATTAGCACTGCAAGCCACGAAATGCGTACTCCAGTTGCGGCGATTGAAGGTTACTTAGCACTCGCGATGAACGATAAAGTCAGCCGTATCGACAGCAAAGCCCGCGAATACCTCGACAAGGCACATAGCTCCACTCAGCACTTGGGTAAATTATTCCAAGACCTCCTTACCAGCGCGAAAGCTGAAGATGGCCGGCTCAGTAATCATCCTGGAGTTATAGAGATGGGTGAATTTATGGGGCATCTGGTTGAGGACCTTCGTTTTACGGCCCAGAAAAAGGGCTTGCTCATGGAATACATCATCGGGACAGGCAGTGGTGAGCACGACACCACTATTAACGCCGTAAATGAGGGCTCGGCCAAAGTAGTCAGCCCCCTGTACTACGTGTATGTGGACTCCGATCGCATCCGAGAGGTAATTACCAACCTGTTTGATAATGCCGTAAAGTATACCGAATCTGGCAAAATATCCATTGGTCTTACCGGGAATAACGAGGTGGTGCAGTTTTATATCAAGGACACCGGACCTGGTATCTCCGCCGAAGATATCCCTCATTTGTTCCAGAAATTCTACCGGATTGATAATTCGGCCACTCGGGCCATCGGCGGTACAGGGTTAGGTCTATTCATAAGTCGCAAGATCATTGAACTGTATAACGGGCGGATATGGGTAGAGAGTGAACCAGGGAAAGGAAGCACATTCTTTATCAACCTGCCGCGGCTCAGTGCTCAAAAGGCCACAGAACTACAAACTGCCAATCAAAACGCCGTTACCCCCCAGGATTTACTTCCCAATGCCACTAGTACCGCACAGGTAAATTAACATGGTACAATACGCTATAAGCACTAGCTTTACTTTAGGAAAATAGGATTCACAACATGGCAAAAATAATGCTAGTAGAAGACGATAACAACCTTCGTGAGATCTATGAAGCCCGGTTGTTGGCAGAAGGGCACGAAATTGTCTCCGCCAAAGACGGGGAAGAAGCCTTGGCCTTAGCGGTCAAGGAACGGCCAGACCTTATTATTTCCGATATTATGATGCCAAATATCAGCGGATTTGATATGCTTGACATTCTTCGCAGCACCCCTGAAACAAAAAATACCAAAGTCATTATGATGACCGCCCTAAGCCAAGCCGAAGATAAAGCTCGAGCGAGCAAGCTTGGCGCAGACCGTTATTTGGTAAAGTCACAGGTTACCCTCGAAGATGTGGTGAAAGCAGCCAAAGAAGTCCTTGAAGGAGCGACTGACCCGCCATTAAACATGGACAAACCAGCATCAACTCCCAATCCATCAGACACCGAGAAGAGTACAGAGAAGTCCGATAAAGCCGTATCACCCGCAAAAGATACCAAGAGTATTGAGCCTTTAACTGCATCTATTCCAGTGGTATCCAGCTCTCCGGCATCAGCGACAACTCAAGGCGAAAAACCTGTAGCGCCCGAGCCAAAGCCCACTGATACTACAGAGGAAAAGGCTCCTGAGAACACCGCCCCTATAAAGCCAGCGGAGACAGAAAAGAAGCCTGAGCCGACCGTATCGATACCTGAACCAACGAAGATCCCGGACGCAGAAACAAAAGAAGCGAATAAAGAAGATGATTCTTCTGCCACGAAGTCCACACCACACGCTCCCGGTGATAGTACCAACCTCCAAGATGACGATAATTCTACCGGCAGCGATACTATCCAGACCCTCCCGGTTGTCGAAATAAATGACAGCCCAGCTACAGAAGGCGAGACTTCTGAGCCAGCCGATCAGAAGCCAGACCAAGATTCCCACGAAGATAAGCAAGACGACACCGACAGCGGCATCACCGCAACGACTACTCCACCACCCCTGCCTGAGCCAGAAGTAGTCAAGCCCAATGCTTCAATTGCGCCAATCAGCACCGCCTCTGATACCTCGTTAGATGATGACGACAAACCTGCCACGGTTCTCCATACGAAAGTAATAAAACCAATCAGTGATTTCAAAAAGCAGAAAACAGATTTTGAAACGCTGGTAGCTAAAGAAGAGGCTAAAGAATCTGATGTAGTGGCTGCCCAGCCTGTAGTTCAAGACATAGAAGAAGTAAAAGAAGGCGGAGAAGCACCTTCGCCACAAACAATTACGCCGGGTGGTGGTAGCGAAAAAGTCGACCCAAATTCTGTTGCCTTGTAAGCTCTAGGACACAACTTGAAGCCAGCGCGCACAACCGTTACCCTACATAAGTATGCGTATAAACCAATATATCGCCCTTGCTACCGGAGTATCTCGCCGCCAAGCTGACCAACTCGTCAGTAAAGGCGGCGTAACGGTGAACGGCCAAACTGCTACGCTTGGCACCCAGGTCCAGCCGAACGACTTGGTGACACTCCAGGGTAAACGTTTGCAACCGCTAGAGCATCAAACTATTCTCCTCCATAAACCAGTCGGCTATGTATGCAGCCGCGACGGACAAGGCAGCCCAACCATATACGACTTGCTACCCGATACATTACACCACCTCAAGCCAGTTGGACGACTGGATAAAGACTCCTCTGGCCTCTTGCTTATGACCAATGACGGTGTATTGGCTCATAGACTCACCCATCCATCAACCCACATGGAGAAAATTTATGAAGTGCGCCTGCAACGCCCACTGATCGCTGAAGACAAATTAAAGCTACAATCAGGCGTAGAACTTCAGGATGTGGTAAGCAAGTTAAAGCTAACCGGCAACGGCTTGGCATGGACTGTCACTATGCATGAAGGGCGCAACCGGCAAATCCGACGCACCTTTGAATCTCTTGGTTATAGAGTCACTAAGCTCCACCGATTAAAAATTGGCCCTTATAGTTTAAGTACTCTGCCGAGTGGACAAACAAAACTAATTTCGGATAATTAGCTCAACAATATTATTCTGCTTTGTCAACTACGCTACCCTTGTTATAATACTTTTAATGGCAAAAAAAGTACCCATCGTGGCAATAGTAGGGCGGGCCAATGTAGGCAAGTCCACTCTGTTTAATGCAGTGTTGAGAAAGCGCGAGGCAATTGTTGCTCGTGAAGCCGGCACAACACGGGATAGTATTACCGCTAAAGCGTCTTATAAAGGCCACGACTTCTGGTTGGTGGATACAGCCGGGATGAAAGACCCTGAAGACGACTTTGAGTTAACTATCCAGGACCAGATTATCCAGGCAGCCGACAGTGCCGATGTCATTATTGTCATGGCGCAGGCTAACACCGTACTCACCGAAGAAGATAGGCGAGTGGCACGCTTGGCTCTTAAAAGTGGTAAACCCGTGCTACTGGCAGTAAATAAGGCTGATAAAGTAAGGAACTCATCCTTTGATGAATTCCTAAAATTGGGCATCAAGACACTATTGCCGACAAGTGCACTCAACAACAGTGGTATCACCGAATTGCTTGACCAACTTGTGGCAATTATTCCGCGTACGAAAATGGAGGAGGCGCCAGATCGTCTCAGGCTGGCAATCCTAGGACGACCAAATGTCGGCAAGTCACAACTGTTCAACACCCTGGCTAAAAAACAACAAGCAATCGTTGCCGATAGAGCCGGCACAACACGGGACGTCAACCGTACGATTGTGCGTTTTGAAGGACGAGAAATAGAACTCCTTGACACCGCAGGCATCCGCCGCAGTGGGAAGATTGAGCCGGGAATTGAGCGTTTCAGCGTGCTTCGAGCCCTCAGCGCCATCGAACAAGCAGATATATGCCTACTGCTCATGGACGTCAACGAATTAAATGTACAACTCGACCAAAAAATCGCTGGTCTTATTAAGGAAGCAGGTAAAGGACTTATCTTAGTAGTGAGCAAGTGGGATAGCTATGAAGACAAAACCGCCTATTCCCGCGATCAGCTTGCCGCTCAAATCAAGCAGAACTATACCTTCGTGCCGTGGGCGCCGCTGGTGTTTACCAGCTCTATATCCGGCCAAAATGTCACCAAGCTATTTGATTTGGCGCTAGAAGTCAACCAACACCGGCTGACTACTATCACCACAAGTGAACTAAACCGTTGGCTGAAGGTTATGACAACAGATCATCCACCTGCAGGATTGAAAAATACTACTCCCAAGCTCAACTATATTGTCCAAGAACAGGACAATCCTACACCTACCTTCAAAGTTTATGGGGCATATACCCGCTTATTGCACTGGAGTTACAAACGATATCTCGACCGACGCTTGCGTGAAGCATATGATTTTAGCGGCACCCCGCTAGTATTCTGGTTTTTTGACCAACGTAAAAAAACCAGTCTACAAGGGAAGGATACATAATCTGCTATGGGACTGTTCACTAAGAAACCTCTAAGCCAATCAGCTGACCACTCGCTCTATACAGTCTCTAACCAGGAAACACTCCTATTTGTTGGTTTAGGTAATCCTGGTGCTGAATATGAAGGTACCCGCCACAACATTGGCTTCTCTAGTCTTGAACACTTTGTAAGTTCTCACGAAGAGATGGATAAATGGCATGATAAACCAGCTCTAAAGTGCCAACTCGCCAGTGGAGTATTCGGCTCAACCCGCGTATTAGCCATCAAGCCAAGCACTTTTATGAACCTGAGCGGGCAAGCAGTCCAAGCGGTAAAGAAATTCTACAAATTACAGTCCTCACAGATCTACTTAGTCCACGACGAGCTTGATATCACATTTGGGCTTATTAGGACACGAGTCGGAGGAAGTTCGGCCGGACACAACGGGGTCCAATCAATTATTGACCATACCAACTCTGACGCTAATCGAATCCGTATTGGCATAAAGAATCCCTTACTAGAAAAGACAGACAGTGCTCAATTTGTACTCCGTCGGTTTGCCGATGTAGAGAAAAAATACTTGCCAGCCCTCTACAAAGAGATCGACAGTATTCTGGTCGAGTGTATTTATAGCCACAAGTTACCGCCGGATACACGGCAGTTTATCGTCTAAGACTTCGCAAGCTTCCCGCACCCTCACTATCATTGCTATACTTAAAGGCATAAAGAGGAGACAGGATGAAAAAGGTAGTGATTGGTATCTTGGCAGTGATATTGGTGATTGGCGCCGGCGTCTGGCTGGTAAAAAAGAAGGGTAATAACCAGACTGCTCAGAATCAAAGCACTCAATCCTCTCAGCCAACATCAACCACCACACCAGCCAGCTTTAACCCTCAAGCCCTAGACGGTTTGGAATATACCGCCACTCTTACCACAGTTACACCAAACGGTGGAAATGTGAGCGCCACCGTTGAATACGATAAGGACACTAACGCCTGGCATTACAGCGGACAAAGCGATAGCTCATCTATTGAGGCAATCTACGCAACGGATGCTTATTACATTAAAACTAACGGAAACTGGATGAAATTGCCACTTACACAAGCTTCACAGTCCTTTAATCCCAGCCAGTACAAATATGATCAAGCCAGCTTGAAGGATCTTCAGGGTAAAGCGCAAGACAAAGGCACACAAAACTGCCCAGCCGGTACCTGCCAAGTCTGGGAAGTCAGCAATTACCAGAATAACGACAAAATCACATTCTACGTCGATAAAAAAACCAACCGCATCAGCCAAATTGTTACCGAAGCAGCCGGTGGTAAAACCACAATCGTTTACTCTTATAAAGATGTTACTGTAGACATTCCAACTAATGCTGTGAGTGCACCAGGCGCATAGCTATGGCAAAAAACAATAAAACGGCGCACGTCATCTCTGACCATCTCGTCAGGGCAGCCTTGGCGGTGTTACTATTCGTGCTACTCGGTGGAGCTACATTTTATCATTTTATGGAGCACTGGAGTTGGCTTGATAGTATATATTTCACTGTCATTACTCTCGCAACTGTTGGCTACGGAGATCTTACGCCGCACACTGATGGTGGCAAGATCTTTACCATCTTCTATGTATTTATCGGCATCGGTCTATTTGTGACGATTGCTAATTTGTTCTTACGACACCGTTTACAGAGAGGTTTAGTCCGGCACCAGGAACGCAAAAAAACCCGTCAGAATAACGGCTCATGAGTGAAAATTAACCACCATGCGCAAGGTAATTGCCATTATAGGATTTATCGGCATCGGCCTGTTTGGGTTTGGGCTACTTACCTCCCGAGCAAGGGCACAAACACAAAATTTTACTATAAAATCTTTTGAGGCTGACTACTACCTTTCTGCCGACAGCGCCCGTGCCAGCCAAATGAATGTCGAAGAGTCAATCCAGGCAGCTTTTCCGGAATTTGACCAGAACCATGGTATCCTGCGCGCACTACCCAAATCGTATCAAGGCCATACCGTCAGTCTGCAAATTAAATCAGTCACCGACGAGAAAGGGGAGAAATACCCGTACACTACCACTTCTCAGCACGGTAATTCAGTACTAAAAATTGGCGATCCCAACAAGTTTGTGCAAGGCTTGAAAACCTATAGGATCAGCTACTCTTTGCGAAACGTGATAAATTTCCAGCCAGGCAGTGATGAATTTTACTGGGATGTCAATGGCGATCAGTGGCAGCAACCGTTTCAGACAGTTACCGCCCGCTTCCATGTCCCTCCAGAACTGGGTGAAAAGCTACAGGCTGATCAAAGATGCCTGAGTGGAAATTATGGTAGCCAGGATGTCCGCTGCACGATCAACCGCACTAGTGACCAACAGGGCGAGCAAATTATCACGACCCAAGCTGATCATCTTCAACCCCACCAAACCCTGACTCTTGTTACCGCCTTTAATAATGGAACATTTACCCAAGGTCCAGAGGTCATTCAAGAACTCCACATGCGAAGTATCAAACGTATACTGTCTGTAACAGTCATCTTCCTGCCGCCATTGATCATAGGTAGCCTTATGTTCCGCCAGTGGCGTGCTTATGGTGACGACCCATCAGGGAGGGGGGTAATCATACCTCAGTACCTACCTCCTAAAGAACTAGACGTACTGGCCAGTGGCTTCATATTTAGCAAAAGTATCAATGGCCGCACAATGTCAGCATTGATTATAGATCTTGCAGCAAAACGCTACATAGATATATATGAGATAGAAAAAAAGCAACTTTTACATAACAAGAAATCCTATGAGCTCCAGCTGCAAGCTGATCCTAGCACTATAAGTGGTAGGCAACTTGATATAGTGCACGCGCTTTTCGGGCCATCGGCTGGAAAGAATGCAAGAGTAAAGCTATTGGATCTTAAAAATAAACTGTACAAAGAAGTAACTTCAACCAGCGATAAACTCGCCGAAGAGTTATTTAGGCAAGGCTACTTCCGTACAAACCCTAAGAAAATCATTTCAAAGTATTTTACAATCAGCTTTGTATTAGCTATTGCCGGGGTTGTACTAATCTTCATTTTCTCAAGGGTGCTATGGCCAATAGGCGTAGGAATCCTGCTGAGCAGCATTGTAGCATTTATTTTCAGTCTCATTATGCCCGCCCGTAGCGAGAAAGGAGTTGCGACAATGGAATACCTCCTCGGGTTGAGAGACTATCTGAAACTAGCTGAAGCTGACCGTATAAAGTTTTTGCAGAGCCTGCAAGGAGCTAAACGGCTTCAGGCCGACCCCCAAGAGAAGACTGCAAAGATAAAACTATTCGAATCGTTATTGCCATATGCGGTGCTCTTCGGTATAGAAAAAAGCTGGGCAAAACAGTTTGAGAATCTCTATACGCAACCACCGGAATGGTACCACGGCAGCTTTGCCACGTTCCAGATGGCTAACTTAACCTCATCAATAGGCGGCATGACCCAAGCTTCTACCGTTGCTTTTAGCGCACCTAGCAGCTCTAGTAGTAGCGGCTTTGGGGGAGGCGGATTTGCAGGCGGGGGGGGAGGCGGAGGTGGTGGAGGTGGCTGGTAATACCACCGTGTCACCCGCACACGAGAAAGCAAAAAACTATTAAAATGACAGTATCTCCTCGCTTCCAGTTTAAGATTACAAAACGCTTGAATGGCAACTCAGCCAGAGCAGGGATTATCACCACTCCACATGGTCAAATCCGAACACCGGCATTTGTAGCGGTAGGCACGAAAGCCAGTGTCAAAGCTATGTCACCTGAGCAAATTGCCGCATGCGGCGCTCAAGCAGTTCTCGCTAACGCTTATCATTTGTTCTTGCAACCCGGCCATAAACTCGTTGAAGCGGCAGGTGGTTTAGGCAAGTTCATGAATTGGTCTGGCCCGACATTCACCGATTCAGGGGGCTTTCAGGTTATGTCACTTGGAGTAGGCTTTAAAAAAATTCTCTCAATGCAAAGTCGTGAACATGACTCTAAAGATACTATTGCGACCAAGAAAGAGCGGCTTGCCCATATCGACGATCATGGGGTTACGTTCATTTCACATCTTGACGGTAGTCGTCACCGTTTTACTCCCGAACAATCCATGCGCATACAATATGCCATCGGGGCAGATATTATTTTTGCGTTTGACGAATGTACTTCCTTGCACAATAGTTACGCTTACCAGCGGGAGGCGATGGAACGGACTCATGCCTGGGCAAAACGCTGTATAGACGAGCATCAGAGCTTGCAAGCTGCACATCCTGAGCGACCTTATCAAGCATTGTTTGGCGTATTACAGGGTGCCCAATATGAAGACCTACGCCGTGAAGCAGGTAAATTTATGGGTTCACTCCCATTTGACGGTTTTGGCATCGGTGGCGCGTTTGAAAAGGCAGATTTGGGTACTATCTTGTCCTGGGTACACGAGGAGCTTCCGGAGAACAAGCCGAAGCACTTGCTCGGGATCAGTGAGCCCGATGATATTTTTGCCGCCATCGAACAGGGAATCGATACGTTTGATTGTGTCTCGCCAACGAGAGTGGGCCGTAATGGTGCACTTTACAACCCTACTGGACGGATTAACATCCTGAATCGACAATATAGCCGCGACTTCTCCCCCATAGATGAAACGTGTGATTGTTATACGTGTCAGCACTACACCAAAGCGTACATACGCCATCTTTTTAAGGCACATGAATTATTCGCTTTCACCCTCGCTTCTATTCATAATGAGCGCTTCATTATAAGGTTGGTTGATTCGATCCAGCAAAGCATTATTGACGGCACGTTTATGGACTTTCAAAAAAGATGGCTCAAAAGTTATTACCGCTCAAAACATTCCTAGCTTTAGGTATCGATAGTAAAAGGGGTAAAGTCTGTTTTCTTGTCGTATGCATCTTTATGTTCCTGATTTTTTAGGTAATTAATTACTCTATAAGTAACCGGCAACATCACCACTTCAACCATTGTCTTGAAACTCCAGCCCACTAAAATAAAGTTCACCATACTGGCCGGTGAAAGGATACCGCCAAAGGCAATCAGGCCAAATATGACAGTATCGAGCCCTTCACCCACTACCGTGGAACCAATTAAACGCAGCCACATTTTCTTGCCCTGGTAGCGTATTTTAAGCTTCGCAAGCACAAATGAGTTCATAAATTCACCCACAAGGTAAGCGGTGAGGCTAGCCAGGACGATGCGGGGAAAGAATCCCAGTATATCTACGTATGATTGTTGATTAGACCATTCTGGACTGGGTGGTAGATAACGCACCACTGTGAAAGCTACTACAGCCAGGAGCATCACCCCAAAGCCTGTCCAGATGGCCCGTCGGGCGTAAGCATAGCCATATACTTCTGTTAACACATCTCCGAATATATAGGCCAATGGGAAGAGTATCGCACCCCCATCAGTAACAATCGGGCCAATATTAATAAGTTTGACGGCGGCAATATTAGATATTAAGAGTACGGCTGCGAACAGGGCAAGGATAAGATCATAGTATTTCAGGGAGTGGGCATGAGCAGTAACAACATTTTTTTTCATGTCTTCGATTTAAACACGGCTTGATAAGTTTCGCAAAATTAGCAAATATAAAGAGCCTCTAGAGGGGGTGGGCACCGCTAGAGGCTCATTACACCCTTCAACCCACCCCAGCGAAGCATCGAAATCCAAAACTCCTTAAAGATTCGTGCCGTCTGCAGAACAGACATACTGACGTACTCACTTTGAAAACGGGGTACCGATTGCAAGAAACAATTGGCAAAGTTAAAGGGGTTAGTCTGTTCTAGAGCGCTGTAGAAAAATACTTCTCTACGCGCCAAAAGAGAAGTGGAGGGTAACAACTTAACTCATTGGACACGCTCTAAAACAATCTAACGAATATCTGTGCAATTACAGATATTTGGGGGATATAAGGTACCTAAGGCATAATAACGATTACAAATACATTATCATGCTTACGGATTGCGATTTTAGCAAAATAATGTCATTATGTCAATACTAAGTAACTTATTTGTATGGAAATCAAAAAACTTACGCTTGGAGACAACGATTACCCGTCACTGCTCGCCCACATCACTGGGCCACCAAAGCAACTGTACTATCTGTCAGAAAAAGGTAGTGAGTTACTGAATAATACCGCCGTCGCAGTGGTGGGGAGCCGTAAATTTAGCCCCTACGGGCATCGGGTAACTCTGGAGCTCGCTGGTGAACTCGCCCGGGCTGGTCTTGTTATTGTCAGCGGTCTCGCCCTCGGGGTAGACTCCTTTGCCCATCAGGCGGCTTTAGAGAGCCAGGGACAAACCATTGCAGTCTTACCATGTGGGCTAGATACTGTTTATCCCGTCTCTCATCGCAATCTGGCCCGACGTATTCTAGAAACAGGTGGGATGCTGATTAGTGAGTATCCTCCCGGTACCGTTGCTTTTAAGCAGAACTTTATCGCCCGTAACCGCATTATTTCCGGCCTCAGCCAAGGAGTACTCATCACTGAAGCAGCTGAAAAGAGCGGCAGTTTGCATACCGCCCGTTTTGCGCTCGAACAAGGCAGGGAAGTGTTTGCCGTACCAGGTAATATTACCAGCCCGCACTCAGTCGGCACGAATAACCTTATTAAAGCGGGTGCCAGTCCCGTCAGCCGCGCGCAGGATATACTTTTTGCACTTCATATCGACCGTTCATTAGACAAAGTTTCACTTGCCAGTAACCCAGAGGAACAACTTATCCTCGACCAGCTCACGCAAGGTATTCACGACAGTGATATGCTCCTGCAGGTTACGGGTTTATCTGCTGATGTCTTTCACCGTACTATTACCATGCTTGAGTTAAGTGGCAAGATAAAGACAATGGGCGGAGGCCAGTGGTATCAAGGCTAAGCCCAAGCTTGTGTAAACGGCTCCTCGGATGAAGAAGCAGGTGTAGTATACTGATGCCTGCATGAGTAAACATCTTGTCATTGTAGAATCGCCAGCTAAAGCTAAAACAATTGAAAAATACCTCGGAAAGGACTACGCGGTCAAAAGCAGTTTTGGCCATATTAGGGACCTACCCAAGAAGGGTTTAAGTATTGATATTCCAGCTGGATTTCAACCAACCTATGAAATTAGCGCTGATAAAAAGAAAGTCGTTGCAGAACTAAAAAAAGCTGCCAAAGACGCCCGTGAAGTATGGTTAGCTAGTGATGAAGACCGGGAAGGCGAAGCCATTGCCTGGCATCTGACACAAGCTCTCAGGCTTGATCCAGCAGCTACAAAGCGTATTGTCTTTCACGAGATTACCAAGAAAGCTATCGAACACGCGATTGAGAATCCCCGCACCATTGATCGAAACTTGGTGGATGCTCAACAAGCCCGCCGGATTTTGGACCGTTTAGTCGGCTATGAGTTGTCACCTGTGCTATGGAAAAAGGTGAGGACTGGCCTGAGCGCCGGACGGGTGCAATCGGTAGCAGTCCGGCTAATAGTTGAGCGGGAAAGAGAGATTAAAGCATTCGAGCCAGTCTCAAGCTATAAAGTGATCGCACGTTTCTTATCAAAAGGCGAACCATTTGAGGCTGAGCTGGACAGCCGATTTACTACTCCCGAAGAGGCAGAAGCGTTTCTCCGTAGTAATATCCACGCTCATTACACCGTACAGGCAATGACGCAAAAACCAGCTACACGTAATCCGGGTCCGCCCTTTACTACTAGTAGTTTGCAACAAGAAGCCTCACGTCGGCTTGGTTTTGGCGTTAAACAAACCATGACACTGGCGCAACGTTTGTATGAGAATGGCCATATTACCTACATGCGAACTGATAGCCTGACACTGTCTACACAAGCTATTGCTGCCGCCGGTGAATACATTACACAAAACTTTGGGAAGAAATATCATCACCAACGACAGTTCAAAACAAAAAATGCATCGGCACAGGAAGCACACGAAGCTATCCGCCCGACTAATTTTTCAACCTCGCAGGCTGGAGCCGATGAAGCCCAAAGGAAGCTTTACAAGCTCATTTGGCAACGGACTACTGCCAGCCAAATGTCAGCAGCCGAACTGAAGAGCACAGAGATTATTATTGATATCACAGGCCATTCGGAGCATTTCGTTGCAAAGGGTGAGCAACTGGTATTTGACGGCTACTATAAGGTATACGGAAAGGCTAAACCTGATTCGCTCCTACCGGCGATGCAGAAAGGCGACCGTTTACAACTTGATACTATGCAAGCCAGCCAAATTTATTCACGCGCGCCAGCTAGATATTCTGAGGCGAGTCTAGTTAAGAAACTTGAGGAACTCGGTATCGGTCGACCCAGTACCTACGCACCCACCATTAGCACAATCCAGACTCGCGGATACGTTGAAAAACGTGACCTTGAAGGCACTCCGCGGGATCTCTCGGTTATCGCCCTCAAAAATAATCAAATAACTTCCCAAGTAACTAGCGAAGTATCAGGCGCGGACAGAGGCAAATTACTGCCAACACCCACTGCAGAGATGACGACAGATTTCTTAGTAAAATACTTTTCCGAAATAGTAGATTACGATTTTACTGCTACCGCAGAAGCTGGCTTTGACAGTATCGCAGCCGGAAAGGAGAAGTGGGAAGCAATGATACGTCAGTTTTATTCCCGCTTCCACCCTCTAGTGGAGAAGTCTGAGAAAGCCAGCCGGCAAGAAGCTGCACAAGCCAGATTACTCGGCAAGGATCCTAAATCTGGACGATCTGTGTATGCGCGCTACGGACGTTACGGTGCTATGTTGCAAATTGGTGAAGCGAGCGAAGAAGAAGAGAAGCCCCTCTTTGCTCCTCTACCACAAGGCAAAACCATGGACGATGTCACGCTGAAGGAGGCATTAGCAATGTTCACATTGCCGAGAAAAGTAGGCAAAACAGCTGATGGTCAAGAAATATCTGCGAACATCGGCCGATACGGCCCTTATATAAAAGTTGGCAAACTGTTTGTATCAATAAAAGGAAGTGACCCTCTGGTTATCACCGAGGCAGAAGCACGTCAGTTTTACGATGAAAAACAGAAACAATTAGCGAACAAGTATATACAAGAATTCAGTAGTAGCCTCAAAGTCGCAAATGGACCCTATGGGCCTTACGTAACTGATGGCAAGAAAAATGCCCGCATACCAAAGGAAACAGACGCGGCCACACTGACTGAGCAGGAAGCAAAGCAGTTACTGCAAGCCGCACCTGCCAAAAAACGCTTCAGACGGAAAAGGGCATAGCTGCCATTTGCAGTTTATTCGCAGTTATTACCCCTGTAGGCAGGGGCAAGAACCTCGATTTAAAAAGACTGAGTTTTAGCCCTAATGGTACCTGAGCGCACTTTAGAAACTTATCCACATATTTGTATCTTACACGAGCTTATTCTGCAGTAATATTGACACATACTTATTATGCTAAAATTGCGACTTAATGCTACAATAAGCACATAAAACCCTATGTTTGACATTACTAAACTTTAGTTTTATAATTTAAAAGACCATTTACCTATAAGAGGCGGCACATGAGCAAGCAAGTATCGACTTCAGTAATCGAACAACGCATCGAAGACATTCTTGACACTATAGGGCGGGACCGCGAGAGAGAAATAATCTCTCGTCGTTTTGGATTATTCGACCGGAAAGAGACCCTCGAGCAAATCGGGGAATTGCTTGGCATCACTCGAGAAAGAGTACGACAATTAGAGAAAGCAGTCGTCGCACGCCTCAAGGCCGCTGCTGAAGATGACTTACCCCATATAAAAACCGCTGAAAAAGAATTACGTGAAATCCTAACTGATTTAGGGAAGGTAGCCAGAGTACAAGAACTAAGTAAAGTGTTAACGGGATCACAAGAACGTCTAGAACAGTCCCGCATCTCATTTGTAGCAACCTTATGCCCAAATCTGGTTGTGATTGACGATAATGACACCTACTACCACGCAGTTGGCCTCAATAGTACACAAAACGAGAAGACCATTCGTGAAGAAGTACAGAAAATTATTGATGCTGTCAAGAAAATTGGGGAACCAACCTCAATTGAGAAATTAACTGAGGCAACAAAAAAATCTGATACAGCACACGTGAAAGCACTGGCCAGCATATCCAAGCAGATTGCACACCTGAACAACCGTTGGGGACTTGTAAAATGGCCAATGGTAAACCCTAAGAATATAAGGGACAAAATATACGTAACCCTTCACGACCATGGCAAACCAATGCACTTTAACGAGATTGCTAAGGCAATTAAAAACTCTACCTTCAAGCGCAAAGATGTAACTACCCAAGCAATTCACAACGAACTTATCAAAGATAACCGTTTCGTGCTAATAGGGCGGGGCATTTACGCCTTAAAAGAGTGGGGATTCGAACGTGGTACGGTAGCTGATATTATTGCTGAGGTACTAAAAAAAGCCGGTGAACCACTGCACCGTGATGAGATCGTAAAACGTGTATTGAAAAGCCGACAAGTCAAAGAAACTACCATCCTCCTAAATCTGCAGGGCAAGCCACAATTCAAGCGTGTAGCCAAAGCAACCTACGCTCTCGCAACTTAGGAAAGATTAGGCAGATGGAAGAATCACCTTTCCATTTCAGCCGTAAAGAGCAGTGGGCGAGCCTGAGCGCTGAAGAGAAAGAAGCACATATTATATCCGATAGAGTTGCGCTGTTGCACCTTTCAATGGAAGAAGACGCCACAATAACCTTTACTGACGAACTGACACCTCGACATTACAAAGATGATCCAGACCGACATTGTTATTATCGGGGTAAAGTCCTGGAAATAGGAGAAGATGAAGAGGGCGCATGGGCAGTAGTAGACCTTATAGAGCATAAACTTCAATTATCTAGTTTTGAAAGCGTTCTGCCTGGTTTTGGAAATTATATTAGTGCAATGTATTCCACTCTTGCCGAACCTACAGACCTCATAGGGGGAATTAAGGAAATGCAAGACGCAGCTAATGAGTTTCCAGAAGTAGAGATAATGTTAGATCTGCCTCTCTCTGACCAGCCACAAAAATTTTATGTTAAAGACATGCCCGCCTGCATAATGACTAAAAATAATGAATAATGTGTACATTTTGCGAACATTTTCTAGCAGATACTGTTTCGGGCAAGCGCTAGTAAACACGATCAAAATAATCTTCCCGGCATACTAGAAGCAGGGATTAGCAAAACTTAAAATATGAATGCGGTTTGATAAATAGCGCGCGGGGAAAGTCTGAATAGTAGGCCAAACCAAACTTATCATCAAACGTCGCACAATGTATATTTTACGACTCGTTATATCCTTGTTATGTCTATATTGGGCTACCTTCTAACAGGGGAGTATCTCACATACTTTGGTTAATTTACGTTGTTTTACTCTTTTAAGTATGGCCGTAATATAGCCTCAATTTAGAACGCTGGAGTGCCTTAGCAAAACTATCTATAATCGCAAGTTTTCCACAACGGCAGTTTGCATTATTTGCTTTTTTAGGGCTTTATTGTTTTTTATATTCACTCTCCCCTTTATACCCTTTTATTGATAATTTTGACATTTTACTATTAATATATATTAATATAGTTTTATGAAAAAATAATCGGCATTTAAAAACTGTACAAATTACGAACTACTAGGGGAGAGAGGTGTACTATATATTATAATTAGGACTCAAAAAGTCTAGGCCTATATCAGAGAGATCTAGTCTACTAAATTAAAGACTGTACGGTGGCCTGTCCTTCCCCTGTTGAGGCAGGTCTATGGTTTCACAGCGCCAAAAACTATAAATAAAAGACCCTCTCTTCGATCCGCAAATCAACATATTGCGAAGGCACAATATGTTTGGTATCAAACTCATGTAACACCGCGAGGGCATTACCTGAAGCCTGTTTTGGGTCCATCAGCAAACTAAACTTCAAGTAGTAAGGCTTTCCGCCCAATTTTACATGCAAACGATTGGGCTGTGGCGGTAATGTCATACTCTCAATCGCCACTCCTTTCGAATTCAACTGATTATAGACTGTAGTTAAAAACTCTACGCTCTGCTTTGGCAGAATGTTCTTGCCCTGCTCTATTGGTAAATTGGACTCATCTTTTACAACCGGTAAACCTTTTGCCAGGTTTTGTTTGGTAGTCTCATTTGAATTAAGCAGTACTCTGCCTGAATTATCAATCAAATAAGATTTTCCTTGTGCGGTCTTCAATATCATTGCTGGCTGGCTAGCATGCAATTCAACCACAATCCGTTGCCCAATGAAAGGTAGCACAAAATTCACCTCTGAGAGTTCCGGGAACATCGCCGACATGCGTTGGTTCAACTGTTCAGTATTGACGGTAATCTTATTCCGATTTAAAAGGGAGCTTCGTAGCAGAGCTTCTGCCCCTTGGGAATATTCATCAGTAGGCCTGAGCAGTAGAGCTTCGGGATCAGAAACACTCGCTACGTGGATTCTTGGGGTGGTATTCAGTAATGAGGCGTAAATCGCACACGATATGATTGCAGCCAGCGCGAATAAACCTGGGAGTAAATGCCAGAATGGACGCGCTGTATTACGGTCGCGGACAGGCGAAGAAGTTGTCTCTTCCCTGCCACGCGACACTGATGAAATTGATCGATTGGCATGATAAGAAAACACGTCTCGTGTAGACAGACGCTCATCGCGTAAGTTTGCCTGCCGAGTAGCTGACCTTATCTGACGTTTACGATGAAAGACCATGACTCTTCCCTGTCGTAATAATCAAGCCGGCGAGTTGCTGGGTGGCATCCTTTTTGGCGAATTTATGGAGAGCTCTGCTGTAGACAGTACGTTTGTGCGAAGAATGAAGCAAGTCCGATAAAGGAGATAGAAGAATAGTAGGGTCAGCCTGCAATTTATTCTCTGACACCACAATGACGGCTTTACGCTTTTGCAAAGCCTGTGCGTTTTTTAGCTGGTGTCCGCCCGTCAGTAAGGGATTAGGAATAACAATGCAAGGTTTTGCCTGAACTGCGAATTCGGCTAGGCTAGTAGCCCCTGCACGGCAAATAACCACGTCTGCAGCACCACTATATCGGTAAGCATCGGTAACAAAGCCCTGGACACTGCAGTGTTGTGTGTAATTGTCCCCCAATATTTGCTGGTATTGTTTATCCACTTCATCTTTGTGGTCACGTCCTGCTAAATGTAGGAGCTGCAACCGTGGAAAACGGGAAATGAGTTCCGGTGCTATTGCCATAACAGCCTCATTTACCCTTTTTGCACCTAAACCACCGCCAGCTATACATACTACCGGGCCCTTGTCCAATCCCAATTCATGACGATAATGATCTCGTAGTTTTGATGTTACATAGCGATACCGTTCGTCTACTGGTACACCTGTCTCCACCACTTTGTCAGGAAAATAAGTATAAAGGTTCTTTGGCAACGCTACTGCGTGCACTGTCGCCCAACGGCTAATAATTCGATTCGCTAATCCGGGCACAGCGTCAGAATCGTGTGTAATGAACGGGGTTCGCCGCAGAGCTGCCGCCAAACCCATTGGTACTCCTACGAATCCTCCTTTAATAAAGACCGCCTCTGGCTTGCAACGGCCAAGCAGCCAAAAGCTTTGCCAGGTCCCAATTAAAAAATACCAAAAATCTCTAAGGTTTTTTAGCAACGTGGACACATCAAGAATTTGGCGCCATCCCTCTTGGTGATACCGCCTGAACTTACCCGCATGCACTGTCCAGATATGATCAAAGACACCATCAGTTTCTGCCACGTCTCGCAACTTATCAGTACGGGAGCCTACATAACATATAGTCGTCTTTGGTTTTTGGCGCTTGATCTCTTTAGCGACCGCCAGGAGTGGGGTGATATGCCCCCCGGAGCCGCCGCCGACCAGGACTATTGTCATAACTGTTCCTTTGTGTGTTTCTTGAAGGACTATAGGTAGTATATCGCGAAATGTTGAACACGACACCAATTGCACCAGTGACAAATACCAAGCTTGTTCCCCCGTAACTTATAAATGGCAAAGTAATCCCCTTCAGTGGCAGCAAACCTAACATTGCCCCGATATTAATAATTGCTTGTGTGCTAAGCCAGGCAAGAATACCCGTCACGAGCAGCCGTGTATAAATATCCGGCGTCCTCTCAATAATGAACTTTAAGCGCGCAAATAAGACAAAAAATAGTGCCAGCAGTGCCGCGCTGCCAATAAATCCAAACTTCTCAGCGTAAATCGCGAAAATTGAGTCGTTAGCCGCTTCTGGGAGGTAGCCATAGGCTTGGACACTTCTGGCTAACCCCAAACCAAACATGCCGCCAGAGCCCACTGCAATCAATGCCTGACAGGCTTGATAACCAGAACCTTGACAGTCACGGGCAGGATTGAGATAGGTTGAGAACCTGTCCCGTCGATAACCGCTAGAAGCAATTGCTAATATGCCTCCCATTAATATTATGCCGCCGACCATAACGACACGTTTTAGCGGCAAACCAGCAACAAAAGTCATGACCGCCATCATCGCCGCAATTACTCCCATTGAACCCAAGTCACTCTGAATAACCGCCACAATAACACTAATAAGCGCTAATGCAATGAGTAATGGCTTTAACGTCTTTTGTTGATCCGGCAGTTCGTTGTTGCGGATTCTATCAGTTAAAAAACCAGCCAACCATACCAGCAGTGCAAATTTAATCAGTTCTGCAGCCTGAAAAGATAGGCCGCCGATTTGAACCCAACGATATGCCCCATTAACCCGTTCACCGAATAGCCTCACCGCCACGCTCGCTGCAAATGCGGTAATAATTAAAGGTTTCTCCAGGTGACGCCAGGTTCGAATGGGCATATTTGCCATCACGAGAAAAGTTATCGTACCTAAGCCGATGGCCAACAATTGTTTACCTACATAGTAATTTTCGCTGACATGTTTTTGGGCGCTTAAACCAGGGCTAATAGCGTATACCACAATAAGCCCTACTACCAGCAGTGCCAGACATAACAAGACCAACCAATAATCCGGACGATGGCGCCGTTGCAAAACAGAACCGACACCGAGTGGCCGGCGGCTTTGGCCCGGTCTCATAGGTACTTCCCTATCAAGAACAGCATAAGGCCTAAGACACTACATACCTGGCCAATTACCCAAAAACGCATGGTTACCTTCGTCTCTGGCCAGCCGCTCGCCTCAAAGTGATGATGAAGAGGTGTAATTTTGAATATCTTCTTCCCTCCCCGTAATTTTTTAGAAATAATCTGTAGTAACGTCGAACCAGCTTCGGCCACAAATACCAAGCCAATGATAGGCAGCAAGGCCACGGTATCAGTCAGCATGGCCACCACGCCCAGAGCCGTACCAAGTGCAAACGACCCCACGTCACCCATGAAAAACCGAGCCGGAAAAATATTAAACCATGTGTATGACAAGAGCGCACCGACTATGGTTAAACAGAATGCGGAGATGCCAAAACGATTCTCAAGAAAAGCAATCAAGGCATAGACCCCAAAAGCCGTTACCGCCAAGCCGCCAGCCAAGCCGTCAAGCCCATCTGACATGTTCACCGCGTTTGCGCTTGCCACTACTACTAAGATAAAAAGCGGAATAATTAGCCATCCGAGATGCAGTGGCCCCCAAAGTGGAATGTGTATGCTATCTACTTCCAATTTATAGTAAAAAAACCAACCGCCAATAAGTGCGACAAGGGTCGTCAACAAGAGTTTTAATTTTGACGGTAAACCAGCCACACCTATCCCCGTCCCTCTTATATTGATAATGTCGTCAAGCAAACCCACAGACCCCGCACCTGCAAATGCAGCTAACGGCAACCAGGTTTCTGCTCGGCTAAGATTGGCAATGAGCGTGACAATCGCCACCGCACATACAAAAACGATGCCGGCCATAGTAGGAATGTTGCGAAGGTGTTTTTCGGCATGTAATTTGGCGAACACTTTTGCCGGTTCACCGGTCACCGCGGTAGTCCGTGGTTTTTTCCACCATTGGTAACGATAGGCGAACGTCGTGTACAGGGGTGTTATGAGCATACTCGTCAAAAATCCCATAAAACCAAGCAAAAGGATACGGATGACTGTTTGTATCTCGACTGTAATGTGAAGTGTATTTTCCATTTGTTATTTCTTTCTATTATACCCTTAGGGGGTACTAGACGCGATGTTGAAATTATCCATTAACATAGAGGACAAAGCCGCAAAAATCGGTGCGGCGGCTTTCGCGCCAGCATAGCCTGCGATGTGCGGTTCATTCACGCGCACCACAATGACATATTTGGGCTTATCACCGCCAACAAACCCCATGAAGGTGCCGTTGAATTTATTGTCATAGTAACCGCCCTCAGGTTTAGTAATTTCAGCAGTGCCGGTTTTTCCACCTATTAAGTAACCATCCGGTGGTTTTTTCATGCTATAAGCAAGGTAATTTTTTGCTACCACATGCTGCATAAGACCCCTGATTTCTTCACTGGTCTTAGCTGATACGACCGGTCCGCCCACAACTTGTGGAACCTTCTTAGTTTGCTTGCCCTGGGCATCAGTCACTTTATCCACCAAACGCGGTCGATAATACGTACCACCGTTTACCAGCGACGATAAGGCTGCGCCTATTTGTAGAGGGGTTGTCAGCATACCCTGGCCGAAAGCCATGTTGGCATACTGGATATTGAGACCAAAACCATCTTTGGGGTCAGGGATTGATCCAGCCGCCTCATAGCCTTGCTCAATACCAGTTGGCTGGCCAAATCTGTAGTGATTTGTCAGATAGTCATGCCAAGTTACTCGAGCTTTTTCATTCACGCTACCACCACCTAATTGTTGCAATAAATATACTGCTCCAGTATTTAAAGATAGCTGCAAAATGTCGGCAATACTGCGGGTTCCAGCCCCACCATCTTCTTCAATATTAGTTATTTTTTTTCCATCCACCACTACATAACTAGGATCGTAATAAGTAGTACTTTGCTTGACTGCACCTTGGTTGAGAGCCGCGGCAGCAGTAAACGGTTTCATAATTGAGCCAACCTCTAAAGGAGCGCTTACCGCTGCATTATTAAAAACTGCCGCATCCTGTACTTTATAAAATTCAGAGGGACTGTAAGTAGGATAATTCGCCATTGCCTTCACCGCACCAGTGTCTGCTTCCATAATCAATGCGCTGCCCGATGATGATTTGGCATTATCCAGACCTGTCTTAAGAATATCTTGGAGCTGGCGTTGCACAGCAATATCAAGAGTAAGCGATACTCGCTGTCCGTTTTGTGGTTGAGTGATAATATTATCCTTGTTAGCCACGAGAGGAACTCCTTGGGCATCAGTAATTGCCTTCAGCTGGCCAGGTGTGCCTGCTAACTCCTTTTGTAGGTACTGTTCTATCCCATATTTGCCTTCACCATCATCATTCACAAACCCCAGTAATTGTGCCGCTAAATCACCTTGAGGATAAGTTCGCTGGCTGGACTCACGAGTACCTAGACCTTTTATTTTCAACTCATCCAGCTGTTCATGTTGTTTTTTGTCCAATTTTTTGGCAAGCACCGCGTAACGACTATTCACCCGCATTTTCTGCTCATAGTCAGCCTTGTTGCCGCCAATTATGTTCGATACTAAATCAGCCGTGTGAGCAGGATCTTTTATATATTTAGGATCAGCAAATAAGATGTACCGCGTTTCGTTGAGGACAAGCGGCACGGTTTTATCCCCGTCATATACTTCTATTACTCCCCGCTCAGACGGGATTTGATATTCTTTAACCTGTGCTTTCAAAGCCGTTTGCCGATAGTAGTCGTGGCGAATTACCTGCAAATAGAATAAACGCAGTAAGAAAACTGCGAGAACAAGCAAAACAAGCGCGTACCAAATACGCACTCGCTTTAATGAACCGATGGTAGCCGGCATTGGTGCTGGCGCTTGCATGGTCTCTTATTATACCTCAGTTTTGAATCGTCGAACTGGGCGCAACAGATACAAGTTTCTTAGCTGGCTCGCTGTTCTTGACCCTATCAAGCGCTTGCAAACGTGCTGAAGCTACTTCAAGCTCTTCATGCTCTTGCTGCAATTGAGCCTGCTGCTGAGTTAGCTCATTGATTCGATAGCCGTGGGCATTTGTTTTCGTCACCTGAGTGAGATAAAGCATCCCCAAGACGCAGCCTAACACAATAAGCAGCACAATAGTGCTGATTGGGCCCAAAGTCCGCTCCCGGCTTTGGAAACTAGTAAAATTTTGGTTGCGCTTGGTAAAGCGCTGTCGGCCCATGGCCAACGAACTTGAATATGTCATATATTTTTATGTTTATTTTTATTTTTTGCTAGGGGCCAAACTGACCCCTAGCCTATTGCCTATCGATATATATTAGAGGACTCTAACACGTACCTTATAGGCGCGGGAGGTGCTTTTTACCTGTATTGGCATGACCTTCCCTTCCATTTTTATTTTTCACTGCTGCCCTTAGTTTTGCACTACGGGCACGCGGATTAATAGCAACTTCTTTGGCCGAGGGAGTTATCGGTTTAGGGGTGAGTACCGTCAGTACGGCATCATACGCTTTTTTTGCCCCTGTTTGGGCTAGGAAACGCTTCACTATCCTATCTTCAAGGCTATGGAAGCTTACGACTGCCAGACGACCTCCAGGTTTCAAGAGCTCAAGCCATAATGGTAAAGCTTTTTCTAACAAACCCAATTCGTCATTGACCGCAATTCGCAAGGCCTGAAAAGTGCGGGTGGCTGGATGAAGCTTAGCAGATGTTCCTCGTCGAGGAATTTCCTTGCTTATGGCCGCCGCCAATTCACTAGTGGTGGAAAATGGCCGCTGCTGGACAATCATCCGGGCAATTTGCCGCGAACGCGGTTCTTCGCCATAGCGCCAGATAAGTTGTGCCAACTCATCCACTTCATAGCCATTCACGATATCTGCTGCCGTAAAAGATTGCCGCTGGTCCATACGCATATCCAGCGGTCCCTCAAGGCTAATAGCAAATCCTCGGCTCGATATATTAAGGTGCGGTGACGACACGCCCAAATCTGCCAGGAGCAGATCAAACTGCTGGCCCTGTTCTAACATAGCTTGGCTTGCAGAGAGAAAATCCTGATGTCGAATAATGACATTACTGCGTGTGAAAGTTGTGTGTAAACTCTCGACAGCTACATCATCACGATCGACTAATACCGCCACACCATCTTCGGTGCGAGCCAGTACTGCGTTCGCGTGGCCTCCATACCCTGCCGTCATATCAGCATAAGCTTCATGCGGCTTCGGGTCTAAAAGGCCGAGGATTTCTGCCAGCAAGACCGGTTTATGTTTGTTTTTGTTTTCTTGGGACATATCTTTTGATGCTTTTTGTTTTTGCAAGGTCACCTAACCAGCAGTCAGCTTTTTGTTTTTTTGATTGTTTTTGTTTTTGTTGTTTTTTGTAGCTTAAGCCTTAATTGAGAAAAGTATGGGTAAGTCAAGATTTGATATCTTGAAACACTTTTTTCAGGTTCAAACTACATTTGAGAGACTTATGTGTGAGGTGGAGTTTTGGGAGGTGTTTTTTGGGTAAGGTACTAGGGTTTTGAAGGTGGTTGCCCTCGTGCCACCTGCTGACTGCCGATTAGCTGACCTCGCGCCGAATGATGTCTCGCGTAGTCTTTGGCTAATATTTGTTAAGGTACTCCTTAGGCTGCCACCAGGCGCCAGTATCGTCCTGCTCGCACCGCTTTGATGTTACGGTTGATACCGGCATAGTCGAGTAAGTGCTGTTCGAGCACAACCCTTCCCTGTTTTTGGTCGAGTGGCGCTTCGTACTTGCCGGTCCGAAACTGGACGTTTAAATCGGCAGTCTTTTCGTTGAGGATATCGCCCTTAAGTTGTGGCTCAACTTCCTCATCCCACACCGATTTAGGGTAAAGGTGCAAGTAATCTTGAAAACCACGGCTGACAACTACCCCGCTCGCAAATTCTTTTCTAAGCTCGACTGGTATGGTTAACCGCCGCTTATCATCAAGCCTGCGCTCAAAATAATCGACCACCGTGCTCTCCTGTTTACTGATAGTGGTTTTTGTTTTTTCGCGGTGTATCCTGAGCTAGCCGCTCGGCTACCCACGATTACCCACTGCCATGAATATACTACCCACAGCTACCCACAAGCAAGCATTTTTTATTGTAAAAAAACAAATACTCGCCTAGTTTTCCACAAAACATCCTGTGCGATGCCTTACTACACAACATATAGCGGTCTGGTGATAAGGCTACTCCCTATCGGATGATGGAGTGGGAGTCCTGGGAACATGCAGTTCTTCACCAATTTGCAAGCCAGGTTTGCCATCTGCTGCGGCTTGCCGGTTTAATTCCTCAAGCATAGGATCAATATTTTCCTTGGAGCCGACAGCTTCGCGGGCTATACCCCACTGTGTATCACCAGGTTTGGCAACCACGGTGCGGAAATGTGCTTCACTCTCAGGGTTACCGGGTTGATAGTGCTCAACTGGTGCGCCATTAACTCGCTCTGACCAATTCGAAGCAGCTTTGCCGACGCCCAGCAATGCAGCGCCAGCCATACCAGCAGCTATAAGCCGACGGGCATGGTAATTTGGTTGGTTTGAATTTTTATTTTTTTCTTGCATAACATAAGCACTATACCAAGGATTTTAATTTTTGTCAATTACATTGCCCGCGTGCTCTAGCCGTTTTATCTTATCAGCAAACCATTTTGCGCTTGGTCGCACCCGGCGTGTCATATTATCCCCCCGCTCAACCGCAACCAGGCCAAACTTCGGCCACCAGCCATACGACCACTCAAAATTATCCAGTAAGCTCCAATGAAAGTATCCCCTCAAGTCCACCCCTTCACTCAGTGCTCTTTCCATCGCTACAATAGTTTCCTCTATCCACCACTGGCGATACTGGTCACTTTCATCTGCTACCCCATTTTCTGTTATAAAGATCGGTTTTTTGTATCTTATCCAAGTTCTTAATAATAACGGGTAGAGTCCTTCGGGTTCCATATACCACCCGAGATCATTCACTGGCAGACGTGGGTTTTCCCGTTTGAAAAGACCAGTATAATAATCGGTGAAATAGTAGTTAAAGCCAACGAAGTCCTGTTGTTTTCGGATGCGCCGTAAAAACCACCAATTCCAGAAATAACGCATCAATTTCGTAGAAACTTCGTCCAAGACGTTATGCGGCCGTTTGGCCTGTATATTCGCCAGCTGTGCAGCCACACCGACCTGCAGATGCGGATTTTTGTGTTTGAGAATCCTATAAGCCTGGCGATGAGCGCTAACTAAATTTACATAAACTCTTATGAAGCTCAGCCAGCTCTTTTCTTGTGGTGGCCACTGACCATTCAAATAGCCAAAGCTGGCATAGACATTCGGCTCATTGAGCGTAATACAAAATTGGACCGAATCAGCAAATTCATCTGCAATTTTCTGGACAAACCGTTTCCAGTCAGCTAGGTTGGTACGCTTCTTAAAACCACCTTTGTCAGCAAACCATGTCGGTAACGTCCAGTGCCAAAGATTCAGAAATGGCTCCATACCCTGTTTCTTTAACTCAGCGATATAATCACGATAGTGCTGAATGGCTGCTTCATTCCATTGGCCCGCCTCCGGCTCGATTCGTGACCATTCAATGCCAAACCGAAAGGCATTAAAGTTTAGTGACTCAGCAAGTTCGAAATCACTTTTATAGTGCTTGTAGTGTCCAATGCCGTGTCCTGAAACGTAGTTAGCGGGGGTAGTTGCCTGGGTTTTTACTTTTTCCCAGTCAGGCAGCCAATCAAGTCGATGTGGCGCCGTTTTGGCCAGCTCGCTAGCATGAGCCAGCTCCCATACCGTCCATTGGTTATCACACCCGCCCTCCACTTGATGGCTGGCAGTACTCACTCCCCAGTAGAATTTTTTTGGAAATATATTTTTTGTCACCTTGGTCATTATTATACTTGAGCTATCAGCTCTCTTCTAAACATAAAGGCATTGAAGTAATACTGACAAGATTATTATTGAGCGGCAAGACTAGCTGGTCATAAAGCCCAGCGATACCGTGTAAGCTGCTGAGCGATTCAGGCTGACCATCAAATATCTCCGGCAAAAGTGGCTCAACCACTAACCCAAGACCATTTTGGTACCACGTTGCTTCACTAGTTGACCACGACGATGGCGTGTGAGCAGGTAGTTGCTCTAAAAACGGGGTGGGCACAATGGTCATTAATTCTCCAAAACCTGTTATCTCATGAACAATGGCGGCATCCGTAGAAGCATTTTCCATCGCATATAAACCACTAAAGAAAAGCAGACGTTCCCCAAGAGTCTGGTGCGCATAGTCAGAAGCTGTTGAGACCATAACTACTTCGGCTTCCACCACACCCGCAAACGAAGCATTGACTTCAAAGTAATCCCTTGCCATGTTCTCAAGTTCCGATAGGTCATGCGCGTCCTGCAAAAGCGCAACCTCTAGTGACATTGCCTCCATAATTAACCTCATTATACCGTATGTTCAATAGTGGTATTGTGCCAGGTTGCCTGCCAAGATAATTGTCAATTATTTTGGGTATTCACTCTACAAAATAATCAGACCAATTACTCCAGATATCTTCTGTTTTAGGGAGAAATGTTGCGGCTACTAATTGTGGAAATTTGCTGGCCATTTGAACATCATAATTTTTCTTAAACCATTCGTACATTGTCATGCGATCGGCAACATCATTACTATCAGTAAACAAATATTGCAAATTTGGAGTGATAGCTCTTGGCACGAGCAAACCGCAAACCGCTGCCTTATTAACCGCTGGTTTGTATAACGCAACCGCAGCAACTGTACGCAACGAATTTTCTGCTACAATCTCACTCGTTTGCTGACGCAATCTCGCCATAATGTCCTGCTCATTAATCTCTGCCGCTCTTGTTTGGTACGGGGTGATTAATCGGTCATACCCTTCTATAAAATCCTCTTGCAGCTGGGTAAAATTTTGAGGATGAGTATCGCCAGGTGCAAATATAATTTTTTGAGTAATGTTATATCTATCACCTCTTAGGTTATTTATATACGCCGCGCCTAAGATCGGGCGGGGATACAATTTCAGTGTTGAATACACCTCAGGTTTTATACCTTCAAAATTAAAACGCTCGAGCTCTCTTGTTTCGATTAGAACTTCCTGCAAACTTTTGCGCTCAAGATTCGGAGTGATATCAATAACATTATTTTCTGGAAAGTATTCCATATATCGCCTGCCAATCTCGTTTCTCGTGCGTCCTTATTTAATCAAGCTATACTCGTTTTAGCATACCATCATTACGACGGATGAACTCTTCAGTGTCTGACACTAAAGTTGTGTCGTCAGCATGATCAGCCGTTTTTCCGGCTTGCGATACATATAAAACATCTTTAAAAATCTCAAAATTATAACCCTTGCAGAAATCAACAAATTGCTGCATATTCACTGGCTCTAAAACCTGTCGCAATTCCACCTGTTTACCAGGTGTGCAGTAAACCTTGAAATAATCCGGAAAGTCACCCTCCAGCTCAGCTGGCTCCAATAAATTGTTGGACACTCTTTCCGCCAACAATTTCAAAAGCAGGCTGTTCTCTCCAACTGCGACAATATGCAAATTGGTATTCCGTGGCAATGTCACGAGGAGCATGACATCTCCAGCTGAGTTGGTCAACAAATTGTAAGGGTACTTCGCAATGCTCCCTTTTGCCATTGATTGACTGGAAGCATTCAACTGTCGCGAAGAAATCACCGGGTCATCGTAGCGGTTGGCGATAATTGTCGGGGTAACTTTATAATGCCAATAAATTGACCTGAGCAGCATGTACAAGCCAACCAACATAAGAATGGCAAGTGATAACCGCCAGTCCCCACCGCCATAATATCCCATGTAATTAGCACCTTCGCATGGTTAAAATTTCAGTGCTTCGAACAACCCATTGGCATTGATACGTTTTTGCGTAGTGGTATCTCGATCTCGCACTGTTACGGTGTTATCTTCAAGTGTTTGAAAATCTATCGTCACACAATACGGCGTACCAATTTCATCTTGCCGACGATAGCGCTTGCCAATGTTGCCATTATCGTCCCACATGACAAATGTAAAGTTTTTTTGCAGTGACTTATATATCTCCCGAGCTCTGGAGATTAATTCCGCTCTGTTTTTTAAAAGTGGTGAGACGGCAATTTTTACTGGTGCAAGTTTTGGTGGTAATTTTAAGACTAAACGTGTCTCTCCGTTAATCTCATCTTTTGTAAACGCCTGGCTAAGTACTGCCAGTACATGCCGGTCTAAGCCCCATGTTGGTTCAATGACGTGCGGTGTAAAGGAATCGCTACCGTCTTTGGGGCGATACATCAAATTTTTACCGGAATGCTTTTGGTGATTTGCAAGATCAAAGTCTGTTCTGTATGCCAACCCGCCGATTTCATCAAAACCTAGTGTTGGGAATTCATACAGAAAATCTACTGTCCGCTTGCTGTAGTGTGCTCGGTCTGACGCCGGCACTTCTTCTGTTTTAATTTTTCCTGCCGGTAAACCAAGCTGTTCAAACCAAAGCTGGAAATCATTCTGCCATTTCTCGAAAGCCTCTTGCCATTTATCTGGATGGACAAAGTACTCCAATTCCATAATCTCAAATTCCCGAACCCTAAAAACAAAATCCCGCGGACTAATTTCATTACGGAAAGCTTTGCCTGACTGTGCAATGCCAAATGGCAAGTCTGGTTGAAAGACATCGACGATATTCTTAAAGTTTGTAAACATGCCCTGGGCGGTTTCGCCGCGCAAATACGTCGCATTGGCCTCGTCTTGTATGGGGCCAACGTGGGTTTTGAATAATAAGTTAAACTGCCGTGCCTCACCAAAAGTATCACTTTGTCCGCAATTTGGGCAGCGGCTGGTGTCAATCTTGTCTTGCCGAAACCGCATATGACAATGTGCGCATTCGACAAGTGGATCGTTGAAAGTTTCGACATGACCGCTCGCATGCCAAACCTGCGGATTCATTAGTATGGCCGACTCAATTTCATACATATCATCCCAGCCATCAACAAAAAGCTTATGCCAGAGTTCAGATATATTCCGCTTTAGTTGCACACCGAGCGGACCATAATCCCATGTACCGGCAAGTCCACCATAAATCTCTGACCCTTGGTATATAAAACCACGTCGTTTTGCCAGACTTACCAAGTCTTCAAGCGTCGTTTCTTGTTTTTCCATTCTCTTAAGTATCAGCAATTTACTTATAAGAATCAAGCCACGATTGTAGGCAGCTAAATCTCATTATCCTCTCGTAGTACCATTACGCTTTGTCTTCTCTATCAATTCCTTCATTATGTCATTTAGTTGTTTGGCTTCGGTCTCCCCCGCTAACCCATAAAAAGGTTCATGGGTCATTGTAGTATCATTCAACTCCGTTGATCTTTTCCAATAAATCTGTGGTTTATCTGAGGTTGTACTCTCCAACATATACATGAGATATTGCTTATCTTCTTCATGCTTCGCTGTCAGTCGAGGTAAGCCTTCCACCGCCAGCTCGGCTACATCATACTCGTCTTTACTGGTGAGTCGCTGAAGCATTAACTTGGCGTGCCAGCCATATTCCTGAGGATCTGCCGCTACATGCAAGGCAAGCATAGTATCTTCTTGGGGATCAACATACTCAATCAGCGTGTGAATTGGAGTTTCAAATCCTGATAGATAGACCGGCTCTGCACAGTAATGACGTTTACCAAGTAAAACACATGAATGAGCAAGTAAATCGTAGGTCTCCTCTGTTAAAGGAGGTGCGAGCTCATTACTAGCATAAGCAAATAACTCAGACTCTGGTGAAGACATATCAATACCTCATTACGGAAAAATTAAAAGCAATAATTTTAATATTATCGCTCTATTTTGATGTAATTACAAATCTAGGGCCGGACAAACTTCGTACCTACGCGCCGCGCAAGATCAAAGCAATCATTAGTAATTAGTTCTACCCCAGTAATGCGCCCCAGTGTCTGGGGCGAGGACGCTGATACAGCAACCCTTAAAAGCTTAATATGATTCGGCGTAAACCTACCCCTGTTGTCAGGCCGGAATTCCATAGCTTCACCCGCGTCAAACGTATAACGTGCTGCATCTGTCTGGCGTACTTTAAATGATGGCAAATGCCCACTCAGTTTTAGGAATTGCAACCAGAACCACAAGCCAGTTAATTTACTATCCCGCGAAGTTTCATCAAGTGCAGCAAGTGCTTTATGTAATAGATCATAGTACTCCTGTCCGCCTCCCTCTTCGGTTGTCCGGTCAATAGTTTTTAGTAACTCATACCCTGTCTGCAAATGATCTGCGTCTTTAATGATATTGCCAAAGTGCGAAGCAAGTCTTGAAGAAATAAGGGTGTATATTTCACTGCGCCCTTTCATAATAGTGAGGCTGCTTATGCTGAAAAGTTCAATGCCGCCAGACAGTTTGCTTTTAGCTTTCCTCACACCTTTAGCAATAATTCTTAATTTTCCTTGGTCAGGAGTTATAACTGCCAGTATCCGGTCTGCTTCTGCAAAATTTATCCTTGAGAGAATAATGCCGCTGGTAACAATTTGATTCATGCCGTGAGACAGATATTTTCTACCATGCGAGTTAGGTGGACAAGCTTGGCGTTTGGTTTGTAAAGGTACAGCGCCTTTAGCTGTCGCCATTGATCATTGTCATTCATGGATTTAAGCGGTATTGCGCCTAGGGCAATCACCGGTATATCACGGCAGTCTCGGTATGATCGCAATTCATATAAAAATTCAATACCATTATGCAACGGCATACTTATATCTAAAACAATAATATCTGGGATTTGATGATCCACTGTCGCTATCGCAGCCTGCGCACTTGTTTTCCAGATCACCTCATGGCCCTGGACTTGAAAAGCTCGGGAGTAGCTGTGGCCCAAAATTATGTCGGGTTCCACTAAAAGTATGCGGACCATATAATTAGATCAAGCTCAGTTGGCCAGCGGGCATCAAGGTTGCCGCTAAGCCTGTTAATTTTTGGTGCTGGGCCACTCGCAAGCCACTCGACATATGGGTTAATAGTGCTTCTGCAAGATAGACTGCGCCACCGTTTGCAGCAAAATGTGGTAGCGGTTGTTTGACATTACCAAGTAGGGTGCGGCCACGTCGAAGCATTTGATTCGTTAAAGGAATCTCGGACTTCGCAAAGAGCCCTGCTACAATCCCCCCCCTACTACGATGTGAACCAAGTTTCACCACCGAACGTTTCTCCGCAGTGCTTGCCTGATTTTCGATGAATAGACTACCCAAAGATAGCAAGGCTGCTTGCAGACCTCGCCGATGGACAAGAACCGGCTCATAACGTCCGCTCATGTGTAACTCAATATCGCAATTATATTCTTGGCCAAAAGAAGAAAGTTGATGAGCAGTATCATTAAGGACAGCGCTGATCGCCACTGGTTCGAGTGTTATACCTTGTGCTAGTTCTAGGCTCAGCAAATAGTTGTCGATAAAGCGGTGGGCATGATCAGCAATTCCCTCTATAGCAGTAAGTGCTGAATCAGCCTCATTGGTGATTTTACCAAGCTCTGCCCGCCGAGCAATCTGGATAAGTGGTAACTGCAGGCCAGCTGCTACCGCAAACAATAAGCGTTGTTTAGTGTCTTCATTCTGATCCGTCTCAACATGCGAAATTGGCACGCGAAATCCCTCTCTTCGTTTCCCTAATGCCCAGTATAACAATTCTAACTATGGTACAAAAGTGAGATTTGCCAAGACAATACTATCAAGATCCGGCGTGAACTGACTGGATTCTGTCCATATTTTCAGTGTTTTATCGCGAGAGGGTAGTAATATTATAGTCCCTTGTTTTTTAGGAAATATTTCTCCCTCTAAACGTGTTCCAGTGACTCCAGGCACTTTGGGTGCTTTATAGGAAGTAGATTTGACTCTGCCGGTTTTTACGTAAGATGCATAGAACTTTACTTCTTGGTCATAAGGTTTCTCACTCACTTGCACCCTGATAGCAAAATTCGTACCTGAACTTACGCCAGGAACATAATCCGGATGGAAGTAACCATCTACCGGATTTGCGGTTGCCGCATTCTCACTTACGTAGCCACTCCAAGTTTTCGGATAATTTATACTCACCGTACCATACGCTGCGGGCGAAATATAATTTCGGTAAGGCTGCTTTTCTTTTTCTTCCCATTCTTTATCTTTTTCTTTTTTAGTTGTTTCGGTAGCATCTGCCACTGCTGCACTTATTTTTTGGTCAGTATTGTTCTTGTAATCCTGCCGACCCATGAAAGCCCACACCCCAAATCCAACTGCTCCTAAAAATAAAACTATAAATACTATCATGAAAACCAACGTCAAGCTGACTTCGCCGCGCCGGTCTATTTGTTTCATACCGGTTATGGTAACTGAGAAGTTTAGCCTACGCAAGTTTTGGTGCTAGTTTGTATCCTCTGTATCATTCTGTAAACGAACTTTTTTTATCTGGTTTTGAGCTGTTTGTAAATATTTTCGCATCTGCTTGACTATTTCCGTGCCTCGTTTATAAAGAGCCATTGTTTCATCCAGCCCAAGCTCCCCTGTTTGCATATGATAGATAATCGATTCGAGTTCATCATTGAGGCTGGTATAGTCAGTTTTCTTAGTCTGAGTCATAATCTATTTTTTATTGTAACTCTCTTTATCGAGACATCAGCCTGCCCGTCATGCATCAGTATCTCTATTTGCTGTTTGGGAGACAATTGTGCGGCACTTCTAAAAGTCTGCTGACCATCACGTAAAACAGCATATCCACGCTTCAAGATACGTGAGGGGCTTAAAGCCTCCAATAGCTGGCTCTTTGCTGACAATTCTTCCTCTTTATCGCGCATATAAGTAGTCGCAGCGCGCTCTAGGTTAGCAAACTGGGCGGTAAAGTCCATATTCAAAGCATCTAGAAATGAAGTCATCGAATGGTAAAGCTGTTTTTCCGTAGTGAGAAGATGGGCCAACTCATGCACCTTATCAGGTAATAAAATCTCGGCAGCATTACTTGGTGTACTGGCACGCTGATCAGCCGCAAGTTCAGCAAGACTGACATCTGTCTCATGCCCAATTGCCACTAAAGTTGGTATGCGACTCGAAGCCACCGCGCGGGTGACTTGCTCAGAATTATAAGCCGCCAAATCGTCTGCACTCCCACCCCCGCGAATAATGACCAGCGTATCGGCTAGTTCAGCTTGATTATTAAAACCCGTAATAGCACGGCAGATTTGTTCGATTGCTACGTCACCTTGAACTTGTACATCCGCTACATGAATATCAAGACCACTCCACCGTTGACCACTTACCTTTACAAAGTCGGCATAGGCAGCAGATTCTATCGAGGTAATCAGGCCTATACGCTCAGGCAGATAAGGCAGTGGCCTCTTGCGTGCAGCATCAAATAGTCCTTCGGCTTCCAGTTTTGATTGCAGCAAAGACGCTGTTTTTTTCAATGTCCCCTCCCCGACGGGTCGAATAGTCCTAAAATTAAAACTAAAGCTATACAGTGGGTGTAATCGTGGAACGCCAGTCACTCGCACTGTCATTCCGTCTTCTAAAGGACCTGGCAATTGATAAACTGAGCCAAAACAACGCAGACTGGCCGTTTCATCTTTGAGATCGAAATAAACCCATTTATTTTTACTGAGCCGAAAATTGGCCAACTCACCCACCACTCCTACCTGAGGGTAGGCAATCTCAAGGCTCTGGTTTAGAACCGCCACAAAGTCACTAACAGATAGAACCGGCTCAGATCTCATTGTTTTCGTCGCTATTTAAAGCAGTGTGATAAAAATAGTAACCAGGCGGCAATTGGATGGCCATATTTAATACTCGATACATCACCGTAACTGGCAGGCTCACACCCGGAGGTATACCACCCGCTGCCATGACAGCCGTCATAAGAGCTTCGTAAATACCGACCCCGCCGGGTAAGACCGAAATAAGTCCGGCAATATTTGCCACCGCATAGGCGAGAATAACCGCCCCGGGATTAACCCAATGCCCGAAAGCAATGTAGACCACATAGATGGTAAGAACCTCACACAGATTTGCCAACAACGCAAACCCAACCGGTTTCTTAAAATGACGATACTTCCCTTTGAGGGCCACGTAGTTATTATGAAATTCAGTAAATAAGCTGCGGACCTGGGCGATTTCAATCGTTTCTGGATGCTTCGGCCGGAAAATCTGGATTAATTTATTGAGCAAACGTGTCATAAAGGTAAAGAAGCCGTTTATTCTTTTTTTGCTACCTATAATAATGCCAAAACCGATAGTAATCACAATGAGTAAGGTTGCTAAGGACCCACCGATGAGAATCATTAATTGACTGGCTTTTCCATCAAGTGCTAATAAGAACAATCCTATAAATAGAAACACTTCAAATGATACCCATAGCATAAGCATCTTCATCATATGTACTAGTGTTGCCCGGCCAGCCCGTACGTTTTGAGTACGCATTCGCACACCGGCATAAGAAAATCCTGACACTCCCCCTGTGGGAAAAGCATTATTGACTAAATTCAACTCCAGCGACAGACGATAGAGGAACCAAACGTTAATACGATCTCCCAGTAAAGCGAATAGATTCCTGTAGAGCTGAGCCTGGCCGTAATAGTTGAGTGCCTGAAGCGGTACCATTAAAAGCAAAACAACTGCGTTGATACGGGTAAGATTTTGCATCGTGTCATAAATCTGATGGCGCAATGCATAAGCCAGACCAACTAATGCCAAGACGGTCACTACGTTGACGATCAGCTTCCAACGTCGCCTGAAAAAATGCGGTTCACTCATATCTGATGCAACCTATTATATCTGCTGTTTGCGCGTATACTAAATAGATTATGTCTCAAACTCTGTGTATTCTCGGACGTCAGTCTACGCTCAGCCTAGCTGAACTGGAAGCCTTGTGTGGCGCAGATAACTTGCATCCTATTGGACAAGTAGCAGCTCTGATCGATACCGATCCAGCTACCATTGACTTTAGCCGTTTGGGTGGTACTGTTAAGTTTTGCAAACTCCTCGCTAAAATAGCGTCTCCCAAGTGGACAGAGGTTGAAGCCTATCTTTCCCAAGCGATTCCCCCACACTTGTCCGCAATGCCACCGGGAAAGTTACAGTTTGGCCTCAGCGTCTATGGGTTTGACATTACACCCGCACAAATCAATGCTACGGGTTTAAGGCTTAAAAAAGTAATCCGTTCCCATGGGAAGTCTGTCCGGGTTGTCGCCAACACTGCACCTGCCCTCACCAGCGCCCAGGTATTACATAATAAACTCACCCACCGGGGATCATGGGAGCTTGTCATTGTGAGAGATGGCAACCAAACATTCTTAGCCCAAAATATCGCTGAACAGGATATCGAAGCTTACTCGCGTCGTGACCAGCAACGACCAAAACGCGACAGTCGAGTTGGTATGCTTCCACCTAAACTGGCCCAAATTATTGTAAATCTCTCTGGTGCGAGACCTCATGACACTCTCTGGGATCCATTTTGCGGTACGGGAGTACTTCTACAAGAAGCACTACTTATGTCTATGGAAGTCTGCGGCAGCGACCTCGATTCTCGAATGATTGACTACAGCCAAACGAACCTAAGATGGTTACAAGAAAAAATTCCTGACATTTGTGGGAAAGACATGAGAGGGTCATTTGCATTAAAAACGGCGGACGCCCGTACAGTACAATTCACTCCTACTTTCGAAAAAGCATTAAGCGTCATTGCCAGCGAGACATATCTTGGCCATCCCTTCCACTCTGCACCTAAAGAAGAATTACTCCAAAAAACTATGCAGGAGGTTGATACTCTTCACCTCAAGTTCCTGCAAAACCTTTGTCGTCAAACCAAACCCGGTTTTCAGCTTTGTTTGGCAGTACCTGCCTGGCACATTCACGGAAAGGTTCATCACCTTAGAGTGCTTGATTCCCTACCGAAGTTAGGGTATACTCGGCAGAGTTTTGTTCACGCAACTGACCGAGAGCTTATTTATCATCGGCCTCAACAAATAGTCGGTCGTGAACTGGTAGTACTAGTAAGGAAGTAATAATGAGTAAGACTAAAGCAGGCGGATCCAGCAAAAACGTACATGATAGCCCCGGCCAACGACTGGGAGTAAAGCTATACGGTGGTCAAAAAGTAAAAACTGGTCAGATTATTGTGCGCCAAGTGGGCATGACGAAACGTGCAGGTGAAGGCACAAAGTTAAGCCGTAACTACACTATTCACGCTGCACGCGACGGTATTGTGACCTATAAAAGTCGTAAGGTGCGCCGTTTCACCGGTAAAACTGTCCAACGTACTGAAGTTACAGTTCAGTAAAATTAAAATCTGGTGAAGTTAAAAATTCTGGTTCGAAGCCGGCCCTTTGTGAAGATTTCAACCTTCGAGGTGTTGCTTAATCCGTTCGACTACATCAGCAATAACTACTTGTGATTTAACTAAATAATCGTCTGCACCCAATGATTTGGCTTTTTCCTTATCAGAATCCTGACTCAGAGCGGTCAGCATCATCACCTTTACCTTAGATGTCTCTGGGGTATTACGCAGAATATCAAGCACATCAAACCCGCTTACTTTAGGCATCATTACATCAAGCAATATCAAATCTGGTTTATATTCTAATGCCGACTGTAAGGCATCTTCTCCGTTAGGTACTCGGCGGACATCAAAGTTTTCTGCCTGTAAACGTGTTTGGTAGACGCTCGCCAGAGCGTCATCATCTTCTACTAGCAAAATCTTTTTACCACTTGTTTTGTCACTCGGTTGAAAAGTACTTACATCATTCATAAGGCTCATGCTAAGCGATTACGCCGGTTTTTGCAACAGGCTATCAAGAAAACCCTGAAAGAGCGGATGTGGACGATTTGGACGAGACCGGAATTCGGGATGGAATTGACTGGCTACAAAGAAACGGTGTTCAGGAGCCTCGATCATTTCTACCAACTTATTGTCCGGCGAAGTGCCGACAGCGTTGATGCCCCAAACATTATACTGTGTGCGATAGGTATTATTGCATTCATAACGATGACGGTGGCGCTCCGTAATTCTCGCTGTTCCATATAACTTCATTGACAAACTCCCCTTTTGTAGCAAGCACGGATAGTCTCCCAATCGCATTGTGCCACCTGTGTTTTCCTTACCCTTTTGATCTGCCATCGTATTGATGACTGGATCCTTGCACCGGGGAGCAAATTCAGTCGAATTAGCATTGCGTAGTCCGGCTTGACGAGCAGCCGCAATGACCCCCACCTGTAACCCTAAACACAATCCCAAATACGGAACATTATGTTGGAGTGCATATTGTGCAGCCTTAATCTTACCTTCTACCCCTCGCTCACCAAAACCACCGGGCACTACAATCCCATCCAGGTTTACAAATACTTTGGATAAATCACGCTTGTGTTCCAGTTTTTCAGCATCAATCCATTGAATCTTAAGTTTTACGCCGGCTGACCACGCAGCCGCCCGTAATGCTTCAAAAACTGACATGTAGGTGTCTTGATTGTCCAGATATTTTGCCACCACTCCTACCGTGGCTTTCTTCTGGCGCACGGTAGTAGCCTTGGCCACCACTTGGCGCCATGATTTTAAATCAGGTGACGTTACGCCACTAAGGCCCAGACGCTGACACATTACATCAGCAATACCGGTATCCTCAAGCGTAAGCGGTACCTGATAAATACTCGGTGCATTGGGCAATAAAGCAATCGCTTCCACCGGCACCCCACAAAACAGGCTTAACTTATCCTTTACACTTGCTACTGCCGGGTGTTCACTTCGCGCTACTAAAATGTCAGGCGAAATACCAAGGCCTCTCAATTCCCGTACGGAATTTTGAGCTGGTTTAGTTTTTGTCTCTTTACTCGCTCCTAGAAACGGCAGGTAGACAACGTGCACATACAGGCATTGGTCGCGACCAACCCGTAGCCCTAACTCTCTTATGGCTTCAATAAAACTCAAACTCTCGTAGTCACCAACCGTGCCGCCTATCTCAACAATGTGCACATCAAAACCCTTGCCTGCGGCTACGATATACTCCTGGATAGCTCCTGTCAGGTGCGGAATAATTTGGACATCTTCACCCTTATATAAACCAGCCCGTTCATCTTGAATGACCTTCAGTAACACCCGGCCGCTCATCAGTGAGCTGGTACTGGTAAGTTCCTGGTCGAGAAATCGTTCATAGTGACCAAGGTCTAAATCAGTTTCAGCCCCGTCCTTGGTCACAAAACATTCACCATGTTCTCTAGGATTTAGAGTGCCTGCATCAATATTGAGATAGGGATCGCATTTTTGGATGTTAACTTTCAGCCCGCGGGCTTTTAATAGATTGCCGATTGAGGCGGCGGTAATGCCTTTGCCGAGTCCGGAAAGTACCCCGCCAGTCACAAAAATGTATTTGGTCGCTCTCTTTGCTCCCATCTTCTCCCTAACTTTTCTGATACGATACTACCTTGGTGTTGGTTTAGGTGCAAGTGTTTTATTGCCGTAATAATTGCAGTGCAGCATCTTTTTGAGGATCCTTGCCGTTTTGGTAATCTTCGTCGCTGCGCTCAACTTTCTTGTCAGGTTCAATGCCCTCTTTATTAATATTGCGGCCATTCGGTGTAAACCATTTAGCAACCGTCACCTTCAACTCGCCGCCATCCTGGAGTTTCTCAATTGACTGCACACTGCCTTTGCCGAATGTCTTTATCCCTAATAACGTAGCGGCTTTATTGTCTTGCAAGGCGCCGGCGGTAATCTCACTTGCACTGGCACTTCCGTCATCTACTAGGACGATAGTTGGAATGCCTTTCAAAATATTCTGACCGGTAGTCGGCTTATACGTTTTTACTACCACATTTCCTCGTTTTTCCTGTAATACTGTCTGTGATGAATCAAGCCATAAACCAGATACATCAACTGCTTCTGTTAAAAGTCCGCCCGGATTGCCACGCAAATCAAGAATTACCCCCTTAACCTGTGCATCCTTAAAGCGTTGGGCTGCCTCTTGCGCTGCCTGACCGGTATCTTCTGAAAATCTCGAGACTTTCATATAACCAATCTGACCGTCCATAACTTGTGATTCTACGCTCGGCACAGTAATTTCTGCCCGGGTAATCTCGACTTCAAAGTCCTTGTTGTTTCCGCGGACAATTTTAAGTCGTACCTTAGAGTCCTTTGGCCCCCTAATGCGATCAACCGCTTCGGACACACTAAGGTCAAACGTACTTTGTCCATCAACAGCAACAACCTGATCTTTGGGTTTCAAACCAGCCTTCTCTGCAGGATAACCCGATAAAGGCGCGACCACAATAATTGCTCCTGTTTTTGGATCTTTACTTAGTTCAGCTCCAATACCAGTAAAGGTACCGTTCAGATCTTCGCTAAAGCGTTTTGATTCTTCAGAATTAAGGTATTCAGTGTACGGATCGCCACTGGCTTTTACTAGTCCCTGTTTCAGACCATCCTGAAGTTTCTGGGCATCAAGTTGGCCATCAAAATTGTCGCGTAATTTATCATAGAGCTGCTCAACGCTTGAGTAATCAAGACTCGCCGGTAACTTATTACTGGTTACCTGTCGGTGGAAAACAGCATTAGAACCGAGCGCAATGCGCCCGCTGCCAATTCCCCAACCAAGCAAAAACACCGCGGCAGTGCCGACAATAAGTTTGGCGTACGAAGCAATACTTTTTTTCTGCTTTTTCTCCATCAATTCGTCTATTATTACACAGCCTAGAGGCTACGCGCCACTATTCATAAGCAATTTGTCAGGTTTTCTTAAAAGTGAACGAACCAAAGGCCGCTGGCGCTAATGGAATTGGTATCATATTTACCGGTGCCAGCTCGATTATAGTCACTGACTACTATCGTGCCATTGCCATTCACTCCTTCGACATACATCACATGTCCAAAGGTACCGGCAGTACTGACTGCAGCCGCACCTGTCTCTGGAGTTTGATCAACCCTATATCCATAACCTGGAGCAGTAACTACCCAGCTTTTTGCATTGCCTAAACCCGATGGTACATATCTGCCAGTGCTTCTGACCCGATACGAAACCCAATCTGTACAGTTACGGTACCCATAACCGCCAGTTGCCCAGTTCCAGACAGAGCCATTTACCGCCCAATCATAGTTAGGGCACCAGCCATCCACCTGACCA
Source organism: Saccharimonadales bacterium (SeqCode) (assembly GCA_041910055.1). GTDB lineage: Bacteria > Patescibacteriota > Saccharimonadia > Saccharimonadales > JAYRRP01 > JAYRRP01. The sequence goes on from JAYRRP010000002.1 coordinate 52,392, forward strand.
GTGTGCAAGCAAGCCGCGTTACCCCATGGATAACCACCACCGCCAATTACTCCACCGCTGCCGCCAAATAAACGGACATTTTCTATGGCCTGCTGGCGCTTTAATTCAGTGATACGGTCATAATTATCTTTTATTTCTTTATCAGTGGTCGCTTGTTCACTCTGATTCAGACCAAGTAAACGGTTTTGTTCACCTTGTTGGGTGGCTAATTGGTCCTGAAGTTTGGTGAGCTCTTTAATCAGCCGTTCAACTTCTTCTTTTTGGCCTTTCAGCTGAAGCTTCAGTGCGGTCACTTTATCAAGTGTAGTTTTTACTTTGTCGCGCACTGCATTGCGATATTGCTGTTTATCGACGAATTCGCTCAAGTCACGGCTTGAGGCTAACATTTCTAAAGTCGAGATCTGTCCTTCCAGGTACATCTCTCGGATATTTTCACCCAATACGTGTTTTTGCTTAGCCAGCTCAGCCTCGGCGTCAGCAATTTGTTTTTGAAGTTCATCGTTACGCGCCTTGTTGGCATTTATTTGGATTTGCAGGCCATTGATTTGTTCTTGTAAGGCATTAATGGTTGCCTGCAGGCCGCTGGCCTCTACTTTCAGACCGTTAAGGACCCCTTTCTTCTGGTTATTTTCCTCTGAGAGCGCATTAATCTGATCTTGGTAACGGTCTGCACTCGCCAATGGAAAATGGACTGCTGCGCTGATAGTCAGCACACCGCTAATAAGGACTGCCGCTAGGGGCAATAATTGCGATCTTAATTTTTTAGATTTTTGTTTTACCATAAACGTTTTTACTATACCATACCTTGCCATGTATTGTAAATATCCTCTTTATATGGCTTCGCAGCCTTAGCTATCACTCACTTTTTGTAAGTCGGAGGGCTTGATAAAAATTTATTTTGCTGTTTTAAACTTTAAGTACCGCCGGGTCGCAATAAATGAAGAAGCGGCTCCGATGAATATACCAATCCCGACTTGCATTGTCAAAAATAACCAGAAGTGTTTTGCAAAATAGTCATTGGCGTAACCAATGTCCAGTAAACCTAAACTGCTAGCTTCAAATGCTGACGACGATATTACAAACAATGCATTGAGAAATGCTACCGAGATCACCGCTGAAACAATTCCATATATCATGGTTTCAACAATAAACGGACCGCGGATGTAGTTAGTGCTAGCCCCCAGCAGACGCATAATTGTGAGTTCTTCGCGGCGGTTAAAAATTGCCATTCGAATAGTATTAAAAATGATCAGCATTGAGATGAACGCAAAAGTCAGTACTCCTGCAATGCCAAACCGACGGATAAAGGCAGTCGCACTGGTAATTTTATCGATTGCTTCTTTCCTGGCTCCAGAGTAGGATGTTTCTTCGGATTGCAGTTCCTTCACCTCCTTTTTCTCTAAGAAAGCCTTAATTTCATTTATCCGATTGGGGTCTTTCGGCTTAATCTGCAGACTGGCCGGCAAGGGATTATCAGTTTGAGATATAGCCACCAAAAGATCTGGATTATCGGCATTTTCCTTTTTATAACTTTCAAGTGCCTCTTCTTTTGAGATAAAACGGACTGATCTCACATTATCCAAAGCCCTCACCTGCTCAATCAATTGTTCACGTTTTTCTGGTTTTATATCATCTTTTAAATAAACCGACACATCAATTCGATCAGTAATCTGGGCAATAGTATTGGTAAAGGTAGCATTTGCAATTACTGAAAAAAGTACAATCGTGAGTGTAATGACCATCACTGCCATCGCGGCAATCCCTAGCCAGGCATTGCGGAAAAAATTAACCCCGCCGGCTTTAATAATGCGCCGAAGGGTGATTAGTCTCCGTCTAAAACCAGATCTTTTCATCTTTTAGGCATACTCCGCATTCGCCTTATCGCTAATGACCTTCCCGTCCCTGATTGTCACCACACGCCGCTTCAGTCGGTTTACTATGTCTTGATTATGGGTAGTCAGCAGCACAGTCGTACCAAAACGATTAATTTTTTCAAGCACTTTAATCACGTCCCACGCATGCTTTGGGTCCAGGTTGCCAGTCGGCTCATCGGCGATAAGAATCTTAGGTTGGCGGACTATTGCTCTGGCAATTGCGACACGTTGCCGTTCTCCACCAGAAAGTTCGCGCGGCATGCTTTTCTCCTTACCTTTCAGACCGACAATCTCAAGCACACGCGGAACGGTGTGTTGAATTTCGTGATTGCTCATACCAGCAATCTCAAGCGCAAAGGCTACATTCTCAAAGACGTTTCTATTCGCGAGTAACTTGAAGTCCTGAAAAACAACACCAATTTTTCGGCGTAAAAGCGGAATCTCTCTATCTTTTAGGCTGTCGTAGTCAATACCGCCAACAATAATCTTACCGCTGGTTGGTTTTTCTTCCCGTGTCAACAATTTCAATAAGGTTGATTTACCAGCACCGCTTGGCCCAATAATAATAACGAATTCTTTCGGTTCAACGTGCAGACTGACCCGATCCAAAGCCGAGCCGGTAGTACGACCGTATGTTTTCGTTACCCTGTCCAACAGAATCATTAGCACTATTATAGCAAGCTCATAGCGAAGCGCTAGTTGTGATCAGGTCTCGTTGCTGGTCGCTGCTCAAGCCACGCACCCATAAAAGCATCCAGTTCACCCCTCAGGACAGCCTCAGCATCAGACGTTTCGTATTTTGTGCGCAAATCTTTTACCATTTTATATGGATGTAACACGTAACTACGGATTTGGTTCCCCCACTCTGCTGACTGATGTGGGCCTTTTAGGCGATCCAATGATATTTGATGTTGTTCAGCTTGCAAGCGTGCCAATTTAGAACGCAGAATCGTCAGCGCAGTCTCTTTGTTTTGGAGTTGAGATCGCTCGTTCTGGATTGTCACTTGTATATTAGTCGGCAGATGGGTCACGCGAACGGCTGAATCGGTCGTATTCACGCTTTGACCACCATGTCCACCAGCACGAAAGACATCTATCTTAAGATCGTCCTTATCTATTTCGATCTCTTTTGGCGTATCTATCTTTGGTAATATCTCTACTTTCGCAAAACTTGTTTGCCGCAAATTATCAGCATTAAAGGGGCTGAGTCGTACCAAACGGTGAACCCCATGTTCGCTTTGTAATTTCCCATAGGCGTAAGGCAAAGTCACGACAAACACTACTCTCTTTAATCCTGCTTCCTCTCCACTTGATTGATCAAGCACCTTGCAAGTACCCCCAGATTTCTCAACCCATCGCAAATACATATTGAACAACATTTGTGTCCAATCTTGGGCATCGGTACCTCCTGCCCCTGCATAGATGCTGATTATAGCCGGGTGATCGTCATAGGGGCCACTAAAAAGTAAGTCGCGCTTTAATTTGTTAAGTTGTTTCGTCATTTCCTCAATTTGCTGAGATAATTCCAGTGCTATACCCGGGTCCGCCAAATTATGTAACTCTTTAACCTCTTCCAGTTCCGTGCGCATTTTCAACCAGGGCTCAGCTTGGTTTTTAACCCGTTGATAACGCTCTACAACCGTCTGAGCTTGTTGATTATCCTGCCAAAAATCAGGTTCAGCCATTTTTTGCTGAAGTTCCTCCATCTGTAGATGAAATTTTTCAAGCTCAGAATTGCGGGCAGCTTCTTCAAAGTCCCGCTCTAACTCCCTCAACCTCTTCTGGTTGTCTTCGTTTGTCATATGTTTATTATACCGTCTGGTGAGAGAAAGTTACTGCCATAGAGGCAGAATTTTAGATTGGAGTGTGTGAATAAAATCTTTGCTCGTATTGCCAAGTACTCCGAACCCCCATATGTTGTCTCTGAACATCTTTTTGGTAGTGCGGATAATCCTAGCTTGCGTAATGGCATCAATTCGAGCAGGAATTTTATAATAGTCATCAACTACTTCATCAAAGAAATAACGGTAACTATATCCGCTCGCCGTTCCACTAACTGTCTGGCCGCTCCGCTGGTAACGACCGAGAGCATATTGTTTCGCCGCTTGAATGTCTTCGTCGTGCACTTGGCCATTAAATATTGCCTGGAGTTCGTGAGTGATAATATCGAAGAGTTCCGGCGCATTACGAGGTAACACTTGACTGCCAAACCACCAGTTCGTACTCATTTTCGTTTGCCCGATACCGGAGCTCATACTATAAACTAATCCCCTCTCGCGTGCTCGACCCAGTATCTTAGAATAAAGCGTTTCGGTCAGCATAGTATTCATTAAATTCAGGCTATCTACTTCATTGTCACCGAGACGACGTCGTAAAAAGGTATCAATATAAAAGTAGACATTCTCAACTGTAGTATTTGGCAAATAAAGAGGTTCTGCCAGGCGCTGGGGCGTCTCCGTAGGTAGCTGACGACGACCTTCACCCTTTTCCAATTCCAAGCTTCCTATTAACTTCTCTATTTGACGGCGCCGGACTGCTGATATGTTCCCAGCAATTACAAAACGCAGATTAGAGGTAGTATGAGTTACCTTATAATGTTGTCGGATATCTGTAATTGATACGTTATCCATTAATTGCAGTCTCTCCTGGTCAGTTAACACATAGAACCCATATGCTTCACGTAATGCCAGGCTTAAGTATCTAAAATGGTTGTTAGATCGAGCAGTTAACTCTTCCCTCACATTGCTGAACTCCGCTTCAAACTCCTCCTTTAGAAATAATGGTCGTGTCATAACAATTAACAGCAAGCCTAGAATACGGTCCCACTCAAAATCAGCACACTCAGCTTCATAAGTAATATCATAGGTACCCGTACTGGCATTCGAATAAGCACCGTTCTTTTCAAACTCAGCTTGAAAGGCACGAGATTTGGGAATTAACTCATTTGCACCTAACATAAGGTGTTCCATGATATGAGGAGTTTCCCATTTTTCACGCGGCACCAGGTATTCACCTGCTCGATAATTAAATTCAAACGTCATCACACTTGCGCCCGGTATATGAATGAGAAGTCCTTTGGCGCCGTTCTGCAGTGTAAGTTCTTCTACTGTGTGTTTCATAAATAAAATGATCCGAGAGGAGCCTGGTTTATTTCCGTCTCTTACCGTGAGCTCGCCTTCGTTGCCGCTCCGCTTTACGTGCTTTCTTTCGTTGATCGGTGGTAGTAGTTTTCTTGGTACTACTTGTACGAAGCAAACTGTCAAAATCCTTCTCTTCAAACTCTTCAGCCTCAATTATCCTGTCTGCGTTATCAACTGATTGCCGTGCTGCTCGTGTTAATTCAGTTTCTATCGGTCCTTCAAGCTGTTCTTGGCTCACTGCTTCGGCATGGAAGAGGCTCCGCACTACATCATGCCGAAGTGTCTGCTGCATAGTTTCAAACAGGTGTTGGCCCTGTCGTCTGTATTCCACTAAAGGGTCGCGCTGGCCGACACTTATCCAGTGAATACCTTCACGTAAGTGATCCATGTTCTCCAGGTGCTGCATCCAAAGGTTATCAAGAATTTGCAGGTAAATATCTCTCTCAACTTTGCGCAGAATTTCTGGGGTAAAAGCCAATTCTCGAGCTTCATAAAACTCAAGTGCCTCGCTCTTTAAGACCGTTTTAAATTGATCGACTTCAGTATTAAACAATCTGTCGAGTGTCGCATCATCAAACGCAAATACCTCATGAACCACAGCTTCAAATTCATCACTAGCAATCAGTGGTGATTCGGCTAAAGCCTCACTTTCGTCAGTTATTAGGGACTTGATACGACGACTAATATCCGGATTAGTCAGTATTTCCCGACGCATTGCATAGATAGCTTTGCGATGCCGATTCATGACGTCATCGTATTGCACCACATTCTTTCGTTGGTCAAAGTTAAAGCCTTCTACTTTCTTCTGTGCAGCTTCAAGACTTTTAGAAATTATCCGGTTTTCAATTGGGGTATCTTCGTCAACCTTTAAGCGATCCATAATGGCAGCAATCCGCTCACCCCCAAATATGCGCATAAGATCATCCTCAGTACTGACAAAAAATTGCGTGGTGCCCGGATCACCCTGACGGCCAGACCGACCCCTTAACTGGTTATCGGTTCGCCTCGCTTCATGCCTTTCACTCCCTAAGACAAATAGGCCGCCAAGTTCCTTGACCCCTTCCCCCAGTACGATGTCAGTACCCCGGCCCGCGATATTGGTAGCTAAAGTAACTGCTCCTTTTTGACCCGCCCGGGCGATGATACCAGCTTCACGCTCGTTATTCTTTGCATTAAGGACTTGATGCGACACACCAGCCTTATTCAAGAGATTGCCTAACAATTCATTTTTCTCAATAGAGGCAGTACCAAGTAAGACAGGCTGTCCACGTTGGTGCAATAATTTTACCTCCCGGGCAATAGACTTAAACTTAGCTTGCTCGCTGCGATAAATCCGATCCGGCCGGTCAGTACGGTTGATTTGCCTATTGGGAGGTATCTCTACGACCTCTAACTTATAAATCTGATGAAATTCTTCGCTTTCGGTCATAGCAGTACCGGTCATACCGGCCAATTTTTGATATAACCTAAAATAATTCTGAAAGCTAATTGTGGCGAGCGTCATTGATTCTTCTTGAACTTCTACACCTTCCTTAGCCTCAATTGCTTGATGCAAACCCTCATTGTAACGACGGCCACGCAACAAGCGGCCCGTGAATTCATCAACGATAACCACTTCGCCATCATTTGTCACCACATAGTCTTTATCACGCTTGAACAAGGCCTCGGCACGCAACGCTTGTTCAAGATGGTAAATTGTTCGAATATTATCGGTGCCGTAAAGATTATCAATACCCAATATACGCTCTACCTGCTCCACGCCATCATCTGTGAGCACCACCGCTTTACGTTTCTCATCAACTTCGTAATGTTTCTCAGGTTTAAGTTGGCGGGCTACTTTTGAAAACTGAGCATAGGCACTGCCGCTTGTGACAGCTGGTGCAGAAATAATTAAGGGGGTCCGGGCTTCATCAATGAGAATAGAATCCACTTCATCCACAATGGCATAATGCAATTCCCTTTGGCGAAGCTGGTCTACTTCCCTCACCATGTTATCGCGCAAATAATCAAAACCGAATTCGTTGTTGGTCCCGTATGTCACATCGGCACGATAAGCTTCCATACGTGTAGCCGGACGCAAGTGGTGAAAACGGGGATCCTCATGGTTTTTATTGTGATAGTCAGGATCAAAAATATAAGATTCATCGGCAATTATCACTCCCGTAGTCAAACCGAGAAAATTATAGATCTGACCCATCCAACCGGCATCTCGCTGAGCTAAATAGTCGTTGACGGTAACCACGTGTACACCTTTTTCCGTTAACGCATTCAAGTAAACCGGTAAAGTCGCCACGAGAGTTTTACCTTCACCAGTTTTCATTTCAGCAACACTGCCTTCATGCAGAACCATGCCACCAATTAACTGCACATCAAAGTGTCTTTGCTTCAACACTCGGGAGGCCGCTTCACGAACCAATGCAAAGGCATCGGGTAATATCTTGTCTAATGATTCTTTGCCGAGGCGTTTTTTTAGTTTCTCGGTTTGTTGCTTGAGTTCTGTATCAGACATTTTTTTATACTTCGGCGCAAGCCCGTTTACCACCTGCACCCTTTTGCGCAGGCGTTTTAGAGTCTTTACCTGGGGATCCCCTAGTACACGCTTCAGTACTTTCTTCATGCCGGACATTACCTCACGTCACCAAATTAGCTATCAGCTATTTATTGTAGCTCATTTCACGACCAGATGTGACGTTATTTTACCAACAAACTTATTACCCGCGACGTGAGAGGCGACGAAGAAGCCGCCGGTGCAAACGAAAAGAGCCCTGGGTCTCTTTATAGCGTTTGAGCTGATTCTTGAGTTTGGCAGCCACTATATCAATGGCGGCAAACATATTTATAGTCGTCTCTTTTGCAGTAAGCGTATCATGCGGCAGATGGAGAATCACCTCGCAACTACATTCTTTCTTCGCTTTTACTTTGTGCTGCTGAAGTTTTACCTCAGCGTGAAGAGATTTACGGGCATGCCTAGAAATATACTGATCCAAACGGCCTATTTTTTTTGCTGCATACTTACGAACGTCATCATCAAGTGTAAAGTGGATACCACTAATTTCAAGACGTGAAATCATATTCGTTCTCTCCCTCCCATATAAGGAATTAAGACCTTTGGTATTGCTACGCTGCCATCAGCTTGCTGAAAATTTTCAATAATTGCAATTAACGGACGTTGAGAAAACACCGTCGCATCATTGGTATGGACAAGCTCCATTGTTCCATCTGGTTTTTTAACACGAATCTTAAGACGTCTCGCTTGATAGTCAGTCATGTAATCAGCTGTATGGGTTTCCCGGTATTTACCTTGCCCAGGTAACCATACTTCCACATCCCACCCCCGCGCATTCGGTTTGCCAATATCAGCCGTGCACTTATTCAGAACGCGATAGGGTAAATCCAATGCCTGCATAAGATGTTCCTGTAAAGCAATCATTAAAAGGTGCTCCTGTAAAGCTGATAAGGAAGAACTTAGGCTCTCCATCTCCAGCTTGTCGAATTGGTGCATACGAATAATCCCTTCAGTGTCTTTGCCATAACTGCCAGCTTCTTTGCGGAAAGAGGTGGCAAAACCGATATAACGAAGCGGCAACTGGCTCTCGAGCAATACTTCATTGGCGTGCATACTCCCGAGTACATGCTCCGCGCTGCCTTGCAGCCAAAGTTCTTCGCCCTCAATTTTATAACGGTCATCTCGAGGATCAAGACGATCCATTGCTTCGTACATATCCGTTTTAATCATAAGAGGAGGCAATACTGGGGTAAAAGGTGTGTCAGCTACCTCCAAACCATTTTTGGCAATTACCTCCGCCAGAACCATGCGATCGGTCAGCTGATCAAGAGCAAACTGCATTAATGCCCATTGCAGACGCACTAAATCTCCCTTGATATAAGCAAATCGCGCTCCGGCCACTTTTGCTGCTCGTTTTTTATCTATCCACATTCGGTTTTCAGCCAATTCCCAATGATTTTTGGGTTTAAATGAAAAATTGGGTGGCTCTCCGACTGTCTTTGCCACAACATTATCAGCCTCACTTTTCCCAACTGGCACATCTTTATAAGGCATATTGGGTACCTGCTTCAATAAGGTAAGGTATTCACTATCTAGCGAAACTAATCTGTGTTCAGCATCGGCAAGCTCAGTTTTTAGCTGACGAGCAACCTGGGTTTTCTCAGTATCAGGCCCCTCACCCAGCGGTTGCTTGGCCATTTGTTTACGCCATCGGCGTAAATCCTCAACCTTCTGCAACATTTCCCGACGCGCCTGATCAAAGCCCAGCAACTGTTTAATATCGACACTATACCCTTTTTGACTTGATTTATCGGCTACTTCCTCAGGGTGTGAACGAATAAACTGAATGTCAAGCATGGAACCATTATATAACGTATTAAAACGCTAAGCGCTCAATTGAAGTTTCATTTCAGTAACTCAAGGATTGGACCAGATGGTCTGGAGACAGGTTTATGCTTTTTCTTATCTTTTTGCATATGTGTAAGCGTAAGCTGTGTGCGTTGTTTCGCATATTCACAATACTCACAGACACCCCCCATGGCAGCCACTCCCACAGGTGGCATATCACCTTCCATACATTGCTTCATTTCTCCCAGAGCTGGTTCAATCCAGCCATCATTCCCAATATAAGCTATAATCTTGGTCTGAAATTCAACCTTATCGTAAAAGCCATCCAAATCAAGCCGGCCGTTGGTATAAACAAAATAGCCAGTATCGCTTACCTGAAAGCCATTCTGCCTAAGCAGCCACTGATAAACTTCCAATTGGCGCTTATAAGATATTTGCCAAGGTGCCTCCAATGAGACTTCGCCCGCCTTAGCGGTGGCTTTATAGTCAACGACTATCAACTTCCCTGATTCATCCACCCATAGATCGTCAATTGCCCCAAAAACGCGCAGATTAGTAGGAGTATGCAATGTCCGAACACCAGTAAGGTTGTGGCGCCATTGCGGAAGGTCATCATGCTGCAGGGGCACTGCTTTAATCTGATTGTCCGTCATCCACGGATGCGGCTCCTGTTTTTGACGGTAAGTATCAAATTCTTTTTTCAGTAACTCATCAATTGCCTTGTTAATTTGGAAGGGCGGCATTGATGGACGGGATATTTTAAGCCGGACGTCCAGCCAAAAACAACGCGGGCATTGCATAAACAGCTCGATTTTACTTCGGCTCACCTCAAATGGCACTATTTGGCCCGGTTTGTAAGGATTGCGTCGCTTCCGCCATTGATTTGAAATTGCCATGGCTTTTATTGTAACAGTTGGGCTACCACCACCGCACAAGCAGTTTCGGCTCGTAGAGTAAAGTTATGAAGATTCATCTTGCGTAAATGATATATCTTAAATTGTTGCTTTTCTTCTTCACTCCATCCGCCTTCCGGACCTACAAAAACTCCTACTGTCTTTTCACTCAGCTGGCTATCAGGAGATTGCTCTGTATTTCTTTCACACCAATAAGTTGCCATTTTAGGAGTGTACTCATCGAGTGCTGTCCGCAAACTAATTGGTTGGCGTATAGATGGTAAGCTGCTGCGGCCGCATTGCTCAGTTGCCTCGATCATAATTTTGTGCCAACGCTCCAACTGACTATCCGATAATGATTTTTTTTCGCTGCGGGCACTTATTATGGGCACTAAATGGCCAACCCCTAGTTCTGTGCATTTCTGCACCACCCAATCGTTCTTATCTCTTTTTAGTAGTGACCAAAAGAGAAATACTTCCTTCTTAGGCAAATTACGAACAGTCTCCGTTACTAACTCCAACTCAGCTTCGTTCTCATTCAAGCTTATAATCCTGTAGATTCGCTCATGCTGAACCCCATCAAACAAGACTAACTCCTGCCCAGGCCGAAACCGCAACACTCGATTCCATTGCTGCAACAGGCCACGATCATGAAGCCACATAGTCTGCCGTAGTATCGTGTCAGGCTCGATATAAAAACGATGAAGTTTCATCTGTGCAGCGATCTTGCCTCTTTACTTGCTACTCTTGTAGCGTAGACATTAGGGACGCAAAGCACCGAAGAAAATCTGCCAGGCCAGCGCCGTTTTAGCTACTAGGCTCAATATCATATAAATTCGTTCCCCATACAGATAATCTGCCCACTTTCCTTGCCGGCGATACTGCAGGAACATGTTGACCGCAAAGCTCATGAAGAAAACAAATAAGCTTACGTAAATCCAATAGACAAATGCAGGAATTTTACCAGAGCCATATACCCGCGCACCCCATAGGTAAATCGTGAAGACAACCCAGGGCACAATTCCGGCTAACCAACCAATTTTGTAACTTAACCAATCGGTTGTTTTCTGACCCAGGTTCTGTACTTCCATGATAAGCCCTAACAGGCTCATGACCGCACAAAGCGTAAATATCATAATGAGACTGGAGAGATCGTATACACCAGTGAGTAAGCCGATAGCCACCAGCATTGTGCTCGCACTAAAGGCATATTCGACCCAGCGCGTCCGATTAATACCCTGCCGTAATCCGGCTTCATACCTTTGGCGATAGACGGTTGCCAGAAATCCGTGGGCGATCGCCGACATGAAGAAGAAAGCTGCAATCAGCCAGGCCATACGCACATCAAACAAGTGGCGCATGGCAGGAGCGAGGACAGGTTTACCGCTTGCCTGAGTCGCCAACATATTCGTTGTTAAATAACTAGTCGTGACAGGAAAAGTAACTGCCTTGCTTAAAACAAGGACTGCAATACCCTGGACCGCATGCAACAAGGCTAAACTTACGTTCCATTTATAAAGATTTGGTTCTTTGACAGATGTGGTAGATTTTTTTATCTTTTTGGTTGCTTGCTTTTTTGCCATGGCATCACTATAGCATGATTTACAGCTTAGAAGTTATTTTATTCGCCTTTGGACACTATGCTTTGCGGTTAACTTCTAGAAACTTCATCTATATTAAGCTTGGAGTCGTAGACGTTTTATAAGCCAGTCACGCGGTAAAATGCTCAAAAACCATCCCGCTCTCGGTCCGGATTGTTGATCAATCAGTACTTTGTAAAGAGTTCCAAATAGTTCTTGGGCTGGCAAATCATGCGTACCCTTAAATTCGTAAATTGTTTTATGAAACCACTCTCCATCTGCGTCTATTGGAGCCATCTCTACCTTCGCTGCAAGTTGGCAAAGGTAGTTCCTTTGTGGGTCAGTTAGCTGTAGGCCATCTAGTGATTTACGAAGTTCAAACTTCACATCGTCCGGCGCCCATTTATCAAGCCAGGCATCAATAAAGCGAAGTTCTTTGCTAATAACCTCTGCTTGCTGTTGAACCGTATCGGCATGTTCCGTACGACGAATAATATCTAGGGTTTTAACTTTATCACGCAGGGCTGCTTGATAACTGGCCACTAGATGTGAAAATGGCACATTACTGATAGTATTTCCACCTTTAATAGGGTGAGTGCAAATATACAATAGTAGTTCATCTTCTTTCGTTTTATCCGGCTTTGCCAGAAGTTCAGCGAAGTCATCAATTAGACGCACTACACCATCTGTCTCATCAAAAAAAAGCTGCTTGCTTGGCGGATACCGCAAGACAAAATAGCGTACGATCTCTGGCGGTAAGACTTCCAGGAGTTCTGAAATGGTGACAGTATTACCGGCACTCTTACTCATCTTCTTGGTCTCACCTGAACGGTTAATAAACTGGTATGGAACTGGTAACGGTGCTTTACCCCCAAAAATATCTTTTACGAGGGCCGCACCAGTGTCATAGCTTCCTCCCTTTGCAGCATGGTCACGTCCAAACGGCTCTACATGGACAGACAATAGCCACCACCGTGCTGGCCAGTCAAGTCGCCAATCAAGCTTCACGTCACCCTTATCGTAGCTAATAGTCTGTTCTTGTCCTTTTATATCTTTATAGGAGAGCTGTTTCTTTTCAGTATCAAGGCGAACAAATGGGCGTTTTTTTAGATAGCCATCTTCGTTTACCTGAATTGGCGACCATTCTTCCCCTAAACTTCGGCCTGATACATCCTCAAGCACACGCTTGGCCTCAGAGATGTTCATAAGTGTTTTCTCAATCGACGGAACAAAATAACCACTTCGGTATTTCTCATGACTGCGTACGACTTCCATATCAATACCAAGTACATCAACATTTTTAATGAAGTCACTTAGGTAGTAATTTGCATATGAGTCAGCCTCCGGCTCTGGTGAAGGTACATCACAAACAGGTTTACCAAGGTATTTTGAAAACTCCTCTGGCACGCCAGTGGGTATTTTACGCAGACCATCAAGATCATCAACAAAATGCACATGATGCGCCTCACGACCACGCTTACGTAGAATCAGCAGTATTGCATCGGCAGTTAAGACTTCGCGAAGCGTACCAATATGATACTTCCCTGATGGTGAAACTCCAGAGGATATCAAAACAGCGTCGCTTGGGTATAAGCGTTCTAACTCGTCAGCAATTTGATTGAGCCACAGCATCTCTATTTCAAGAGTAACTGATTTTGGGGCACGCTGCCAGGGTTTAGCTAATATCTACAATCCCATAGGTCATAGTTTCAGCCGGTGTCTTTATCTCAACTTTGTCACCAACTTTTTTGCCAAGCAATGCCTGTCCAATTGGTGATTCGTCGGAAATTTTACCATTTAAGGGGTCGGCTTCTACTGTTCCAACTACCTGGAATTCCTTAGACTGACCTTTTTTTGCCTTTAGTTTCACTACTGAACCAAGTTGGACTTTACTGTCGCCACGCGGTTTAGTAATAATTTCAACATTCTTTAGTATGTGATCGATCTCGGCCACCCGGCTTTCTACTCGCTCCTGTTCTTGACGCGCTGCACTGTACTCGGCGTTTTCATTCAAGTCTCCAAATTCGCGGGCTGCTTTTATGCGCTCTGCAATTGGCGCCCGCTGAGCGACCAGTTCATCATATTCAGCTTGCAGCTCTGCCACACCATCTTTGGTAAGTCGGAATTGTTTCTTCATTTATCTATACATACTCCTTTGATAACCCTGCTCAAAGCCCTCCGTATTCGCTGGCATTATACCAAGCATTGGACACCTTATCCACGCCAAGTTCGTGGCCTTGCCTGATTTAAGAATGGTGAGGCTTCACGAACTGGCCAAGCAGTTCATGAAGATTAACCAATTTGATTTCTTCTGAACCGCGGGCTTTTAATTCTACCATACTTTTTTGCACAGTCTTATCACTAATAACCACGCGCCATGGGATACCCAGTAAATCTGCATCGGCAAACTTCTCACCCGGCCGCATATCCCGATCGTCATATAAGACATCGACACCGGCAAGCTGCAATTTAGCAAACAGATCATCAGCAGCTTGCACCACATGTGTTTCAGTACCCAGACGAGCTAGATAGACTTGAGCTGGCGCAATATCCTCAGGCCAGATAAGGCCTCTGTTATCAGCAAAGTGTTCTGCCAATAAACCCATCAGTCGGCTAATACCAATCCCGTAGCAACCCATGATAATAGAATGCTGTTTGCCGGCTTCATCGGTATAACGCACATCAAGCGCATCGGTGTACTTGGTTTCTAAGGGAAAGATATTCCCTACTTCTACCCCACGTTTCTCGACTAGGTCAGGCTTATTTAAACCAAGTTTTCGCAAATTCTCATCAGTATAGACCTCTTTATTTACGGCAACTTTTCTCTGCTCATCAACATAAATCGTGTCTTCGCCAATAGGACTCACCGTCTGAAATTCATCACTAAATTTCTCAGTAAAAATACCTCCATCGGCTGCTGTTCGATAGGTGATATCACCAATACCGAGCCGTTCGTATACACGGTCGTAAGCTTTAGCCGCCTTTTCATAGAGTGCTTCATGCTCCTTCTGACTACGTGCCAATGAATACATATCTTTCATAACGAATTCACGGCCGCGTAACAGCCCGCTTTTCGCACGAAGTTCATTCCGGAATTTGCTCTGTATCTGGTAGACGTAAATCGGCAGATCTTTATAAGAGTTCACAAAACTGCTGAGAGCGTCAACTATAGGTTCCTCATGTGTTAAACCCATACCAAGTTCTGTTCCGTTTATTAGTTTTGTCTTGAACCAGTTATCTACTTTTTTGTCATCCCAACGGTCAGTCTTTTCAAAAATACCGCGTGGCTGCAGTACCGTCATTTGAACTTCTTGCCCGCCAATCCTGTTCATCTCTTCGCGCACAATCTGGGCAATCTTGTCGAGTACAATCTTGCCCAAGGGCAAGTAAGCATAGACACCCGCCATTTCTTTATGTATGTAACCAGCCTGGATGAGGAGTTGGGCATTTTTTGCCCGCTCATCAGCTGGAATGGTTTTGCTGGTTTTAGTAAATAGCTTAGATAGCCGCATTGAAGATCATTGTATCTTTAGCGCCCGTGGAATACAAACAGGGTTAAAAAAGCTACCATATTCTTTAGCATATGTAACCCAATTGGTGCTGCCAACCCTCCTGTCCTTTCTTTCAGAAAAATGAGCACCATTGACAAAGTAAACGTATCGAGAGCTGCCACCCATAACAATGGAGCACCTGAACCAGCTTGTAAATGAGCGAGCCCAAACAAGACACTGGTGAGAATGGCCGCTATAAAAGGACGCATGCCTTTCCTCAAACCACTGTACAAAAATCCTCTCACTAAAATCTCCTCCACAAACGCTGGCATTAACACCAAGCTGGCAAAAACAGCGACGAGACTTAAACCAGCTGCATTATCAAAACCAATCTGTTGCTGTTGGTCTGTTTTAAGAGCAGGGACCAAGGCTTTAGCTATACTCAGCAGTGCAATAAATGATATAAAATAAATTGCAAACCCTAAAGCTACATATCCTAAATCACGCCATTTTGGCGATTTGAAACCGAGATATTTTAAAGAGGTCTGTCGTCTTTTCAAGAAGCCAAGCAACAGTCCTACGCTAATAGCTTCAATGAAGAAAACTGTCATAAATTGCCCATACACTGAGCTGTCCAACCACTTAATAATCCCATCGTTGGCAAATCCACCTAGATGGCTAATAGCTACTGCGGCCAGGACTCCCATAAATTGTGCGCCAAAATAGATAAACAGCGTCACCCCCACACTCTCCAAGGGTGTCCACGTGATACCGTCTTCGGTATTTTGTTCGGCCTTCACTGACTTAATACTTTTAGGAGAAAAATATCGTACTAACCCATACACAGCGAGAAGATAAAGGGGGGTAAACCAGCTAATCCCGTTTATTGCAGAGAAAGCAACCAGTAACTTCAAAAGAATCTCCTCACATCCACTATAGTAATTAACACGAACAGTATCATAAGGGCCACAAAACCTGTTCCATGAATAAGCTCCTCCATACGCGGACTCAGGGGTTTTCGTAAACCTCTGAACAACCAAGTCACAAATAGCCGGCCACCGTCTAGCGCCGGTATGGGCAACAGATTCATAATTGCCAGTGTCAAGGAAATAATAGCCACAATTAGTAAGATAAACTGTACCCCCATTAAGCTCCCGTCTTTTAGAAGTACAAAAATACCCACTGGCCCTGCTACTTGGCTGGTTGCCTGGGCAGTATTCCAGCTTAAAAGTCCACTCAAAGCTAGCCAAAGTCCATGCAAGGTTGCCTGTGTTACTTGCACAATAAACCCTAGCGCCATGATAGGTGCCGACCATGTTGAACGTGTTAACGTATATTCAGTCGGGACTACCCCTAAGTAGCCCTTAGGATTATCAGTGTGTTTACTCTCTTCCACTTCCTGTTGAGCCCGAAGCTGAACAGGTAAACGCCGCTCATTTCCTTGCCGTAAGACCTTAATTTGAAGCTTTTGGCCCGCATATTGTTTAGTGATATCCGGAAATTGAGAGGCGTTTTCTATCTTTATTTCTGTTCCACCAGGAACTTCCAGACTCTGGATTTGGTCGCGCGTTTTCACCCCAGCTTGCTCGGCTGGCGAGTTTGTTTCTACATACCCTACTAATACCTGATTTTTTACTACATGACTATCCGCTCGGACAGTGAATTGATTGTCGAGCACTTGCGGCATACCAACCCAGCCGAGGATAGTGAGTATGAAAAAAGCTGCCAGTAGATTCATTCCCACACCTGCCAACATGATTTTTGTTTTCGTCCGCAAATTTGCTGCTCCGTAGGTGCCCTTACCAGTGTCAGCGTCATGTTCACCTTTTAGACGCACGAACCCTCCAAGTGGTAAGTAGTTTATACTCAGCAGCAAGCCACTTCGTAATCGCCTGCTCCACGCCTTCGGTGGAAAACCAATGGCAAATTCTTCTACATCTACCCCATTGCGCCGGGCAGCCAGAAAATGACCAAATTCGTGTACGATAACTAAGCCTATAAATAAGACTAAACCTAATACGAGTAAGGTGACCGTCATACTCCGAATCTCCGTTGACGACGGGAATATTCCCTAAGCGCCTTGTCGAGCATTTCAACTGTGAAGGCCGGCCAGTGTTCTTTGAAGAAAATAAGCTCACTGTAAGCGGCTCGCCACAGCATAAAATTGCTCAAGCGTTGTTCGCCCGAAGTTCGGATTATTAAATCAACTGGTGGTACGTCTGGTGCATACAAATTTTGTTCAATTATATCAGGGGTGATGGGCTTTTTTTCACCTGATTCGATATACTTTTGGCAAGCCTCTGCAATCTCCTGCTGCCCACCATAATTAAAACAAAGCAACACGGTGCCTTTCGTATTATTTTTAGTAAGCTCTTCGGCGCTGCGCATGGCACTGATTATGGCTTTAGATAAACGCTCAGTTGAACCTAGAAACCGTACTCGGATACCTTCTTTATTTAGTTCTCTTATTTCTTGTTTACTTACCCATAACAACAACTTCATCAAATAGCTCACTTCAGCTTTACTGCGATTCCAGTTTTCTGTAGAAAAAAGATAGGCGCTCACATAAGTGATTTTTCTAGCCAGAGCAGCTTTTACAATATCTTTTAGATTTTGATAGCCTTTTCGATGTCCCTGAGAAACACTTAAGTTGTGGGTTTTTGCCCAGCGTCGGTTGCCATCCAGAATTAAACCTAGATGTGTCGGTAATGATTGAAGGTTATATGGCATGTAAAATCCTAGTCTCGTACTTAAAGGTTGAGATGATAAACTCTTTAGACCGTCATAATCTCAGTTTCTTTTGATTGGGAAAGGCCTTCAACTTTTTCACGCGCAGCAGACATATATTGGTCAATCTGCTTCTGTAGGCGGATATAGTCATCTTCACCCATATCCTTATCCTTTTTGATACGCTCTGCTTTTTTCAGTCCATCATGTCTCGCTTGGCGGAACCGTATCATTGTCTCCTCGACTTTCTGGTGTAATTGCTTTACCACCTGCTGGCGCCGCTCCGTCGTAAGCGGTGGCAAAGGCACACGCACCACCCTGCCATCATCCATAGGATTCAGACCAAGTGATTGATTATCACGTATGGCTGCGGTGATAGCTGACAAATTTTGTGAATCAAACGGGCTGACTTGGAGCATCTGTGCTTCGGGAACACTGATACTGCCAACTTGGAGAAGAGGTACTGTGGTCCCATATGCTTCTACCATTAATCCATCCAGGATTGCTGGATTTGCCCGGCCGGTCCGAATCTTCTTCAAATCATTCGCAAACTGCTCCTGTGCAGTATCAATTTCCCGCTTCACCTGCACCAATATTTGTGATGAATCCATAGTAAATAGTTTAGCAGAAAGTCACGTCAGTGAAATGTAATGATACTGCGTGTTGCCTAAGAGAGACAAATTAATACTTAGCGCATCTCACCAAGAGCCAGACGATTAAATCGCCGAATAACTATATTCTCGCCCAACTTCGCGATATGCTCTTTCACGTATTGCCCTACGCTTATGTCCGGGTTTTTGACGAAAGGCTGCTCGAGTAGACAACGTTCAGCCAGATACTTTTTAAGCATTCCTTCCACAATATTGCCGACAATCGCCTCAGGTTTACCCTCGGTCTTCACTTTATCAGTGAATTCAGTTGCGAGCTTCTCGCGTACCTTTGCCGGCACCTCTTCGGTGCTCACATATTCAGGGTTACTGGCAGCAATATGCATCGCCACATCCTTAGCGAGTCCTTGGAAAAGTTCGTTGCGAGCGACAAAATCAGTTTCACAGTTCAGTTCTACTAGCACACCAATTCGTCCATCATGCACGTAATGGCCAATCAAACCAGCTCTTGCCTCACGTTCTCCACGTTTTTCAGCCTTTGTGAGTCCCTTTTTCCGCATTGCCTCCAACGCTTTATCGAAGTTGCCCCGGGTTTCCTCAAGCGCCTTCTTCGCATCTGTAATGCCCACTCCCGTGAGTTCACGGAGTCGTTTTATTTCTTCGATAGGTATCTTCATTTTCTTAAGATTCCTCCGCCGATTTTTCTGCCTTAGAGGGTGTCTCTTTATTTCCCGGTTTTTCAGAAGTTTTTTCGCTCTTTTGGTATTTATTCTTTCCGGCAACTACTGCTTTTTCAACATAGTCGGCAATAAGCTGCAGCGTCTTTGTTGCATCATCATTTGCTGGTATAGGAAAATCAACACCTGTAGGATCGGTATTAGTATCAACGATGGCAATAAGAGGTAAGTTCAGTTTTTTGGCTTCCCTGACTGCATTTGCGTCATGCAGCACATCAAAGACAAGTACAGCTCCTGGTCTGGCAGATAGGTTTTTGACACCGCCATACAGGAAGTTCATCTGATCTATTTCTTCTTGATAACGTTGGATTTCCAATTTATTGTATTTGGCACCCATCTCACCACTTTGCATTTTTGTCTCTAAATCCTTGAGGTACTTAATGCGACCACCGATAGTCTTTTGGTTGGTCAGCATTCCGCCCAGCCAACGTTCTGTTACATAAGGCATATTGGTGTCTTCACCAAGTTTCTTGACAATCTCCTTAGCCTGCCGTTTTGTGCCTACCAGCAGCAATTGTTTACCCTGGGAGGTAATGTCGGTAATAAACTGGAGTGCTCCCTGTAAACCTTCCACGGTACTTGTAAGGTCAATGATATGAATGTCACCCCTCTTACTATGAATGTAAGGCGCCATTTTAGGGTGCCAGCGGCTGGTCTTATGGCCAAAATGCGCCCCGGCTTCTAATAACTTCTTTATATCCACATCAGTAGATACCATGAGCAATCCTTTCTCTTCGGTGGCTTGCTACCCTTACTTGTCCTACACAGATCAAGTGGGGAGGATGCTATTGACCACCTGCTTAATTTAACTTAGGTTGATTAGTATAACAGATAAAACACCCCTGCACAACATTGGCTTGACCATAAGCTAACAGAGGTGTATACTAACCGCTTGACTATGAAAAAAGGGTTGCATCCAGATAATTATCGTCCAGTCGTGTTCCAGGACCTCAATAACAACACGACCTTTTTAACGCGTTCTACAGCGGGCAGCGAAGAAACGATTAAGCTCGATGGCGTAGAATACCCCCTTGTGAAGGTACATATTTCAAGCGCCTCACATCCCTTCTTTACCGGCCAGGAAAAATTAGTAGACGTCGAAGGTCGAGTTGACCGCTTTAAAGCCAAAACCCAAGCGGCAGAAGCTGCCAAAGCCCAACGGGTGAAACAAGCTGCCAAAAAAACAGCCCGAAAAAGCCAGCAGCAGGTGAAACAAGCTGCCAAAGCCCAATAAGCCTTCAAACTACTACTCAATCACGCAAAGTTTTTAGATAAGCTTTTGTATACTAAGATAGTCGCCATGAAAGAAAAAGAATCATCACTTCGAGAGGAATACCGCCAGCTCATCGCAAAATTATCCGAGCCATCGGTATTTTCATCACCCCGTTATCCCCATCTCGCCAGACGCCAAGCTGAGCTAGAAGAAATTATCAAGCTTTATGACGAGCGCACAAAACTTGCTACCCATTTAGATGAAGCAAAGAACATGGCACTCTCAGAGGATAAGGAAATCTCGGCGCTTGCCAAAGAAGAAGCAGTTCAATTGAAAGACAAAATAGCAAATATTGAAAGTCTTCTGGCTGTGCTGCTTACCCCAAAGGACCCGAACGACCAACGAAACGCCATCATCGAAATCAGGGCTGCTGCGGGTGGCGATGAAGCCAGTCTCTTTGCAGGAGATTTATTCCGAATGTACTCACGGTGGGCTGAGACAAAGGGTTACACAATAGAGCTTATGAGCGAGAATGCGAACGAAGTGGGCGGATTTAAGGAAATTATTTTTGAAGTTCATGGTTTGAATGTCTACAAAAATCTCAAATTCGAGGCTGGTGTTCACCGGGTGCAACGCGTCCCTACTACTGAAAGCCAAGGTCGTATCCATACCAGTACGGTCACTGTAGCGGTAATGCCAGAAGCCGAGGAAACCGATGTAGAAATTAAGGACGCAGACCTGCGGATAGATGTTTTTCGCTCAGGTGGACATGGCGGGCAATCAGTTAACACAACTGATTCGGCTGTCCGCATCACTCATCTACCGACGGGTTTAGTCGTGGCTAACCAGGACGAAAAGTCCCAAATTAAGAATAAAGCGAAAGCAATGGGTGTACTGCGTTCGCGGCTGTTGCAGCTCAGAATAGAAGAGGAGCAAAAGAAACTTTCAGACGCCCGCCAAAAGCTTATCGGTACCGGTGATCGAAGTGAAAAAATACGTACTTATAACTTCCCCCAGGATCGCATCACTGACCACCGCATAGGATATTCGCGCAGTAACATACCTGCTGCTCTAGACGGTGATATTAACGATCTAATAGAAAAACTACAGGCATACGAACACGAGTTAATGCAAAATGACGATTGACGAGTGGCTTAGCCAAGCGTCTGCTAATCTACAAAAGCATCATATCAGTTCATACCAGCTTGATGCCCAGCTCCTAGTCTGCCACGTTACCCACCATTCCCGTGAATGGCTACTCGCTCATCCTGATTATTTGCTCCACTCCGCTGAAAAAACTAAGCTCGGGCATGCCCTAAAACGAAGGCTGACACTCGAACCAGTGGCCTACATCATCGGTAAAAAAGAATTCTATGGACGCTCATTTATAGTAAATGAGTCTACTCTTATACCACGTCCAGAATCCGAGAGTCTCGTGGAACTCGTCTTATCTCTTTCCAGTAAACCTCTAAAAGTAATCGACTTAGGGTGCGGCAGTGGTGCTATTGGGATCACCCTTGCCCTCGAACGTCCAAATTGGACTGTTACGCTTAGTGATATCAGTAGGCGCGCACTGCAAGTAACCAAGTTAAATGCTACACATTACCAATTACAGAGACAAATCCGCTTCCGCTGTCAAGATTTACTAGAACACGACCCGACAGATTATCAGGTAATAGTTGCGAATCTACCCTACGTACCCAATGCGTTACGACACAAACCGGATTTACAGGCCGAACCACCAGAGTCTCTTTTCTCCGGAGAAGATGGCCTTCACCACTACCGAAGCTTGCTGTCGCAACTTGCGCAGCGCACGCCGCTACCTACCGATATTTTCCTTGAAGCTCTCACCTCTCAGCATGAAACCCTTATTCAGATAGCAGCCAACAACGGTTACAATCTTATTAAGATTGCGGGACTTGCCTTACAATTTCAAACTTAGCTTTCAGGCGCAGCTTCAAGGTTGGCTTGAACAGTCTGTTCTTTACCGTCACGTACAACTGTAATGTTGACTTTATCCCCCACGCTCAAGCGGCCAAGTACAGAGGTAAGGCTATTGTTTTCATCTATTGGTGTATCGTTAATTTTCACGATAATATCCTTCTCTTTCAGGCCAGCTTTTTCAGCAGGACTACCACTCACCACCACCGGTTGGCCAGTACGGCCAGGGGCGAGATAGGCTCCTCGTTTTGTGTTGAGGTTGTATTGATATGCCAAGTCATCAGTTAGCGATACATAGCGGACCCCTAAATATGGTCGAAGCAACTTACCTTGTTCAAGCACACTTTTAATTAGTCCCTTAACGTCATTAATCGGTATAGCAAAGCCGATATTTTCGGCGTTGCCTGCCACGGCGGTGTTAATACCAATAACTTCCCCAGCCATATTCATTAACGGTCCGCCTGAGTTACCCCGATTAATAGCCGTATCAGTTTGGAATAAGTTCTGCAAGGTTTCGGAAGAGCTGCCACTATCATCGCCAGCCTCTACACTGCGCCCATAGCCCGATATTATTCCTGATGTTACTGTATTCTGAAACTGGCCGAGCGCGTTGCCGATAGCGATTACCTTATCACCTACTTTTACCTTACTAGAATCACCCAGCTTAATTGGTGTAAGGGTTTTACCCTTTTTATCTTTAATCTTGAGGAAGGCAATATCAAGCGAGTCATTTTCGCTCGTCCGGCCAATTACCTCTACATTATCAAGTTGAGTGCCATCAGAGAGAATAACACTTACACTACTGGTACCTTGAGGCACTACATGACGATTCGTAACAACTACACCGTCAGCACTAATAATAAAACCGGTACCAGCACCTTGCTGAACACTCTCTTGCCCGAACACGGTCGTACCACCCGACGCCGTTACATTGATCGACACGACACTTGGCCCTGTATTACGAGCAATGTCACTAATTAATTGGCTTTCACTAGACACCACAAGCTTTTGAGTGTCGTTATTATGAAGCGAATTATTGTTTTTTCGAGCAGCTGCCCCCAGCCAGCCTCCTAAAAAGCCGACACTTAATACCGCTAATACTACGAGTAAAATACCTGCGACCCGTTTGCGACTCTCTGGTGCAATGTAATTTTTGTTGCTGCTTGTTTTACGTGTACCTGGTGATACAGTCTGACTCATGATCCCCCCGTTTCTCCTATTTTACACAGCTTTATCGCCCCAGTCCGAGAAAACCAAAACAATAATTATAATCGCGAACATTACAAAGATAAGTTGACGACGAAGCAGCAAGGATAGCCGGTCTGTTTCCTCGAGATAATAGATTCCACCTAATCCAAAACTAATTACCGATAAGAGCAAGGCCGGTTGTGCAATTACTCCGTAAAACAGCAGCCAGTGCGACAACACCCATACCAGAGACGCACCAAAATAGGCCCATGTATACGCGAGAAACCGACTATAGCTCTCCTCAAAACTCGTAAAGAAATGCCGGGCCGCGGAGTAACAGACTAGCCAGGTTAAGAGCACCAACAGCCACGTATCCATGCCACCATATTGTAGAAACACCGCGACCAGCCCAAACGACTGACCGATTATAGCCTGTACCGATACACCCAACACGCCGGTCTGACGTTTTATTACTAGTAACCATACTCCATATGCAATTGCCCAAATCAGCTGTACCATCATTGACCCGCTATGGGTCATAAATGCCACGATGGAAAGACCTACAATAATGTCAATCGCATTTGCACGGATATTGGCCGGCCAATGGCGAGGCTTTACAGCAAACATGCGCCATTTGCTTAGTATTATCACCACCACTGCCAAAGGCACAAAGTGCGTCCGCACAAAGACAAATACCAAAGCCGGCAACAGGCTGGTTAAGGCAATGTGGACGAAATGCGAAAAGCCACTGGCCGGTTTAATTTTGGCCGTTAGTTGTCTCATTAGCACCGACTATTATAACAAAATCCGCTGTTCCCGAAGCAATAGCACTATCTGGTAACTTATCAATCGCAGTAACGCCGAGGCGTTTTTCTAGGTAGTGTTTGGTGTATTTCTTATTTCCACCCCGTAGATCTACCAGTACAGTTTGGCGATAGCTTTTTGTTGGAGCATCGCCCACCTGTGCGACGTTATAACCATATGATTTTAGTAAGTCTGCCTTGGCAGTGGCCAAGCCTGGTCGACTCGTCCCATTCAGTATCAATATACTGGCATTTTCTTTTTTGAGATAACTATCCCTCAAAGTGTTACGGACATAGGATTGGATTTCCTGGTAATTGCCAACCCCCGCCTTCGGTACCACTACCGAGAGACCACTTATAGAGCCGGTTTTTACATACTCATTCGGTGGATCAGCCAAGCCAATTGAGGTAACTTTATCACCACCAATCTGTTTGGCAAGATCATAGAGACTTTTTACCTCGTTAGAATTAATATTAGTCTGGATATGGTCTCCAAAGGCATCCATTAACTGTGATATTTTCAGTGGGTTTGATAAAGTACCAACACTAAAGACTTTTTGCTTTAAGCCGACCAGGATTGCACGCTGGCGCTCAGTACGATCGAAATCACCACGTGGGCTTGTATGCCGGGAGCGTGCATAGAAGAGCGCACGCGTTCCATCAAAATGCTGCGGGCCAGGTTGGACATTTAGAACGTAATTGCGGTGAGTTGACTCATCCCATAGGTTTTCATAAACCGATTGTTGAACATTCAAATCAATCCCACCTACTGCATTTACCCCATCTTTAAATGCCTTGAAATCCACGATAACATGACGATGGATTGGTATACCGATCACCTGTTCGACAGTCTTATCTATTGCGTTCAGGCCAGCTTCTTCAGCTTTGGCAGCTTGGTTTGGTGTCTTTTTCCCGCTTAACACTGCATACTTGGCATCCGCGTAGACAGCGTTAATTTTCGTATAGCTTCCCCCATTCGCCGGTTTTACCCACAGATCACGGGGGATACTGAGCAAACCAGCTTCTTTTTGCACCGGGTCGATACTCGCAACAAGGATCGTGTCAGTAAGGTCTGGGGCCTCATGGCCATCACCACCTTTTCCAAGAAGTAATACATTGTAGCGTCCATCTCCCTCTACTTTCAGGGAGTTTGGATCCACGTCACCCTGAAGAGCTGCTACCTCTTGGCCACCACCTTTTAAGACCTTGCGCCATTTGAGATAACCCTTCGTGAACAATAATCCACCAGTAATTACTATCGCTAGCAATAAAACCAAAGCGCTGCGCTTTGCGGCTTTGCGCCATTGAAATTTTTTTGTTTCTTTCACACCATCATAAAGTTTTGAACGCCGACGAGGTGCACGGCTGAGCTTTTTTGTATTGCCGGGAGACGTAATTGTCGGGTTGCCACCTGGATGAAAGCCATCCTTCCTTCTGAAGTCATCAATATGCTTCGTGACGACATTGCCTGAAGCAGCTGAGGCTGACCGTTGGAAATTAATACTTCCAGTCCGCCTTGGCGTCCTGTCTTTCGTGACGATACCGTCTACTGATGCATGTCTGAGTGGCGACTTACGACGCCTGAAATTATCCATAATCGCGTCTGTCTAGTATAGCGTTTTCAGCGCAATACGTAAACGCGTAAACATGTGCATATTCAGGCTATTTGAGCTATAGTTGAACCGATATGGGAATGCACCAGGAACCCACTATGCCCGGCCAGTCGGTGACTAGTAACGATTCAGCTTCAGACGACAAGCCAGATACGAGAGAGCGCTTACGCAGTATCTTGTCGACGGTAGCAATTATCATAGTCGCGCCGCTGATTGCCCTTTCGCTCACAGCTTATGTATTTCAATCTTATGAAGTAGATGGTCCAAGCATGGAAACCACGTTGCAAAACCAAGACCGGCTCATAGTATATAAGGCCCCGCGTACTATTTCGCGTCTCACCCACCACCCCTATATCCCTCATCGAGGCGATATTATTATCTTTAATACCACAGAAGTCGGCAATGAGGAGAAACAGTTGATTAAGCGGGTAATCGGCCTACCCGGTGAAAAAGTAGTGGTCAAGGAAGGAACGGTTACTGTCTACAATAAAGAGCACCCCAACGGTTTTGAACCGGACAATATAATGCCCTACGGCAAAGTCATTGTGACAACACCCGGTGAGTATACTGCCACCATCCCTGATAATCAGGTCTTCGTACTCGGCGACAACCGCAATAACTCACTGGACTCCCGAGTGATTGGACCAATCCCTGCTCAGGACATAGTCGGTAAATTAGTTTTGCGGCTCTTCCCCTTTGGAAAAGCTCAGAAGTTCTAGTTACTTTTTTGAGAGCTGCTTCAATATACGGGTTAGATCAGCATCATCCTGAAAGACAATTTCCAAACGGCCGCCTTTCGCGGTTCGTTTCAGTTTGACAGGTGCCTGCAGGATCACGCTTAGTTTCTTTGTTTGGGGAGTCGTATCAAGGACTCTTTTCTTCACAGCTTCAGCTGATTTAATACCCTGCTTGTGAGCAAGTACAAAACGTTCTGCTTGGCGGACTGTCCAGCCATGTTTCCGTATCAATTGCAAGAGATAGTCCTGTGTTTGGGGCGTCTTTAAAGCCAAAATTGCGCGAGCATGCCCCTCAGTAATTTCCTTAGTGTGCAAGGCTTTCTGGGCTTTTGGTGATAACTGGAGCAAACGAACAATATTCATTACCGTTGACAAAGCTTTGCCTAAACGCTTGGCAATAACAGAGTATTCCTGGCTGAATTGCTCGTGTAATCGTTGGATCGAGGCAGCTTGTTCTAATGGCGAAAGATCAACCCGTTGGACATTTTCCACGAGAGCAACTTCTAATTGCTGCAGTTCTTTAGTGGTGCGTACCACTGCTGGCACTGTTTTCAAACCTGCCAGCTGCGCTGCCCGCCACCGCCGTTCACCGGCAACAATCTGGTAGCGATCTTCGTGCAAAGGTGTAACAACCAGTGGCTGCAAAATACCATGGCGTTTGATTGATTCTGACAATTCAATTAAGAATTCCTGATCAAAATGCCGTCTTGGCTGGTGTGGATTAGGTGCTAATTTAGTGATCGACAATTCTCTAATCCGCTCTTCTTTGTGAGTAAGGGCACTCACATCTAGGTTTTCTGGTATGAGCGCCTCGAATCCTTTTCCCAGACTCACATGTTTACGTGACACGGTTCTCTACCTCCTTCGCTAATTGCTTATAGCTTCGTGCACCCTTGGACCACTTATCATGCTCGGCAATCGTCTTGCCAAAACTCGGCGCCTCAGCTAAGCGGACATTCCGCGGAATAAGTGTACTGAGGACTTTGTCGCCAAAATGTTTTTGAAGTTCTTCGACTACTTGGTCAGACAATGAAGTGCGTCGATCATACATTGTGACCACCAGTCCAAGAATTTCCAAGTCTGGGTTGAGTCCACCTCTTACGCGTTTTATCACCTCCAGTAACTGGCTTAAACCTTCGAGGGCATAGTACTCAGCTTGTACTGGTATTAACACGTAGTGAGCTGCCGTCAAAGCATTCACTGTTAGTAAACCAAGTGCCGGTGGACAATCAATAATGATGTAGTCGTGAACGCACCCCGCTATGACCCGTTGCAGTTTATGTTCTCGTTTTGTTTCACCTGCCAGTTCCAACTCTGCTGCTGCCAGCGCTGAATTGCTTGGCGCCAAATTTAAACCGGCTGTTTCAGTGGCAAGAATTGCCTGATCTATCGTACAGCGCCCAAACAGGACGTCGTACATTGTTCGTTCCAGTGAGTGCTTGTTCTGGCCTAAACCGCTCGTGGCATTTCCCTGTGGGTCGATATCCACCAGCAGAACTGTCTTGTCTTTCTTCGCTAAATATGAAGCCAGATTAATTGCCGTAGTAGTTTTTCCTACTCCACCTTTTTGATTTATGACCGCGATGATATGGCTCATCTAAAAATTTTATCTTCCCACTTAATAACCATAAGCCTACCATTAAGCGAGACAAGAGTAAATCATCCTTTATGTAGCCTTTTAATACTAGCATCTAATGGCTAGTATCTTAATAACCCCTTAGGCTATTTTGGTTATTTTGATCCTGGAGTGGATTTGTCGATGACCGTGTATTTTGCGAACCCGCTTTTTAGCTTTATAACGGATAGCAGTCACCTTCTCTGCCTTAATTTCAGGTTCAGTTATTTGAGCAGTCACTGTGACACCTTCTATTTCTGGCGCACCGACAGTCACCTTGCCATCTATTATTGTCAATAAGGGAGCAAAGGATAGCTTTTCTTTCCCGCTAATGCGCTCTACTTCTAACTCCTCGCCTTCATAGACAAGATATTGCTTTCCACCAGTTGTAATTACTGCTTTTTTCACTATCTTTAATAATTCAGTTTAAGAAATGTTACCGATAGATGGTAACAGAGATGACCTTCTCTGTAAAGACTTCCTGAAATACTAGGAAGAGGAAGAAGCTATATTTCGCAAGTCGTAACCTTCTTACTGAGAGTGTGAAACTTTTGTGAGACGAATATGAAGATCCTTACCTTCTATCGACACAGTAGTCGCAGGGGGTGATTGGGATGAAGACGCACTCACAAGCTCTGTGGCAAGCGTTTCATGACTAATGGTCTGTTTGTAGTGATCAATAGTTTTGGCAAGTTGTGAGTCCTCTGTATAAAGCTCAAGCACAATGCGATCGTCCACCTGCAGCCCGGCTTTCTTACGGGTATTCTGAATATGGCGAATAATTTCACGCATAGTGCCCTCCTGTCGAAGATCAGAAGTAATCTTCATATCAAGTTGGATATCCAAGGAGTGAATCGGTGACGAAATGTTGCCATCTGGCAGCAAGCTAACCGCTTTGACATTTAACTCCTCTTTTACAATTTGCACCAAAGCTTCCCAGTGGAGACGCGAAGTGTCTAATCCCCCGGTGATAGTTGCCCTGGCAAGTGGTTGTCGCACCTTAATACCACCTTCTGCACGCTTGGCCAGACCCTCTGTAATAGCCATTCGAATAGAGGCCATATCATCTAAGAGTAATTCATCGATATGGCCAAATTCAGGCCAATCCAGCAGGTGCACTGATTCACCTCCTGTGAGTTTTTGATACAGTTCTTCGGCCAGGAATGGAGTGAACGGCGCCATAATCATTGAAAGTTGCACCAGTACGTAATGAAGCGTCTGGTATGCGTTATTTTTATCTTCGTCGTCACCTGACTTCCAGAAACGGCGACGGGAACGGCGTACGTACCAATTCGATGCATCATCTATAAATGGCAAGATCGGTTTCACTGCATTAGGAATATCATATGCATCCATATGTTTCCCCACTTCTCGAGTTAACTGATGTACTCGACTAATAATCCATTGGTCAAGCGGGTTTTTACAGGTCTCACTTGGATCAGTGTGAGCACCCTCCCACTTCCAGTCATCAACCTCGGCATACATTGTGAAGAAATCATACATATTCCACACCATGTTCAACTTCCGATATATGTCAGCCACGTCTTTATCGTGAACGATAAAATCTTCAGCATTTAAAACCGGTGATGCAAGCAGTAGAAACCTCAAACTATCAGCTGAGTACTGATCCATCAATTCATTCGGATCAGTGTAGTTACCATAACTCTTACTGAGTTTCCGCCCGTCTGAACCCAGAAGAGTACCGGTGGCGATTACCTGCTTGAAGGCGTTGCGGCCAAACAGGCCAACACTCACTGCATGCATGTAGTAAAACCATGCCCGTACCTGACCCACATATTCCACCACAAAATCACCTGGAAAATTGGCCTCAAACTTTTCTTTGTTCTCAAACGGGTAGTGAAACTGGGCAAATGGCATTGACCCGCTCTCGAACCAGCAATCCATTACCTTATCAATGCGCCGATAATGAACATTGTCCAGGTCAAATTCCACGCCATCAATCCAGGGCCGGTGATAATCATCTAGCACTACCCCTGAAAGTTCTTCGAGCTCCGCATAGCTGCCTACCACTTTGATACGTTCCTGTCCCTCGCTATCCGTTCCTTTCCAAACCGGCATTGCCGTTGCCCAAAAACGGTCACGTGATAAATTCCAATCTGGCGCAGTCCGGATTGTATGTTCAAACCGGCCATGTTTAATATGCCCAGGAAACCAGCTGATATTTTCGGTATTCTCAACCAACATTTGTTGTTTCTGACCCTCAATATTCATAAACCAACTGGGGTGAGCTCGGTACATTAACCGTGTGCCACAACGGTGGCAATGGGGATAGCTGTGTCTGATATAGTCAATTTTCCACACTACCCCTTTTTCATACAAATTCTTGGCGATTGTTTTGTTTATTTCCCACACATTGCTGCCTTGCCAATCTCCCTCGGTATAAAATCCGCTTTCATCAATCACGTGGACAACCGGCAAACCCTTCTCTTGAGCTAACGTAAAATCGTCCTCACCATATGCCGGCGCGATATGAACCACTCCTGAACCCTCTTCAGAACTGACAAAATCAGCCAGCCAAATAAAATGCGCACCTTCACCACGGTCGACAAATAATGGTTGATACCTTTTCCCGGCTAACTCATGGCCTTTTACTTTGCCGATCACTTCAAAGTGAAGCGGTTGGTGGTGTTCATCAACCAAGACCTTGGGGGCAAGCTTCTCTGCCAAGATAAATGTCTCTTGGCCAAGTTTTACCTTCAAGTAATCGAGGTCACCGTTTATAGCCAGTCCCGTGTTTCCCAACAGTGTCCAAGGAGTGGTCGTCCACACCAACATGTAGGCATCTTCATCAACCAGTTTAAACTTCACAAAGACACTTGGGTCGGTTACCTCTTGGTATGTCCCTGTATCCATAGTCACTTCTGCCTTTGACAGTGGCGTTGCGTCTCGAGTGCAATACATAAGCACCCTTTCGCCTTCGTAAATTTTCCCTTGATCGTAAAGTGTTTTAAAAGCCCACCAAACTGATTCCATGTAGGATTTGTCCATAGTCTTATAGGCACCTTTGAAATCTACCCAACGACCAATCCGATCGATGGTGTCTTCCCATTGGCTGCCTGTCTGGATCATATTATCGCGGTTAGCTTTTATATAATCTTCTAAGCTTATTTTGGTGCCGATATCGCGACGATCAGTAATTCCAAGCTTTTTTTCGGTATAGGTCTCAGCCGGGAGGCCGTGACAGTCCCAGCCCCAAACCCTTTCTACCCGCTTGCCCCGCATCGTCTGGTAGCGCGGCACCGCGTCTTTAACAATAGAGCTCAATAAAGTACCGTGATGTGGTACGCCGGTAATGAAAGGTGGGCCATCATAGAAAACATAGGCATTATCTTTGGAGCGGTTTTCTACGGATTTTTCGAAAGCCTTATGGGCTTTCCACTGCTTCACCAACTCTTTTTCGTATTCTATTGGTGGTTGCCGACTACCCGACTCAAACTTCATGTTCACTCCCTTTTTGAGGCTCCCTATAAAAAATGCCCCTTTAAGCCGGCCGGAATCCCTAGTGATATAAGGACGGTACCATCCGGCTTCCAAAAGAGGCAGTTCTCTAGAGGCACTTTATTCTCGCTATAACGGGCTGCCCGTCAGGTTCTACTAGGGAGGATTTCCCGTTCTTCCTGCTCCTTTGTGGGTGATAACCACTTCTGCTCTATTGCTCTAACGCAACAGACACGGATTTACAGTTTATGACTATACGCTACAGATAAGCGGCATGCAACTCAGGCTGGGCGTAGTTCGCTACCTCGCTGATAAGGGGAAGTTGCTCGCCTTCCCACGACCTTATAAGCTGCCCATCATCTGTTATAGCGAGAATAGCAGGATAACGAACTACATCATACAAAGAGGCAGTGGCAGCACCATCACGTGTATCCAGATTCACCAATTCCGCTTTACGGTCTGGGTATAAATGGCTGAACTCGTGCAGGAATTCTTCAATACTTCGTGCATGATCAGAATTCGGCCGGTACAAAACGCACACCTTCATTATGACCAGTAGTGTAGCACAGCTTGTGTTTAACTGCAGCCTGTTGTTGAACCACAAGCACTGCAAACATAGCAACTACCAGCCCGTTGGGTTTGGTTGCCACAGTTATAACAAATCGGAGCAGTATCATCTTGATTTTGAGTTGTTGTCGTGGGCGGCGAAACAGGCTGAACTGATTCTGTAGGCCGAGTGATGTCACTGGAGCTAATCGTAGTATCCTGTGGGCGGGAAGTATCATCAATCGCGAGCTCTACCTGTTCCCCTGGCATATCTTCTATCGAAGCTAAGCCGAGCTCGAGTCGGTCATCATACGGTAAGTAGGTTAACGCTAGTCGGCGCGACAAGTAGTCGACAAGAGACGAAGCAGTCCTTATTTCTGGATCATCGGTGATACCTGCAGGTGCAAATGACATATTGGTAAAGGACTTTACGTAACTTTTAAGCGGCACTCCATACTGCAGTCCATGGCTCATGCTAATGGCAAAGGCATCCATAATTCCCCGTAAGGTTGAGCCTTGTTTCGCAATGCTGACAAAAATCTCACCTGGACTGCCGTCTTCATACTCACCCACCGTCATATAGCCATGGCTATCAGCAACGTGGAATGAAAATGTTTTCGCTGTGCGGACTTTGGGTAATTCTTTTCTGACCGCGCCTTTTACGATAATCATGTCGTCTAGACGCTGGGTCTCCTCTGCAACTTTCTCTCCCTCTTTCTTGGCCATAGAGAGAGGCTGAGCCACTTTACAATTATCCCGGTAAATAGCCACCGCTTTGAGGCCCATTTTCCAAGCATCAATGTGGAGTTGCTCCACATCTTCTACTGTTACCTCTTCTGGCATATTAACTGTCTTACTAATTGCTCCAGACAAGAACGGCTGTACTGACGCCATCATCTTCACGTGGCCCAAATAATGAATTGCATTATCACCCATTGAGCAAGCAAACACAGGGAGATGTTCTGTTTGAAGGTAAGGCGCTCCTTGAATGGTTTTTTCCTGGTCAATATAACCGACAATATCGTTAATTTGGCTGGCTGTGTAGCCCAGTGCAGCGAGTGCTCGTGGTACAGTTTGATTCACAATGCTCATCGTGCCACCCCCAACCAGTTTCTTGACCTTTACCAGGCCCAAATCAGGCTCGATACCAGTAGTATCACAGTCCATCATTAGTCCGATTGTACCTGTGGGCGCTAAAACACTGGCTTGGGAATTACGTACTCCGTAGAGTCCTCCCAATTCTACTGCTTCATCCCAGGCAGTCGCTGCGGCACTCAGCAATTCTTCGGCTACCAGACTTGCGTCAATATCTGAAACAGTCTGACGATGCATCTTGAGAACGTGTATTACCCCGTCTTTGTCCTTATGAAAACCGGCAAAGGGTCCAACCCGACTGGCAATTCGTGCGCTAGTAGTATAAGCATGCCCGGTCATGAGAGCAGTAATGGCAGCAGCTTGGGCTCGGCCTTCATCAGAATCGTATGGCAATCCTTGCGCCATAAGCAACGCACCAAGATTTGCATATCCCAGACCTAGCTCCCGGTAAGCCCGAGCGTTCTTGGCAATATTTTTCGTAGGATAATCAGAATAACCAACCAGTATTTCCTGAGCGGTAAAAACTAGCTCCACCGTATGCTTAAATGCCTCAATATCAAATGAGCCATCCTCTTTAAGGTATTTCAAGAGGTTAATTGAGGCAAGGTTACAGGCACTGTCATCCAAATGCATGTATTCGCTACAGGGATTTGAGGCGTTAATCCGACCCGCATTTGGAGTTGTATGCCAATGATTAATAGTAGTGTCGAACTGCATGCCCGGATCAGCACATTCCCAGGCCGCTTCGGCAATTTGGCGGAATAGATCTCTGGCTTTGACTTGCTTCACTGGTTTATGACTGGCAACTCCTTTCAGCTCCCAATCTGCATCATCCTCAACTGCTTGCATAAATTCATCTGTTACTCTGACTGAGTTGTTGGCATTCTGGTATTGCACAGAGTAGGCATCTTTGCCATCCAGGTTCATATCGAAACCCGCCTCTTGCAAGACTCGTGCTTTACGCTCTTCGCGTGCTTTACACCAGATAAATTCCTCAACATCAGGGTGGTCAACGTTTAATATCACCATCTTAGCCGCTCGCCGGGTCTTGCCCCCACTTTTAATCGCACCGGCAGACGCGTCTGCACCGCGCATGAAACTTAAAGGTCCTGAAGCAGTACCAGCACTTTTGCCTAATTTCTCCATCGATCCCCTAAGCGTACTCAAGTTAATCCCAGAGCCTGAGCCACCCTTAAAGATCATCCCCTCCTCTGTGTACCAGTTTAGGATAGACGGCATCGTATCCTCAACTGCCAATATAAAACAAGCACTCGCCTGTTGTGAGCGCATGGGTGCGCCAATATTAAACCAGACCGGTGAATTAAAAGCAGCCCGCTGCGTAGCCAAGATATACTTCAGCTCTTCCTTAAAATCATTTGTTTCGGCAGCCGATTCAAAGTAGCCCTCCTGCTGACCCTGTCGTGCAATCGTATCAACAATACGGTCAATCAAGTCTTTTAGTGAACTTTCCCGTTCGGGTGTGTCTGGTGTGCCGGTGAAATACTTCTGGGCCACAATGTTAATTGCATTTTGGGACCAACCTTCGGGGAATTCCACACCTTTTTGTTCAAATACCGCCTTATTCGTCATTGGATTGGTAATAAGTGCGTCTCGCTGCACCCACTTCAGTGTGTCGTATGCCTTACTTTTAGGAGGAGTGAATAGCCTCCTGCGTCCCAGGATTGTTGTTTGTCCCATAACTTACCCCCATTGTTACCCTGCGAGTATCCCTCATCTGGCAGGGAATTTTTATTATATTTTATACTGTTTTTTATTTAGAGTCGCCCGAACATTGTTTATGTCGGGAAAGCTCCCCTAGGGTTTGCGGTTAATAAACCCCAGGGGAACCGTCAAACGTCTTAGCGTTTGACACGACTGGTCTTAAGCTCCCTAATCTGTGAAAGCTCTCGCTCAAATCCAGCTATATCTCTGAAGCGACGGTACACACTGGCAAACCGCACATATGCTACCTCGTTTAGCTGAGCCAACCTATCCATTACCATTTGGCCAATCTTAGTCGAGGTCACTTCTGCGTCACCACACCCATAAAGTTGTTCCTCGATGTCAGTCACCAAACGATCCAATTGTACATTGGTCAGGGGAGTTTTTTCGCTGGCACGGTAAAGGCCTCCCAGGAGTTTCTGTCTATTGAATAACTCCCTGGTGCCGTTATGCTTGATAACTACCAATTGGGGTCTTTCTACCCTCTCGTAAGTAGTAAACCGGTAGCTGCACTTCAAACATACCCGTCGTCGTCGGATAGATTTACCATCGGCCACATCCCGTGACTCAATAACCTTCGTGTCCGCTTGCTGACAGTGGCTACATTTCATTTTAGGTTTTTCGCCTCCTTCTTCACTCTGAACGTACTAGGGCCATATCCCTATATATAGCGTCTATGCTAAATAGCATAACCCTATCACTAGCGGCTTTGCAAGTAAATTACGGTGTATTATTTATGACAAATTTGCCCAAATTACACCTTAGAGTTTGTTTGATTCCTCGGTTTCCGATTTGTCTTGTTTGTCACCGCGGCGTTTTTTAAGCCGGCGTAAGAATGATGGCTTTTCAAGCTCGTCCGCAGCTCCCCCATCGTCTGGATTCACTTCTCCATCACCGTTCGAAGCTTCTGTGTCGGCACTTTCGTGATCAAGTGCCCAGATGTTAGGAATAGTCGGCTCCTTGTGAAACTCCTCTGAACCACTGGTGGTTTGATCTTTATTTTCCAACTGCATATCAATATTATCAATATCCGTCTCGGTTGGTTCAGATTCCTCAGTTTTTACTGTTTCTTCCTTCGGAAGCCGGGAGCGATTCGCAAAATACGAAGCGTCAAACCCCGTAGCTACCACCGTAATAATCATTTCACCTTCTAGTTCAGGGTTAATTGTAGCTCCGAAAATAATATTGGCATCTGGGTCGGCGGCGGAAGTAATGGTTTCGGCGGCAGCGTTAATTTCATGCATTGACATATCGTTACCGCCAATTACGTTGAATAAAATACCACGTGCACCATCAATAGAAACTTCGAGCAAAGGAGATTCAATGGCTTGTTGGGCAGCTTGTATGGCCCGATTTTCGCCGCTGGCTCGGCCAATTCCCATAAGAGCCGATCCGGCATCACTCATAACTGTTTTTACATCAGCAAAGTCAAGGTTAATAAGACCGTGAACGGTAATAAGATCGGAGATACCTTGTACTCCTTGCCGCAGCACATCGTCAGCAACCTTAAAGGCCTCTAAGAGCGGAGTTTGTCTATCAATTGTCTGGAGCAACCGGTCGTTAGGAATAATAATGAGGGTATCGACTGCATCGCGTAGGCGTTCGATTGCGACTTCCGCGTTTTTGCGACGCTTATCGCCCTCAAATGCAAACGGCTTAGTTGCAAATCCTACAACAAGAATACCTTGTGACCGAGCGGTCTGGGCGACTATATGGCCGGCGCCACTACCGGTGCCGCCACCTGCACCAATCGTTACGAACACCATGTCTGCGCCATCTACCGCTTTTTTAATCTCTTCCATGGACTCTTCCGCAGCCCGTTGTCCAATCGCTGGGTCAGCTCCTGCCCCTAAACCTCTGGTCTCTTCTTTGCCGATATGGATCTTGGTCTGTGCCTTGGAATGGTGCAAGGCTTGTGCATCAGTATTAATAGCGACGAACTCAACCCCATCTACGCCTGCTTCAATCATCCGGTTGAGCGCAGCACCACCAGCACCACCTACACCAATTACCTTTATGCGAGCGAATGTTTCTATTGCCGGAGCTACCTGGGGCATATTACAAATTTCCTCAATATCACACTAATTTTATAGTCGGCAGTATACCGCAAACCAATGCCGTCTTCAATGAACAATTTAAAGATGCTGCACGATTCTTCAATAATTTTGACGAGCAAAATATGTGCGCGCTGCGATTAATGACGCTTAAACCGGCGGATAATCCCGTCAAGTAAGCCAAATACCCCTGGATTTGGCACACCTCGTTGGGTAGCACCATTAGCTCCTGGCATAAGCAGCATATCAAGCAGCATAAGACCAACCACTGCACAATAAGCCGGATCCTGCACAGTATCGATTAAGCCCTCGAAAGGCTGTAGTTTACCAACTCGGGCAGCAAGCTCTAGCTTCTCTTTAGCTATCTCGGCAATACCTGGTAGCTTCGCACTGCCACCTACCAAGACCACTCCGCCTGGCAACTTCCTGGACCTTTGGATTTTTTTCAGTTCCTTATCAACAAAATCAAACAATTCCTCTACCCTTGCCTCCACGATCATGTGGACTTCTTCACCGACAAATTCGTGGCGTTGCTGATTCACGCTCACTACTGCTTTGCCAACCTTGGCGTGCTTCCCTAGGCCACCGTGCTGCAACTTCACTGCCTCCGCAATATCAAGGTCAGTTTTCAGACCAATCGCTAAGTCATTAGTAATATGAATACCTCCAATTGGTATGACTGCAATATGTTGTACTTCGCCGTCTTCGATTACTACTAAGTTCGTCGTGCCGGCACCAATGTCAAGCAAGACAGTGCCTGATTCTTTTTGTTGACGGGTCAGAACTGCCTCAGCGGCAGCCAGACTTGCTACCGTATGGTGCGAAGGAGTTACCCGTGCCTTTTCAAGTGCAAGGTCAAGGTTGCGCAGGTTCGGTGTAGCTGCAGTGACAATATGAGTATCCACTTCCAAACGAACACCATGCATGCCAACTGGATTTTTTATGTTATCCTGGCCATCAAGGCGATAATTCTTGGCAAAAACCTGAATAATTTCTCGGTTGGGCGGCATTTTTACAATAGTCGCCGCTTCTTCTACTCTTAATCTGTCATCAGCCGTAATTTCCCGATTCGCACTGCTAATCGCAATTACTCCGCGAGAGTTCATTCCCATCACATGAGCACCATTAATATTCACCGTCGCGTGAGGAATCTGCATACCAGACACTCTTTCAGCTTCTGTCACCGCTTGGACAATAGCTTCGACGACATCGTCAACATGGACAATAATGCCCTTGCGCATACCGATATTGACGGCGCTGCCATGCCCGATGATGGAAGGCCTTTGTTTCTCAGCATCAAGTATTCCTGCAACACAACGAACCGTACTCGTACCAATATCAAGACCAAAAAAAGCAGCTTGTGCTTCACGCATGGTGGCAGTATAGCATATGAACTTTGGTAGAAACGGGGAATTACAAGGTGGTTAGGATCTCAGCTCCGTCCTCGGTCACAAGCACTGTATGCTCAAAGTGAGCAGCAACAGAGCGATCGCGAGTTCGAACTGTCCAGTGATCCTTATCGATATATACATGGTAATCCCCCAAGGTGGCCATTGGTTCGATAGCAATTGTCATGCCACTCTGTAACTGGAAGCCGCTACCTCTTTGACCATAATTCGGTATGTCCGGCTCTTCGTGTAGATGATGCCCCACGCCGTGACCAACTAAATCCCGCACAATTCCGAACTGCGCCTTATCTAGGCACGCCTGAACCGCATAGCCAATGTCTCCGGTCGTAGCACCCTGTCGGACTGCTTTTATGCCCTGCATTAAACTCTGTTGCGTCACCTCTACCAACTTCTGATGCTGTTTGTGTTGGCTCTTACCCACTACCACACTTATGGCGCCGTCTGTAATCATGCCGTTCACTATCACACCGAAATCGAGACCAATTATGTCTCCATCCCTCAACACTTCATCGCGAGAAGGAATACCATGCACCACTGCATCATTGACTGATGTACATAACACATCCGGAAAACCCTGGTAGCCAAGAAAAGCCGGTTTACCACCAAGTGATTTGAGTTCATGAGCGGCTATGTCAGCTAGTTCCTTTGTACTTATACCTGGGGCGACGGCACGACGCAGCGCATCATGCACAGTGGCCAGCATTCGCCCGCTTTGCCGCATAGCATCAATTTCAGTTTGGTTCTTAACTACTGTCACCATGAATAAATCTCCTACCTGCTGACACGCTCTAAAATAGCCCTATGAACCACTTCAAGCGGTTGCTCCCCATCAATATCAAATACTGGAATGTCTGCTTGTTTGAAGTGATCAAGCACAGGTTTTAGCGTTGTTTCGAACTCCCGGAAACGTTCAGTCATCGCTTCTTTGGTGTCATCAGGCCGGCCTCTGCGAAGTAAACGCTCAGTCACAGTCGCTTGCGAAGCAATAAGGTGAATAACAGTGGCTGAGCTTATCTGCTGGTGCTTCACTTGAGTGATTAGCCAGTCAGCCTGAGCGGTACTTCGAGGAAATCCATCGAGCACAAATTCTTTTTTTGGGTCAATAATCCCCAATATACGCTGTACCAAATGAATAATTTCTTCATCTGGCAACAGTTTGCCGGCAATCATTTCCTTGCGCCGTTCCCCGGATACCAGCATACGGAGAAATTCGCCGGTCGATAACCAAGGCAGAGCTAATTCATCAGCGAGCATCCGCCCCTGAACACTTTTGCCTGAGCCCGCAACCCCCATAAAGATAATCATGGTGTCAACTGTTCTTTTATCAGCTTGGCAATCCTTCCGCCATCAGCCTGCGCTCCGACTTGTTGCTTAACGAGACCGATTGCTTTACCAAAAGCGGCAGAATCGTGAGAATCAATTTTTTCTAATACACCCTTGACAACCTGACGTAAATCATCATCATTCATCTGGGCAGGCAGATAATTTTCAATTACCTCTTTTTCGGCTAACTCATCGCGTTGTTTTTCCTGATTTCCACCCTTGCCGAATAAGTCAGCGCTCTCCTGGCGTTTTTTGGCCTCCTTTTGCAGTACAGCGACCAGCTCTGCTTCACTCAACCCTTCCTGGCGTTTTCCAACTGCCACTTCTGCATACAAGATAGCGCTTTTCAAGCCGCGTAAGGTAGTCACCAGTTTTTCGTCACGCGCAAGCATAGCTGACTTGAGATCTTGGTTTATCTGGTCTTTGAGCGCCGACATTTCAGTGATAAGTGTAGCAGAGCCGCTGATTTTTTGCAGGTTTACTGCCGTTTTAAGAAACTTAGCGGAGACCGAGTTTAATACGTTTTATTTTGAGAGCCTTACGCTGACGACGTAATACCGCCTTATTGCGACGTTCTCGTTTGCTAATTGGCTTCTCAAAGTACTGTTTCTGCTTGACTATCGCCAAGGCGCCAGACTGCTGCACCTTTCGGTTGAAACGGCGAAGTAGACTCTCCAACGATTCCTTTGGGTCTTTTTTAGTTACCACTATCATAATCTAAAGAGTAATTATACGCTTTTACTACCTATCTGGCAAGTTACTGCGATCCTTGGTGACGTTTTTGGTTCAGACGTTGTGATTTTAATACTATACTTTGTAGCTCTTTGAAGATCGCAAAGTGTTTATTGGTGTAGTAAACTTTCGTATTTCCCTGCTTTTCTGATATCAAAAAACCAATTTTCTCCAGACGCTTGAGCTCGCGTTGAATATTGCCAGCATCTTCTTTTATTAGCTTTGCCAATCCCCGCACATGGGTTTTAAAGTCGGGATACTTTGCATACACGACAATGATTTTTCGGCGCACTCGTGAAGTAATAAATACGTCTAACATAAGCTCTTATTGTTATTAGAACAACGTAAAGTATAAAGACTTGCGTGCTAGATTTCAAACTTTTTAAAAGGATTAAGAATATACTAAGGGACATGCCCTATTATGATGTCGCAGTAAACAACCCAAAGTACCAAGGAACAGATACGCTTACTTACTCCTGGCCACAGAATCTTAAAGTAGGTGCGATTGTGGAGGTGCCCTTGCGTCAACAAAAGAGCTTGGGGGTAGTCCTGCGTAAAACTGAGCGTCCAACTTTTCCCTCAAAACAGGCACTCCGTGTATTATCATCCAGCCTACCTCCCGCCAGCCTCAAGCTCTTAGAATGGCTCAGAAGCTACTATCCTGCACCTATTAGCCATCATGTTTCCCTGTTTCTCCCTCCTGCACTGGCTTCCTCTGCCCGAGCCACTACGCCATCGGCGACTACCACAGCTCCTCATCGGCCACATCCCCTGCCCCCACTTACCACCGAACAGACCAAGGCTATAGTAGATATAAAAAAGTACCTCCAGGTTGGCAGACGCACCTTTATGTTGCACGGCCGCACAGGAAGTGGCAAAACCAGACTGTATATTGAGCTAGCAAAACAGATGTTAGCTCAAGGACGCAGTGTCCTGATCCTTACCCCCGAAATCGGTCTCACCTCTCCCTTATATACCTTTTTTCGAACCCATCTTACTGACGAAGTCATACTCATGCATTCCGGGCTGACTGGTGCTACACGACGGAATCATTGGCTGAAATCGATGCAGAAGAGTCCCGCGGTAGTAATTGGTCCCCGGTCAGCTTTGTTTGCGCCCCTGTCAAATATTGGGCTAATTGCCATCGATGAAGCCCATGACAACGCTTACAAACAAGACCAAGCCCCTCGCTACCAAGCTGTCCGAGTGGCGGGCACGCTGGCTTCTATCCACTCAGCTATGCTTATCCTTGGTTCTGCCACACCACTTGTGAGCGACTATTACTTAATGAGAGCGAAGGGTGCGCCTATCATTCAGCTGCGCGAATTGGCAGCCGGCAAAGCCGCGCCGCCCCAGATAAAAGTCGTATCTAGCCGTGACCGTGACCAATTCACTCTTCATCCCTATCTCTCTAACGAACTTATCAATGCGGTCACTGCCTCATTAAAAAAGAAGCATCAATCATTGCTGTTCTTAAACCGCCGCGGCACTGCTCAATTGGTATTCTGCCAAAATTGTGGCTGGCAGGCTTTATGCCCGAAGTGTGATATCCCCATGACATATCACGGTGATTCTCACCATCTACAATGCCACACTTGTGGCTATAAAATGCCAGCTCCAGCTGGTTGCCCAGAGTGCGGCAGCGCTGACATCCTATTCAAAAGTGCTGGCACCAAAGCAATCGAAACCTATGCTCGCCAACTTTTCCCAGAAGCAACCGTAGGACGATTCGACACTGATAACCACCGGGCTGACAGCCTGGAACAATCATTCGAAGCGGTCAAAAGTGGTGGTATCGACATATTAGTTGGTACCCAAATGTTAGCCAAAGGACTGGACTTACCACGACTAGAGGTAGTGGGTATTGTCACCGCCGATACCGGGCTTTATTTCCCGGATTATACCGCTGCAGAACAGACCTATCAGTTACTCACTCAAGTCATTGGCCGGGTGAACCGCGGACACCTACCGGGCCAGGTCATTATCCAGACCTTCCTACCAGACAACCCTATCTTACAGGCAACGATAAATGGTAGCTGGCAATCATTCTACGAACAACAGATTCAGGAACGAAAACAGTACCAATTTCCCCCTTTCTGCTACGTACTAAAGCTGACGGTAGCCCGCAAGACCAAAGCCTCTGCAGCTCAAGCCAGTCAGAAGTTGGCCGCCACACTAAAGGCAATGTCGCTTCAGGGAACAATCATCCAGGGCCCTACTCCGCGGTTTATCGAACGAGCCGCTGGCTATTACCATCAGCAAATCATCCTGAAAGCTAAAAACCGGGGTGAGTTGCTCAAAGTCATCCCAAAGCTCCCTTCTGGCTGGCAGTATGATCTTGATCCTGCCCATTTGCTTTAAACTCTGTCCTCTGTAAGGATTTATGCTTTATACTGTCCCGTAAATGGCTCTGAAAAAAGACGATATTATTACTCTCCCTCATCGGGACTTACGACAACGGTCAAAAAAAGTCGGTTTGGTGACGCCGGAGATTCACCGGCTTGTCCATGACATGGAAGCAGCCACGCTTGACTGGGAAGACAGCCGAAAACACGAAATTGGGGTAGCCTTGGCAGCCGTCCAAATTGACCGCCTCTTGCGGGTTATCATCGTACGCAATAATCTCGAAAATAAAAATGACCGCAACTTCACTGCTTTCATTAATCCAGTTATTACTAAGCGTATGGGCAAAATCAGCGAGGATTTCGAGGGTTGCCTCAGTATTAAGGATATTTACGGAAAAGTACCCCGATTCGAAAAAGTCAGGGTGAAAGCTCTGGATCTGAAAGGTCAAGAATTCCGCCTGACGGCAGACGGTTTCCTGGCCCGTGTGTTCCAACACGAAATTGACCATATGAACGGGGTCACTTTCATCGACCACATCAAAGATAAACCTGAAGCTTTTTTCCGCCTTCAAGAAGATGGGAAACTAACTAAACTAGATTATGAAAAAAATATCCGACACAATAGTCTTCTTTGGTAGCGGTCCAGTTGCTGCCAAATCATTGGAACTATTTGCACGAGATTTCAACGTTGAAATAGTGATCACCAAACCAAAACCTCCCCACCATAGAGGGGATTTTCCGGTATTAAATGTTGCTAAGCAGCTTGACTTGCCTCTATTGCTCGCCAATGACAAGCGTAGCCTTGACAGTGCGATAACCTCCGCGGCAATAAAAAGCCAGATAGCCGTACTGGTTGATTTTGGTATTATTGTTAGTCGTCAAGTAATTAACACTTTTTCCCACGGTATCATTAATAGTCATTTTTCCCTTTTGCCGCGTTGGAGAGGAGCAGACCCAATATCTTTTGCTATCCTGGCTGGGGATAAGAAAACAGGGGTAAGTCTGATGCTCATCGACGAAGGTATGGACACTGGTAAGTTGATTGGTCAAAAGAGTTTGCCCATTAGCCCCGAAGCTACCACGCCATCACTGACTGCGGAATTGATCCAACTAAGCCATACTATGCTATCAACTTACCTGCCTCGTTATCTGGCCGGTGAAATCACCTCTCGAAAGCAACCCCATCCCTCGAGGGCTACTTATTCCCGTAAACTTACAAAAGCAGATGGGGTAATTAACTGGGAAAAACCCGCCAAGCAGATTGAACGAGAAATCCGTGCTTTCATTGAGTGGCCAAAAAGCCGGGCTACTATTGAAAATAAAGAAGTTATCATTACCAAAGCGTATGCAGCACCAAGCAACATAAGCAAACAGAAACCGGGCGATATTATGAAAGTCCCTAAGGCGAGACTATTCACTATCGCCACTGGAGATGGCTTACTCTGTATAGAACGGCTCAAGCCAATTGGTAAGCGGGAAATGTCGGCCCGTGAGTTTTTGGCCGGTTACGGGCAGCTACTCCGCTGAGGGTGGCTGGGCACGTTGACTTTCTGCTACTATCTGCGGTGCAGC
The DNA here is from genome assembly GCA_041910055.1 of Saccharimonadales bacterium (SeqCode). Taxonomy (GTDB): domain Bacteria; phylum Patescibacteriota; class Saccharimonadia; order Saccharimonadales; family JAYRRP01; genus JAYRRP01. Next base: position 97,163 of record JAYRRP010000002.1, read on the forward strand.
TTGCTTTATTTCCTCTTTAAGCTTATCCAGCTCATCGCCTACCACTTGTTTATAATCAGGAAAATTCGTTTCCAACCATTTCAGAGAACCGGCATCATCATTCCGTTCTACAAACCCTTCAAACTCTTCAAGTTGTTGTGTACTCATCTGGGAAGCCAGCCGTTTTCCCACCCGCATCTCAAGGGTGTCATAGATATGCCGAAGCATGGCATTCTTCTCCTGAGGCGGCAAGGCACCCAGTCCCAGTTCCCTTAGCAAGTTCTCATCCAGTTTAAACATCTATTTTCCTTGTATTACTTCTCGCTTATTGTAGCAAAAGCCATATAAGTCCTGCCAATACCATCAATACTATCGCAGTTATCACGCCTGTAAATACTGACCGCATATAAAGTGGAGAAGACAGTCTCCACCCCCCGACTGTGGTCTCACTAGTTAGACTACCTGTCACTTTTGCATCAGGCACAGTAGAGGCATGGAGATGTAACTCCTCACCCATATTCCACCTCTTCGCGAGCTCCTGCTTTTTTTCAGACAACTCACGTCGTTTTGCTTCGATTTCGCTATTACCCTCTAACGGCTCGTTGCCGGCTTCATAGCGCATTAAATCGTCAACTACCGCTTGGGGGTCAATCGATGTAATTTCAACATAAACTAACCTGTCAAGCATTTCCTTGAGTTTTGCTCTTAGAAACAAGGCAACTTCCTGAGCATAGTCAGCCAAAGGTGAACTATAAGGTGTAATTTGGCTGCGGTTCAGCCATGAAGTGAGAAAGCCCAGTTTTTGATCAGAGGGGGATTGTCCGTATCTGTCATTAACCATAAGTTCCTCTGGTGGCTATAGTGTGCGTTCGACCACCTCCGTAGTAAATAACTCTACAAAATCTTCAACTTGGATATCAAGTTTGCTAGTTGTAGTTATATCAAGCCCGCACATTTCGCCTTCTACCACTTCTTTGACATCTTGGGGACCCTTCTTGAGGTTGGTGACTTCAACCTCCGCAATCAGCTCATCCCCCCGAGTTACTCTTGCCCGTGCAGGTACCGTTAGCTTGCCAGATACCACCTCACCACCACAAATCACTTGAGTTTTTGTCGTTTTAAATACACCTTTTACCTGTAATTTACCAAGGCTATTTTCTTTAATTTCAGGAGCTAATAAATTACTCAACTCCTGTTTCACGTCATCTACCAATTCATAAATAACCGTAAATAACCGAACTGAGACTTTATCACGATTCACCAGCCGCTTAATATTCGGTGGTAGATCCACGTGGAACCCGTAGACGATGGCACCACTTGTGTGTGCCATCCTTATATCATTTTCGGTAATAGTCCCTACCCCTGTAGCAACTATTCGGGTGGCCACTTCTTCGGTGTCTAGTGTGCGCACACTGTCAACAACGGAAGCAACTGATCCCTGTACGTCCGCCCTAACAATAATCGGTAATTCGTTCACTTCACGCTTCCGGTTTATTAGTTTCAGTAACTCACTGCTACCAATATCAACCCTGCCACCTGTTTGAGTTCCTTCTCTTTTGGCTTCGGCAGCTTGTTGTCTGGCTAACCGTTCATCTTTTACAACGACAAAGGCATCCCCAAACGCAGGCAAAGATTTAAATCCCGTGATAATTACGGGGGTAGAAGGACCAGCAGCCTGGAGTGGTTTGCCATCAGTAGATTCTAAATTCCTGATCTTTGCATATGTAGTACCGCTAACTACAAATTGTCCGTTCTGCAATGTCCCCTCTTCTACCAACATAATGGCCACGGGCCCCCGTCCCTTTTCCATGTGCGCTTCAATAACTAAACCGTGCGGTGCAGCCTTGTCATTCGCTGTTAACTCCTCTACATCAGCGACTAGAAGAACCATATCCAATAACTTATCAATTCCTTCTTTCTTTTTCGCTGACAACTCAACAGCAATCGTATCGCCCCCCCATTCTTCAACTAACAACCCTTCTTCGGAAAGCTCCTGCTTTACGCGGTTGGGGTCTGCCCCTTCTTTGTCCATCTTATTGATGGCAATAACCATTTTGACACCGGCCTTTTTCGCGAATCGGATAGCTTCTTTGGTCTGGGGCTTCACCCCATCATCGGCTGCCACTACAATTAGCACCAGATCGGTCAGTCGTGCACCATGCTCCCTGAGAGCTGCAAATGCCTCATGACCTGGCGTATCCAGAAAAGTAATAATTCTGCCGCTGTGCGTGACCTGATAAGCGGATATATGCTGAGTGATGCCGCCAGCTTCCCGTTGGGCGACATCAGCACCACGAATTGCATCAAGTAAAGAGGTTTTGCCATGATCAACATGCCCCATTACCGCTATAACTGGTGGCCGCGGAGAACTGTTCTCCCCAGTGGCTTTCGATCGGCGACGTGGCAAGGGGGTAACTTCCGGTCCGGCTTTGCGGACAAGTTCTACGTCTAAATCAAGCTCACCGACAATGATCTGAGCCGTGTCAAAGTCAATCCGTTCATTTACGGTCACCATTACCCCGTTTTTCATTAGTTCAGTAATCAAACGGGTAACGGGGAGCATTAATTTTTCAGCCAAAGTGCCCACGGTCACATGTTCTTCAATCTCGATGGTCTGTGCCATGTTTCCGCTCCTTTCCTGTACCTCGACAGATTATCCTGATCGGGGATCGTTTATTTCTTGGTATCTTTCAGGCTAAGGGCAATCTTGCGTGCTTCTGTATCTATATCGATTACCTTAAACTGTTTTTTCTCATTTAGCTGGAATATTTTCTCGGGATCGGCGCTATCATCGTCGCTCATCTCAGACACATGCACCAAGGCTTCCACGCTCGGAGAAAGCTGAACAAAAGCTCCAAATGGCGTAATACGGGTTACTTTGCCCTCGACCATCTCATCCTTTTTGAAGGCTTTTACTTCCTTCAGCCAAGGATCCTCACTCATCTGCTTGATAGATAGACTCAGACGGTCCTTATCAATGGCGATGATCTTTGCCTTTATCTTCTGACCAGTTTTGACATAGTCGCGTGGGTTCTCAACCCGTTCCCATGAGATTTCAGAGATATGTACGAGCCCTTCGATGCCATCAACGTTCACAAACGCACCGAAGTCGATTACTCCAGTCACAATGCCTTCGACGGTATCATTGACGTGAAGTTCGGCAAACCGTGCCTGCATATCATCCTTAACCGCCTCTTTTTCAGAAAATATCAGCTTATTATCTTTGCGGCTGATATCTAAAATACGGACGCGCAACTCTTTTTTGGTAAGAGCATTAAGCTTTTGGAGTATCTCGTCCTTGTCTGCACCTGAAACCCGTGGATAATGGGCGGGAGCTAACTGTGATACCGGTAAGAACCCTCGTATCCCTTCTAGCTCGATCAACAGTCCCCCTCTGTTCGCATCATATGGCACGACTTCGATGATTTCATGGTCATCAAATACCCTCTGCAGTTCATCCCAACCCCGATCTTTGACTGCCCGTTTCATACTGAGTAGGGCATAGCCCTCCTCAATCTCTGGATCAACCACACTGGTGGTTACCTTTTCGCCTGATTCTAGTTTCTGGTTGTGGCCAATTTCACGGCGCAATACGACGCCAATACCATTTGCTCCCAAATCAACCCATACTTCGTGTTTTTTCACGGAAGTTACAGTCCCCTCAATGACATCACCAGTTTTGAGTGGGTTCACGTCAACGGACGCGAGCAATTCATCCATAGTGAGGGATGATGAAGATGTTGTTTTAGACACTTTGTTGAATGCCTCCTTGTAATAGTATTTCTATCACCCGCCCTTAAGACAGAGTAAAAAACCACCTCCAGACAAGTGAAAGATTACTGGCATTATATCTGTTATCTCTTCGAGAGTAAAGAGGGGCATGAAAAGGTATGCTACACTTGAGCCTAGATATGTACGTCGGGATTGATATCGGAGGGACCAAGGTGCTTATGGCCTCGTTTACCAACGAGGGACAACTACGCAACCATCTTAAACTACCGACGCCGAAGGTATATGACGATCTTATTTCGCTGTTACACACTAATGTGGCACAACTAGATGATCATGGCTTCCAAGCTGCCGGAGTAGCCATACCAGGTCTTGTTGACCGGGAAGCCCACACCGGCATTTCATTTGGTAACCTAGGCTGGCGGAATGTACCAATCGGTCGCGATTTAGAGAGGCGCTTGCATTGCCCAGTCGTAATTGAAAACGATGCCAAAGCAGGCGCACTTTCTGAGGCATTACTTATCAAGAATGAGTTTAGAAACGTTCTTTATATTGCAATTGGCACTGGTATTGGTATTGGTTATGTTTCTGATGGTAAGATTGAAACGAATTTTGCTGACCGAGGAGGTAATCAACTATTACTCGAGTATAATGGCCACCTTCGCCCCTGGGAATCATTTGCCTCCGGCAAAGCAATCGTACAGCGGTTTGGGAAAAAAGCCAGTGAAATAACTGACACAGCTACCTGGAAAATTATTGCACATGACCTCGCCCTCGGTATCGTTGAACTTATCGCCCTGGTTGAAACCGATGTGGTTGTACTGGGCGGTGGTGTGGGCTCTTATTTTGATCGATATGAAAAATACCTAAAAGCTGAAATGGAAAAGTATGCCACCCCTGTTTTACCCACTCCTGCTATTCGTCAGGCTCAGCACCCTGAGGAAGCAGTAGTCTATGGTTGCTACCAACTCGCAAAGGTACTCCATGAGAACACTGTTAAGTAAATTACAACGAGATTTTCCAGAATTATCCTTTAAGGGTGGTGATACTTTCTTGTGGTCACCAAAAAACCACGAAATCATATACAGGCAAGCGAGCGATGCCAATCCACTGGCCCAATGGTCACTGATGCATGAAGTTGGCCATGCCCTTCTCTTACACCAGCGCTATGAGTCTGATTTTGAACTTTTAATGCTAGAAGTGGACGCGTGGGCCAAGGCCGAAGAACTTGCCACAGGCTATGATGTGAAGATAGATCCCCACCATATCCAGGATTGTCTTGATACCTATAGGGATTGGCTCTATCAGCGCAGCACTTGTCCTACATGTACCAGTTGCAGTCTACAAGACGATCCGTGGATTTATCTCTGTCATAACTGCGGTACCACTTGGAAGGTGTCAAGTTCACGGCTTTGCCGTCCCTATCGGCGAACGCAAAAAAGGGTTCCTGCTTAAAGGGGAACCCTTTCGATGGTTGCGAAACTAGCCTGGACTTAAGCTACGCTCTTTGTGCGTCGGCTAATACGACCACCTTTGGCACCAGCAATACGGGCTAATTCACGATTCGCAAAGAAACCGCCTGTTCGGCCTCTCTTGCCACCCTTAGCGCCAATTCGGGCATAAAAATCTGCACCGTACTTAGTTTTGTTGGTTGAAGCGGCTGCTTTGCCGCCAGCTTTTGTTCCTGCCATTAGAGTTAACTCCTTCCCACCATTCATATTGTTTATACAGCTAAAACAGCTTTACCCTCTGTTTTAGCACTTGAAACAAAAAGAGTCCCTTTCGGAACCCTCTTTGCATTCTTTCGAATATGCTTATGATAGCACTGATTAATGTTTATGTCAATAGCCCTGTGCCCCTGTGATTCGCCATCATCTTAGGGTCGTATTACAATACATAAGCAATGGGTATGATTTTTATCGCCGGCTATATTCTCCTGGTGGGTATTGCTACCTTCCTTATGAAGGTTGGCCTGAAAACTCTTACCCCCTATCAAATGAATTTTCTGATGGGAATCGGCATGCTCCTTACCGGCATTCCGGCTCTGCTGCTTGCCCAGAAGTCATTTAAGATTCCTGCCAAAGAATTACCACTGGGCATTCTCATCGGTATAATGATGGCTGGCGGCTCGATTTTCTTTGTACTGGCTGTCAATAAGATGTCGGTAAGTGTGGCCTCCGTTCTGGCAGCTACCTATGTGGCTATAGTGGCCCTGCTTTCGTGGATATTCTTAAAAGAGAGTTTTGACGCCGTGAAGCTGCTTGGCCTCATATTGACCTTCGCCGGTGCCCTAGTGCTTACTTACAAATCGTAATACTCACGTGATATGGAGGAGCCGCAAAACCGCATGGATGATATATGCTGGCCACACAATGCTCTTGAGAAACGCGACCACGAAGCCCCAAAAACCATCTGATAACTGCACAAAGTAGACTAACGCCCCAATCCAGCCCAAAAAGAACACAAAGCCCGTTGGTCCGCTTTTATCGATAACTTTCGTAGTATTGCCTTTTACCTTTGCCATAACTGCCCCCTTTCTATCTTATTTAAGCATAACCAAGCAATAAAACGCACAATGTATAATTTTAGGCATGCAGAGTTATAAAGATATTGACGAATACATCAGCAATTTTCCTGCTGACGTACGAGTAAATTTACAAAAAATTCGTCGCACCATTCAAAAAGTAGCACCAGAGGCAAAAGAAAAAATCAGCTACGGCATCCCCACCTTTACTTTCCACGGCAATCTTGTGCATTTCGCTGCTTATGAACATCATATCGGCTTCTATCCCGGTACCAGACCCGTGAAAGAGTTTGCTAGAGATCTAAAGCCTTATGAGACCTCTAAGGGTACTGTCCGATTCTCCTTAGACAAGCCTATTCCGTATGATCTGATTGAAAAGATTACTCTCGCCGCGGTGAAACACAATCTCACTAAGAAAAAATAGCTCACTTTTCTTTCTTAAGGGAGTGTTTTTTATAGGCATATGTAGCTACGCTGAGGGTTAAAATTACCAGTACAGCAAGAACCGCTTGTGGGTTCAAAGTCCTGATTGGCTTCTCTGTTTTATAAGTAATACCTGCAGCATATGGTTTTGGTAATTGTTTCACAATTATTTGAGCCGCACCATTCATTACCCCTAACAGCTTAACGCTGATGTCGTTAGTGCCATCTTCATTTACATCAATTTCCCTTGTTTCACCCATATACATTGTTACATCAAAGGGTTTGGACGATATAGTTATAGTGACTGTATTACCCTCAACAACCTTTACTGTTATTGAGTGTTCTTCTATTTCTTCATTATGAGTTACGTTAAAGTAGATCTTGTTGTTAGGTCTTAAATCTACAGTTTTGCCTTGAGATGAGTAGAATTCAGAAAATTCATTTAACACAACTTTTGATGGTGTATTTAGCACCCTATCATTAGTTGGAGCTATGCTTTGATCAACAATGTTAGACGTTGAGACAGTTGGAGTTATGGTTGTCTTTGCTACTACCACTGTTCTTGTCTTTGACACACTATTACCGGCAGCGTCAGTAACACTGTACAACAAGGTGTACGTACCGACTTTTGCAGCATTAACTGAACCAGCCACTACTATTTGAGCTGTAAGGTTTCCCCCCATAGCATCGACTGCAGAAGCACCCGGATCGACGTATGAACTACCTTGTGTAATACTTTGACTGCTATCACCAAGCAGTGTCAGAATTGGCGCCGTCGTATCAACCCTAAAAGCCACAGCACCACTATTTGCCGTACTGTAAGCGGACGCAGCGGTGTTATTATCACTTGCTTTGACGCGCCAATAATAAATGCCGTCTGCCAGTGTTTGTCCAGCAGATCCTATTGTATAAGTCCCGCCGCCAGCCGATTGTCCGACTGTAAATGCGACCGCTCCTTGTGTTGCCAAAGTAGAGGTATAGTCGACCACAGGCGAAGAAAAATCTGCACTTACGGCAATTTGTATTTGGTACTTTACCGTGTCGCTGTTATCACTATCGCTGAGCGTAAAACTTAAGGCAGGCTGACGGTTAGCGCTGGTAGAGCCGTTAATCAAATTAGCATCACCTAGGTTCGTTGGTGCATCAGGAATATTATTTGAGTTAACAATAATAGAGGCATCGTCAAAGTGAGTTCCATAATGACCCGCCCATGTACTTTGATCCCGGCCACCGATTTCCATATAGACATAACGCACGCCATTCCCGTAGCTGTTAAAGCTATAGCTCTGCTGAAACCAGTTTACACCTGAGTTGAGTAGTAGTGGCGATACTTGTGTACCAAAATTGTAAGATGTAATAACTGTTGAACCGTCATTACCCAACAGCTTGTACGTTAGAAAGTACCTGCCGCCTTGATCACCCCGGGTGGCCATCCAGTTACTAAATGTAATGGCCGGCTGATTAGTATCAAGCTGATTTTGCGTAAAGCCATTAGCCAGGAGATCAATTTTTTGGTACATAACATCCCAGCCATATGATGTTTCAAAGCTTTTCGTTCCACTATGAGCCGCCCCCGGATCAACTCCCCATCCGTTCCCCAGATTCGACGTAATCGTCCAGCCATTTGTATCCCCTGTTTCCGCCCCAGAATTATTTATAAGGTTACTACTTGCAGCTGAAACCCTATGCGTAACACTAAAAAATAGAGCAAAAAATAAAACAGTCAAAATCACGAGAACTGGTATGGTTTTGTTATTTACGCTTTTAGTTTTAATGCCCATTATTAAGCCTTGCAGCTTGCTGTTCCGCTTGAGTTTAACACTCTCGAATATTATCTGTAAACAGGAGTCTGCTACTTCATTTTCTGGAAGAAAACCAGCTTGTAGCCATCCGGGTCACGGATAACAAATTCCCGGCGGCCGTATGGCCAATCTTTAGGCTCGCTTGAAGGTTGTAGGCCTTTCTCGATTGCTCCCGTGTAGAAGTCGTCCACATCTTCAACATTAACGTTGATATACAACCCTGCACCCTTGTAATCAGCACCGGCATCTTTTTGGAATTCGGTCTTTTCCTCACTGTCCTGCGCGATGAATTCTATCCAGAACCAATTGAGGCGCACTGCCAGAAAATTTGGCTTTCGATCTGTGGTAGTAAACCCAAGGGCCTCATAAAACGCTGCTGTTTTATTGATATCTTTCACGTAACACCCTAGACCAGCTATACTTTTCGGTTTCATGCTCCTATTCTACACCTAGTCATTTTAGAGCGTATAATTAACCTATAAACAAAGGAGGATTCATGAGCAAGAACCCGGTAGTACATTTCGAGATGCCGTATAAAGATGCTAAAAGAGTGTCTGAGTTTTATAAAAAAGTTTTTGGCTGGAAGATGAATAAGTTTGGTGAGGAAATGGGCAATTACATTACCGCGCATACAGCTGAAACAGATGAAAACAGCATGGTTAAAACTCCCGGCACCATTAATGGTGGTTTTTATGACCTTAACATGCCAAATGCTACCAAAGAGCCTTCGGTAGTCATTTCTGTACCCGATATAGAAGCTGCTATGAAAGATGTCGAAGCAGCCGGCGGCAAAATATTGCGCAAGCCAGATATGATCCCTGGTGTCGGTCTATGGACTGCATTTATAGACTCCGAAGGCAACCGCGTCAGCATCCTCCAAGCCAGCAACAGTTAAGAGCAGCTCCCTCTCAGCCTCTGAAAGTTCCTGATGGCTGAATGTTAAAAGCACATTTTAGAGCAAGGACTTGTTTGATCCGCTAGTCGGCGGAGAGTTGTCCGAACATTGTGCTTTTGACAATGAAGCTATAAAGAACTGGAAACTGGCTGCGGGGTTTTTGCCTACTTTTGAACCCGTAGTCAAAAGTAGGTTGGTCAATTTGCCAAAGGCAAATACCAAAAGAAAGAAAAAGAGCCTTCTCTGCCTATGCTATATTTAAATATGATGAAAGTTTTAAAAACAAAGAAGCTATTTATAGGTATCATTTTGGGTATATTGCTTATATCGTGTGCCTTTATTGTCTATCAAAAACTGCAGGGAGTAAAAGTTTCAAACGATAAGAAGTATCTAGAGTTAGGCGTCACAGAAGTTGGCAACCTACCTCATAGGGATTTTAAAAGTTCTTACCGTGGTATTAGCATATTTTGGGTCCGAGGCAGCGTAGCTGACGGATCAGATGGTTGTTACGCATATGACTCTGTCACCAGGCAGATATATGCCAGCAGTGTAGATGAGGGTAGTATCTACTATAAAAATAAGGTCATCAGCAAAGAAGCCACACTTAGATTGCTTAAAGTGTCTTGCTACGTCACACAACCCTAGTATTTGACAAAGAAACTTTTCAATTAATGGAAGGAGCAGCTCAGAAGCTGGAAGTAGGTTGCCAACTTCTGGGTTCCGTTTTGCCGAAACAAAATGGAACAAAGAAAAACCACCCTTTCGGGTGGTCTCTCTATAATTCGGCACCGTGCTATTTTCCCAGGGGTGAACCCCAAGTATTGTAACCGCTGAGAGGCTTAACTTCTGTGTTCGGGATGGGAACAGGTGTCTCCCTCTCGCCATGGGCACCGATCCGAATAACCGAGACACCCATGCGCAGCCCCAGCTTCGCTGGGTCCCTCTGGCTTGGGTTTCTCGTCGTACCTTTCGGAATTAATCCGAATTCCGCTAAAGCGGAAACGGTACTGCTCTTCCCAATCTTAAACAGATTGAGTCGGGCGGTGTTCATTTGCACGGGTTAAATTTTAAAGGCAAACAGGTGATGCTACATCACCAACAACTAGTCAAAGCACAATGCAATCCCTATGAGATGAACCTTGGTACAACTTGTAAAATACAAGTCTCCATAGAGGTTTGTCTCATAGTTCATAAAAAGTCAATGGGGCGATTAGTACGCTTCGGCTGAATACGTTACCGCACTTACACCTTGCGCCTATCAACGTGATCGTCTTTCACGGCCCTCGTAGGGAAATCTAATCTTGAGGTCAGTTTCGCGCTTAATATGCTTTCAGCGCTTATCTGGTCCGCACTTAGCTACCCGGCGATGCAGTTGGTACCACAACCGGTACACCAGCGGTGCGTCCACTCCGGTCCTCTCGTACTAGGAGCAGATCCTCTCAAATTTCCTTGCGTCCACAGCGGATATAATCCGAACTGTCTCACGACGTTCTGAACCCAGCTCACGTACCACTTTAATCGGCGAACAGCCGAACCCTTGGAAGGTGCTCCCCCTCCAGGATGTGATGAGCCGACATCGAGGTGCCAAACAGCGCCGTCTATGTGAACTATTGGGCGCTATAAGCCTGTTATCCCCGGGGTAACTTTTATCCGATAGCGCTGCCGATACCACTCTCATGTACGAATGTACGGACAGCGGAAAACTTACTCCCACTTTCGTGCCTGTTTGACTTGTAGGTCTCACAGTCAAGCTGGCTTATGCGTATGCACTATCGATTCGATTTCCATCCGAACCTAGCCAACCTTTGAACGCCTCCGCTACTCTTTAGGAGGCAACCGCCCCAGTTAAACTACCCACCAGACACGGTCCCCGAACCGGA
>JAYRRP010000003.1:0-370840 GCA_041910055.1 Saccharimonadales bacterium (SeqCode)
AGCTTGTCTTTCAGATCGAATTCGCCACCGCTTCTTCCTTGCGCGCCTTGACCTTGATCTTGTTGGCCTTGGTCTTCAGCTGCAGCCTGGGGTTGAGGTAGGGGAATTTGTTCTGGCAGAGGTTGTTCTGGCTGACGAACCGGTGCACCGACTGCTTTCAGTACATAGAGGCGTCCTGTGGATTTTTCTAGTACTACAACTTGATCCTGATTAACATTATTAGGATCTTTATCACCTACGATATCGGTCCACTCTAGAACCAACACGCTACCTGGAGCAAATTTCACAGCTTCCTGTACCAGCTCAACTTCAGTGTTTTGCAAGATTACATTGCCGTCAGGACCTATAACTTTGGTATTCCTACCGGCAAACCTGAACATAGGGCCTTCTATTGAGTCTTTGTTGTCTTCTGAGCGAGCCCAGGCTTTAGCCAAAATATCGGCTGCTTGTTTGGAAGCAGGTTTATCTGCAGCAAACTGCGCCTGTAGCTCTGCTACGTTAGTAGAGCGAAAACCTCGTCCACCACCACCGCCACCTAGAATGTCGTTGTATACAGCGGTGAATGAAGCCAGTGTTGGTGCGTTTTCACAAGCTACGCCTCTTACTTTGTCGCCTTCTGGACCTGCAAACAGGTAGTTAACAGCATGTAAGGAAGTGTCGAGGTTGCTATCCGGGCGTTCGTTTAGATCATCGCCAAAAGCTTTAGAACTTGATTCTAGAGGACCACGAGGGTACATGCCTTCTGGACATACATCCACATTTACATCACCAATTGCAACAGTTGTTGCTTCCACGCCGTCTCTATTCATTTCAGACAACGAATTATTTCTATAAGCAACTGCTCCGCCCGCTGCTAACACAGCTGCGGCTACAGGGGCTGCCCAATATTTTCGATTGCCACCAAATTCTTTCTTAAGACGATCCACACCGCGATGTATAATTCCAGCTTCGGCAACAGCTGCGCCAGCAGCCATATGCTGGGGTGTATAGCCTTCATTGATTGGTGCTGCTTCAGGAGCTGCTACAGCTTCTGCAACGCCTACACCGCTCGCGCTACCTTGCATCTCATATTGAGAAGGCAACGGAGGAAGATTATTTTCTTGTCCCGACGGTACGATTGGTCGTTCCATCATGTTAGTCTCTCCTTAAATTAGATGCCAATTGCTTGGCTTAAGCTTATTTCCTCTTTAGGGATAGCCCACCTCTTTTTTGGGTTATCACGCTTAACTTTACCACAAGCACTACCTTATGTCAAGCCTTATGTAACAATTTTGTATTAACACAAGCATATTGCCTGGTTTTTGTTTTCTCGCATCCAAAAGACTCCACGAGAACTGGCTCGCACGCTCAATAATACTCAAGGGCAATATATAATTACAGCGAAGATTTTCACCTTATACTCAGTAATTGCAGCCAAAGTTACTTGGCTTCGGAGGCAGAGACTGCTAATTTCGCCTTCGGCAACGTAAAGCCAAAGGTGCTTCCTTTCCCCTCTATACTGGAAAAGATAATGGCACCACCTTGGGCGACAATGACCTTTTTGGCCATAAATAACCCCAACCCAGTCCCGTCAGGGCGGGCCTGACGGGCATTACCAGCCCGGTAGAACTTCGTGAAAAGGTGATGTTGCTCAGCTTTTGGCACCCCTAGTCCATCATCTACGACAGTAAACTCAACGCTGTCGTCTTTATCTGCTAGCCCCACATGGATATGGCCGCCGGCTGGGGTGTAATAGAGCGCGTTATCTATAAAGTTCATCACCACCTGTCGTATCTTAGTTTCATCCAGGCTTAAGGTAGGCAGGCTCTTGGGCTTATCAAAGGTAAGCTCCAAATTCTTAGCTTTGGCGGCACCCACCAGTTGATCCATCTCTGAGCCGACCACGTCGATGAGTTGTGTAGGCTTGTTTTCGATCACAAATTTACCGGTGCGCAGGCGTGAAACATTAAGCAGGTCAGCAATGAGGTAGACCATCCGCTGGGCGCTGGCAAAAGCCTGGTCAAGCATTTGTCGCTGTTTGGTAGAGATCCGGCCAGTATCACCTTCGAGCACCATGCTCACATATCCCTTCATGCTCGTCAGAGGTGTTCGTAACTGGTGTGATGCCATACTTATGAACTCATCTTTCGTCTCGTCCAGCTCTTTTAGCTTCTCATTAGTCTTACGGAGCTGCTTCGTTGCCTCATCCACCTTTTGCTGCAAGGTAATGTTAAACTGTTGTATCTCTTCAAATCTTAGCGCATTCTGAATCGCGATCATTAATTCGTCGCTTAGTATCTCTAACACCCTAATATCTTGTTTATTGTATATATTGCCGCTTTTTTTACGGCCTAAGGTCATATAGGCTATCGACCCATTCTTCTGTGTAGAACCCGACAACCGGGCTATTGCTGCTATTTCATGTTCAGAAAGTAGCTGCTTTGTACCGTCGTCATCATCCACTATTTCATCAGTTACGATTAATTCTTGATCAGACTTCGGATCAAAGATACTACTATTAGCTACTATGAATTGATCTTTAGCTGTTGAGGGAGCCAAATGTGGAATATGCCTGATAGACCTATCGTCAATATCATATATCTCAAACCGCACCCATAAAGTCTTAAGGTTGCGCTCAATGACTTCCGCACTTTTTTTGAGAATAAGCTCAAGGTCAATACTCGATACAAGTACTTTATTAAGCTCGTTAAAGAACTGCTGGGAGTCATAGGCATCTCTATAAAAAAGCTTATTTGTTAGCCGATCAAATGACCTTTTCAAATAGGGATAAGTCGTGACTAACACTAAGGTTACAAGTACGTAGGTAAATCGTTGAACGGTTTTAGAAGTGTAGTTCTCAATTGAGAGGCCTGAAAACCCAAAAATCAGTAACGAAAAAATTCCGGTGATAAACCCTATGGAAAGTACATAGGCTGCTGATCTTGCCACGATCAAACGGATATCGAACAAGCGATGTTTGACTATAGAATACGAGACTAATCCAACAAATATTAGAGTAAAGGCAGGGCCCCAACGCGACGAAGACCAGTTATTAATTAATAGTGGCAATACGACATTGGAAAAAATTGCCAAAAATGCATAAAGAACTATGCCCCAGGATATAAACATTACTTGTTGTTTCTGAGCTGCTGTTTTTGCATTTAATAATTGTCTTCTTATAATTATGAGCATCAATAACAGGGTAAAGAAGATATATACAAGGAAGAAATTATACAAATAAGAGGTATGGATGTTGCCGCTTCCTGATTTCTCAATAACTACAGAGCTAATGAAGGCAGGTGTAAAAACTAAAGGCATTAAAAGATATGAAACCAGGGCATGAATGCGCAGTAACCTGCTTCTTTTGAAGACTAGTTCAGTGGGAAAACTAGATATAAATTTAATTAGACTCCATGCGGTCGCCACGCCACCCAGAAAGACAAGTCTTGTAGATAAAAGTACATGTTGAGTAGAATGATCCGAAAAATAATTTGAGACAGTCCAAAGTACAAGAGACACAGATAGTAGGGCGAACCTCTGATTTAGTGTTTTGGAAGGATTACGCAGAAAGATGAGCAGGCCCACGCCCGTAATTGTTATACAACAGATTATAAGTATTGTCAGATCAGTAAACATATCGCTAAATCGATCTTATCCTAGTTCACATTCTTGAACAGACATAAGCATTTCACCTTTTATAATAACAGGAACGAGCTGCCCTATTAAGGTAAATTGACCTAGTATTTGAACATGTTTCTTGTATTATGTTGAAAAATGATTGCCAAGTTTCCTAATTTTGTAAAGCTAGACCTATCCTTAAAACGAGAAATAGAGTCATTAACTAATCAGTTCGAACCGTACTCAGATTTTAATTTCACGAGTCTGTTTTGTTGGGACACGCAAAATTTAACTGAAGTATCCGAATTAAACGATAACCTGATTATAAAAATGCCAGACTATTCGTCTGGAAAACTAATCTATTCATTACTCGGAAATAAAAAAATAAACGAGTCGCTTGATGCATTATCTACGGCAACAACGCATTTACACCTTGTGCCAGAGATAGTAATTAAAAACTTGAATCCGGGACATGATTTTGACATCAAAGAAGACAGAGATTCGTTTGACTACGTTTATAACCTCAGTGAGCTGGCTACCTTAAGTGGAAATAGATACAAAAAGAAGCGCTATAAGGCTAACAAAGTAGCCTCAGACATTGGTGACTTCTTAAAAACACGATTTATCATTTCACCCTCATCAGATATAAATAATGACTTTAAACATCTCCTGACAGAATGGGTTCGAACCAATAGTCAAGAACAACGTAGTATACAAACGGAACTGGTAGCTATAGACAAGATGCTGAGTTATATAAATGAGCTGAGCCTAATTATTCTTGAATTTAGACACGCTGGTAAGCTAGTTGGTTTCTCTATTAATGAAAAAATCGGTAATGAATATGCTATCTGTCATTTTGAGAAGGCAATTGACATTCATAATGACATCTATACTTTCATCATTCATCAAGTGGCCCAGGAGTTACTAAGTCTACGCTGTAAGTACGTGAACTGGGAGCAAGATCTTGGAATTGCAGGATTAAGACAATCAAAAAGCTCATTCCGACCATCCAAGTTTCTTAAGAAATATACCGTAGACTTGAGATCCTAGGCCAGTACTATTTCAGGAAGCGCCGGCCCCATATTTGAAAATATTGCATGAAGCGCTTTATCATACGGCATCATCACCGGCAAAGAGTCCACACCAAGCTCAGCCTCAGGGGTAATTAAATCAGTACGCCCCATAAGGGGTTCGCAGTTTATTCCTAGCCTTTGGAGAGAGTGTATTTGTAGGCTGTTGATAGTAGCAAAGAAACCAGCTTTACCAAACTGAGCATCAGCTTTTTCCATTGTCTTAAATATGGTCAGGTAAACCAAATCTGCACTGCCAAGACCCCTGAATTTTTCAACCTTTTCTCCGATTCTAAAATTTGTTTCAATTGCTAGACATTTATTTAAATCAATCTGCTTTTCGCCATAATAATCCCTAAACTCTTCGGCAGTAAAGTTACCCTTTTCTATGAGACTGTCTACTGTAAAAAAACCTGTCTCCGATTCGTCTTCTGGCCTATCCACACCGGTAATTGTCGCAGCATGGATTACTCTATTTGCACTATCACGTGTATCTATCAACGCAAGAAATAATGTGTGGGCTTCCGTGTCTTCATTTACCTGACTTACTTCAGGGAAGAAGCCTGCTTCATAGTTCCTCACTATGTTTGCGTATTTATTAGTCGGGTAAATCCACGCAGTATATATACTCTCCTGAGGAAATTGGCTTTTAACTTCATCAATGAGCTCACCTTCCAATTGATTAAGCTCTTGTTCATTCAAGTCATACCTCGGTAAAGTGATGTCAGCCGGTGTATTTACGTATTGCTCACTCATTGTCTTTCCTATGCGTAGGTTGATAATTATTCTGGTCTTTTTTTGACATTTGTTTTATCTTTCGTGTTGCCCAATAAAGCCCTGCTAAACCAACGGTAGCTGGTACAACAACCTTCAAATCAGTGGGACTGGTGATACCTTCCGCAATTGCAAAACCTTGGACTGCACATATCCCTGTCAGGCAAGCTGATGCAACCATTCCATGCTTACGAAGCTCTTGGTGTGATTTTTCCGGATCTTCTCTTTTCTTCGCTGTCAATAATATCGAGGTCCCTCCATACAGAGCTATGATACTCTCGGTAGCTGGAGACATAGGCTTGTCAGAAGGTAAATATTTTTTGATACTTTTATGATCAAGTCCCTTATTAACAAAATTAATAGCCTTGTTGGCTTTTTCTGTAGAGAGTACATCTGCGGTAGCCAAAGCAGCAGAACCTTCAAGGATCAGAGTGGACCCTCCCAGTGCAGCAGCACTTAAAAAAGGATCGTGAGTAACAGCAAGGGTAGCGCCAAAACAAGCACCATATCTAATTGCGCCGTTTAGCGGACTGACCTCAGTAGCTATTACCGAACTTTGCACTACACGTTTTGCAACGTTCATAACTTTTTGAAACCTAGAGTATCTTTCTGCTTGTATCGTAACTTCCGGTTCCTGAGAATTCATGAGCCCAGCATTCTCCAGCGCATGTGCACTGTACCTAAATTCCATAGCAGGTAATACAGCAGTAGAATCCGCAGATACTTCAATATTCTGTAATAGCCCAAATTCGCCACTATCCATAATGGTATCCTGCAACTCTTCGTTCATAGCAATAGATTAGTTTGCGATGAAACGTGCCTTGTTCTCCCAGTCACTTGCTTGATAAACAGCAACAACAAGAGCACAGACCGGCATGTGTTTACATACCGCGCCTACTACCTCCATCTGTATAGATCCAAAGTCAACATTTCGAGTAGCCATAAGTGCCGTTAAGCTTTGTGTAATATCGCGGCGCACTGTTTCCTCATTGTGCCCCTCGTGTTCTACAAAAAGTCCCTTACCAGTCCTTTTATCCTGAACCCATCCTATTCCTGCCCATGCTTCATCATTAGGTGTATCTACCCGTTGTTCAGCCATCACCACATAAAGTCGATCACCCCACTCACCTGGTAACTTATCAGCTTTCTGTGATTCAACATTAATCTTCGAAGCTGGGGGTATTACAGAACTTAGCCGTATTAAATTATAGTTAGCAACACCTGCGTGATGTAAGGCGCTATCAAAAGCAGAAAGTTTAGTTGGTCCTGTACCTATGCCTGAAGCCAAATTAATTCGCATAGTCAAAATATTCCTTAATTGACATGCACGAAAGCAAAACAAAAACCGACACTGAGTATCCGCCCTCTTTGGGCTTCAGCGTCGGTATTATTCTGCTAAAGTACTGACTACAAAAATAGCATAAATGTTTTGAAAAGTCAATAAATTGTTTTCAAATTACGGGGGTTTCGCTTATTATGAGCTCAATGCCTCAAAGTCCACGCAAACAAAAAATTGCCATTATTGAAGACGACCTACCGATTGCGCATATGTACCAACTCAAGCTACAAAAGGCTGGCTTTGACACGGTCGTAGCCTATAACGGCAAACAGGGACTAGAAATAATAGAGAAAAACCAGCCAGATCTTGTACTACTCGATATTCGCATGCCGGTGATGAGTGGTGACGATATGCTGGAGCAACTCCGGGCGACAAGCTGGGGCGGTAAGATCCGGGTAATTATCCTCACTAATATCAGCAAAGACGAAGCCCCCAGCAAGCTCCGGCTACTCAACGTTGACCGTTACATTGTTAAAGCCCACTATACCCCCCAGCAGGTTCTGGCAGTTGTTTACGATGTGTTGGACACGCCTGCAAAATCTTAGAACATCTTATTTGTATTGAGTAGTCTGGCAGCGTATGCTGGATAATATGTCGAGAGCTTACAAAGTTGGCATTATTGAAGATGATCAAGCTATCGCTGAGATGTATAAGATTAAATTCGAAAGCGAAGGGTTTGAGACTGCCATTGCGCAGGACGGAGCCGCAGGATACGAACTTATCAAACGATTCCGGCCGGATATTGTGTTGCTCGACCTGATGATGCCAGAGATGACTGGTGACCAAATGTTGGAAAAAGTCCGTCAGGAGGAGTGGGGAAAAGAAGTGAAAGTAGTGGTGCTGACTAATATCAGTGCTGATGAAGCCCCCGATCGCCTGCTGGATCTAAATGTGTCACGTTATCTGGTAAAAGCAAGCCTTACTCCCCAGCAAGTGGTTGAGGCAATTAAAGACATCCTAAAGTAAAAGCCTGGTTGTGTTCGTTCCGCACATCCCGTAACATACACATATGGCAGCCAAAATTGCCATTATCGAAGACGACATGGCCATAAGCCAGATGTACCGCATCAAGTTCGAAGGAGAAGGTTACCAGGTCGAAACCGCCGAAAACGGCAAGTTGGGTCTGGAACTATGCGAGAAGATGCGGCCGGATATTGTGTTGCTCGACCTGATGATGCCTATAATGACAGGCGACCAAATGCTGGGACACTTACGAAAGACCACCTGGGGTAAAGATACCAAGGTGGTTATTTTAACTAATGTTGGCGAACAGGAAATCCCTGACTCAGTAAAAAAACTAGGTGTGTCTGCAGTGATATTAAAAGCCGATATGACACCGCGCCAGGTAGCCGAACTTGTACAAACCCAGTTGAAAACTAAACACTAACCGGCACCAAACCTGTATACTTGGTGGTGTGAAAATTGCAATTTTAGGCTACGGTGACCAAGGGCGATCCGCTTATGATTATTGGAACGCCGGCAACGACATTACCATCTGTGACCTCGAAGAGAACCTGCCTAATTTGCCCTTTGGAGTACGGACACGTCTAGGACCGGATTATCTATGGGAGCTCGACAACTATGACCTGATTGTACGATCGCCCAGTGTGCATCCGAGTGACATAATCAAAGCGAACTCGCCGCAGATTCTTGAAAAAGTCACGACGATAACTGAAGAATTTATGCGTGTTTGTCCGGCGCGCATCATAGGGGTGACCGGTACCAAAGGTAAAGGTACCACCTCAGCACTGATTACCAAGATACTGGAACAAGCCGGCAACCGTGTACACCTGGGTGGTAACATCGGCATTCCACCCTTAGATTTACTTAGAAACCGTATCGAACCAGCTGACTGGGTGGTACTGGAATTAGCAAATTTCCAGCTTATTGATTTGCGCCTTTCGCCGGCAATAGCTGTTTGCCTGATGGTAGTCCCCGAGCATCTAAACTGGCATGAAGATATGGCTGAATACGTCCGTTCGAAACAAAATTTATTCCGCTACCAAGACCGCGGCAAGCTAGCAGTGTTTAATCGAGCGAACCAGTTATCGGTGGAGATTGCCAGCAGTTCTCCAGCACGGAAGATATCTTATGAGGTGCCAGCAATTGGGGAATTACCTAAATCAAACAGCGGTGCTACTGTCACGGGCGATGCAGTATGTATGGACCGGGTTTCGATTTGCCATACCAGTGAAGTCTTGTTGCGCGGACGCCATAATCTCGAAAATGTTTGTGCCGCTGTGGCTGCCACCTGGGAAATTATTGGCGGCAAAAGCGAGGTTGCCAAAGCCGCTATCGCTTCATTTACGGGCCTCGTGCACAGATTAGAATATGTCCGCACCTTAGACGATGTGCAGTATTACGACGATTCTTTTGGCACCACTCCCGAAACAGCTATGGTAGCGCTGAAGGCATTCTCCGAACCTAAAGTAATTATCCTGGGAGGATCAGATAAGGGAGCTGACTTTTCACAATTGGCAAAAATGCTGGCGACACAAGACATACGCAAAGTTATTCTTATCGGGCAAACTGCCGTGAAAATTCGCGCTGCCCTCGACAGTGCTGGCTTCCATAATTACATCAATGGTGGCCGGAATATGGGCGAAATTATCGCCTCTGTCCGCAACTATGCCGAGCCTGGCGATGTTGTGCTGCTTTCTACCGCCTGTGCAAGTTTCGATATGTTCAAAGATTATCAGGACCGTGGAGACCAATTTAAGGTCACGCTGAACGCGCTTTAACTCCCAGTATCTTTTTCAACTGTGCAATCACTGCTTGCTCCGGCTGTATCACTTGAGCACGGCCATCCACAATCTGGCAAATAAGTTCTTCAATCCAATGGTAATGCGTGCAGCCCAATACGATAACATCAGCCCTTTGGCGAAGAACTGATTCTATTTCTTCCTCGATATGATGACGGTCTATTGCCCGCTGCTCAATCAAGCGTGACCAATCACTGCAATCCGGTTCTACTATCTTTGTACCCGCCCCGTAAGTCTGTTTGAGCCAGAGATAGCGCTGGCTCGCAAGTGTTGTGGGAGTGGCGCAGACAGCAATAACACCAGATTTTGTTTGCTGAGCAGCTGGTTTCACCATTGGTTCCATCCCAATCAGCGGCACATCAAGTGCCTGCCGAAGCTCCTGAATAAGTGTCGTCGTCACAGTATTACAGGCAATCACAATTACTTCGCAGCCCTTAGCCTGAAGTTGATGCAAGATAGGCAGCACAAAACCTTTTAGTTCTCCAGGGGATTTTGTCCCATATGGTACATGGATTTTATCATCGGCATATATGACCTTACTGTCCGGCAGTGCCTTTTGGATAGCGTTCGTTACCGACTGGCCACCGACGCCCGAATCAAATACACCAATTACGTGACTGTGGGTCATTCTTCCGCTGCCTCTGCTTGCCGGCGTGCACTCCGAATAAGGTTGTCAAATAATGCACAGACAGTCAGTGGCCCAACGCCACCCTTTGCGGGAGTAATCGTCAGATCATCGCGGTCAAATAATGCCGGCGCGACATCTCCCACAGTTTTGCCTTCTTCACTGGCCACTCCGGCATCTACAATCACCGCCCCCTGCTTGACCATATCCGGATACAAAATACTTGGACTGCCTGTGGCCGTCACGATAACGTCAGCAGCAAGAGTCAGGTCTTGAAGGTTTTTGGTTTGCCGATCAGCAGTTTCCACCCTGTAGCCAGATGCGCGTAGCATCTTTTCAAGTGGTTGCCCTACCAACTTGCCGTGACCGATAAGTAGAATAGCTTTACCAGCTAGGTCAATGTTATATCCAGCCAATAACCACATTATCGCCATTGGTGTCGCCGGATCGAAACCTGGGTTCTTACCAAGGGCATCGACGTCTTTATGTGGAACGACCATATTTAAGAGCGTCTCCGTTTTTGATGGGTCAACGAGAGGTAGTTGAATAATTATTCCCTGTATTTGGTCGTCCTGGTTAAGCTTATTCACTAACTTTGCTGCTTCATCCAGAGGTATAAAATATACGTCCACCTCGGCAGCTATATCATGTCCATAGCGTTGCTTGAGGCCCACATAGGTGTTGATTACCGGATCATCCTTGGTTTGGACGATAGCCAAGCGCGGAATAATACTATGCGCTTGTCGAAGAGAACGAACTTGTTTTGCCTGCCGTTCCTTAATAAACCCGGCCAATTCACGCCCATTCAAAAGCTTCATTGCAACGATTATAACAGCGCACATGCAATAGTGTTATACTGAGGAAGTATTTAAAAATAGAAAGGAAGCCCGCTATGGATCCACAAGGACCCACACCAGACCCACAAGTATCCCCGCAACCAACTGATCCCGGTGTACCGCCGGCACCCACGCCGCCGGAAAATCCAGTACCGGAGCAGCCGGTACCAAATCCGGGTCTTACGCCGCCAGTAGAGGACAACCCAAGTCCTTTGCCAAGCAGCGAACCAACTCCAGCTGGTGGTGAGACACCTCCAAGCCCTGACGCGGTTCCCGGTAGTGAGCAACCAACTCCAGGGGCAGATACTGGCACGGGGTTTGGCGCCACTCCTACAGGCGTGTAACTAAAAGCCTTAAATACCCGCTTTAGTTTTTCGAAAAAAAGGCGGGTATTTAATTTGGTTTTGCAAGCGGCAAGCGGATTGAAACTGTGGTGCCCTGCCCTGGTATGCTTTTGGCCTGAATCGACCCCTTATGAAGTTCTATGATGCTTTTTGCAATCGCCAGCCCCAGGCCATACCCATTGGTAGATTCCTGTTTGTGGCGGGAAGAATCGGCCCGGTAAAACCTTTCAAAAATATGCGGTAGTTCCGAAGCTTTGATACCGGCACCCTGATCCTGAACATTTAGGAACAGCTGATGCTGATCTGACTGAGTCGTGATGTTTACTGTAGTCTTTTTGGGACTATATTTCACCGCATTGTCGAGAATTATTACTACTGATTCTACAAGGCTGTCTTTATCGCCACGCCAACTACCTTGAATATTTTTTGGCGTCTGTAAAGCTATTTGCCTGTTTTTGGCCAGAGGCCGCACCCGTTCTATGGCTGCAGTAATGACATTCTTTACCGGCACTACATTTTGGGACAAATCTGCACTTTCCATCCTTGCCAGGCGCAATAATCCGTCCGAAAGTGTAGTGAGTTTCGCCAGCTCCTCGAGTATGCTGCCAAGCTGAGCTTTGGCTTGATTAAGGGTCAGTTTAGGATTCATGAGTGCCACCTCAGTTTCTGTCTTCATAGCCGTAATCGGTGTCCTGAGTTCATGACTGGCATCTGCGGTAAAGCGTTCCAGTGACTCATGTGCCTCCTCAATAGGACGGAGCGTGCGGCGCGCCAGGTAATAACTCAAAAAACCTCCTGCTACCAAAATGGAAATATTGGTTACAAAAAGATTGGCCAGTATGTGTGCCTTTGCTTCCTGAGCAAAAGTCTGGCGCAATGGTATAAGTCGGTTAAGCGGTGGGCCAGAAAGGCCAGCAAAATCAGGTCCCCGTTCAATTAGTTCCCGCTGGCGGCGAACATCC
Source organism: Saccharimonadales bacterium (SeqCode) (assembly GCA_041910055.1). Classification (GTDB taxonomy): domain Bacteria; phylum Patescibacteriota; class Saccharimonadia; order Saccharimonadales; family JAYRRP01; genus JAYRRP01. The sequence continues at coordinate 12,310 of JAYRRP010000003.1, forward strand.
CGGTCAAACTCCTGGACTGACACGCGGTAAAGATTGGCGCTAAAGAATAAGCTCACCACCATAATAATTGCCAGGTATAATGCAGTTAATCTCGTGATAGTTTTACGGAACATCTTTTATGATTTCTCTCCAAAATAATAGCCAAAGCCACGTTTGGTATGTATGAGCGGCGGGCTGCGAAATGGTTTGTCAATTTTATTACGTAAGTAACCAATATAAACTTCGACAGTATTAGGTAAAATATCAGCATCATAATTCCACACATGCGCCATTAATGTCTCTTTACGGAGGATGCGGTCGGGGTGACGCATCAGATACTCCAAAAGGGCAAATTCCTTGTTGGTCAGGTCAATAAGCTGGTCGCCGCGTTTAACCCGTAATTGTTCCAGGTCAAGAAGAAGATCCTGGTATTGAAGAATGGTATTTTTGGCAGTTGTCGGCCGCCGCAGCAGCGCACGAACCCGCGCAATCAACTCTACAAATGCAAAAGGTTTTACTAGGTAATCATCAGCACCACTGTTTAGGCCAAAAGCACGGTCAAGTACTTTGTCTTTGGCAGTTAGCAAAAGTACCGGAATTTGCCTGCCAGCATCACGCATATTCTTCAATATGCCAATGCCATCAACTGATCCGGGCAGCATACGATCCAGAATAACCAAATCATAAGGTTCGGTCATGGCCAGAGACAAGCCATTATCGCCGTCATATGCCACATCAGTTGCATAGGAATGTTGCTCCAAACCCTGCTTTATAGCATTGGCAATCTTGCGTTCATCCTCGACTATCAATATCCTCATATGTGTTATTGTACCCGTTTATCACTGAGAACCGGCTGAAAAAGCAAGGCCGCCGGATTGCCGGCGACCCCGAACCGTAAACTGGCCTGCATTATTTGGTTACTGATTTACATCGGCACCTCCCGGTGGCGGTCCCATATGACCTGGTCCACCATGACCCATCACATAGCGTAGGTAATCGGTGGGGATATTATTATCTTTCGCCCACTGTTCCAGCTCAGTCCGTTTTTGCTCCATTGCTGCATGGCGTTCGGCTTCTGTTTTATCCTTGAAGTTGTCGCGGTCTGCCGCCCGTTGCGCCTGGAGTTCCTTACGTTTTGCCAGTATTTTCTGCTTCTGTTCTTCAGTAATCTTCTTATCTTTTACTGCCTGTGTGAGTTCATCCTCCACATTCTTCTGCATCGTTGCTTCGCGTTCAGCATGATCCTGATCAAAAACTGCCTTTACGTCCTCTTTCTTCAGATTGAATTTCTGGGCAATTTTATCGATCAGGCTGCTTTGCGGGGTCGTGCCAGCCGTCTGCGCAGAGACCACTGCTCCTAACGAGGCCAAGCCGACTGTACTAACTGCCGCAGCAACCATCAGCGGTTTTTTATACTTCATCTATTCTCCTTGTTTAATACTCTTGTAAGGTCGCGTGAACATAGCCAGGCATGGGGCTTCTCGCCTGCGCCGCTGCGCTTTTTCATGCCGCTTACTGACTCATCACGTTTAGTAAGGTACCTGTGGTTATCACGCCTCTCCCTCGTGACAAACCTAAGCTTACCTGCCTTTGCTTAGAAAATGCTGAAGGCCTAGCACAGATTGCCTAAAACAGGGGTGCTGTGGTATGATTCGCTCGTTCCGATTGTGGGCCATTAGCTCAGCTGGTTAGAGCACCTGCCTCTTAAGCAGGGTGTCCAGGGTTCGAGTCCCTGATGGCCCTCCAAGCATAAGCGTTATGAACACTCCTGTTTTAAGGAGTGTTTTTTGTTGGTATGATAATGCGATGAAACGTATCGTTGCTATTGGAGGCGGTGAGATCGGTCGTCCAGGCTATCCTGTTGAGACCACTGATATTGATAAGCAGATTATCTCTTTGTCGGGCAAGTCGAATCCTAACGTACTATTCCTGCCGACAGCAAGTACTGACAGCACTGGTTATTACGAAGTGTTCAACCAGCACTATGGCAAGCGTCTGGGATGTAATGTGACAGTGCTTAACCTTTACAGCAAACCGGCTAAAACAAACATAGAACGCGCAATAGCCGGTGCAGACATCATTTATGTTGGTGGCGGCAACACTTTGAAAATGATGATGCTCTGGCGGCGTATGGGCGTAGATAAACTACTAGCAAAGGCATATGCGAATGGCACCGTGTTATGTGGACTTAGTGCAGGAGCAATATGCTGGTTCAAAGGAGGTTTAAGCGACTCACGTAGTTTTAGCAGCGGCGGAAAAGTATGGGACTACATCAATGTACATGGTCTTGATCTTGAAGATTTACTGATTTGCCCGCATTACGATATTGAGTCTGGGCGGCCACCTGCCCTCAAAAAAATGCTGGAAGGCACTAAGAAAGTAGCAATCGCACTTGATAACTGTTCTGCTATCGAAATTCAAGACGACACGTTTCGAATACTTAATTCCAAGCAAAGCGCAAGGGCATACAAAGTATACTGGTCTGCTGGTGACTATAATGTTGAACCGCTACCTGCGTCGAGCGACTATTTGCCACTTACAATGCTCATGCACTGATTTTAGTTGCAATAGCATCTACGATGGCCCTCCAATCCCGGTTATGCTTAAAAGACGCGAAAGCGTCTTTTTGTTATGATGGGGTTATGTTTGAAAGAGATACCTACATTGTTTTAGAGCTCCCCGAGCCTATAGCTAGTGCAATCCGTAAAATTAGAACTGAACAGGGCGATGATTTTCAAGCTTCTATGCCTACTGAGATAACTGTTGTCGGGTCAAGCGGCGTCGGTTGTATCGCTCAAGACCAAGATCCAGACGAGTTATTTAAAATCATCAATGAAATTGCAGCGAGCACATCGCCAATAACAGTTACGTTTGATAAAGCTCATAGGTTTCCAGGTACAGATATAGTGGTTATGAAGCTAAAAGATGACACTTTAGTACGTTCTTTACATCAAAAATTTGTTGATTCTGGAATAAAGTTTCAGCACTCAGATTTCCCCTTTGTACCGCACTGTACGATAAGAACTAAATCTCCATTAACCGACCAAGAAATGGAGGAACTTTCCAGGCTTAAGATCGATGGTGAGTTTACCCTTAAGACATTATCCGTTTATATCATGCCGCCACCGGGGAAGTTAACTTACACTGCCGAGCTCGGATCCACTAAGTAAAATTGTTGCCACATATTCCACGATGGACCTCCAGTGAAATGACCTCACCATGTGGTGGGGTCTTTTCATTTTTTTTGGGGGGCTACCGGGTGCGAGAACCCAGAACTTTTATGCAATAAAATGGGTTCGGTGGAGCGAGGGTCACGCGCATAAGTCTTGCTTCGAGCATGACCGTGCGGAAGAGGCGCAAGCCGATGTCCCAGTGGACCCTACATACTCCTTATGCTTAAAACAGAGGTGATTTGCCTCTGTTGTTTGTTATTATTAACTCATGCCAAATAATTTTGAAAAACTTTGCACTTCTGCCAACGGTATGGATGTTGTTTATGATCCAATTGGCTCACATACTGCAACGCATTTTAATGATGCACCCGAATTAAAGAAGCTGGCAAAAGAATTACTTACGACATTGCAATTAGACGGCGAACTGATTGCCGGGGATTATGATATAGGACGAATTATTGGCAATACCGATGTTGTTGAGATAGATGAAAATGACGAAGTTATATACGCAATGCGAAAGAACCGAGAAGATCAAGGGTACGTTCCATTTACTAAGTCCCGTGATCCTCGACCAAGTACTTTAATCTCAATATATCTGGTAAAGAAAAGTCTAAAAATTTATGAACTATCGAGCGTATGGATAGGTGAATATGATAGTCCTATGTTCCCGCAAATGAGCAACGCCACTCCGGAAAGCATCCCATATTGGAATAAGCACGCTTTTGTTTGGGGTAGTCAAGAAATTATTCCCGGCTCAGAACGCACGGACTGTCCTTGGTAAATTGTTGCAAAAAGCTCTACCATGGCCCTCCAATCCCGGTCATGCTTACAACAGAGGTGAATTGCCTCTGTTTTTTGTTATAATCTTGGGATGAGTTATTCCACTCCGTTTTTGGACAAAGAAGTTACTGTAGAAATTGACCGCCCATTAGGTACTAAACACCCAAAGCATCATTACGTATACCCAATTAACTATGGATTTGTGCCGGGCGTGATTGCACCGGACGGCGAAGAACTAGATGCATACATACTAGGAGTAGATGAACCAGTCAAAAAGTTCTCCGGGAAATGCATAGCCATAATTCATCGAACTAATGACGATGACGATAAACTAATAGTTTGTGATAAAAATAGTACTTTTAATGACAGTCAAATTCGTGAAGCTACACTATTTCAGGAACAATGGTTTGAGTCTGAAATAATTCGCCCAGAATAGTTGAAACATATTCTATCGTGGACCTCCACGAAATGACTTCACCTTGTGTGGAGTTTTTTCGTGGAGTATTATTGGTGCTTTCGAACTTGGACACACCAGAAGGGTGTCTAGGGTGAGAACTGCCGGTGGCAGTTCTCAAGGGAACGTTCCGATGCAAGCTTGGCTTGCAATCGTGAACTTCCGGGGTCGCGGAACGTGACCGAGTCCCTGATGGCCCTCCATACCGCTTATGTTAAAATGATTTTGTGAAAAACAAAAAGCTTTGGATTGTAGTTTTAACTATTGAATTAGCTAATGCCCTGCTAAGTTACGTAATCGGACGGTCGCAAGTCAATAAATGTCCTAGAGATACAACTCTACCGTTGATATCCGTACTCCTAAGCATTTTCGCCTTAGCCACATTGCTCGCCTTTGCCGTACAAAGCTTTAAAAGTCGTAGTTGGCTCGTGTTTATTGTTACTGTTTTAGGCTGCTTATTCATAATAGGTGCTGGCTTTATGCTATGGTTTATAGCCTACGGCGGCCTAGACTGGTGCAACTACCATTTTTAATATAGGCACTATTTCTGATTCCCTAGCACTTATTTCAGTTGCAATAGCATCCACGATGGTCCTCCCGTCCAGGTATGCTAAAACGACCAAAATGGTCGTTTTTGCTATAGTTGAGTGAAGTGGAAAATACGATAATCGATGTAAGAGAACCTTCGGAATATACAAGCGGGCATATCAAGGGCGCGTTCAATATCCCACTAGGCCAGTTGCGGGCAGGCGTGTCTCAACTTTACGGCATCCAAAACGATAGCAACATTATCGTTTATTGTCGTACTGGCAGCCGAAGCCAAATCGCTATGAATATATTGCTTGATATGGGTTACACCAATGTCAAGAACGGCATCAACATTGACTATATTAAATCCAACTATTCATAATTTTATTCCAAATAAAGATATCGAGCAGTTAGACTTTTTACATTGAATTACACTGCAATCGTGTGCAAGTGGCCCTCAAACAAAGTTTTGCTATGATTGAACTAATGAGCACCAACTTCCAATCTGTGCTGGCGCATGATCCCATAAGCCCATTGCTCGCTTCAAAAAACCAGGCCATTATTTTATTTACTGAGCGCGACTTGTTAGGCAATTCCAGCAGTGACGTGCAAGAACTTTGGGAGCTGCGGGAAGCAAAAAACATCGTTCGGAAACAACGGAATGATGGTTCGTGGCAATATCCGGGCGGGAATAATAAGCTTCGTTCAGCAGAAAACTATGACCAGCTGGAAACTTTCCGTAAGTTGGGTTATATGATTGAACTGTATGGATTCAATCAGCAAAGCCCAGCCGTTGCAAAGGCTGTTAATTTTTTATTTAGTTTTCAAACTGAAGCCGGTGATATACGTGGTATTTTAGGTAACCAATACACTCCGTATTACACCGCTGCAATACTCGAGCTTATAATCAAGGCTGGCTATAGTGACGACCCAAGGGTGATCAAAGCTTTTAAATGGCTCTCCGACATCCGGCAAAATGATGGAGGATGGGCCATTCCCTTAAGGACGCGCGGGCAGAAGCTCGATGTCATTTCGATGAAGCTTGATGCGGTTGAGCCCGATAGAGTAAAGCCTTTTTCGCACATGGTTACTGGCGTGGTACTAAGGGCGTATGCAGCTCACAAAACTTATCGTCAATATCCTGAAGCCAAAGAAGCAGGCCAACTCCTGCTTACAAGTCTGTTTAAGGCTGACCACTACCCTGATCGAAGCACATCTGATTTTTGGCTGAAGTTTACCTTTCCCTTTTGGTTCACTGACTTAATTTCAGCCATGGATAGCTTAACGTTACTTGGATTTTCTCGAGATGAACCGCAAATGCAAAAAGCCCTTGATTGGCTTATAGAAAACCAAGCAGCCGACGGCCTATGGCATCTTAAAACCCTGAAAAACCCTAGCATTAAGCCAGACCTATGGTTATCACTGGCCATCTGCCGGATATTAAAACGCCTATATTAATTTGTAGAGTTAATCTTGGAGTACATAAATAAATGTTTGACCGTCTGCTTGCTTGCATAAATTATTCCGTAAATATGGTATAGTATTGCTTGCTTTAGGGAGTAAAAATTTGGTGAGGAGCCCCACATGGAGCTGGCCAGTAATTCTTTTAAATTCAGATTATTTGTTGGGGTAGTTTTTATTTTCGCCGGGTTTATTATTCTACCAATTATTTTCGCCTTTTTTAGTTCGAATTATAGTTCTCTGCACGTCGAAGCGGCAGATCCAAGCACCAGTTTTGCAAGCGCGGAAACTTCTGACAATCCAAACGTTATCACCAATGGCATGGGTTCGTTACTTACGGGATTTGACCGCACTGCAAGCTCAACAGAAAAAACGGTTGCAAATAGCCTAAACACGACGGCTGATAACTTTGCAAAAGGTGGCAAAGCGGTTGCTCAAGCCGGAATAGTGACCGGCAAAGTCACATTTGGCGTTTTACAAAAATCTCTCCTCTTTACCGCTCGAACCGTAGGAAACACAGCTGTATTTATCATCCGAGTTCCGGGAAAAATAATCGGTTCGGTCGGCAAAATACCTAGTCCACGCTCACTCATCAGGCCATCTGAAAATGCCAAAGTGCCAGTAATAGATTCACAGTTATCCGCACTCTATTCCGCACATCCATCTCCGACACCACAAAAACCCACCCCGTCAGTATCACAAGTCAGCCAAAACACTATCTGGCCTATCCATGGCCAAATAACAACTCAGTTTGGTGTGCCTCATCGTCCTTATCAGGTCACGCATACCGGATTAGATATCAGCAGCGGACAACGCGCTGGTGCTACCGCAGTGCACGCCTTCAAAGCAGGTAAAGTAATAGGTGTTGTCCGTTCCTCTCAAGGACTAGGCAATCACTTAATAATAGATCACGGTGGCGGTTTAACTTCTGTGTACGGACACTTGTACTCAATCTCAGTCAACACTGGCCAGCAAGTCGACAACAATACGATATTAGGTTACGAGGGGTCAACTGGTGCTTCGACCGGGCCGCACCTGCACTTTGAAGTACGCATCAACGGCCAGCCAGTTAATCCGAGCCAATATATTAATGGCCGGCCTTAAAGTGGTACACGTAAGGGTTTAGCATTTGGTTGGTCGGGTTGAAAGTACAGCACAAGTCCTGAGGCATTATCTGGCACAAGATAACTAAGCATTCCCTCGATGCTTTGTCCTGTAGCTATAGAACCGGCATCAATTGGTTTTTCTAGAACGGTTGGTGCCATTTTATACTGGTTACCGTTTACATCTGTAATATATGTTTGAACGACTGGTGCGAAGTAGAAAGACTGGCCGCTATTGTTGTTCATAACAACATTCACTACAACAAATGATTCACCTGCCGGAGCCTCAAAAGGCGTCTGGCCCTTTTCGCCCATTTTAATTGATTTAACTTGTAATGAAGCGACTCTATCTGTGTTATCATAAGTTGCTTTAGCCGGTTGTGACACATGGCCCTCCTTTAATTCATGTAAAATCACGGCGCCAGCCAATATGCCAAGAATCATGTAGCCGAACACTAACAATCCAATGGCAAACTTTGGTACTTTTACATGAAGCTGTTTACCCAACCATTTGCCTCCCGGTTTTCTGGTTCTATGATTCTGTTTTGTATGAGGTTTAGTGCGTCTCACTGTACTGGTCCTACTTTGTAGCTGTTGAGAATGGTGTAAGCAGAACCTGGATGATTCTTGCGTTGCCCTGCAGTAGATTGGCTGCCGTTAAGGTATCCGGTGATGTCATGTCCGCAGGTGGAAGAATTAAATACTGATGTTCCACCGGGATGTTGGTTTACGTAACTTGTCACAATATAGTAGCTGCCATTATATATCACCCAACAATTGCCTTGACTGTTGTGGCTGGCAACCTGAGCAGCAGAGCATGTACCTCCCGGACTGCCACAAGCTGGTTGTGACGGTGACGGAGTCGACGTACCTCCTCCACTACTGCTACTGCCACCCCCCGAAGAAGGCGTAGAGGATTTGTTATTTGAGGTAGAACCACCGCTCTTTGGTTGGGTAGTCGAGTTTGTAGAACCATTGCTAGGAGCAGGGGACTGGGTAGTATTCGTTGGCGCCGGTGTTGCAGGGCTCGGGGTTGGATTATTGTCGGCCGCAGTTTGCTGGTTTGTCGCCGGTGACGGCTGAGCTTCACCTGCTGTTTTATTTTTGCTATCCTGCGGGACAACCCATAGCCCCATCACCAGTATAGTAATAGTCGAGAACACAAAAGCGGATAAGCAAATTGTAACGAGTCTTTTCAGTTTCATGACATTGCAAATTCCTCAGAGTGAATAGCCCAATTCTTGACACCGAGTTCCTTCAGCTGATCTCTTAAGGCATGCATCATTGGCGGCGGCCCGCACAAGAGCATTTCCGCCTCTTTAAGGTCGCCAGAAAATTGTTGAATCGTCTTTGCTGTCAGAAACCCAGAGTTATCAGTTACAAAAGGAATAAACCGAAAACTAGCGCTGTTTGCCGCTGCGAGTTGTTGTATCTCCTGGCTGTCAATCATCTCAGCATCAGTTTTTACACTATAGTATAAGTCCACTTTGTAATCCTGGCTTATATCTTTTATCATACCCAAAAAGGGAGTGATGCCAATCCCTCCGGCAATCCATACTTGTCGTTTTGCCTTGAAGTTACGGAACGAAAACCGACCATATGCCCCCTCCACACCTACTTCCATGCCCACCATTCCGGGGGCAAGCTTGACGAGCGTATCAGTATATTTGCCGAGTGATTTTACTGTAATGCTTATCTGATTTTCCTTGGAATTTGATGAAATACTGAATGGATGCCATTCGTGGGAAAATCCTTCGCCTCGAAAACTCACAAAAATAAATTGTCCCGATTTAAAAGACATTTGCTTGTTTTTTGGTTCCATATATATGCGCACCACTGCAGGTGCTGGTTGAGTAACATTTGTTATCACATATTTGTATCGTCTCACTAAAATCCTTGGCAAAAGTGTCCGGTAAACAAATGAGACAGCTGCGGCGCCCAAAAGAAACAAGAGAAAACCCTTAAGTGCTGGATTGCTTGAAGTATCACTGGAAATCAAAATCACATGTAATCCTATGAGCAACAAAACCACCCCTAGGAATTTATGTGTCAAAAGCCACACTTTATATGGCAAAGACAAAAAGAATGTTATCACCATCAGTGCAATGAATAGCCACAAACCGATAATGCCCAGAGCAGTTGGAATATCCTGCAGATTTGGCAGCAAAAAAGTTGCTGCACTATGTAAAGAATACGTAACCTTTTGAAAAGAGAAGGCCAAGGGATGAATTAAGATGATACAAAGAGCAATACCACCTGTGAGGTGATGCGCGATATACATCTTGTTGAGTCCACCAAACATTAGCTCGATAGGCTTGAGCCTCGTAGTGAGAATCACATTTATGCAGAACAAAACTATAGCGAGAATACCGGCAAGTTTGCCTATACTTCCAAGAGCAATGTAATTGGTAGCAAACCGTCTGCTTAATGGTTGTTGCAGCGCCCACATAGCAACGGGAATCACACAGAGCAGCACTACCGCTACCCAGCCAAGACGAGCAATAAATCTATATACCATAATGCTTGTGTCAACTATATTGTATGCGGAAACATATAGTGTTCGCAACTGCGGTAAAGAATAACTAAGCCTTTATCGTTGTAGCATCAAATTGAGAAGTGTTTTAACGGTATTCGGGGTTTTCAAAGTCAAACCGGGCGCCAGCATCCCATTTACTGCGCTGATTTCCCTGCGCCGGTATCCCTCCAGCCGCTTTTAACATAGAAGCAAGATGCATGAGGTTCCAAGTCATAAAGGTGACATTTCGGTTGGTAAAGTCATTCTCAGGACCACCCGAACCTTTGTCGAGATAGCTCGGCCCGGGGCCCGCTTCACCAATCCAGCCTGCATCTGCTTGAGGCGGAATGGTGTAGCCGATATGCTGAAGACTATAGAGAACGTTCATTGCACAGTGCTTTATGCCATCCTCGTTTCCAGTGATAATGCAGCCGCCCACTTTACCGTAATATGCGTACTGACCTGCTTCATTAAGATCACCGGAATTTGCGTACAGTCGTTCAATAACCCGTTTCATCACTGAGCTGTTATCACCCAGCCAAATCGGACCGCAAAGCACCAATATATCGGCTTCATCGACAATCTTATAAATCTCTGGCCACTCGTCGGTTTTCCAGCCATGCTCACGCATGTCTGGATATACACCCGTCGCAATATCATGGTCAACGGCACGGATATAGGTGGTTTGCACCCCGTGTTTGTCCATAATATTCTGACTGGCTTTTAGTAATCCCTCAGTATTAGACACCTCAGGGGATTTTTTGAGAGTACAGTTAATATAGACTGATTTCAAACCGTCAAACTTATAACTATCGCCCATACCAACAATTATACGCTTCTATGAAAGAAGAGTATTGCTAGCTAGAGCCTAGAAGTCAACTTATTCAGTAACGCTAGCTTCTGCACCATGCACGATAAGTGCATAGAGTACTAGCACATCAATGACAATAGCGGCGATAGACCACACAGGATAGGCAGGCAGGAAAACAAGGTTCGCAAAGAGCGATAGGCCCGCCATGATACTACCGACAACCCGGCCCCACATACGGCCGCTGAGTACTGAGAAACCACCTGTGAGCAACACAGCGAATAGCGCAAAGTGAATCCAACCCCAAGCAGTGTAGTTAAAAATCGCCAACTGGTGAGATGTCACCAGATAGAATGTATTTTTTGTCAGTGCAACTACACCGAAAATACCCTGGAATAGTGCCCTCACAATCATTAATATTCCGGCAAAGTAAACCCAGCCGACCCACCCTGTTGTATTGGTCGTCCTCGGACTCATCCTGTCCCTCCTTAGTTATACTGTTATGGTCTACCAAACTGGCTTACTTGTCAACTCTTCGTTTTAGCAATATTTTTCCGCCTGTGAATAGAAAACTGAAAAGAAATATCATTATCCTTAAAGGCAACGCTTTGAAATACTACCCTGAAGTCCTGTTCATAAGAAGGGAAGAACTTTGTGCAGTGGAAATCACCTTCCACGTGAGTAAGATAAAGTTCATCCGCAAGATGGATAGAAACATTAAATAATCCAGCGCCGCCAATAACCCATACATCATCCTGCTGCTGAGCTAGCCAAGACGGTAAATCTTTAATGAGCTGGAATCCTTCACGTAAAGGTTCACTTCCTTCCCTTACTACCACAAAGTTCTGCCGATCTGGCAATGGCTTATCAAATTCAAGATACGTCCTGTAGCCCATCACCATTCGAGAATGAATTGTCTGTTGGCGAAAATAGAGTTGGTCAAGCGGCAAGTGCCAAGGAATACCTTCATCCGTTGCCAGCCCGCGCATAGAATCTATGGCGGCAATACAACGTATCACTTATTCTCGCCTCAACGCATCGATCGGGTTAATCTTTTCGGCTCGACGGGCAGGTATGTATACCACGAGCAAGCCCGTTGCTACCATAAAGCCAATAAGCGCAAACATGAGCCACATTGGATTAGAAAATAACGTGAAACTTTCGTTGACGCCTCTCCGGTGAGCAAAGTTATTCATTATTACGTTGACTACACGCCCTGTTAAGAACGCTAAACCGATGCCACAGATGGCACCGATCACTGAGAGTAAGCAGGCTTCTATAATAAACAACTTGCGCATGTCTGACCGCCGGCCCCCTAGTGTTATCATAAGACCTATTTCCTTTGTGCGTTCCAGCAACGAAATAGTAAGCGTGTTAAACATACCCAGCACCGCGACAATCATGCCAATCGCTCCGAAACCAATTAAGACCAAGTTAAAGAATCGGAATATCTGATTAATCTGGTCGAGCGTATCAATGGGGGAAGTTGTTTGTAGTCCACTACCCTCTATCTGCTTGCGTAGTCCTGACACATTGCTCGTATCATCAGTAATCACTTTTACCTGTTTATAGTTGGGTACTCCAGCAACCTCGAACAAACTGCCTGGTAAAAATATTTCGCTACCATTCCCTGAATCTATTACCCCTACAACAGTAAAATTAGATTTAATCTCTTTCTCTCTAGCTCCACTTAGCTGAAGGGGAATATTGACCGCTAATGTCTTGCCGATTGCTTTATCAGCATCACTAATGCTTAATGCTTTGAGAGCAGATTTATTCACTACAATAGATTTATTATCATCTGGTCGTAGTAACCGGCCAGCAGAAAGATTAAGTTCTGACATCTCCTGGTATTTCATATCTATCCCATAGGCCACACTATCTACCTCGCCACCTTTAAACCGCAGGCTGCTCGCGAAAGAATACTGCGTACCAACTTTCGAGACATGCGGATAGGTACGAATTTTGTTTACCTGTGTCATGTCGAGTTTAACTAACTTAGAATTAGGGCTGGAAATATCAATAGCTTTAATCGAGGCGTCTCCAATCACTTCCTTAGAGACGAGCTGCTGCAGACCCAACCCAAATGAAACCAAGAAGAATATAGCACCGATACCGATAATAATACCCGTGAGTGTTAAAATAGTCCGCAGCTTTTTGTAAGCCAGATTCCGCCAAGCCATATAGAGAATTATCCGCAGCTTTACAGCGTCGTAGTGTTTCCTGTGGACTTCTGGGTTAGGCTTCACTGTGTTTCACCTTTGCTAGGTTATCGATACGTTTCTTCATGTCAGCGATGAGAGTGTCAGTTGTCTGCCGGATGTTATCGTTCTGCATTTCCTGCACATGGCCGTCTTGCACATGTAATAAATTGTCAGCCAGTGGCAGATACTCCATGTTATGAGTAACGAGGATAATGGTACGGTTCAGATCTCGGTTATAACTTTGAAGTAGGGCCATAATCATGTCACCGTTTTTGCTATCCAATGATCCTGTTGGCTCATCGGCAATTATATATTTAGGGTCATTAACAATAGCTCTTGCCATCGCAACGCGTTGTTGTTCACCCCCGGAAAGTACCAGCGGATTCTTACGTGCATAAGTTGCCATATCAACCCGTTGCAATGCATCCATAGCCGTTTTGGCAGCCCGGCTCCTTGAATATCCTAGAAAGAATAGCGGCATGGCCACGTTTTCGATAACACTCAAGCTCTTAACCCAAAAGTACTGTTGGTAGACAATTCCAATTTCGTTGGCACGGAAATGGGCAAGGTCATTACTGGAAAGCTTATAAATGTTCCTTCCCTCAAAGAGTACATTCCCTCTGGTTGGCGCTTGCAAGCCACTTAGTACGTTGAGTAATGTAGATTTACCTGAACCTGACGGGCCATAAATGATATTAAAACTTTGGTCTCGTACAGAAAAATTAGTCCGATACAAGACTTGTAAATTTTCTTCACCCACTTCAAAACACTGCTCCATTTCAGATACTTCCACCAGTACTTTGCTATGTGTATCCATGCTAGATCCCGAATACCCGTTTTAGTGTATTCAATATAATGGTCAGCACACTGTCAGATGCCCTGCCAATAATGGCCGACTGCGATTCGCCCGTAGCGGTATTTCCAGCTTTGTCTTTTGAAACAGGCTGAATGCTAAAGACGCGGCTAGTCGGTAAGTCCGAAACTATCACCAAATGTTCAGTAGTAAGTTGGCTGTCTTCGGCGGTTTTGTTATTGAAGTTGGTACTTGCACTTCCCTCTGCGTAGGCAACCTGGCTGGTAGAAGGTTCGTCAGTTTTCCACGAAACTACGATTTGTCCCCTCGCCTCTGCACCAGAACCTTTAATAGAAGGTTCGGTTACAATTTCTGTCACTTTTGGCGGCCTGGTATCGAGCGCCGTATGGAATTGCTGCCTATCTGAAGTAGACAGGTTGCCGTCACCATCCCTGCCAGAAGCAATAAGGAAGTACTGGCTGTCATCTTCTAATTGACGAAGAACCACCTCGTGCGCAGTAACAAGCTGCGACTGTTGAATATCTGTACCTGAGGTGTTCAACTTGCCATAGGTGACCGTAGTAGTCGTGGGCACATTCGTATCCCAGGTGACACGTTGTGTACTGGTAGGTTCTCCTTGTACTGGCTGGAACTTAAGATTACTGATTCGAGGACGGGCCGGCGTTGTGAATGAGAATATCGTTCCTTGATATTCGCCATTTTCATCATCGAAAGTACTAATCTTGTAGTAGTACTTCGCGCCATCATCAAGACCCGTGAGCTCGATACTGTACGTTGATTCAGAAGTACTGGTGTTGACTGATTTTACACCGCCGAATGCATCAGACTTGCCAAAATACAGGTTTGCTTTGGTGGCATCTTTAGTTGAGAATTGTATAATTGCGCCTGTTAGGGTGGTCTTCAGAGTGACTACTTCTTTGAGCTGCGGGGCAGGTGACGTCGTAAAACTGTATTCCTGACTGGTAGCCGTATTACCATCTTCGTCTGTCCATCTAGCTTTAAAGTAATAAGTTGTCCCAGCGGCAAGATTATCAAGGTCAATCGTGTGTGCAGTAACCTGATTGGAATTTCCTATTTCCGAAGGGCTATACTGACCGCTCGTCGTACCAATCAGGATTTTACTGTCAGAACCACGGTCAGTAGACCAGGTAATACGGGCGCGTTTGGTGGTAATGTTACTGACGGTAGGCTCTGAAGTCATGTCGGCGGGGGTAGTGAACTTTCCAGTAGGCAGCATATGCACTGTACTGCTGTCTGCGCCACAGTTATTTGTGCTATCACAAGCTCTTACCCGGTAATAGTAGGTCTGTTGCGACAAACCAGAATCTATATATGTCGTGCTCGAACTCGAACCCACAAAACTAAAGCTAACATTGTTAGTCGAGCGATACACTTTATAGCTGGCGATGCCCGATCCTGGATTAGCCGGCTCATCCCAAGTAAGTGCTAGCCGCCAACTGTTTGTAGATTTAATAGAGACATCGACGATATCAGTGTTTGTTGGTATACCGGGCGCTGAAGTATTGGCATTAAAGGTGGTAGAAGCGTAATTTGCATAATTGATATTGCTCGATTCATCTTTCGCGACTACATAGAAAGTATTGGTACCAGGTTGCGTGGCATAAGGTCCGCTCCCCAAGCTTGTCACTCCCGCAGACGTGAAGGTACAGGTATTAGCTGAAGGTAAGGTGTTAATCGTATAGCAATAGGTCAAGTTACCAGCGTCACCCACAAATGTTGCCGGCTGATCCCAGGCAAATGCAAACGCGTTGGTGGTATTAGTACTTGGAGTAGCGATGACATTCTGCGGTTCAGTTGGTGCCCCGTTAGTGTTAATCTTCAATGCTGCCGAAACATAACTCGAAGTCACATTGCCTGCTTGGTCCCAAGTGCGGAAATACACAGTATTCACGCCTTCGTTGATGTTGTCGAAATCGGGTGGATCCACTGTAGTATAGGCACCATCGTTTGTTAAGAGGTCGTTAATGTCCCCCGAACCTGTGTGTCCATCGCCATACCATGTCGTATTATTCACGCGATACTGCAAACCCGCTATTCCTGAATTACTATCAGCTGGAGCTTGCCCTCCCGCAGTTGGCCAGGAAAATGTAGTCGTCTTGGTATTAATAAAGCCTGAGGGTGCCGTGATGTAGCTTGGGTTGGTGGGCGGTGTATTATCAAAGCGGAACTGGAACTGGGCTGTAGAGGTACTATAGACATTGCCCGCATTGTCCATTGCTTTTATACGCAGATAGTACGGGCTAGAGCTAGTGGTAAGCGCAGTGTTCAAATAACCAGCTGTGGCCAAATCAACATTTGTGCCTGATATAAGGAATTGGCAATGGCCACCTGTAGTCACCGGGCTCGTCCCAAGCATACCTTTAGTAGTGACTGGATCAGCGGTGTTATCTGTTCCTAGGTACAAACAATAGCCTTTTATACCTGATCCAGCATCAGCGCCTGCCGTCCAGCTAAAGTAAGGAGAGCTACCATTGGTCCAACCGTTTGAAACCAGTGACGCACCGCCATTCGATTTATAAGCTTGGATTGAACTGGCATTCGCACTTGGCTCGACATTGTCAGAATTCGCAGTTAGAGTAACCGAATTCAGAGTTACCTGTTGAGTGCCGTCACTGGTTAAGATTGCTTGCCACATAATACCGCCAAAGCTCACGGGGAAGCTCCCGATATTACTATTGATGGTACTAATGGCATTAGAATCACTAGTACTCGAGGAAGTACCCCACGAAGAGCCTGTCCAATATTTCCACGTGCTACCCCCATCATCACTTAAGCGATACTTGATAGTTCCTCCGTTGAGTGTTTGACTCGCATTAAGCCCATCCCAACTGAGCACCCCGCTTGTACGCACAGAACTAGCTAGTTTCACAGTCTGCGGCGTAGTCGAATAAGGTTTGGTGGTAAATGATGTTCTACCAGTATCACTAATTCGAATCTCATCAAGTGAACCAGCAAACGTGCCCTGACCTTGACCAGCACCAGTACTACCGTACGTTGTGCCGATCAAAAGCGGATAACTGTTGTCAGGCATGGTTTGGTTAACAGTCGCGCTGGCGTTAAGACTGCCATCGATATAAATTTTCATGGTCGTGCCATCATAGGTGGCAGCAATATGATGCCAGCTAGTATCCTGGCTGGTAGCAGACGACTCGAGCATATAATTATTACCATAAGACCAGACCATCGCATGGGTATTAGCTGCATCACCAGTGCCGGCATAGAGGCGGCCGTTATATACCTGAAGAGCACCAACACTATTGATATTGCTGCTGGCAAGCCAACTACTATTAATACTATCTCCACCTATCTGGCTCCAAGCCGTACCATTATATTTCCAGACCTCACCATCTCCGTTGGATAGACCCAGGCCAGCATAAAGCTCGCCGTTATAGACTGACAGGCTTCGGACTCTTTCGTAAGTACCATCTAACCACCCTAGATTATCGCTGCCAGTGCTATCACCCCCAATCTGAGTCCAGCTTGGACTGCCACCATCACAACCGGTACATTGCCAGACCTCGGCATCGCCAGTCGAGTTAGCTAGACCGACATAGAGCTTATTATTCATTACCGCCATCGAGTCTATGAATTCATAGTTGGTATTCCAACTCGAGTTGGTACCCTTGCCGCCAATCCGCGATCCACCCCAAGTCGAGCCATTCCAGCGCCAGACTTCGGCATCATTAGTACCAGTTCCCAGCCCTACCATCAGATAGCCATCCATTACTGTCATACTCATAACCGCTTCATAGGTATTCGTGGCCCAGCTCGAATTAAGTGCATCACCACCAATCTGTGCCCATCCTGAGGTTGTCGTGCAGCTACCAGTACATTGCCAGACATCAGCCGCTCCACTGCCATTATTTGGGCCAATATAAAGCTTGCCGTCATAAACAGCCATTGACTGAATTCGAGCATAGCCGTTCGTCGCCCAACTCTGACCACCCGACCCCGAACCACCACCACCAACTTGCGTCCAGGTCGGACTACCCCCACCGCAACCAGTGCATTTCCAGATTGCCGCATTAGAGCCCCCTGCATCTATACCGACATATAGATTACCGTTAAAACTAGCCATGGCACTGGCGTAGCGAAAAGTATCGGCAGTCCAACTGGAATTGATACCTTGCCCGCCAACCATCGTCCAAGTCGAGCCATCAAAACGCCAGACCATGGCATTACCATTATTGTTGTAGCCGGTGCCGGCATATAGATAACCATTATGCACAGTCATCGATTCGATACTGTTAAGTCCGAAGTACCCCCAACTTTTGTTTATATAATTGCCACCGATCTTTGACCAACCTGCTGTCGTCGTACAACTGACTGCAAGATCACAACTCCACTCTTGAGCATCACCAGAGCTTTGATTGGAATTGCTGTTTCCAACGTAAAGTTTAGTTCCGACAATCGACATCGCTTGAGCGTAAGTATTAGTGGTATTCCAACTCTGTCCCCCCGAGCCACTGCCGTCACCGCCAATCTGCGTCCAGGTCGGACTACCCCCACCGCAACCGGTACACTTCCAGACCTCATTATCACCAGCCGTATCACCTAAGCCGGCATAGAGATAAGTGCCATCAGAGATCAACGAGCGTACAGTTTCATAATTTGACGGCCAAGAGCCACTACAACTACCACCGCAGGTCACATCACCACCTACTTGAGTCCATGAGCCTCCGCTGTAGCGATAAACCTTGCCGTCACCAGCCGCGCTATTACCGGTGCCAACGTAGAGATTGCCGCCCATCATAGTCATAGATTGGATTACTTCCATTGAAGCCAATGGACCGGTCCCATCACCGCCAATTTTACTCCACGTCGGCGTGCCACTAGCACAATTGGCCGTACATGACCAGACCTCACCGTCACCAGTGCCAGTTCCTAAGCCCACAACAGGGTTATTACTACCATCAAGCACCATTGAGGGCACATTTTCATAGGTACCGTTTGCCCAACTGGAGTTAACGCCATCGCCACCAATTAGGGCTCCCCCCCAGCTTGGACTGGTCGTACAACTCGTACAGCGCCAGACTTCAGCTTCGCCAGCACTAGTGTCACCTAATCCGGCATAAACTGTTGTGCCATTTACAGCAAGGCTTGATACAGACCTATTAGTTTGATTCCAACTCGAATTTAATCCGTCGCCACCTACTTTGGCCCAACTGCCTGTACCCGTATTATAACTCCAAACTTCAGCGTCACCGGGACTGGCACCCAATCCAGCATAGATATAGGTGCCATCTGTCGCCACCGCTGTTACCTGTTCATAAGTACCATTGGCCCAACTCGAATTAATACCATCGCCGCCGATCTGCGTCCACAAATTAGTCGTCGTATCAAGCTTCCAAAGTTCAGCATCACTTTGTTTATTACCAAGGCCAACATAGACGTTGGTACCAATGACCGTTTGGGCTTGAACCATATTTTTGCCATTGAGATCCCAACTACCTTTTATATTAGCGCCATTAGTGGTCAAATTATCACCGCCACCCTGCTGTGTCCAGGTGGTCGCTCCAGAATTAGCCAGCTCGTAGGTGACTTTGCCGGTCTGCTGGTTGTAATAAAGCTTGTAGCTGCCCTTATCTAAGATGCCCTGCTGCTGGGAATGCGTATTAGCCCCAAAAGTGCTCGAAAATTTAGTCCAAGCTTCGAGTGTATTATCTTGAGTTAAGGATAATGAAGCCGAGTCACTAGCGCTGGCATACTGCGTAGTGCCATTAAGGCTTAAGCTGCCATTAAGATTGCCCGTTACCCAACTTGGCGAGCCAGTCGCAGTTGCTGGATTCGCACTGCCTGAGGAGTCTGAAAGGCTTGAACCTGAGCCATCATCCAAATGGTAGAGAGCTTTGGTATTGGAATCGGAAGTGTAATTTTGGGCTTTCATTCGTGCAGTGTTACCACTTACCTCTACTGCAGACGAGTCAGACAAACTATAGTCGCTAGGAGTCGAAAAATCCCACAGATTAGTCAGATCTGCCGCTAATGCAACCCGGAAAGTATTAAATAATACGGCCCCGATTGCTAAGACATACAGAGACAAGGCAGCGTAGTGAGTCAGGCGATGCCAATGCCACTCATGCCACCGACGGTACCAACTGACATGTGCTACAAGCGTTTGGTGGGGACGCTGAGCGAGGTGATGATGCGCTACTCGGTAACCTCTTGCCGCGTGGACTGCGCCAACCGCGGCTACTCTTTTCGCATGACGCACACCAGTGCGGCTCCCTTTCGCAGCAAGCTGAACACCTTTACGCGAATGGTGTATGCCTTTTTTGGCAAGTTTTCCTCCGTAACGCTTTACGGTAGTGGTACTTTTTTGTCTCATAAATAACGAATTAAAAGGTCAAACCCTCTCAGTGACTAACTTAAGCACCATTATACGGTGGTCGTATCTTATAGACAACGACAGATTAAGACTTCTCCACAAGACCTAAGCACAGGAGTTAGCAACAAAAAATTCACCTGCGAGGACTGAGTGCAAACTTTTCAACTAGGTTCTTCTCTCCCAAATGCCCCACTATTTTTTCTATCTTGGGCTCCTCATGGCCTTTATATACCACAAAACGATCGGCGCGAGCATGAAGTTTCTCATAATCCTTAATGGTGAGCTTCAATTTTTTGCGACAATGAATATTGGCACACTCACAAGTAAAGTCCATTGGCAACTCAGTTACGCCTTTTACTGGCGCGTAATACTTCTTTATAGCTTCTTTCGTTTTTTCATTGGTACTACGTACCAGTAATTCATTCCTGATTCGACGCCTGTTAGAAAGACTTGTCATGACAAGTATAATTATACGCTTCAAAATCCAAGTCGAATTATGATACTCAAGATAGAATCATTAATCGTGATGCAAAACATCTATCGGGTCGATGCGTGCAGCCCGATAGGCTGGATAAATTACTACTGAGAGTCCAACCAAACAAATAAACACCAAGGCTCCTATCATAAGCGTGAATGGCATTGAGAAAAAGCTAAAGTGACCACTTACTCCACGGCTGGCTGCTAACCGGTTAAAGACCACGTCTATAATTGTTCCGAGCAGACCGGCTCCAGCTATCCCAATGACTCCACCCGCCAGAGACAGAGTCAAAGCTTCAAAGATAAAAAGTGTCGTGATATCTTTGCTCCGGGCTCCGATAGAAAGTAACAAGCTGATTTCACCTACTCTTTCCAAGAGAGAAATAGTCAAGGTATTAAACATACCAAGGATGGCAATTACCATGCCAATCCCTCCAAAACCGATGAGGATTATATTGAAAAAGCGAAATACGTCATTAATTTGCGAAAGTGTATCGAGAGGTGAGGTTGTTGAAAATCCCAACGCCTCTATCTCTTTGCGAATTTCTGGCACTTTGTCTTGAGAGGTGGCAACAACTTTAATCTGATTATAAGAACGAGGATCATATGATTTGACCATCTCATCAGAAATCATCACTTCAGAGCCGCTACTGGTCTGGATAATGCCTTTAACCTTTAGATCTTGATTGATAGTATTCTTTTGGCCGCTGCCGCTCTCGATCTCGCTTTTGATGTGCACAGTTTGTCCGATTGCCTTATCAAAATTATTAAAGCCAATGGCTTTGGCAGCAGTAGTATTTAGGAAAGCCTCATTACCCTTTAGATTACTTACTTCACCTGATTGTCGTCTCAGACTTGAAAGCTCCAAGTAATTTTGAGAAGCAGCAAAAACTGCCAAGGTAGTATTTGATTTTTGGTATGACATATCACCCACATAAGAATAGGTCTCACCCACTTTGTCGACGTTTCTGATAGATTTGATTTGATTTAGGGCCTGACGGTCTATAGCCAAAACACTACTCTTTGGAGAGGTTACGTCGATGGTATTGACTGATGAATTACCAATAACCTGCTTTGATACCAAGTTGCGCATCCCGAGGCCGAACGAGAGCAGAAATACCATTGCACCGATGCCAATTACAACTCCAGCTATAGTCAAACTAGTACGTAACTTTTTAAAGCTCAAATTTCGGATTGCCCACAGTAATAAAGTCCGAAATCTGACAGGCTTTCTTTTAAGCATATTGATCGTTAATTTATCATTGCCATTCATTTTTAACCTCGACAACATTCGAATTTTGCATCTTCTTCTCTAAGTCTTGCCACATTTTTATTAATGTAACAGCGGATTCTTTATAATCACCTCTGGTTTGAGCCACAATTCCGTCCTTCACGTAAATCTGCTCATCACTTAGAACCAAATACTGTAAATTATGCGTAGCCAAAATAACTGTCCTATTTTTCGATCGGTAATTCGCTAAAAAGTCCATAATAATATCGCCATTTGTGGTGTCTAGATTACCTGTCGGTTCATCTGCTAAAAGTATTAGGGGATCGCTAATAAGTGCTCGTGCCAGCGAAACTCTTTGCTGTTCACCGCCTGAAAGTGAACCGGGCAACTCTTTTGTAAAACGTTCCATGTGCAATTCACTTAATGATTTCTTGGCAGCCTCTAGAGACTCTTTGCGGCGAGCGCCTAAAATAAGTTTCGGCACTGCTACATTCTCTAGGACATTCAAACTTTGTATCCAATAATTTGATTGCGCAACCATACCCATATATTGAGCCCTAAAGAATGCCCGATCTTGTGGACTTATTCCATACATATCTAATCCGCCAATTGTTACTTTACCGGAAGTAGGTTTTTCCAAGCCAAAAATAGTATTCAAAAGAGTAGATTTACCGCTACCTGAGGAACCAAAAATAATCGTAAAGGCATTGCGTTTGATAGTAATGTTCACGTTTCGTAATACTTTGATTTCACGCCCATGGGACATAAAGTTTTTACTTACATTATCGAGTTTGATTAATACGTCATCATTGTTCATTTTTAATCTCTACCACCCTTGCCCATCTACTTAAACCCAAATATTTGTTGCAATACATTGAAAATGATACTTAAGACACTGTCACTGGCTCGTCCGACGATAGCTGATCGCTTTTCTGAGGTAACACTATTGGACGCTTTATCATGAGAAATAGCTTGTACGCTGTAAACTTGCGAAGTCGATAAGTCAGATATGATCACGACATGGTCAGTAGTCAGTCGACTATCCTCCGTTGTTTTGCTGTTTAAGTCATTACCGTTGCCAACCCCAAAGGCCACTTGGCTAGTAGCTGGCTCATCAGTCTTCCACGATACTACAAGCTGGCCATGACTTTCGTTACCATTACCCTTGACGCTTGCTTCGACAGTAATAGCAGAAGCTTTAGGTGGTCTTGTGTCTAGCGCGGTGTGGAATGTTTGTCGATCAGAAGTAGCTATATTACCAGATGCGTCACGCGAACTGGCAATTAAGCTATACTCGGTGTTATCGACTAAATCATGGATGGTTAATTCATGCTCGGTGGTCATTGTCGAAGAAATTGCTTCTTTAGTCGGTTGCCCAACTCCGCCATAACTTAGTTGGCTAGTTGCAGGTACGTTGGTATTCCATGTCACCTTCTGTGTACTAGTCGGTTCTCCAGTGACCGGCTGGAAACGAAGGTTACTGATATGCGGTCGGGCAGGCGTAGTAAAGGAATAGACATTACCATCATATTCATTTCCGTCGCTGTCGATCGGATTGAGTTTGTAAAAATACTTTGTTCCGTCATCAAGACCTATCAGAGCCTGGCTGTAGTGTGATTGAGCTGTTGAGGTATTGAGCTGTTTAAGGCCACCAAATCCGTCTGATTTGCCATATAGTAGCTTCACATGACTAGCGCCTATTGAGGTAAAGTTGATGTTCGCTGAGGAGATATTGACGTCACTAGCTGAAACTTCACGAATTTGTGGAGCCGGGGCAGTGGTAAAACTGTACTCCGGTGAGGTGCCAACGTTACCATCCTCATCTGTCCACTTGGCTTTAAAGAAGTAAGTTGTACCAGATGAGAGTCCATTCAGTTCAATGGAGTGATCAGTGGTTTGAGTAGAAATTGCTGCTTCTGTACCAAAATAATGGCCAGATGAAGTGCCATACTGCACGCGACTATCACTTGCACGATCCGTCGCCCAGCTTATGGTTGCACGTCTTGTGTTGATGCCATTGACTTTAGGGTTGGTAACCAATCCTGCCGGACTCGTAAAGTGGCCAGTTGGCGTATCATCATCGGTGTTACTGGCGACGCCGCAATTGTTCGCGTTATCACAGGCTTTTACATAGTAGTAATAGCGTTGTTGATTTAAGCCACTATCTACAAAGCTGGTTGAGGTTGTTGAACCGACTTCGCTAAAACTAGCATTATCGTTTGAGCGATAAATTTTATAGTGATGGACACCTGAACCTGGCACCGAAGGAGGTGCCCATGACAAAGCTAATTTCCAAGTACTCGTTGATTTAATTGAAGCGTCGATGACCGTAAAATCACGGGGTGCACCAGGGGCTGAGGTGTTAGCAGTAAAATTAACACTTGCCCTATTGTTGTAATCTATATTGCCTGCCTCATCCCGCGCTACCACATACATGGTATTTTGCCCTGGCTGAGTAGCATAGGCACCGGCAGATAAGCTGGTGATGCCTGCGCCGGCAAAGGTACAAGTATTATCTGCGGGCAGTGCATTGACGCTCCAACAGTAGTTAATGCCGCTCGCCTGACCGATGTATGTTGCGGGTGCGCTCCAAGAGAAGCTGAAATTGTTGGAGGAATTACTCGAAGGTGAGACATTCAAATTCTGTGGAGTGGTTGGTGGCGTAGTGCCATAATTAACTTTCCAGCTAAAATAGAGCAGGCCTTCACCTCCCCCCATATCCATATAATTCCCCGCATTATCAACCGCCCGGGCAAGTATGTAATTCTGGATTCCTTCCGTTAGCCTTTCGCCATCAGCTTGGACGGTGTCAAAAGATCCACTGCCGTCAGGGTTAAACGGTATTAAATCTTGAATGCCGCCTGTGTGGGCCGCGCCAAACCAATTTGGACTATTCCCATCGCACCCTGAAAATCCGATTGTTTCGTTTGTAATACAATACTGCATACCGGCCAAACCCGATGCATCATCTTGAGGGTAATAAGTTATCCCTCCAATCACAGTTGGCGACCAAGATAGATGGATTACTGGACTATTGACCCAAGTAGACGGTGAGTTATAAGTAAAGGGCGGATAGGGTGGCTGGTTGTCTTTTTGGAATGAAAACACCTCCGGTTGGCCAGCATATTGATTTCCACCCATATCTATAGTTTTGACAATAAAATAGTTTTGACCTGAGAGATAATAACTTCCAACGCCATCAACATGAGTGTCTGTAACGAAATAAGGGCAAGTGTGACTGCCATTCTCTATTAAGCCGCCAGTCGTCATAGGATCAGCTGTTTGATCAGTGCCAAAATAGAGACAATAACCCACTCCAGAACCACCCGGATTGTCCTCCCCAGCCGTCCACGAGAATGTAACGTCGTCGCCTTTCGTCCACGATCCATTGGTCACATTATTTCCGCCGTTTGTCATCTGAATATTTGAAGCTCCTGTGATTGGAGGAGTTGGATCATTATCATGATCGATTGAAATATCCTCCAATTTAAAGCCCGTTTGAGGTGTCGTAACCATAATAACTTTATACTGAATATAGCGCTGCCCGCCATGGTAGCAATTAGAGCCTGTTATTTGCTGGTCCTGTAGGTTATAGCAGAGGCTCCAATCATCGGCGCCACTCATGTCAGCGTTATTTGATGTTCGGACTTGAAAATATACGTTACCACCATAACCAGAAATAATATTATAATGTAAGTCTCCAAAGATAGGCCCTGTTCCTGCATCGTAGACGGCTGATATAAGCTCCCCTTGGTGCATACCGCTATATTCTGTACTATCTACGCTAGTTGGTAGATCTATATTATTGCTTGTAGTAACACGCAACATTACATTATCAATACTGGCTTCCAGCCCGCCCATCTCAAAGTCAATTGGTCCATTATATCCATTTTGAGAGTACTCAATACCAGAGTAGTTAGTATCTTTCAGCCTTGTAGACGTATTGTTTGATATCTCATATTGGGAGTATGGGTTGTCGTGTTGAAATTGGTCTATGTCATATAAGAAGTGGAATCCATCCGGGCCACCATTTATGTTTTTAACCCAAGTATATGGACCATTGTAGCCATCCGGACAATCCTCTAAACCTAGTGCCGGACCACCGATACCATAGTGATTTATTGTTACGCTAGTGCTAGACACACAGCTACCCCCCGGATTCGGCGGAGCCTCGTGTCGTTGATAGGTCCAGCTAAGTTTATAATTGGTCGATGAGCCCGTGGTATCAAAGCTAGCATTGGTCTTTAATCCAGCCGTTGAGCCTGGTGCGTTAAAATGCAGTCGTCCTCCAGATATGCTTAGAGCCCCTGGGCTTTGATAGACATTCCATTTGTTTGTATCGATACTATTGCCAGAGAAATCATCATAAAATAGCATTACATTATTAACATCAGATAAAGAGCTAGCATTAGAATTACCCCAGTACATATGAAATGTAGTGGTGTAACTGGATATATTTGGCATCTTCACCCAGACATCAGCGTTCGCCCAATCTTGTTTTGATTCGATAAAATAAGGTAGATCTGTCACCCCATCAGCTGTAGTAAAACGCAAGTCACTAAAATCGCCTTTCATATAGGTTGCGTAAGACACGTGCACTAAAACTGGTATATTATCAACATTTTCATTATATCCATTAGTTACCGACACTGATTTTCTCTCCCACCAGCGTCCATCGCAAGTCGCCGTATAACACCAATTACTTGTCAAACTTCGATAGCCAATAGTGAGTTCGCCAGGGGTCGACGTTATGATATTATTGGCACTTTCATATTGATCGCTAGTACTGGTACCAACCCCACCGCTCCAATCGGTTTGCGTCCATGTCGATAAGGCCCTAGCAATCGGCATAAACTTGAATCCGATTACCACAATCGCTACTAAATACACCACTACAAATCCCACGTGCACTATCTTGTGCCACCACCATTCATGCCATCGTCGATACCAGCCGACTTTCTGCACCAGTTTCTGGTGGGGACGTTGCGCCACATGGTAATGAGCCACGCGGTAGCCCTTAGCTACATGTTTTGCACTGGTTTTAGATAGCCTGGCCGTATGCTTCGCACCAGCCTTGCCATGTCGCAAAGCAGCCTTGGTTAAAATCTGGCCATGCTTTTTAGACGTATGAGCTACTTTGCGCCCATATACGCGAATCGTCTTTACCCTTTTATGTTCCATGTGTATATCTGTCCACGAAAACTATAGACCCTCTAAAGAATGGCTTAAGCATCATTATAAAGGAATAAAGTCTTAGTAACAACGGGGATTAGTAGTTTTCCACAGCAACTATTACACTTAGGCTGCTGCTACGTTTTGTCTTTTGGCATTGTCGCCGATGCTGACTATCTTACTAATTTTTTAACCTCTGATTCATTAAAAACGTCAATGTTAATGCCCAGCTGCTTTACCAGTTGTCTAGCGTTTTTTTCACCATTGGTATAACTCCAAACCTTCGTAACGTTTCGGGCAAATCGCTCAGATTCTAAGTTTGGCAATTCATTTAATAAAAGTTGGACTTCGTTCGCAGGCGGTGGCACAAATCCTACATACATAAATCGTAAGACTGCAAAGAAGTTAGCTGCTTGATCTTTATACCCGGACATATTTACTCTTAGCTGCTTATCCTTGATATCGTTTAGTGCGCCCGGCAAGGAAATTAGTTTGCTGAACCAACCATCAGAAAATAGTTCTCTCATCGAAAGTGCACAACCGTTTACTGTTAAACCAACTGAACTTTGCAAATTCTCTAGCGGAGTTGTGTCATCTACCATATGGTTATCAAAAACTATCCACTGATGATAATCCTCCATATCTGGATTACCAGTATGGGCTTTGCGCATTACACGTTGTGTCGGTCGATCAATTCTCCCTTTGACAAATCCCAGGCCAGTTAAATACTTGAAATAACTATTGGAATTTTTTGTAATTATTTGGTCGTAATCACGTTGTGGCAGCACATAACCGTGAAAATATCTAAATAGCGCGTTACGTAATGCGCCACCAATTAAATACACCTCAACATCATCAGGTAGATTACTGCATACCGTCTGCAATACTTTTTTATCTTCAACCGAGTTGAAATTTAACGGAAGAGGCTGGAGCCTAGTTTTCATTGGATTAATAATATCAAAAGACAACCCTATACACTTGGTACCCCTGGTACCCCGGGTAGGATTCGGTCACGTTCCGCGACCCCAAAACTACACCTTTCAAAACAAGTTTTGAAGAGTAGATTTTCTTGAGGATTGCCACAGGCAATCCTCACCCACGACCTTTAGCCTCGTAGTTTCAGATCACTCGACATACCAATGAAAAAGCCAGCCATAAAGGCCGACTCTTTCATTGGTACCCGCGGACGGATTCGAACCGCCGACCCTCTGTTCCGAAGACAGATGCTCTAATCCACTGAGCTACGCGGGCACAAAATACACTGTAGCATAGCCACCCCTGTTTGTAGAATAGGCCACTGGCACACAGTACTATAGACTAACACGGTGAATCCCAGAATGTGGAACTACACTATCTGATAATATTCAGCCCATCAGCAAGCACCGCAGTGCAAACTGTACAACTCGTTTTGAGCGGACGTTCGCAAAAACGAAATAGGAGTAATTACGACGTGGTACGCCTGGCAGGAATTGAACCTGCGACCTCATGCTCCGGAGGCATGCGCTCTATCCCCTGAGCTACAGGCGCTTAATCTCTTCCCGGCTAGAGTGTATCAGGTTCCTCTAGCGTTCGTCTGCTTGAGATGGTTGTGTGCTCGTAGATGGCAGGATTTTCGGCTGCCGCCCACTATCTGGGGTAGCCAAAACTTTCTGTAATAATGCCAAAACTTGTTCTGCATGATTCTTACTCATTCCAACACGGGCAATGGCCAGTGGCTGCCCGAAGCCAGTGGACTGCAAAAAGTTCATTACTACCCCAAAGTCGTTTTTGGCGATGTGTACGCCGTCGGTATAAACCACTCTCAGATCAAGCGGCAAAAGTGCAGTAGCAGTATCTGTTTCTTCGGCGGTAGCGCCATAGGGAGTGCCTTGATAGCCAGCGAGTTGCCAAAGCCGTATTGCATCCGTGTCATTAATATCCAGGTAGCTAATAAGTAATAACAGTATTTCTTCTGATGGAGGCAGCTCGCCGCGTTCAATTTTGCGTAGAGTTTCGGTATCAATTTCAATTGCGCCCGACACATCGGCCACGCTTTCCTGCAATCGGACCCTGGCCAGGCGTATTTTTACCCCTAAATTCTTGAATGGTTGGATGGTTTCTCCGTTACTACTCATGCACTGTCATGTTACTACTGTTGCGAGGCTGTTTCAAGCAAACCAGCCTGCCTAGGGAAAACACAGACGGATTCAATGCAGGTATAATAACCATATGCGAATTTATCGGGAGGTTCCCTTAGGAAAATATTCCACTATGCGACTTGGGGGAAAAGCAGCTTATCTTACCCGTATCAAAGACAAACACGAGTTAGTGAATGCGCTTGAATGGGCAAACAAGCGTAAGTTGCGCACCATTATGATAGGCGGGGGCAGCAATACTATATGGACAGATAAAGGCTTCGATGGTCTAGTCATTGTGAATCGTATCCAACAATTGTCTTTCACCACAGCAAATAATAAAGAAGTATATGTTTCGATTGGCGCCGGCGAGATATGGGATGATGTGGTCCAGCAATGCGTCATTAAAGGCCTAAGTGGTATCGAGGCACTTTCGCTTATACCAGGATCATCTGGTGCGACACCAGTTCAAAATGTAGGTGCTTATGGGCAAGAGATTGCTGATACGCTTATCAGTCTTGAAGCATTCGATAGCCTGCATCAAAAATTTGTCACTATTACCAATAAGGAATGCGGCTTTGGTTATCGGACGAGTCGGTTCAAGACGGTTGATAAACACCGCTTTTTTATTGTTTCCATCACAATTTGCTTGCGGCAGGGCCTAATGGAACCACCTCTTTATCCAGCCTTGCAGCGCTACCTGGACTCAAAAAACATAAAGGTATATACACCACAAGCTATCCGCGATGCAGTGGTGCATATACGACGCAGCAAATTGCCTGACCCCGCCAAAGTCGCCAATAATGGCTCGTTCTTCGCGAACCCGGTGGTTGACCGACCGACCTTTGTCGCTTTGGAAGTTCAACACCCAGGTGTTCCGCATTGGGAAACTGCAGAAGGAAAAATTAAGATTTCTGCTGCCTGGCTCCTGGAACAGGCTGGTTTTAAGGGGGTACATAATAAGTCAACCGGCATGGCTACATGGCCAAAGCAGCCATTGGTGCTCATTAATGAAACTGCTCGGACTACTGATGACCTGCTTACTTTCAAACGGAAAATTGTCTCGAGAGTTAGGCGAAAATTTGGCATAACACTTGTTCAAGAGCCTGAGTTACTTGGAGACTAAACAAAAGCATTTTGCAAGATGTGCTAGTTTATTGAATAAAGCTGGACAATAGCTCGTATAGTGTTATAATTAATGCCAATCATGCACGTACGTGTATCCGAAAAACTAAGGGTGGTGCGAAACCGGGCAGTACAGGCCCTGTTGTTCCTGGCTGCGTTTTCTGTGGTGATGCAGGGCTTTCCAGGCCGAGCTCATGCCCTTACGGTGAATCCTTCAGCACAGGCAAAAGTGTCATTTACTTTCGATGATGGCTACAAAAGCGCCCTCACGAAAGCGGCACCTGTTCTGAACGAGTTTGGCTTTAAGGGCACAGAATATGTCATTACCAACTACGCGAGCAATACCAGCCGCGTCAACTATATGCGCTGGAATGAAATCCAACAGTTGCAAAACCAATATGGATGGGAAATTGGCTCCCACACCGTGAGCCATCCACTCATGACTACTGTCACTGACCAGGAAAAGGAGCGACAAGTGCGCGACAGCAAGGCTGCCTTGACCGCCAATGGTATTAACGCTACAAGTTTTGCTACCCCATACGGTGATTATAATAATTCAGTCATCTCTATTGCGGCGAAATACTATGCCTCGCATCGCGGCTTCTGGGATACGGGCTATAACGCGTGGCCTAATAACGATTACCTTATTCGCGATCAGCAAGTACAGAGCGGCGTCACCGTTAACCAGGTCAAAGCTTATATCGACCAAGCAAAGGCTAATGGCCAGTGGCTTGTTCTGGTATTCCACAATATCAAGGACACTCCTAGTACTAACCCTCAGGATTACGAATATGGCACCCAACAACTTCGTGAAGTCGCAGCATACGTAAAAAGTTTGTCTTTGCCGGTGGTGAAGGTACGTGACGGGTTGGTGCAGAGCGACACCAATATGCTTGCAAATGGCAGTTTCAATAGCGGTATTGCCAGTGGTTGGAGTACTGATACTTCAAGCATGGTAACACTTGACAGTGCTAATAATGGCAGTTATCCGGATGCTGCTAAATCTGTCAAAATCACTTCTGGTGCTACCAATGCCCATCTGTTTGCTCCCAAGACCGATGTTGACCCTAATACTACCTACATGTTCAAAACCTATTTGAATCTACAAACTATTAGTGCTGGGGAAGTCGGTTACTACATTGATGAGTACGACGCCAATGGCAATTGGATCTCTGGTAGGTTCGTCCGTGCCGAAAAAGCTGCCTCTGCCCAAAATATTAATATTACTTACAAACCAACTTCAGCCAACGTGAAAAAGGCCAGTTTGCAGGTCTATGCCACACCCAATCAAGGCATCGTAGCTTATCTCGATAACGTACAAATGTTCCCGCTTTCTACCGAAACTCCACCACCACCGCCTCCACCACCAGTTGTCACCAACTTGCTAATGAATGGTACCTTCGATAATGGCTTGGGTGATGGGTGGCATACCGACAGCCCCACCAATATTACCGCCGACAGTGCAAACCATGGCAGTCCGGCGAACCCTATCAACGCCGTTTCTCTTAAGGCTGGCAGCACTGCTTCAAATTCGCACTTGTTCTCACCGTTAGTGAGCGTGGACAGCACCAAGAACTACCAAATAAGCAGCTATCTTAATCTCGTACAGCGCACGAATGGTGTAGTTGGCTACTATATCGATGAGTACGACGCCAATGGCAATTGGATCTCTGGACAATACAAAGACGAAACTGCTGCGATAGGTATTACCAGCCGAAGCTTTACCTACAAACCAACTTCAGCCAACGTGAAAAAGGCCAGTTTGCAGGTGATTGTTGTCGGTAATTCCGGTATTGTGGCCTACTTCGATGATGCTATCTGGGCCGCTCTCTAGTCTCTTTAGTAACTAAGCTGTCTATCATTTTGGCAATGGGTAACGAAGTGCAAAATCTTGGATATTTGTCTTTAGAGACTGTAACTCTCTTTCATCATGACGATGGGTGATTGCCTGCTTCATCCATTCGGCAATTATCATCATGTCATCTTCACCGAGTCCGCGTGTGGTGATTGCTGGCGTGCCAAGACGCAAACCTGAGGGCCGGAATGGCGGTAAAGGATCATTCGGGATTGCATTGCAATTTGCGGTGAGTCCAACTGAGTCAAGTACGTCTTGTGCTTCCCGGCCATTGAGCTTATAGCTGGCAGGCATATCTATCATTATCAAATGATTGTCGGTCCCGTTGGTCACTAATTTAAAGCCGCGCTCCATTAATTCCTTGCTTAAACGCTTGGCGTTTCGCACGACATTTTGTGCATAAGTGCGGAATGATGGTTGTGAAGCTTCATGTAGTGCCACTGCTTTGGCTGCAATGGAATGCATATGCGGCCCACCTTGGAAGCCAGGGAAAACCTCCCGGTCGATGAGGGTAGGCAAGTTGCGAATATTTTTATCTGGGGCTTTCAATGGATTCCCCACTTCGCCCATTGTTAAGATCATGCCACCACGTGGTCCGCGTAATGTTTTGTGGGTAGTAGTCGTCATTACATGGAAACCAAAATCAAACGGATTGGGTGATACACCACCAGCAATCAGTCCGGCAATATGAGCCATATCGGCCATGAGAACTGCCCCCACTTCTTTCCCAATTTCTGCGAATTTTGCGTAGTCAAGGTTTCGTGGATAGCCGCTAAATCCAGCCAGGATAATCTTGGGTTTTGTTTTTCGGGCAGTCTCAAACATAGCTTCATAATCTATTTCGCCTGTCTCAGGATCTTTTATACCATAGCGAACGAAGTTATATAGTTTTGCCGTTCCTGTCACCGGATGCCCGTGCGTTAAGTGACCACCATGATCAAGTTTCATTGCCAGCACAGTATCACCTGGCTCTAGCCAGGCTTGATAGACCGCAATATTGGCTGGTGCACCGGAGTGTGGTTGTACGTTCGCGTGGTCTGCACTAAATAGTGCTTTTGCTCGGTCAATTGCGAGCTGCTCGAGTTTGTCGGTATTTTCCTGACCACCGTAATAGCGTCGGCCTGGATAACCCTCGGAATATTTATTAGTGAAGACACTCCCTAACGCGGTGAGTACGTCCTGGCTGACATAATTCTCAGATGGTATAAGTTCTAACCCCTCACGCTGGCGTTGTTCTTCTGCGGCAATTAATTCCTGTACTGCTTTGTCTTTCATGGGCCGCCCTTTATCACTTTTATGGCGTTATTGTAACAGTTGTGCGCTCCAGATGACTAGTGATTGTAATTCATATCTTGAGTGATATAATTTGCCCTGCAATGCTGACTACTAATCAGAAAATTGGCCAATTGATTTATCAATTACGGCAAGAAAGGGGATTGACCCAAGCGGCTTTTGCTCGTCAACTTCGCACCAGCCAGTCAGCGGTTAATCGTATCGAACACGGCAAGCAAAACCTCAGTTTGGAAATGCTGGGGAGAATTAGCGATGTGCTGAACAAGCCGCTCATTAGTCTCACGGGCGGTTCGGTGAATTTAAAAGTCGAGGGCGGCAAGGAACTGCACGGGAGTATCGCCACAAAAGTATCTAAGAACGCGGCGGTAGCTCTGCTATTTGCTGCTCTACTCAATAAGGGCACGACGCGCTTGAAGCGTATGCCTCGCATCGAAGAAGTAAATCGTCTTATCGAAGTCCTGGTTAGTATCGGTGTACAGGTAAAGTGGCTCCCGGACAACGATTTGGAAATCAAACCACCTGCTTCGTTGCGATTAGATCACATTGACAAACAGGCAGCCCGAAAAACCAGAAGTGTGCTGATGATGCTTGGCCCCCTCATGCATATGTTTAAAGAGTTCAAGCTTCCCTACGCCGGTGGCTGTAAATTAGGTCGCCGAACTGTAAGGCCACACTTATATGCGCTACAGGAACTTGGTGTGGACATTGCTGCCCGTAATGGCTACTACCACGTTTCGGTTAACAAAAAGCACGTGGATCAGATTGTCCTCTATGAAGCAGGTGACACTACGACTGAAAATATCCTTATGGCTGCGGCTAGATTCGAGCAGGAGACCGTCATCAAAATGGCTAGCGCTAATTACATGGTGCAAGACCTGTGCTTTTTCTTGAGGAAACTCGGCGTGAAAATAGATGGCATAGGCTCCTCAACGCTGCGGGTGCGCGGTGTGAAAGATATCAAGAAAAATGTTACCTATGCTCCGAGCGAGGATCCGGTTGAATCCATGACGTTTGTAGCCGCGGCAGTGACAACCAATTCCAAGATCACTGTTACTAGGGCACCAATTGAATTTTTAGAACTGGAGCTACTTAAATTAGAGAAGATGGGGCTTATCATTGAAGTTTCCAATCACTACAAGGCAGAAAACGGCGAGACAAATCTGGCCGATATTACTGTTCACAAACACAATGGCAAACTGAAGGCACCCGAGGAAAAAATTCATCCTAACCCTTATCCTGGCCTTAATATCGATAACCTGCCATATTTCGTTCCAATTGCAGCCGTAGCCAAAGGTCGGACGCTGATACACGACTGGGTCTATGAAGAACGAGCGCTCTACTACACCGAGATGCGTAAACTGGGGGTAAACGTTACATTAGCTGATCCGCATCGTGCTTTCATTGATGGTCCTACTACTTTTAACCACGCTGACATCGTCTGTCCGCCAGCATTACGGCCGGCTGTCATATTGCTTATCGGTATGTTGGCGGCCAACGGTACCTCTATACTTAGTAACGTATATTCAATTAACCGCGGCTACGAAGATTTGGCCCAACGACTCAATAGCATCGGCGCTCACATCACTGTATTGCACGAAATTTAAGCGCTAGCGGTGACTTCTTGCCCGCGTCTTTTCGGCGACACCCACCTACTGTCAGTCTTGCGTCGCAGTAGTACCTGACTCGGGTTCATCAGGCAACGAAAGATTGCCACTACCTGCACTGCATCCATCAGATAAAAAATGAAATACAGCACTGGTGCATAGAAGCTTAAGGCTACCTTTTGACGCTGGCTGTGGTACTCGTCCGGCCAAATATTCCACAAAATATACAGCGTAATAGTCATGTAGGCGCCGATAAACAATTGGGGGGTGTGATATATAAAACTCAAATAGGTAACGTAAGCTAACATAAATGGTTGGAAAATGAGCATGAGCTCACTGAAGAAGGCCATAGGAATACGGTAAAAGGTAAGCGTTCGGCTATAACGTCGGCTCGAATTAGCCAGTAAGTTTTTATGCTTAATAAGATTCTGAAGACTGCCGAGTTTCCACCTGTAACGTTGTTTCAATAATGCCCGAAGGGTTTGTACACCTTCAGTCATAGCTACTACGTCAGCTGCATACACAATTCTGCTGGCACGATTGCCGCTGGCAACCACCTTCATGCTCAGACCAATGTCTTCAGTTTGGGTATTTGTATCATAAAACATTACACTCTTAAGCACGTCCTTGCGGTAGGTCGAAGCGACTCCACCGACAATAAATTCACAATTCGTCAGACTATAAAACTTTTTCGAACGATAACCGATCATGTGTTCAAACTTCTGCAGAAGTCCAAGGATTGTCGGACTGTCCATGATCCTGACATTTGCTGCGACACCAGCAACCTGGGGATCTTTAAAGTACTTCACGGAGTTTCTCACAGCATCACGATGCAGGATCGAATCGGCATCCAATGTCATTATCAGTTCACCTTGTGCGTAACGTTTAATACAGTAATTGGCACCCCCGGCCTTACCGGCTTGGTGTCGACGGTTCACTAAGCGCAAGGCCATTTTGGGATATCGTTTCTGGTAAGTCTTTACCAGTTTCGCTGTTTGATCTGTGCTGTTGTCATTGTGCACTATTACCTCAAGTTTGGGATAAGAACTGCGACGAATTGAGTCAAGACAGCGGACAATTACCAATTCCTCGTTATGAGCAGGTACCACTACTGTTACTAAAGGTCTACGGACCCACAGACGGCGAGGCATCCGTCTCTGGCGTCTAAATTGCCAGATGTCATACATGTTTGCACCGCCAACATAGAGTCCAATGTGTAATAAGTTTACTGTCCCTAGAGCTACAAAAACTGGGAACACTACTTCGGTCCAATTCATGCTCGTGCTCCTACGAGGTCGAAGGTAAACAAACGCCGGTTCTGGTACCATATGCCGGAACAAGTTTGCATGGTTAAAATGGGCTTACCGTGATAGGCAAATAAGGAGTCATCGTTGGGGTTCGTGTCATACGCGGAACGAAAGCTGTAAGTGAATGTGTGACCATTGTCTGTATGGACAACTACCATGTCACCAGGTTGTAATCGAGAAAGGTTGGCAAAGACTTCACGACGGTTATGACCATAGATAAAAGTATTGCCGGCTTGGTTGTTTGCCAGCGCTGTGATAAGTGCATAGTGTGCTTTGTCTTTGCTAAGAGTCCAAGTTTTAGATTTGGCGTTGTAGGTACCGTCTGCTACCTGCAAATCCAAACCAAGACGCGGAATCAGCAAACGTGAAGGCTTACCTTGCAACGGTGCTACATCTGCAGTGGCATTTACCTGGGCGGCTTGCACCTGAGATGCCGTCCCACTGCTAGGTGACAGAGGTTGGCCACGGCCCTGCAAGTAGTGCATCAACGGATCAAATCCCAGCAACAAGCTGGCACCAATAAAAAGTACCCCTAAGCTTAAGCGATAGCGTAATTTCACCTTCATGAGTAAAAAAGGAGGAACTCCGCTGAACGCGGCTTTCCTCCATTCTTAAAATTTAGCAGGTGACCGCTTAACCTTTGTAAGCTTTCTTTGCCACCAGGCGAGCCAAGGTCGTAACTGTTACGACGATACCGACAGCCAAAGTAATGGTTGCCGCAATGGCGAGTGCGCGGTTAGAACCAGTGTTTGGCAACACAATGGCAGCCGCTGTGGTTGTGGTCGCACCAAGTACTACTCCACCTCCGTACATCTCACGCTCCTTTTGCACATAGGGAACTAACCCCTGTGCCACATTAGTGTTATTACCAGCTACACCCACCGTAACCGTATGGGGTACATTATACACAATTATGCTTTTTTGTAAATAATATTATATAATGTTTATGTTTACCCTTGTCTTTCATGCACGTTCAAATAATAAATGTTATAATCTCCCCTGTTATTCGCGGGTGTCGTATAACGGCTATTATGCTAGCCTTCCAAGCTAGAAATGGCGGTTCAATTCCGCCCACCCGCACCAGGAAATCAAAATTGCGTTGACGCGCCCCGGTAGCTCAGCTGGATAGAGCAGGACGGTTCTAACGTCAAGGTCGTGGGTTCGAGTCCTACCCGGGGTACCACTTTACTTATGCTTGCAACAGTATAGATTTGACCAGATAATGGCTGGTAATGAGTGATTTCGAAGAGGAAGATTACTTTAGTGAACAGCAACAATGGAACCAGCGTGCAATCGCTGAACCAAATTTTGATTACTTCGAAGCCTATAGACCAGACCAGCCGAAAGCTGCTATAGGCCAGTACGTAGCAGATGAAGGGTTCAGTGTACCCCTCATTACCGACCAAGAGGAGTGGAAAAAAGCTTTTGACAATGGTACCGCCATGCTCCGTAGTGAGCTGCCTCAAGATTATGATGGTTTATCGGGCTTATTGTCTAGTGAGAAGCTGAGAGATTCTTTGCCTCAGCGATGGGCAGAGGTGCCTGAAGGATTCGTTCATGACCTTGGAGAACTCATACTGAGAGGTTTGCGTAGTGGTGAACTCCACCCTTCAGACTACATGAAAAACTTTAGGGGGCCCTACATGAACTGGACTTCTGAAGAAGCTGAATTGGTACAAACAGCTGCCAATTTTGGTGGGCTGGATTATTTGAATATGCACAATGCAAGTGCAAGCCAGTGGCACTATATTGAAGGCACCAATGTATCGGTTTTCGCCGATCCGCATGTCGAAGGACGGTATCATTTTGGTGTTGTACCTTTTGATCCTGAAAACCCACAGCAATATCAAGGTATAGGCGGCTATCAATTTGAGGCCGACGAGTACGATACGCCAAAACAATTTAGAAAGCATGATCAACCTTTTGTTGCCTGGCCGTTCGTTGAGTATTATGAGCAAATCCGAAACTTACCACGCTTTGATACAACGCAGTGTCCGGTTCTTGAGTTGCAACAAGACGTAGAAGGAAACATACACTTTTTGCAGTACTTAAAAACTGGGCAAAGGAAAGACTATATAGAGCCCTTTGATCTGCCTGTTTCCGAGGATATACTCCACACCACGAATGTGCGAGGGATTACGCCACCTGACGGAAAGCAAATGCGCATGTTTATGGCTCCTAATTTATTGAAGAAAGGCATGGAAGATCAAGCTATTTTTTGTAGAGTAACAGAGCCCCGGTATTTAGAAGTACAGTTAGCCGCAAAAGCAGCGTCATTTATTTTGCACGAAGCGTATATAAGTTTTCAGGATAATCACTTTGATTCTTCGCCCCTATATAGTCCACCGCTGGCT
This sequence comes from Saccharimonadales bacterium (SeqCode), assembly GCA_041910055.1. Taxonomy (GTDB): domain Bacteria; phylum Patescibacteriota; class Saccharimonadia; order Saccharimonadales; family JAYRRP01; genus JAYRRP01. The sequence goes on from JAYRRP010000003.1 coordinate 51,010, forward strand.
GCCGGCTTAAGTGGAGGCTACGACAGCTCCCAGAAAGTTCGAGAAAAAGTAAGTGCAGTTTTAGAAGATGCTTCAGTTAGAAGGATTAATCATTTTGACAGGGAGAACGTGGCTTATCTTGATATTCAAGTAACGTCTAATGGTCGTGAAGCTGCCATTGAAAGCGATTGGGAAGTTAAAGTTATCCCGTATGAAGAAGTAAGGTAGAAACAGTTGCCAAATTTGTGCACTTAGATTGCACGAGGCTTTGTTAAGATAAGAAAATGAGACGTACTGTCCGTACGCAATTGTTGCCAATTGCCCTCACCGTCATTATCTTTTTTTGCCTATGCATATTGCTATGGCTGGAAATCCATTTATTAAATAAGTTCACGGCAACGGATATTGAGATACATCTCCGAATCGGTGCCATTCTTGTGGGACTCACTATTTATTTAAAAACATCAATTGATTTTGCTATTTATATTGGTCGACTTATGGACAAAAATCCAGGCACCCGAGGCCGTATTGCTATCGAACTCGGTACTGCCCTCGGAAACGCTGCAGGCACCATGATCATTTTGGCAGTTTGGACATTCTTTAAAGAAATCCGCTGGTTATTGGCGATTATGATATTAATCGCCGCTCTCGTTCTGTTGCGGTTAGCAGAGGAAGGCCTGGAGCATGTCAACTCCTCTGAAAAACGCTACTCCCGTCAATTTTACAGATTTGCAGATAAGTTTCATATCGCATTAACCAGGTTCAACCGCGTTTTTGAACCATTTTTACGACGAATTGTCCCCTCCACAAAAGTAAGTAGCCAACGCGCTATGCAGTTTTTACCGCTTTTATTACTTAGCTTTAGCGTACCGTTTATTCTGGGACTTGATGACTTTGCAGGATACGTTCCGCTCTTTAATATTGTCAACGTCTTTGGATTTTCAGTCGGCGTATTCTTAGGCCACATGATATTGAATATGCTGCTCTACCTTTCACCCCGCCACACTATCGCTGTCGTGAAGAATTCAGTAATATCACTACTTGGCAGTGTTGCCTTTGTCGGATTATCGGCGTGGGGGTTCATTGAAGTGGTAAAACTGCTCTTCCTCCACCATAGCTAACCCTCATAAGTCATGGTATAATCACCCCTGTTGAAATTACATGGCGAACGTAGCTCAGTTGGTTAGAGCGTCGGGTTGTGGTCCCGAAGGCCGTGGGTTCGAGCCCCATCGTTCGCCCCATTAAAAGTCCTGAGTTTCCGCTCGGGTTTTTTATTTTGTAAGTCATGACTCACCCTACTGATGACTCCTCCCTAGAGGCGAAAGAGCAGTTTTTTGTTATAATAAACATGTGAAATTGAGGCGGAATTTGCTGCGCCTATGGCGCTTTTTTAAACATTATCGTCGACTAGGTTTGGTAATAATATCCATCCTCGTTGCTTTGCCACTTGACTTGCTTGGTTATGACAAGGCTGCTCACATCATTCTTATAGTGAGTGCCAGTTTGAATCTTATACCACTCGTCTGGGGCATGCTGCAGGATTTACGTTCTGGACAGTACGGAGTGGATATCCTGGCTGCGACTGCTATTGCTACCTCGTTAATAATGCGTGAATACTGGGCGGGCATTGTCATCGTATTGATGCTTACGGGAGGCGAGAGCCTGGAGGATTACGCCCAAGGTCGGGCCAAAACTGAACTCAATGCCTTGCTTGCTCGGAGCCCGAAACAAGCCCATATTCTAAGGGGTCGTAAGACTATTGATGTGCCGGTGGACAAAGTTCAAGTAGGAGACAAATTACTGATAAAACCAGGTGAAGTGGTGCCGGTAGATGCCACTATACTGGACGGCACCAGTAGTATTGATGAGTCCAGCCTCACCGGCGAAAGCCTACCGGTAGCAAAAAAAGCGGGAGAAGAAGTGCTAAGTGGAAGTGTAACAATCGATGGCGTCTTAACCGTCCGGGCTCTCCATGCCGCCGAAGATAGCCAATTCGAACAAATTATTAAACTGGTGAAAGCGGCAGCTTCCAGCAAGTCGCCCATGGTACGCCTGGCTGACCGTTACAGCATTCCCTTCACCATTATCTCTTTTAGTATTGCGATTGCGGCCTGGGTGATAAGTGGCGAGTCAATTCGCTTTCTGCAAGTCCTGGTAGTAGCCACCCCTTGCCCGCTTATATTAGGAGCGCCAATTGCCCTTATATCAGGTATGAGTCGCGCAGCAAAACATGGAATCATTCTGAAATCTGGCGCGGCACTAGAGCGTTTAGCGGCAGCACGAACGATGGGGTTTGATAAAACCGGTACGCTTACTGTTGGTAAGCCAAAAGTTGGAAAAATTAAGACCTTCAATAGTTTCAAGAGTAGCGACGTTCTAAGCTTAGCGGCGGCCCTCGAGCAAAATTCTACCCACATACTAGCTCGAGCTATTGTTGACTCGGCCAGACAAACCAACATAAAAATCCCGAAGGCAAAACATGTGCAGGAATTTGCCGGACATGGTCTTCAGGCACGAATTAAAGGCCAGGAGATACTCGTAGGTAGGAGTAGTTTTCTGCAAGAACGGAATGTTGCACTAACGGATACAAGTAGCCAGGTACAACAGACTGCTGCTTTCGTGGCAGTCGATGGCAAACTGGCAGGGATTATTAGTTTTGAAGATGAGATCCGGCCAGAAACTGCATCAACGTTACGACGCCTTACTGAGCTTGGCATACGGCATTTCTTAATGGTGACGGGGGACAATAAAGCGACTGCCCAGGCAATCGCCAAAAAACTTGGTATTCAACAAGTAGTAGCGGAAGCCTTGCCGGCAGATAAGATCCAGGCAATTGAAACTGTTGAGACAAAGCCTGTGGGATTTGTCGGCGACGGTGTCAATGACGCACCAGTGTTAGCAACCGCTGATGTTGGTGTGGCATTAGGCGCCCGTGGGTCAACTGCTGCCAGTGAATCTGCCGACGTTGTCATTATGCTTGACGACGTATCCTACGTCGCGATTGGCGTCGCGATTGCTAAACGGACCATATACATTGCCAAACAAAGCATCCTGATTGGTATCGCTATCAGCATAGGTCTTATGTTGGTATTCGCAACTGGACGGTTCAAACCAGTCTACGGTGCCTTGTTGCAAGAAGTTGTCGATATAATCGTTATATTTAACGCACTTCGGGCACACGGTTCGTGGCGCAAAGATAAACCAAAACTTAGCTCAGCAATTGCAGTGAAGACAGAGCCGCGATAATTAGCAAGGGGACGAGAACATTATCAATTCCCCAAATCCCAATGTTTTCTGTAAGAGTGGCCGCCAATGGCAACCAGATTAGTAATGGAATTGCTGCGCTGGTCAAGGTCGGGTCCAGCGTGACGGTAAGTGAAACAATAGCCAGCGAAGCAACCCAGAAAGCTAAGGTACCGGCCATAGATTTGGATTGCTTTCCAATATGATAAGTATTGTCTTTCCCAAAATGACCGCCGACAATAGCAGCCAACCCATCAGCAATACTGAGATGTAATATCGCGGCTGTAAAAATGCCCTTGGAAGTAGTCAGCGTTGCGGCCAGGCCAACCCCAATTGCAAATAATGCTTCCCCCCAAGTGGTACGCCCTACCCCATGAATCGACTTGAAGACATTGTACCGTTGCGAAATTAAAACTACGGCCAAAAAGCCTAAACTGATTATTTGGATGGCACGAAAACTCATAAAGTAGGGCCAGAAAGCCACAAAAGTGCCGACGGTAAGATGAACAAATTTACGGGCTTCTTCGCCGCGAAGTTTTTTGTGTCGCCATAACCACTCGGAGAAAATGAGGAGGCCAAAGACTACTGAAATCGCGAACGCGATCTGCACCATGCTAAGTATTAAACTGCAGCCGATATCTGAACGCAAGCATAATGGTCTAATACGCTACTGTTTATAGACCAGAGACGACTTGATACAATATCTATTATGCTTACTGCCATTTCGCTATTCCGCTGGTGGTATGGTTCTGGTTGGCTTTGGTGTATCAATCAAGGCAAAAACCAGATCAGCGGATTGGTAGATCAATTCTCAGTATTCACCTTATTGAGAACCTTAGGCGCGCCCTGGAAACAAATTATCAGCCGCCCAACCCAACAAACTGGATTGGACACAAAGTTCCGGGCTGTTATTGACAACATGGTGTCACGCATCGTTGGCTTTGGAGTGCGCAGTATTGTGCTCATCGCTGCTGGCCTGCTTATTTTATTTTGGACAATTGTGAGTGGGGTGACAATCCTGGCATGGCCATTCATACCGCTATCTCCATTGGCTTTACTCCTCGCATCGGTGGGAGTGTTATAGTGCAAGTCGAATTTGACATAAATAACCCAAGGGTTAGGAAAGCCCGTTTAGGTGCAAGGCTCAGTAAACCAATGCGTCTTGCCTTTCTCAAGTTTACAGTTGCCTTGTTGCTAGTCGGCATGATCTTTGTCGTCATTACTGGTCATAAGTTCGGCTATCTCCTTGGCATACCAGCAATACCATTACTTATGGTGTGGGTATGGTACAAAGGAGAGTTGCAGGCTCTGCCTCCCACCTTTCAACCAAACGCGACAGTCATCAAATTGCATGAGGCACTTGATGCGAGAGTTGTCGGACGATTGAAGACCAGTCAACCTTCTCCGTATGACATATGGAAAGCCGTCAATGGGATGTGGCGGCAACAGTTTTTCTCCGTACGGTTCGGCATTGGTACGGATATTTTCGAACAATCTTTGAGCCGCGACCCTACGCACACACCAGTAATTATCGAGCAAGCCGTTCACTTCGCCGAAATCGAGCAGCAATCCGGCATCAGTGGCTCCGCACTCACAGTTGCCTTGCTCTTTAGTATCCAAGGATATGAGTCTTACTTGCAACAATTGCAACTTGAGCCTGACGATATTGTCGCCGGGCTAAGATGGCAACAACGTATAGTGGCCATACTTGGTTACTTGGCTGAGCGACACAGTGCAGGCGGCATCGCACGGGATTGGACTGCAGGCTATACCCCACTATTGAACCAAGTTGGGCATAATGTGAGCCAAGAAGTACAACTCAACAAAGGGTTGCTTCTCCATGATACCGAGAGCCATCAGCAGACTATCCAGCAGCTGGTCGGTTTCCTGAAGCAAGGTTCACGTAATAACGTCGTGCTTGTCGGTGATGTGGGGGTTGGCAAAACAACCGTTGTAAAAGCTTTTGCGCGCAATCTCTTATTTGATAGGGATGTCCCTGAGGAAATCAGATATGCCCAAGTATTCTCGCTGGATGCGGCGGTCATACTCGCTAACACCAAAGGCAGAGCAGCGCTTGAAGATATCGTCTTGCGTATTCTCAATGAAACTTACCATGCAAAAAATATCATCCTCTTCTTAGACGACGCTCAGCTATTCCTAGAGGAAGGCACTGGTTCCGCCGATTTGAGTAACCTGCTCTTGCCAGTTATGCAGGCTGGTAATCTGCGGATTGTATTATCAATGACCCCGCAACAATGGCAGCATCTTTCCGCCCACAATTCGGCATTGGCGGGATTGCTGAACGCAGTTATGGTCCAACCGCCTACCCAGGAAAATATTATGAATATCATGGAAGACCAGGTGCTCTTAGTTGAGTACCATCATAAAGTAACTTTCATGTATCAAGCCATCCAGGAAGCGTACCGTCTGGCTGACCGCTATATGTCCGACACCGCTTTTCCGGGTAAAGGTATCCGTTTGCTGGAAACGGCAGTCAACAATGCAGCAGGAAGCTTAGTCACTGCTGAGTCAGTACAAAAAAGCATCGAGAGTTCACTGGGAGTCAAGGTCTCTAAAGCCACCCACACCGAGAAACAACAGTTGCTGCATCTGGAAGACGAACTGCATCAACGCATGATCAATCAATCCCGTGCGGTACAAGTGGTGTCTGACGCACTGCGCCGTTCACGTAGCGGTGTGGGCAACCCAAACCGGCCAGTCGGCACCTTCTTATTCCTAGGACCAACTGGTGTCGGCAAAACAGAACTTACAAAGGCACTGGCCGATGCGTACTTTGGCGGTAAAGAGCATATGGTCCGTGTTGATATGAACGAATACGTGCAAAGCAGTGACGTAGAACGATTGCTTGCCAGCAGTGCTGCAGAAAACACCAACAGCTTCTTGAGCCAGATGAAGCGAGACCCCTTCAGCGTGGTCTTGTTTGATGAAATTGAGAAGGCCCATCCCGATATCGTGAATACCCTTCTACAGCTTATAGATGAAGGTAGGATTCGTGACAGCGATAACCGTGAAGTCTCCTTCCGCGACGCTATTATTATTGCTACTTCAAACGCCGGAGCAAATGAAATCCGCCAACGTATTGAGGCTGGCCAGAACCTAGAGACTTTCGAGCAGGAATTTATAGACCAGCTCGTAGCTACAAATCAATTCAAGCCAGAGTTTCTGAACCGCTTTGACGAAATCGTCTTGTTCAGACCCCTTAATAAAACCGAGCTACTCCAAGTAGTTGAATTGCTTATTCAAGAAGTAAATGTAACCCTTAACCGTCAAAAAGTCCGGGTAGAACTTACAGATGCTGCCAAACAATGGATAGTCGATAATGGTTATGATGCGCGGCTCGGTGCCCGACCGATGCGCCGAATGGTACAGCGATCGGTTGAGAATATTGTTGCCAAACGCTTGCTGCAAACCGATTCAGCAGCCGGTAATGTCTTTACGCTGGATGTCGCCGAACTCGCCGCGGAACATAGCGCATCATCAAAACCAACCTCCTAAAGTCTCAGATATCATTGAGTCAAATCTGGCACGCAGTTACATAAAAACTCCAGGCTGAGGCCTGGGGTTTTATTGTAATATTAAGATTAATGAAAGACCTTTTACTGCTTCTATCAGCGCTTATTACAATTGGCGGTGTAGTACCTTATATTCTTGACATTCTTAAGGGCAAAACCAAGCCTAATATTGTCTCTTGGATTACCTGGACGCTTCTTACAGGATTGGCAACCGCCGCATTGATAGCAGCACATGAATACCGAGCAGCTTTCTTCACGGGAGCTGCAGTGATTGAGACGGCATCGGTTGTAATACTTGGGCTAAGACATGGGTACGTTAAGTACACTCAATTTGATGTAATATGCCAAATTGCAGCAGTCGTTGGACTAATCCTGTGGCAGATATTTAACACACCATTCATAGCAGTCTTCGCTGCCGTAACAATAGATCTCATAGGCGCATTACCTACCTTCAGACACTCCTGGCAAAAACCATTTGAAGAAACTTGGACTACCTATGCTTTATCGGGTATTGGAGCGTTGGTAGCATTGTTCGCCCTTGTGTCTTACAACTGGACAAGTCTTTCATACCCCGTGTATATAGTTCTTGTAAACATACTTATTACTACTACTATCCTCATTGCGAGAAAAGTTAGCTTACAGAAAAACAGTACCCATTCTCGTACAAAATGAAAAATAGCAACTAAAAGATTGCTGTTTTTCATTGGTCGGGGTGAGAGGACAGCGCTCGGGCTCACGCGCCGTGCTAACCTCCGATGTCGTCGGTTCAATTCTGGTACCATCATGCAAAAAGCTCAGGCTTTGGTCTGAGCTTTTTGCATGGTCGGGGGTAACAGATTTTTCTCAAACTTTAGATTTGATAATCCGCCAACGCCAAAACCTTAACATTATGGTAGAACGTCTGACTGCTGTTAGCAAATATGACGATAAGAAATTATCACTAATAAGTCTATAATGGTGGTATGGGAAATCTGTATGAACAGACACAAACTCTGCAATATATTAAGGATATGATTGTTCTAGACCCAGTGGGTAAGCCCTCAGATAGTACTCCATTGGAAGAAAGGCTAAAAAACTACCCCAAAGATCTAAATCCAATAGACAGTCCTGCGACAGTATTCTGGCACGTAAAAGACAAGCCCCCTAAGGATAAAAGAAGCAAAAAATAACTTAGCGTAAGTTAGCTCAAACTTGTACTAGTGTGGACCGAAAACAAGACTTGCCTTGTTGCAGAGTTATAAACTATTATTAGTGTACAAACGTTAGTGCTTATGCTTGTACCGCTTAAAAGCACCAGAGTGTACAAGCAAGAGCACCGAAAAGAAACGACTCCCTAACTATTCACGAGTAGAGGGAGTCTTTTTATATGCGTAAACGAACTTTGTTGTGTGGTCGCCACCACCAGGACCGCCGTCAGTGCCAAGTCGTTCAATGAAGAACAGTTCAACATTACGGGCTGCCGTTTGGTTGCCAGCATCACGGTAAATCCAGTAGCCGTTGTCTTTATCAACGTTGTGGTCAACAAAGAGCCGTTGTTCTGGTGCCGATGCAATGCCAACATACCAATCAGCATAACGGGGATGTCGGAGCTTTATGTGCTCGTCTATAGCAACCGCAGTCTGCTGTTCAACAGGTGTCAGTGTAATTTGCATATTTGCCTTTCTGATTTTTTACCTTATACCCCCGTACGACCTCTGCTCTCTGGTTTGCAGTTCGGGTTACTACAAAATATATAGGATTTTAACAGATGAGTCAAGCCAATCAAGACGATTAAGATTGACAACATCATCAAAACGACTATAATTAGGGGTGATATGCACGAGCTACAGAGTAAAATACTTGAGCTAGCCGAGAATAACCAGCTTGATGGGATGAACCTTAGGGACATTGGTGATTCTGTTGGTGAAAACCACCTACAGAAGGTCAAACATCACCTTAACCAACTACTAGCAAAGAACTTCATTGGCATTGACTCAAATGGTAACTACAGGGTTATTAAAAGTGGTCAAAATCAGCTTAGGAGCGGGGGCATTATTAGTATTCCTATCTATGGGGCTGCTAATTGTGGTCCCGCCGAAATCTTTGCAGAAGATAACTTAGAGGGTTACCTTGAAGTCTCCGAGAAACTAGTAAAATACAGCCAAAGCCTAATAGCACTCAGAGCCGTTGGCGACTCTATGAACCGATCAAACCTTTCAGGCAATGCTATTGACGCTGGAGACTACCTTATTATTGACACTGATGACAAGAGACCAAAAGACGGAGACTATGTACTGTCCATATTCAACAATATGGCGAATATAAAAAGATTCTTTTTTGATAAGATTACAGGCACAGTTACTTTGGTATCTGAATCAAATAGAGCCATCCCACCAATAGTTGCCGACCCAGATGACGATTATATGGTGGCTGGTAAAGTGCTAAGAGTAGTTAAATCATACTCTTAGACTAAATGTCTTGCTTTCTTTCCTTGTACATATCGTAGATTAACTTTGCTAGAGCTTCCGCATCTTCTTTTCGTTTATCCCTGATCACAAGGTCGTCTAATTGTTTCTTGGTTATTGGCTGGTAGACAGTTTTTACCTGCAATAACAGCATCGTAAGTTTTTTACGTGCAATCTGATAGTCCAGCTCTTTCCCAAACTTAGATTTGTATAAGTCTTGAAACTTTTTTACGTCTTTTTCGGTTATCTCCATCCGTCAATTCTGCACTAAATGTACCTATGTTGTAAAATGCTAATGCTGTCTTTTTTACGTCATATTCGTCCGTAAGAATACGCTATACTATAAGCACTATGAGACAACAACAATTACTGGACAATACTGCACCATTTGCCCCAAAAAACGGCAAGAAAACTTCGTTTACTTTTATAGACTTATTTGCAGGTATCGGTGGTACACGCCTTGGTTTTGAATCTGCTGGTGGAAAATGTGTATTTACATCTGAGTGGGACATACACGCACAAAAAACATATCAGGCTAATTTTGGCGATATTCCTCACGGAGATATAACAAAGATAGATGCTAATGATATACCTGACTTTGATGTACTACTCGGAGGTTTCCCTTGTCAGCCATTTAGTTCTATAGGCAAACGGCAGGGTTTTCAGCATACAACCCAGGGCACATTGTTCCACGACATAGCAAACATAATAGACATTAAAAAGCCGAAAAGTTTTATGCTTGAAAACGTGCCTGGCTTACTAACGCACGATGGTGGTAACACGTTCAGGGTGATTTTAGATAGTCTTGATGACCTCGGCTACAAAGTCTGGTATAAGGTATTAGACTCCTCACATTTTGGTGTTCCTCAGCAAAGAAAACGAATCTACATAGTGGGTTTTAGAAAAGACCTTATTGAGAAGGGGTATGAGTTTGTGCATCCCGTTGGCAAAAACAACAAGGTTTATATCAACAAGTTCATTGAGAAAAACGTTGAAGGCTATTCAATCTCAGAACATTTGCAAAAAACCTATATGTACAAGAAGGACGACGGCAGACCAATGCTGGTTGACCAAAACTCTAAAGTCCACGTTAAAACTCTAGTTTCTACTTATCACAAGATACAGCGACTTACTGGCACATTCGTGAAGGACGGTCCAACGGGGCTACGGTTATTTACGGTGGATGAGTGCAAGGCGATAATGGGCTTTCCTCCTAACTTTGTAGTGCCTGTTTCAAGAACTCAAATGTACAGACAGTTTGGTAATTCCATAGTTGTCCCTGTTGTTGAAGCAGTCGCAAAGGAATTATCTAAAACTCTGAAAGTTATTGAAGCAAATGAAAAAAAGGCTATTAAAGAGATTGAGAGTATTAAGCCAGTCTTAGCTGACGCATTATCAGCCTAACTTATATGACCGTCAATGCCGAAACGATCGTAAGTTTCTAGAATCGCCTTACAGAAATCTATCATTTCCTTATCGCCTTCCGACTTAGCGTTGGCTTGGAGACGTAAGAACATTTTTTTACCCATTTCTGACTGACCATAGGTTTTTTTCTGGAAATTATGCTGTGCACAAAGCGTTTGTCCGTTTTCTATTGTTGCTTTACCGTCATATTCTTTAGGTTTTACGTGGTCAATTTGAAGTTCTACGCCATTCTCTTTACCCCGCCCACAGATAACACACTTGTAACCATCTCTTTCCAGTATCGCCTGTTTTTGCACAGGTGTGAAATCCTCAAGTTCTCGCTTGATAACGTATTCAGGGTCATATTTGTAGATACCCTTACCGACCTTTATAAGTAAGCCTTCTTGAGCCATTTTGCGAATTGCACGGTCTGGGTCACGTAGTATTTTGCCAGTTTGTTTGTTGTATTCTTGAGTTGCCCAATCTACCGCTTTTGAATGGGGTATATTTTGCTTGGGGCGGTCCTTGTAGTATTGCAATATCAGTGTGGCTTGCGAAATGTTATTAGTCATTAGTAAAAAGTATACTTCAACACCTTATATATAAAAATCATCTTGTCAAAAACCGTTAAGAAAATGCAGATTGACACAGGTTTACTATTATGGAAATATAATTGAATTAACAGAGGTCATTTGCTATAATATAACTACATTCTTTAACAATTTGGGGGTAAAAATTATGACAAATAATGACACCAAAAGCACAGCCAAAAAGTCATCATATCGTGGTGGCTATGAGCTAAAAGTAATCGGCGACTATGAGTTTGACGAAGTCAGTTCTGCAATGCAGAAGATGATTCGCCGAAATCAGGAGTATGAAGCCTGCTGGTGGGCGTACGTGCTACACGATAGCGGTTACTACAAATACGTCTGGCGTAGGTTGATGATAATAGCCTCGGAAGATATTGGTAACGCTAACCCGATGGCAGCCATAATGGTAAATACCCTCAGACAGAACTATGAAGCCACTATGGACAGTAAGACCAGGTTCGGTGGCAATGGTGCATTATTCTTGTTTCAAGCCATTATGTACCTCTGTTCCTCCGAAAAGGTACGAGAAGCCGATACCCTAGCTAACTTGGTTATCAAGGAGTTCAAGGACGGCAAACGCCTAGAAATACCCGAGGTCGCCGTAGACGTACACACTGCTAGAGGCAAGACTATACACGGTAAGTGGGAACAAGGCACTGACGAGGAAAAGAAAGAGCGGGCGAAGAAATGGTATGAGATTTGGTCAGCCGTAACCCCAGCTTCAAAAATGCCTGATAAGTATCTTGATAAGTGGAAGAAATTGGAGGGTCATCTATGAACACTCTAGTTAAAGCGACAATTCCTAAAGATTACACGGCCCTCTTTGATAACTTGGACGTAGCCGAAAGTACCAGAGCAGATTATTGTTACCGTTTGCCATTATTCGTGTCCTACGTGAACCTGTATGGCTTTGATACAAACACCTATTTACACTATAAGAGGTATCTACGAGCGACTAAATGGTCGGTATCAACCAAGAACAAGCATCTAATAGTGGCGAGGGTTTTCCTAAAGGAGATGCACCGCCAGGGCTTACTGCCAACCGACATTACACATAACGTAAAGGCTTTTAAGCAAAGTAAGAAGCACAAGAAACGTGGCTTGAATGATATTGAGGTCAAGAGACTTACTACTTGGCTTGCCGATCTGCCAGAAACGCCAGAAAGCGATAGGCTCAAAGCAATTTTTAGCCTGCTGTTGTTACAGGGTTTACGTCTTATAGAAATATGCAGGCTAGACTTTGAGGACTTAGACTTTGAAAACGATAGACTGTTTGTATGGGGTAAAGGCAGAGACGATAAAGAACCAGTCCTGTTAATTCCCCAGACTGTTACGTACCTGCGAGAGTATTTAAGAAGTAATGAAGTAAGAGACGGTGCGTTATTTAGGAGTAATAGCCATAGCCAAATGGGCAGCAGATTATCTACTCGTGGACTTCGTGAGATTATCTCGGTCATATTCAAGATGTTACATATAAACAAGACCGCTCACGGGACACGCCATTATTACACCAGCAAGCTATTAAAACATATGCCTGGGGAGTTACTTGATGTGGCTCAATTCACACGACACCGAAGCATTGAGATGTTGCGTGAATACGATAATCGCAATAAACAGGACTTTGCCCTAGACAAAGTGGTTGCGGCATTTGCAGGTGTCAATTTTTAAGCTAAATGCCCAAACAATTCCCTGCAATTTCCCTAAACAAGTCCTATAAAGGTGCTGTTTTCATACCAGATTGCCCTAATGTTGTCGGATTTACACGCGATAAAGTTAGGGAAATGATAGGGAGAATATAGGGAACGTCCTAACATAGACCCCCTAACCTAAAAACCAAATAGTCTAGGAAATTGGTAGGCGATTGGTAGGAAATGAGCTAAATTAAACACCCATTTACTGCCAATAACACTAATTACAAGCACTAACATTACACCTTAAATTATTTGAGCCTTTGAACTCTAGCAAACTATAATAAACGTAGGAGAACTACAGTTTGAGCGATAACAATATAGACCTATTCAAAATTATCCAAAGTCAGGTAGCACCAACTGCACCTAAGGAGATTGACCCTACGCAGCTTCGTTATGCTATATATGTCCGCAAGTCTACCGAAAGTGAAGAAAGACAAATCCGCTCTATACCAGACCAGATTAGTGATTGTATGGAGCTAGTAGTTGAGCCAAACGGTATTGTAATCAACCAAAAGACTGACATCTTCAAGGAGGAAAAGTCTGCAAAGGAAGCGGGTACAAGACCTGTATTCCGAGAACTAATGAACAAAATTGCTGATGGCAAATACGATGCCCTGATATCGTGGCACTACGATCGCATCGCCAGAAATATGAAAGAAGCGGGTGAGATAATTGACCTAATAGACCGAGGGCAAATCAAAGACCTTAAACTTGCAAAAGCTACATTTGAAAACACTCCAAATGGCAAGATGATACTCGGTATAAGCTTTGTGCTGTCAAAGCACTATTCAGACCACCTAAGCGAATCGGTATTGCGAGGTAATAAAAGTAGTACCGAAAAAGGCAGGATACTCGCACACCAAGTACACGGCTACCGTATCAGTGAGGATAGAAAGCTAATTGCCGACGACAGCAATTACTTAATTATTGAACACGCTTTTAGAATGAGACTTGAAAATAAGTCATTGAAAGACATAGCAAAGTACATTAACGATAACGGCTACAGGGTACATAGACCAAGCATAGGACACAGAATTAGTATTTTTGACGAGGATAAAGTCTCTAAACTGCTAAGAAATCCAGTTTATGCAGGTGTTAATGTCTATGGTAAGACAGTAGTACGTATGGCAGATATTGACCCAGACTTTACGCCAATGGTTAGTGAAGAAGATTTCGTTGCCCTTAATGGTAAGGGTAGCTTTTTACCTTACACAATGACAGGTTCAAAGCGAATCGCACCTAACGATGTGTCTGACTTTTTACGACAGTTTATAATATGCGGACACTGTGGTCGTAAACTGGGTACGAGCGTAACTTCAAAGTATACGACAAATAACGGCGTTAAGAGTAAACAGCCAGTCCACTTCTATTTCCGCTTCAAGTGCAATAACAAGGTCTGCGAAGCATTTGGCAGTGGTCCGAAAGGCTCACTAATAAAAGATTATGTAGCAGATTTTCTACAATCTCACCTATTTACTACCAAAAGCAACTATAAACGATACCTAGAAGATGCTCAGACGTTTCTAGCGACACGAAAGGCAGAACTTACGTCTGCCAATAAAAGTCTAACCATACTACTAAGCAAGAAACGCCGAGAGTACGATGATGCTAAAACTATTGCTGCCGATAACAATAACCCCCTATCCGTACACTACACGCCAAAGCACCTAGATAAGCTAAAAAACGAAGTGGACGATTACGACAAGCAGGTGCTGGAGATTCGGAAGGAACTTGAGGACCAAAATACTGCTTTGGTGTCTTATGACGAGTTTCTCAAACTTTACGAAAATGCGGCTGAATTACTTCGTACAACCTATGGTATGACGATGGCTGACGAACTTATACGGATTTTCTTCTCAAACTTGACTGTAATAAGCAAACCATACGGCAAAAAATTGAAACAAAAACAGTGGTCGGTAACTGACCACTGCCTTAACGAACCGTTTGACGATTTCGTCAAAAACGGTGATTTTCTTGTATGGTCGGGGTGAGAGGACTTGAACCTCCGACCTCCTGGTCCCAAACCAGGCGCGCTAGCCAACTGCGCCACACCCCGGAATTATTTATCTTTAAGGACAGAGGTGATTATAGCTAAATCTTGCTTTTTCTACCAGATGCAGCTGCCAACAGTCGAGCAGGATTTATTTTTTGCATAGCTGGTTGAGGGGTTACCCAAGCCAGTGCATCATCAGCACTTCTAAACAGTTTCACCTGCTTTTCTTCACTCACAAACTGAACCATATTTTTTGCCACGTTTAGTACTCCTGGATAACTCCCGTATATTGCCAGTCGGCGGAATGGCACACTCTGAATAGCAATAACAGCCTTTTGGTATGCAACTGCATCGATGGCTGATATTTCGCAAATACAAATCAAGATATTTCGGGGCGCAAACTTCTTATTCATCAAAGTCTGGACTTGCTGGACAGCTTGTTCAACAATTTCACCGGTGAGATCACAGGCAAGTTTCACACGGATTAAACCATTGTCCTGTGTAACAATGGTTGCGGGCTTCCTCACCTCTGATTTGCGTTTTCCCATTTGCATAAGTCTATTAACCTCCTAGCGATAATAATATGAGATTTCTCACATATTAAGGTGTTGATTAATGGGTGTCACGCTTTCAGCAAGACCACTTGCAATATTCACTTCTATAAGTACGGCGTTAAACTGCAGAGTTCCCATTTCTTCAATCTCGTTTTTAGTAAGTTTACTGTCGCGCCACCGAGGTATAACAGAAGCAAGCGTTACCCCAAGACTAGAATGTAAGGCACCACACATACCGACATCAGTAATATGGGCCGTGCCTTTCGGCAAGACCATGGCATCAGCTGTCGGCACATGCCAATGGTCACCTATTACTGCCGATACTTTTCCATCAAGATAATATCCGATTATTATCTTCTCACTCGAAAAGTCACCATGGAAATTAACGATGGTCGCGATATGTTTTATGTGCGCTGTTTCGTCAAGAATTTTGTCAACTATCTGCAAGGGATTATCAACCGGCTTTTCCGCGTCCCGACCAACGATTTGACCCAATAGACTTATGACTAATATTTTCCCAGCCGGTGTGCTAATGAATGTATAACCTTTTCCAGGAGTAGTCGCTGGATAATTGGCAGGGCGTAGAACTGGCTCGTTAGTGTCTTCAAGGAATGGCAGAAGAGTACGTTGATGTAAGCTCCAATTGCCACCAGTAAAACACTCCACACCAGCAATCTGTAAACGACGCATGTCAGAAGGCGTCATGCCGCGTCCCTCAGTAACATTCTCACTCTGGGCAATAACAACATCAATCTGTTGCTGGCGCCGCAACTCCGGCAGCACCTGCTCAACTGTTTTTATGCCTGGCTCGGCATAAATATCTCCGATGTAGAGGATTCTCATACCTCTAGTGTAACCCTAGACTTATTATTTTGCGTATTCTACAGCTCGAGTTTCTCGGATGACATTTACCTTAATGGTGCCTGGGTATTGCATGGTGCTCTCAATTTTCGTAGCAATATCTCTCGCCAGTTTAATAGCAGAGAGATCGTCAATGTCTTTTGGTTTTACGAACACCCTTACCTCCCGGCCCGCGCTGATGGCATAAGCCTTGTCAATACCACTAAAGCCGGTAGCGACATTTTCAAGGTCTTTCATACGTTCAGCAAAGTTCTCTGCACTTATGTTGCGTGCACCCGGACGTGCAGCACTAATTGCGTCCACTACACGGACGATTAAAGCTTCAACGGTAGTTGCTTCCATATCATCATGGTGCGCTTCAGCCGCGTGGGCAACTTCCTCAGGCACCCCATATTTACGCAATATTTCTCCGCTAATATGATGGTGTTTGCCTTCCATCTTGTGCGTAAGCGCCTTACCTAAGTCATGGACAAGGGCTGCATATTTCGCGGTTCGTACATCTGCACCTAATTCTTCAGCAATTATCCCGGCAATGTGAGCCATTTCTGTTGAATGTTTCAGGACATTTTGCCCATAACTTGTCCTGAATTTCAGCTCACCAAGATATTGAAGTACTTCTTTGGGTATACCAATAACACCAACCTCACGGGCAGCGTCTTCAGCCGCTCTTACTACATCTTTTTGGACATTCTTTTGGGCTTTCTCAACTACTTCTTCGATCCGGCCTGGATGGATACGGCCGTCCTTCATCAGCATTTCAAGCGACTGGCGGGCAACCTCCCTACGGACGGGATCAAATGAACTCAGCACGATCATGCCAGGTGTATCATCCACCATGATGTCCACGCCAGTGGCTCGCTGCAAGGCCTGGATGTTTCGGCCTTCTTTGCCAATAATCCGGCCTTTCATCTCTTCGTCTTCAAGTTTGACTGCGGTAACTGTCCTCTCGGCAGTTACCTCGCTGGCCATACGCTCCATTGCAGTCGTGATGACTAGGGCAGCCTGTTCTTCGGCGTTTTCCTGAGCATCCCTTTGCAACTTAGAAACCATACTAGTTAGGTCGGTACGAATATCCCGCTCTGTCATCTTCAGCAACTTATCGGCCGCTTCCTCTTTGGTTAGTTTAGCGATCTTCTCGAGCTTTGTTTGTTGCTTTTTGCGAATATCGCGAATTTCGTTTTTAAGTTGTTCTACCTCATCTTCACCCTTGCGAAGTGATTCACCTCGCTTGTCGAGTTGGTCCAACTTTTTATCGAGAGATTCCTCGCGTGATAAAAGACGGGCTTCAATATCCTTAAACTCACGGCGACGAGCTTGATCTTCTTTTCGAGCTTGATCTCCCAACTTCCCCGCCTCTTGGCGGGCATCAGCCAGCACTTTATCTGCTTCTCTTTTAGCTTTTTTTAGTTCTTTCTCCGCAGCTGCTTCAACTGAACCAATTTTACGGCGCGTCATTACCTGGTTCGCACCAAAACCGACACCAATACCAACAACACCCAGAACAATGGTTATTGGATCCATAGCGTTCCTTTCTATCGTGCAGGCGTCACTTTACGCAATCACTCTCACTTCATTAGCGCAAGCCAGCCTGAAAATCGAATTGGATTAAAGTAATTCTTCAAAAGGATTTTGTTCCCAAAACGTCAAAAATCCTACTGAAAACTATACCTTGTGCTATGGGGCAGGGTCAAATTGTCAGATATGGGCTACATAAATGGCTGATTATTTTTTGGTTACTTATCAATCGGCCTATTTCCTGGGAGTAGTCGTACGGACAGGCGCGCCATAATCTGGCAAGATAATGTGTTTTTTTCCGTGTTGCACACACTCTAATCCATCGTTAAGCCAGCTTGCACCTGTAGTACCCACAATTGGTATGCCAAGTTCTGATGCCAGAGTATTTGCTACGGTTAAGCCAATCCTTAAGCCTGTAAAACTGCCCGGCCCTTGGTAGCAAACTATACCTTCCACATCAGCCCAATTAAGCTTCTCTTCTGAGAGCAGAAGCTTAATTTTATAATGGAGAGTAGCTGAAAGTTCCCTGTGAGCCTGCCACATCTTATAGGCAAGTTGATGATCTTTGCCAACATAAAGGCCGATTTCTGCCTCAGGTTTATCGGTGCGAATAGTAAGGATAATCATCGTTTTACTCCTTTTAGCAGATAAGCAAGTTTCGGTGGATAGTGAAATGTAAACTGCCGCTCATTCTCACCAGTAGTCCGTATCATGATAATCATACGTTCTTGGGGCAATACTTCACGAATAGTATCCGCCCACTCTACTACAATCACATTATCAGGACTATCCAACATTTCAGATAATTCATGAGCGAGTAATCCTGGCTCTTTCAAACGATAGAAATCAAAGTGATGAAGTTGAAACTTTTTTGAGGCGTAGACTTTGCCAACGGTGAAAGAAGGGCTCGCAACATGTTCGTTGCTTCCTATGCCTCGTGCTAAACCGCGAACAAAAGTGGTCTTCCCGCTCCCCAGATCACCCACTAATTCAATGGTTTCACCGCCGAATAAACGCGCGCCAATAGCTTCAGCCAGCTTTTCTGAAGCGGCGGAGCCGGTAGAATGCGTTCGCCAAATCCTGTCTGTACTCATATACTCCGTATAGTAACGCGCTGCCACCAACGCCCGCAAGAATCCAGGGGTGGATGCGGGAAGCAGGTGAGTCCTGCGCATCGCTCCCGCCGGCCCCTGCCCCATTACCATTCTTAGCTGCCTTACCAGCACTTGTTTTAGCAGCGGCAGTCTTAGCGGTAGACTTACTGGCAGTAGCCTTTTTAGCGGCAGTTTTACCGCTCGTAGATTTCGTTGCTGGTGCTGAAGGTGCGGTAAACATGTTGGCCGCGTTCGGTGTCGGTGTGGTTGTCCACTGCCATGAACTGCCATTCCAGGCCCACGCTTCACCGTCGTCAGCAGTTCCATACGCTAATGTCTCGCTGACTACTTGGCCAGCTGGGCTCACCAAGCGAGCCTGGCCACCACTATTGGCAAGCGTCGCGTTTGTTTGAGAAACGTAAAACGCTTCATAACTATTGGCGGCAATTGTATCACTTCCTTTGAACGTATAACTGTGGCTGTATGTCGAACCAGTTTGTAGTTTATAGCCCTCTAAATCAATGTCATCCCCGAAAGGATTAAACAATTCGACGAATTCATCATTGGCATCTGTAGCTGGAGAAGCCGGATTAGGCAAAAGCTCAGTAATTTGTGGAGAGTTGGATGGAACGACAATAGAATCAGATTGCACTGCGGGAGTTGAACTACTATTATCTGTCAACACTGTCGATTGTGTTGGAGTTACCTCTTCTTCAGAAGCGTCGCCTAATAATAAAGTCCCTTGGGGCGTCGGATCGGCTTGTTCAAAATCAGCAAATGTATCACCGGTATATATAAGCTTGCCCTTCTCATCCGCTTTACGTTGAAGACTTTTGCCTGATTCAGGTGCCGGCACACTCGTTGTGTCCTTCATGGCTACTTTACCCCACGCCAGTACATCCGCTTGGTCATTACTATGGACAAGCCTTACTACTCCTGCTGTTCCAGAAAGAGTAGAGCTAAAGTTATCATTGGCTGAACCACTCAGATAATCTTTGGAAGCCAACAAGTAGTGTTCACTCGCTGGCAAAACCCCGTGTAATATAAAGCTGCGATATGGTTTGCTGAAATCCGCTGCACTGGCTGAGAAGTACTCCACCCTCCAGTCCGAAACATTTACCGCTTGGTCTGTTACATTTGTTAATTCGATAAATTCTTCGTTCGCCGAGGCTGCGCTTCCTGTTTGAACTTCTGAAATCACTAAAACTGGCATGGGGGAGGCTCCTGCCCATACAGGCAATAACAATATAGCTGGTAGCAGAAATCCTAGCCGGTAGTATCGCCTCCAAACCCTCATGTGCGTATCATAGTAACTCCATTTTTATAAATTACAAAACATTTTTTGTATTAGCACAAGCTTTATACTCCCCTGCTATACTAAAAACATGTTGCTTCTAAGCCAGTCATTCATAGACCGTCCTGTCTTGAGCCTTCGGACCAATGGCCCTATTGCGACTACACTCTCAGCAGTGATTAACCCGAATAACCTTAAGATAGAGGGTTTCATGTGCCAGGACCGGGTAGAAAAAAAGAAACAGTTAATTCTGCTGACACAGGATATACGCGATATTATCGAACAAGGAATAGTTGTTAATGACCACGAGGTATTGGTAGTCCCAGAAGAACTGGTACGCCTAAAAGATATCCTGAAAATTAACTTCAACCTGATTGGTAAACCAGTAATAACTGTCAGCAAAAGCCGTTTGGGTAAAGTGAGCGACTATGCTGCCGACAACACCTCTTTGTTCATTCAAAAACTCTACGCTTCCCAATCAGTGTTAAAAAGTTTTTCTGGCGGTAGTCTTAGTATTGATCGCAGTCAAATTGTAGAAATTACAAATCGGAAGATTGTGGTTGCTGATCTGTTGAAGGTGAAACCGGCGGCTGCTCCCGTGCCGGCTCCGGTGCAATAGGCAAAGACGGTGAGCCTAGCTCTGAAACAGCCGTACCAGGCGTTTCATTTGGTGTTTTTTCATTAAGCGCATGCCACCTGGCAAGTTGCCCGTCTTCACTAAAGATAATCCGTGCAATTCTTTGGAGCTTACCTTTAGGTAGAGGTTTGTGGGCAATTTCCTGATAAGCAGCTTCAAGGTTGTCTGACTCTTCTCCAAACCATTTCACTTCAATTATCTCCTTTAATAACTGCCTTGATTTCATTATAACTAAAGCCTTGGCGTGAAAGATACTGCATCAACTTTATATCATCCTGGTATTTTGTCTGTCTTCGCTTGGCCATAACCAGCTCCCTTAATACCGCTCTCTCGTCAGTTTCATCTTTCTGTAATGCGGCGTCAATTATCTCATCTGGGACTCGTTTTTGTCGAAGCTCCTGACTAAGACGACGGCGACTCACTAGTTTCAATACACGCCGGTTCTCAATCCAACTGTTCGCAAAAGCCACGTCATCAAGGTAGCCTTCCTGACACAACCTCTTGGTCAAACGCACTGCCAGGGTTTCATCGTAGCCTTTGCGTTTTAAGTACTGTGCCACTTCCCACTCACTACGTTTCCGTCGCAGAATCAACTCAAGTGTCTGATAATACGCCTTATCAAAGCGGGCGTCTCGTTTGAACTGAGTAACTTCAGAATTAGTCAGTTCCTGGTCAATTCTTAGTCCACTTTCTAGTAGAGCGGAGGCACTTAAAGAGAAAACAAACTTTCCATCAATAAATACAGAATAGCGGTCATCGCGATGTTTTTGCCGGGTAATAGCAGAGATCTTCATGGCATAAGCGGCCGAATTTTTGTGAAGTAATCAATCACCCCGTCAGTAAAAGTTTCCGGTGATGCCTGAATAAAGGCTACCAATTCTTTGGCGCCAAACCATTGGGTCATGGATACTTCGCCAGTATTAAAGTTTTTTGGGGGATCATCATTATATCTTGCTTCAAACACCTTATTAAAACGTTTATGTTTTTTCCCTCCATAAATTATCTCGCTGTAATAGCTACTGACTGCTGTCAGTGTGATTCCGGTGATGCCAAGTTCTTCTTCAAGCTCACGCACTGCGGCTTGTACATACGACTCACCTTCGTCTACTTTTCCAGCTGCACTGTTATCCCAACGTCCCGGAAACAATGCTAAATGGTCAGCGCGCTTCTGCAATAGAAACCGATTATATCTATCTGTAAGCATCACCCGCGCTACCCGAAAAATATAACCGTTCTCAATCGCTTCTTGTGTTGAACCTTTCCCTATCGGCTGATCATGACTATTGACAAAAAGAATGTCTGCCATTTGGCGTAATTAATCTTGTAGGCTTACTTGGTTGCCTGCTTGGCTGCTTCAGTCACTTTTTTGGCAACTTCGTCTAATACCTTTGGGTTGTCCTGCAGATATTGTTTTGCTGCTTCACGGCCCTGGGCAATTTTTTGATCCTTATAAGAAAACCACGCACCCGCTTTTTCAATGATATTGTGGCTCACTGCCAGATCTAGAACATCACCGGCTCGACTAATACCTTGGTTGTACATGATGTCGAACTCAGCTTCTCGAAATGGCGGTGCGATTTTATTTTTTACAACTTTTACTCGTGTACGGTTCCCAATTACTTGATCACCTTGTTTAATTTGAGCAATCCGCCGAATATCCATCCGCACGCTCGAATAAAACTTAAGGGCATTCCCACCGGTGGTAGTTTCTGGGTTACCAAACATGACACCAATCTTCATGCGAATTTGATTGATGAATATCACTGTAGTCTTGGATCGGCTGATTACACCAGTCAATTTGCGAAGCGCCTGGCTCATTAAGCGTGCTTGTAAGCCCATGTGAGAATCACCCATCTCACCTTCTATCTCAGCCCTGGGGACCAAGGCCGCCACAGAATCAACTACCACAAGATCAACGGCATTGCTGCGAACAAGCGTTTCGGTAATTTCCAAGGCCTGCTCGCCATTATCAGGTTGAGAGAGTAGTAAATTCTCAACATCCACCCCAATTTTTTTGGCATAAGCGGGATCCAGTGCATGTTCAGCATCAATAAACGCGGCAGTGCCACCTTGTCGCTGTATTTCTGCAATTGCATGGAGGGCAACAGTTGTCTTGCCAGAGCTTTCAGGGCCATATATCTCTATGATGCGTCCTTTGGGTAACCCCCCGCCCAGAGCGAGGTCAAGCGATAAACTTCCGGAAGGAATGCATTCGATATTAGCAGTATGGACTTCGCCAAGCTTCATAATGGAACCCCGGCCATACTGTTTCTCTATCGAGTCGAGTGCCAGATTAAGGGCTTTTCTTTTACCTTCTGACTGAGCTGCTTTTGTATCTGACATACTACCTCCGTTATGCTTATCGCACCCACCGCCGTTTTCTCTTTCGTGAAGGCATTATAGCAAAACTATTCAAGAGTGATAGGATATATTTAACGCGCTTGTGCTTTACGATGTTAAAATAAATCCATGCCTTTATTGCCAAAAGTGGGTGCCAGAAAGCCTGGTTTTACCCTGATTGAAATCCTTATTGTCATAACAATTATTGGTATGCTGGCCGGTTTAATTTATGGATATGCTGTACCCCACTACCGTGAGCGCACTTACTTTACACGCGCCAGTGCCGAACTTAATACTATGGCGAATGCGGTCAACCTTTATGTGGCCAAGTACAACGATTATCCCACGGATGTGACTCGCGGTATTCCCCCGGGCCTCGAGGAGTTTCTGCAATCCCAACAAGGCAGCAACCAGTGGCCAAACGCTCCTTGGCCAGGCAGTGTATTTGACTATGACAATTGGCCACCTGATAGTAATGGGCCACAGCAAACTTACCAAATCAGCATACGTTTTTGCGCAGCAGGCGATACAGCAACCTGTAAACAAAATTTCCCGAAGGAATCATGGGTAACCAGCAGCTGGGATAGTTACAGTGCTGTGTACTACTGCCTGAAAGGCTCCTGTCGTTCCCACCAGTCAAAACCAATGAACTACCCTGGCTACTGCATCAATTGCGGCAACAAGAGCCAATTCTACTAAGCGCAAGCTTTATGTAGAGCAGGCTTTTTTATATAATGCAAAATAACTATGCGAATATCTGATGCTTTGGTGGAGAAGCTGCTCCGTGACAAAAGTAAGGTCACTGACGAACAAATTGATAGTTTGCGTGAGCAGGAAAAGTCAGAAAAGAAACCGCTTCAAGACTTGGTTATCAAAAATAACCTCATCACTGAAAAAGACTTGACGGGGCTATATGCCGACGAAATCGATGTTCCTTTCGTGGAACTAAACCCTAAAGACATCAAACATGACGACCTGACCTTACTGCCAGAACGGATTGCACGCCAGTACAAAGTCGTGGTATTCGGCGTCGACAAAGACAACCGCAAACAACTCGCTATGGAAGATCCTGATGACATCCAGGCCATTAATTTCCTGCGCAAACAACTTGGCACTGATCTCACTATATATATTGCGACAGAGAGTAATATCCAAGCGGCTTTAGACCAGTATCGTGGCAGTATGAACAGTGAGCTCACAAAAGTTATCTTGCCGGAAACCACAGAAGAAGAGGAAGAAGAGGAAATCGATGAAGAGGACCTGGCTGAGAACTCACCCACTGCCCAGACAGTAAACTTACTCATTGAATATGCGGTAAAAGCAAACGCCAGTGATATCCATATTGAACCCCGAGAAGATTACGTTTTAATACGTTACCGAGTGGACGGTTTGCTACGCGAAGCTAACAAACTACCCAAAAAGTTGCTCAATGCATTAGTGTCACGGATAAAAATACTTTCAAACCTGAAAATTGATGAGCGCCGCGCGCCTCAAGACGGGCGGTTTAAGATGCAAGTGGGCGAACAAATTTTTGCCATCCGTGTTTCAACCTTACCAACAGTTGATGGCGAAAAAGTTGCTATGCGAATACTTAACGAATCGGCAAAGTCAGCCACATTGGAGGATCTTGGTTTTTGGAATGGTGCATTGCAAATAATAAATAAGGCTATCGTGCAACCCCATGGCATGATTCTTGTGACTGGTCCAACCGGTTCAGGCAAATCGACTACCCTTTTCAGTGTACTAAGCCTGTTAAATAAGCCGACCATTAATATTTCAACGGTCGAAGATCCAGTGGAATACCGTGTACCGGGTACTAATCAGATCCAAGTTAATCCAGTAGCAGGAATGACATTTGCCAATGGACTACGCGCCCTGCTTCGCCAGGATCCAAACATCATTATGGTTGGTGAAATACGGGATTCCGAAACAGCAAATTTGGCAGTCCAAGCTGCCCTTACTGGCCACTTAGTGTTCTCAACGCTCCATACCAACAATGCCGCCACTTGCTTACCACGCTTGTTGGATATGGGTATTGAACCATTCCTAATCGCTTCAACCGTGCGGGCAGTGATCGGTCAGCGTCTAGTGAGACGGCTCTGCCTGGACTGTCGTGAGACTGTGACACCTGATGAAAGTGCCCAAAAACAATTAAACGAAATATTCAACACCGAAAACAGTGGAGTTATGAAACAAATACACCAACTTGAAATGCAAGCCAAGGAAAGTGGCATTGGTACTACAAGTGGTAAATCAGGCCAGGGAGAAGCGATTGAATTAAGTACTACTGAATCGGGAATTATTCGTTTTTGGAAGGCGCATGAAGATGGCTGTGACACATGTGGTCATACCGGTTACAAAGGCCGGATGGGCATTTATGAAGTACTCCCCACCTCCCCTGAGATCCAAAGCTTAATTGTGGGCAGCGCCACTAGTGAAACCATTGAGCAACAGGCCAAGAAAGAAGGTATGCTCACCATGCAGATTGATGGCCTCATTAAAGCCCTACGCGGTCAAACTACTATCGAAGAAATCCTGCGCGTAACGAGCGAAAGGTAATATGCGCTTTACCTACACTGCCATCAATAAAGAGGGGAAAACTATCCACGGTTTCACAGAAGCCGCCAACAAAGAAGCGGTCGCCTCTTCTTTAAGCCACCAGGGCATCCACGTTTTAGTCATTAGACCTGACAAAGAAGAGCACGGATTACTCTCAAGACTGCACGGTGGTAATCATGTGAAAACCAAGGATCTGGTTGTGTTCACACGACAGCTCTCTACTATGGTTTCAGCAGGAGTTCCTCTCACTAGGGCTCTTTCCACCCTTCAGGCACAAACTGAAAGTAAATACTTTCGCCGAGCCATTAGTTCCATTAGCAAAGAGGTAGAGAGCGGTATTCCACTTGCGGATGCCTTCGCAAAATTTCCACGCATCTTCTCAAACGTATACATAAACATGGTAAGAGCAGGCGAAGCCGGGGGCATACTAGATGAAATTCTTAAACGTCTGGCTACCCAGGTTGAACAAGAAGCCAGCATGAAGAAAAAAATCAAAAGCGCTATGGCATACCCGCTTGTCATCCTTACTATTACAATCATTGCATTTTTCGGCATTATGCTGTTTATCATTCCAAAGCTCAGCAAAATCATGAAGGACTTAGGAGGAGAACACGCGACGTTACCAATTTACACGCGCGCAATGCTCAGTGTCAGTGATTTTGTGCAACACAATATTTTGTTTATTATCATTGTCACTGCAGCCAGTCTGTTTCTGATCCGTCGTTATATAAAGACAAAAAAGGGGCGTTACCAGTTTGATAAACTCTTGCTCCGACTGCCTGTCCTTAAACTTGTGATCGTGAAAGTAGCTATAGCCCGTTTTGCCCGCACGTTTGCTTCACTGATGGCTGCTGGTGTAGGAGTGTTAGATGCACTTGATGTTACCGGCGCTGCCATTGGTAATAAGGTAATCGAAGCGGAGCTTAAAGAGGCTGCGAAAGGTGTCAAAAATGGCAAACAGTTGTCAGAAATGCTCAGCGATTCACCTAATTTCCCTCCTATAGTGAGTCAAATGTTAGCGGTAGGGGAAGAAACCGGACAAATTGATACTATCTTGGTGAAAGTGGCAGATTTCTATGAAGAAGAGGTTTCAGCAGTCATTGATGGACTAAGTGCCCTGATAGAACCTCTTATGATAATTGTTCTAGGTGCTCTAGTAGGTCTTATTGCGGCCAGTGTTATGGGACCAATTGCAAACCTGAGTAAGAACATCGGAAATAATTAGACTCTCTTGACTGACAAACGCTTATGTTTATAATCATTGCTAGATGCTTGCCGCTATTAAGGCAGTCATTTAATAAAAATAACAACAAGGAGGGTGGGTCCTCATGACTCTACAACGTAAGCAACAAGGTTTCACCATTGTGGAACTTTTGATTGTCATTGTCGTAATAGGCATACTAGCGGCATTGGTAATTGTTACCTTTACTGGCGTGCAGCAAAAAGCACGCAATACGGAACGGCAAACCGATATTAAAGCTATCCATGGTCAGTTGGAAGCTTACAATGCACAGAAGGGTAACTATCCAACACTCGATAATATGAATGACGCGAGTTGGCGCCAGACTAACTTGAAGGGGCTTGATCCGGATGCTTTAAAGGATCCTAAGGGCGCAGCCCAGACTCTAGTGGCAGCCCCGGTATCTAATGCCTATTCTTACGAAGTGACTAAGGATGACGGCACCGCTTGCGATAATACCACTGGCAATGAGTGTAGTAAGTACACTCTAACCGCGACCTATGAAGGTCAAGTAAATGGCCAGAGTACATTCGTAAAGAACAACTTATAAGTTCTTAAAGCATCGCATTTTAGAAACGCCCAAGGCTGACGCTTGGGCGTTTTGTAATATAATAGATAAAAAGCATGAGCAAGATAGTAAATGATAGTAGCGGTTTTTCGATTGTGGAACTGCTGATTACGCTCATAGTCATTGGGATAGTATTTGGTGCGTTCATGGTTACATTTACCGCTATACAGTCCATTCACAAAAAATCTACCGACATGCATGCTGCCAATACCTTAGCTTTTGCCAAGGTCCAGCAATATGAAAATACTTCATTCAATAACCTACCAAACACAACTCCGCAAAACTCCCTACAGTCAGTAGAAGATTTCAGTAGCAGTCTGCCAACTTACCTGGCTTCGCCGCGTAGCGGTACAGTTTATATTAATACGGTGTCACCCAGTCTAAAACAAGTGATAGTAAACATTAGCTATGGTAGTGGAAGTGGCCAGCAGACTGTTCAGTATGCGAACTTCATCCAGAAAAATGGTCTTGGCAGATGAGAAGATTGCCACCCTTCTTCCGCAATAGCACCCACTCTCCCTCCCTGCAAAAAGGTTTTACACTATTAGAAATTTTAATCATGTCTCCTGTGGTGTTCATTACAGTGATTGTAATTATTGGTTACCTTTTCGGACAGTATGGTCAACTAACCCAGCAAGGCGCATTGATTAACCTTCAAGTAGAGGCTCAAAATGCGACTTTCAGCATGCAAGATGATATCTTTTTTGCACGCGCATTTAACACTACCATCAACAATAACCTCGTCGACCCGTTTCAACCAAACGGTGGTTGGACCTATAATTCTAACCCACCACGTCTCATCGTTAGTACAGTGGCCACCACTGCTGATCATCGTAGTCCAGACCGTAAGCCAGTGTATATAAATACTTACGGATGTTCTCCTCAAGAAACACTGGAGAAAAATGATGAGCTCTACAACAATGTTATCTATTTCGTAAGCGGTACGACACTTTATAAGCGGACATTAACTGCGCCAAGTGGTATGGCGACCTGTGGTAGCAGTTACTTAAAGCAAAACTGCCCGGCCGCAAATGCTAACAATGCGTGTCCAGCCGATCATGTCCTCACAGATAAACTCCAAAGCCTAATAATTACTTATTATGACACCGGCAATAATGTTACTAGCTCACCGGCCGCAGCTGAAAAAGTACAAGTTACTGTCAATCTCAAAGACAGAGCCTTCGCCGAGGATATTACCGCAAATTCCAGTATTACTATGAGAAAGCTTAATTTATGAATAAAAAACATCCCTTACACAAGCGTCAACAAGGCTTTATTATGCCCACTGTCATTCTGTTGATGTCCATCATGGCATTTGTCGCCTACGCTGCACTGCTACAAGCCAGCAACGGCCTTAACCTATCTTATAAGCAGGCCTACATTCAGATGGCACGAATTGCCAGCAAGTCCGCTATTGATTATGCACAGGAACAATTCGATAATTCAGCATGCGGTAACTACACCGGTACAGCAGAACAGGATTTAGTCAGCAATAGCCGTTATCGTCTGACCTTTAAAAGTGAGGTAGTGAGTACCTCAGCAGATGGATTTGAAAAGACTATTAAGGGCACTGGGAGTGTCTACCTGCCCCGTTATTCGAATACTGCTCGCTATGTGTTTGATATTCGTTCAGAAATTGTCCGAACCTATGCCGTATGCAAAACCCCCGATAACTTTGCACCGTTGGTCTGGTTAGATGCCAGTGATACAACTACTCTGAAACACACCGGCACTAGTACAACTACTGTTTCAGTCCAGACTAATTTTGGAAACGTAGCAGATGCAACGAGAGATACTCTTGAGGAACGTGCCGATGATGGCTCCCAAACCACCAGCTCCTGGCAAAGCAATGACCTAGAAATGCACCGGTGTGACAGCGCAGAATTCTCAAGTAGTATATGCAGCAGCAACACAACCCGCTTCTTAAACACCGGGCTCATTTTCCAAAACGTCAATATCCCCAAAAATGCTACTATCGTATCAGCCAATATCTTATTCAACGGGGGGACACCTTCTGGTACAAGCGGCCCAGTGACTCATCGTGTATATGGCATATACAAGAACTCGGGCAATCCTCATCCTAACTTATTTAGCCAAAACAGTGCCAATCAACTACGTACTCCCCTTACTACAGCCAATCTGCACACCACTGCTTATAGCGATGTTTCAACCAATAACTTCCCGCCTGGCAACACCACTTCATTCGATGTAAAAGCTGTAGTGCAAGAGATTATTAATAATACAAATTGGAATGCAGCCTCAAACGGTGGTCGGATGGGTCTTGGAATTCAGTATCAAAGTGGTAACGGTTCGCGGCGGGGCTTAAAAGATGGCGTTACCCTCAATATTACCTACGCCACTAGTTCTGTGGCGCAAGCCAACAACGGCGATTCAATCGGCGAATGGTTGGATAAATCCGGTCATCAGTTCCACGCTAAAGCAGCTCTGGGCAACGCACCCACCAGAGTCGATAATCAAATTAATAATAAAACTATTGTCCGGTTTAATAATGGTAATCTTCTCAGTACAATTGCTCCCGCGCTCACCGGCAAGCGAGAAATGACTGTCTTAGCAGTAATTAAGCCAAATTTCAGTACATCCAGCAGTGATGGCAGAATAATTAGCGGTATGACCAGTAGCGGCACGAATGACACAACCGCTGGCAGCTCCATTGTGCCTTTATTGAGGTACGCGAGCAATACAGGCTTCTCAAGTCTTTATTCTGGTAATAATAGTGCTTATAGAACGGATTATTCATGCGGCAGCACCTGTAATAACTTACCCTATTTATTTACCTCTGCTTTCACCATCGATACGGCAACTAACAAGATAAATAGTGTGTTAAAGGGTAACGGCGCCCAGGTAGCTACTAAGAGCGGGATTAATCCCTCGGGCTCACCTTATACGTTCAGTATTGATCAACTTTATTTCGGCGGGCGGCGTAACGGGGCAATGCCAGGTACGGGCGTAGATTATTTAAATGGTGACTACGCCGAACTTATCGTGTATGACTCGGCACTTACTTGCCGGCAAATTGAGTCGCTGGAGGATTACTTAAGAGACAAGTGGGCTTTAAGCGCTAGTCAATATAGCGATAGTTGTCCGGCCGACCAAGTTCCCACCCTTTAAGCCGTTCTGATATACTACAGAGTAAGCGTATGCTTTGATGGGCAAGCATGAACACATATTACAAAGACAAACCACTTTTTGGCCTTGATATAGGCTCCAGGTCAATAAAAGTCATGCAACTAGATTGCACCGGCAAACTACCCCAGGTAGTCGGCTATGGACTTGCTGAGATTGACGATACTGCAGTCAAAGACGGGGTGATCATCAACCCCGAAGCAATCGCCAAAGAAACAGTCGAGCTTTTCAAACACGGCTTAGAAGGCGATATTACCACTCGGCGTGTTGCTATGAGTGTGCCCGTAGCCCGCACTTTTAATCGGGCTATTAAACTGCCCACTCTTAATCGACGTGAAATGGATGAAGCCGTCAGAATGGAAGCCGAGCAGTACATACCAGTGCCTATGGATAATCTGTACCTTGATTATCAGATTATCCGCTCTGATAAGAAAGAAACTGAGTTATTTGTGGTAGCTGTACCCAAAACGATTGTAGATTCTTACCTTCTGCTCGCCCGTTTACTTGGGCTAGAAGTCATCGCAATGGAAACAACCATTAGCTCAGCCGCACGGCTTTTCACTTATACCGAGAAAACTAGGGTCCCTACTGTACTAATTGACTTTGGTTCAAACTCTGTTGATGTCACGATTTATGATAAGACTCTAGTCGTTACTGGCACGGTAGGAGGCGGCAGCGAACATTTTATCGAACAGATCGCTAGTCATTTAGGTATAACCAACCAAGAAGGCCGCATTATTAAAGCAAAATACGGCCTCAATCTAAGTAAGAAGCAACGCGAAATTAATGAAGCCTTGAGTCCAGTGCTCGAACAACTCATCAAGGAAATTCGACGCATGATTCGCTATTATGAGGAGCGTTATGGAGATAAACACAAGATTAATCAAATCGTGACCATGGGTGGCGGGTCGACAATGCCAGGACTAGCTGGTTATCTTACTAATACGTTGCGTTTGCCAGTCCGTACTTATGACCCCTGGCGCTACTTTTCGCTAAAGCACCTGAAAACTCCCTCGCTTGAAAACCGTTCCGTGTTCGTTTCAGTTGCAGGACTCGCCCTCTTAAAGCCCGGAGAGATATTTGTATGATCAATTTACTCCCTCCTGAAACTAAACAAGAGCTCGGCTACGCTCGCCGTAATTCACGCTTACTCCGTTGGGGAGCCATAATATTCTGTTGTATTCTAGGTGCCTGGCTAATTATTTTTGGAGGTCTATTCTACACCCAAAATTCGATCAAGTCATATACCAAACAAAGTGTGGCTGCTAAGGATCAACTCCAAAGTCAAAAGCTTGAAGAGACTCAAGCAAAAGTTCAGGATATCTCAAATCATTTGAAATTAGTTGTACAAGTACTGTCGAAGGAAATATTGTTCTCAAAACTTCTGCAACAAATCGGGTCAGCCATTCCACCCAAATCAATCCTCACCGACCTGAAGATTACCAAATTGGAGGGTGGTATTGATTTGACTGCTATTGCGTCGGATGAGTTTACCGCAACACAAGTTCAAGTTAACCTTCAGGATCCTTCTAATAAAATTTTTGACAAAGTCGATATAGTTAATATTACCTGTGCCTCTACCAGCACTTCTGACCCTCGCTATCCATGTACCGTCACTCTACGCGCTCGTTTTAATAAAAACAATCCGTTTCTCTTCATCAATCCTAAAGCCACTACTGGGGCTAAGCCATGAACAGCAAACGTGTATATTACCTGATGATAGGCGGAATAGTGTTATTAGTAGGTGGTTTGTTCACGACAGTGTATTTCGGTAATAAACTCTTGAGCGCAAAGTCCCAAAAGTTAGTAAGTCTGAAACTGGATAACCGAATACTGGACGAGCAACAGACCGCGCTTACACAGGCAAACAAAGATATCGAAAAATATACTGAGTTGGATAAAATCGCGAAAACTATCGTGCCGCAGGATAAAGATCAGGCTCAAACGGTGCGCGAGATTGTAAAGATTGCCGATCAGAGTGGTGTGAAATTGAGTGCTATCAACTTCCCCTCCTCCACCTTAGGCCAGCCTACCCCAAAAACTACCACCACGCAGGATGACACCTCAACAAATAAAAAGAATACGAATGATACACCCACAAAACCAGCTACCCCAGCTACCCCGCCAGTTACTCAGGTGAAACCGGTTGATGGCATGCCTGGGGTCTATGTAATGGAGGTAACTCTCCAGCAGGATAGCTCAAAACCAGTACCCTACAGCCGTTTTATTGATTTTCTGCAGCGCCTTGAGCAAAATCGCCGGACAGCCCAAGTAAGTAGTATCACCGTACAGCCCAACGTCCAAGACCGCACCAAACTTACCTTTACATTAACTGTAAACGTGTACATAAAGCCATGAAAATGAATATTGAAGTAAAAAATATCCCTGCGCGTCTTCGCAGCTTTGTATTAAAAGCCCGTCGCTATCTCCCCATTACATTGGTGGTGATAGTCGCCCTAGTATATGGCTGGTTAATTTTCCGAATAAACGTACTAAACCGGCGCGAACCCAGCGACGATGCGGTTGCCGAAAAACTACAGACAGCCAAACGACCAAAAATCGACCAATCAACCATCGACAAAATTAACGAGCTAGAAGACAACAGCACCGAAGTGCAAACCCTATTTAAAGATGCTCGCAATAATCCTTTCCAAGAATAGATTTACGGGCTATCGTTTTTAAACCTCTCACTGGCTTCTAGAATCTGGCGAGCGTAATAATTTGGGTTCGGGCAATAAGTGAAGTGGAAGTTTATTTGTTCGCCAGCAGTTTCAATGTTTAGAGCGCCATAGTTGAAGATAGTTGGGAATACTCCCCTTTTATCAGCTGTGACATCCTCTATATCGGCAATAGACAGTTGGGAAACCTTACGGTTAAATAACCCATCCTGCAGTACTTGTGTAATAGTTTTGGTAGTAACAATTAATCGGCTCACACGGTATAAAACCGTAATAATAAGTAATACGACTACTAGTGCCACAGCCACTACAAAAATTCCTGCTGCCACCATACCTCGTACTCTTGTGACATCATTCGTACCAAAGATTTCCGGAATCAGTAAATAGGCAAGCGTACTTGCAGCAGCAAGTCCAAGCACTACCTGAAAGTACAGAACTACTAAGCCAAACGGGTGACGCCGGATAACGGCAACCGGATCTTCATCAACATCAATTTGTTCTAACCGTTGTGGTGTAACTGGAACTGTCTGGTCCTGAGCATTAGGTTCCGGAGAATCCATTATAACAATCCTACCTGATCAGTACCGGGTTTTGCTTTTTTGAGATGACTATACGCTTTGGGTGTTACTTTGCGGCCACGTGGTGTACGCTCAAGCAAACCAATCTGCATAAGGTATGGCTCATAGAAGTCTTCAATGGTAGTGCGTTCTTCAGCGGTCAATGCAGCAAGAGTATCAACTCCGACAGGACCGCCACGATAATTATCGATGATAGCCCGAAGCAGCATTCGATCACCAGGGTCAAGCCCTAAATCATCAATTTCAAGCAAAGCCAAAGCTTGTGAAGTTATAACCGTATCAATAATCCCGTCTCCATTCACATCTGCAAAATCACGGACACGACGGAGTAATCGATTCGCGATTCTAGGTGTCAGGCGGGCACGGAGGGCCAATTCCTCAGCCGCTTGCTTGTCAATCGCGATGTCCAAAATTTTGGCTGCACGCAGAATTATTTGTGCAACTTCAGAAGTGTTATAGAAGTCCAAACGGTGTATCATGCCAAAACGATCACGCAAAGGTGCTGCCAAGGCACCTGTCCTGGTCGTAGCACCAATGATAGTAAACTTCGGTAGATCCAGTCTTAGACTGCGGGCGCTTGGGCCTTTGCCGATCATAATATCCAAGCGGAAATCTTCCATCGCACTATAAAGTACCTCTTCTACGCTGCGATGTAATCGGTGAATTTCGTCAATAAACAATATGTCGTCGTCCTGTAGATTAGTAAGCAAACTAGCCAGATCTCCTGAACGCTCAATGGCCGGTCCGCTGGTAATACGAATCTGGGCTCCCATTTCATTTGCAATCACACTAGCCATAGTAGTTTTACCAAGTCCTGGCGGTCCATACAGCAATACGTGGTCAAGCGATTCGCCCCGTTTTTTTGCAGCAGCAATCGCCAATTGCAGGTTCTG
The DNA here is from genome assembly GCA_041910055.1 of Saccharimonadales bacterium (SeqCode). GTDB lineage: Bacteria > Patescibacteriota > Saccharimonadia > Saccharimonadales > JAYRRP01 > JAYRRP01. The sequence goes on from JAYRRP010000003.1 coordinate 85,842, forward strand.
CTTTAATCGATCCTGACCGATGTAATTCTTAAAATCTTTCGGCCGTAACGTTTGTTCTACTTCTTTCTCGCTTTCATCTTCAGTTGGCGTCTGGTTGTGAACAATTCTCTCTATCATATGGCTGCATTCCCTTTCAACGCCAGGCGCACCCGGTCCTCAGCAGGCAAGTCAGTATCGATAGTCCGGAGTGCCTGGACTGCATCTGCCGGTGTAAACCCAAGGCTTATCAGGGCCGCTGCCGCTTCATCGCTCTGAATGTTCGACTCCGACTGCAGCAATCCGGCCTCACTTAGATCAACACTCTTCAGTCCTACCTTATCTTTTAATTCCACCACTATACGTTCTGCCACCCGTTTACCAACTCCACTGGCAGTCTGTATTTTCTTGGTATCTCCAGCAGCAATAGCAGCACGAACCTCTTCACCACTACCAATATTTAAAATATTAAGTGCAACTCTTGGCCCCACGCCATTTACTTCTAGTAGCTGTACAAAAAGAAGTTTGTCAGCCTGCTTAATAAACCCATATAGCTCGTGAGCTTGTTCCCTGATGTATTCATAGATATATAACTTTTTCTTTTCGCCTGTTTTCAGTGCACTGCTATCTGCATTTGTCAGCAGGACGCCATAGCCAACGCCATGCGTTTCTACCACCATTACATCTGCTAACTTTTCGGCAATAGTGCCTTGTAGCGTTGCAATCATAATCTCTATTGTACTGGATTTTGGGTGGAGTTGTTGTCTTGACTATTCTTAGTTTTGTCGTCCTGGGCGTTGTCTTTGGCTACATATTCTGCGATGGCCGCCACAATATCAGCGTCTGTCGGTTTACTATAGTAAGTAGGGTTCGACTGGGTAAACGCCCCTACTGTCTCGCAGACACCTGAAGTTGCTTTTATGTCCTTAGAGCCCACTTCTTTGCCTGATTGTGCTTCGTATACAGTCATCTTATACGTAACCGCAACAAGCGGCACCGTAAATAACTGTCCGCCTGAGCTTACTCTACAGTCCATTAATTTCTCATTCGTTGCTACCCGTTTAAAGCAGGCTACGAGCTGCGTCTTGTCAGCAGCTTTTGAATCTGCAGCCCATTGCGTATCTTTAAAGAACACGCTGTATGGCAGATAGCTTTGTGGATCCACGGGGCTAGAAATAAAGAGAGCGATTGGGTGTGGTTTAGTACCTGTCTTGTAATCAGCGGAGTTTAATACTCGGGTGCCGCTACAAACTTGATTGAAATCGTCGAGGTTTCGGGCCTGAATTTCATTATTTTTCTTCTCTGGTGGCGTGGTGTTTTGCTGTTGTTGGGAATTATTTTGTGTAGCCGGCTTCTTTGGTTTGCTACTTACTAGCGCAAAAACTGTTACTCCACCGAGCAGTAGAACTGTCACGACAGCAGCTATGATAATGATAAGTGTCTTTTTGTTCTTCTTCGGTGGCTGAGGCGGTGGGGGAGGTGCAGGCGAAGGCGTCGGATAACCATGCTCGGCAGGGCCCTGGAAGAACTGCGGCGACTGGTCAGTTCCCGATGGCTTCTGGTTATCATTTGGTGGCATACTATTAATAGACCTTTTTACTTCTTGTGCTTATAGTAGCACAATTTACTGTCTGCTTACATTGGCAGCACAACAGAGAGCCGCAGCTAACGCATCCGCTGCATCATCAGGCTTAGGTATCGTTTGAAGTTTGAGGATAGTCTTTACCATTTCCTGCATCTGCTTTTTGTCTGCGCGGCCGTAGCCGGTAAGAGATTGCTTAATTTGCAGTGGCGTGTACTCATGTAGTTCAAGTCCCTTTTGTTTTCCCAGCAACAACACCACACCTCTTGCCTGGCTTACACTCATAGCTGTCGTCACATTTTGGGCAAAAAATAACTTTTCAACAGAGATAATTTGCGGTTTCAACTCAGTCATTAAAGCGCCTAACTCTTTATAAATCGTCAACAAGCGGTCTGAATCCGCCTGTTTTATTGGCGTACGTATGACCCCCGCGTCAACCAAACTCGCGGCTTGTCTCTTATCTACTTCAATCACGCCGAATCCCAATATGCCGGTGCCGGGGTCAATGCCAAGAATCCGCATTCATTTCTCCTGTATGCATCGAGATACCACTTTTAGGGCAATACGATGAATAGTGGGATTTGCCGACAGTATACAGCCATCACCCCAACCATCATAACGGCGTGGTTTACCGAATATATTTGTAACTACTCCTCCAGCTTCTTCAACAATAACTGAAACAGCTGCAGAATCCCATGCTGAACCAAAACCAAAAATTGATGTAATGAATTCTCCAGATGCAACACGAGTAGCTGAATAAACTTGCGAATATAAACAATGTGGTCGATTCCCAAGCTCCCGCATTAAGTCACTGCACTTACCTGTCAGAAATTTAAAATTGTTTTTTGGATTCATACCCCCTAATACAGAGGAATAAGTATTCTCCATTTTCGTTTGATTAGTACACTGAACTAGTGTGTCATTCAAATGCGCACCAAGACCTCTGGCAGCTGTGTACATATGATCAAGTTGCGGGTCATAAGCGACCCCAATCACTGCTTGTCCATCCGTTCTATCTACCAGCGCCAGTGAAAACATACTAAGTGGCAAACCTAAGCTAAACGGCATAGTACCATCAATCGGATCCACCACCCAAATAAGTTGGCGTTTTGGCTCGTAGCTTGCTTCCTCGCCCAAGATCCCGTGTTCCGGATAGGCTGCCTTGACCCGGTCTATCACCTGTTGGTTAATGGTAGTATCGGCAATAGTAAGTGGTGTATTGTCTTTCTTCCATTCAGTTTTCAAATCCTGGGCCCGGAAATAGCGCTTCATCACTACACCCGCATCGTGCGCCAGGCTCTTGGCAAAATCCAGATATTCTGTCAGAAGTGTTTCAGTCAATCATTACTCCTTCAGCAATATCAAAGTTTACATGTGTATTGGTAACTTTGTCGATGTCTTCAAGAGTGTCCATCAGACGCATGATCTTGCCGGCAGTGGCTTGGTCTTGCACTTCAACGGTGTTATTCGGTACAAATGTAAGTTCAGCCTCAGTAATTTCCAGTCCGGCTTTTTGCAGGTTACCACGGACTTTGGCAAGCTCCTTGGGATCGGTATAAATAATTGACTCCTCTCCTTCTTCAATCACGTCCTCAGCCCCCGCATCAATAGCTTGAAGCGTGACTTCATCCCCTTTTCCTCTGACCCTAATTACACCCTTGCGATCAAACTGGAAAGCCACTGCACCCTTTTCAGCAATATTACCCCCGTGCTTTGAAAACGCCAGACGCACATCAGGATAAGTACGGTTAATGTTATCTGTGGCACATTCTACTAATATAGCCACACCGCCAGGACCGTAACCTTCATACATCACTTCCTGGATTTGTGCGCCGCCCAACTTACCACTTCCACGGTCGACAGAACGCTGAATATTCGCCATCGGCATATTGGCAGCTTTGGCCTTGTCTATAGCAAGGCGCAAGCTAAAGTTCGTATCTGGATCAGCACCCCCACGAGCCGCAATTGCGATAGCGTTACCTAATTTGGTGAAAAGCGCGCCACGCTTGGCGTCATTTACGCCTTTTTGTCGCTTAATTTGCGCCCATTTGCTATGCCCGGCCATCGCGTGTCCTCTTTCAATTTCTTCTCTGTTATTATACCATTGCTCACCCTAAAATGACTTTGTGCTATCCAAACGACTGCCACAATTAACCCATACAAAATTGCCATCTGCGCCAGAGTGAGGGACCGACTAGCGAGAACATGCGGGATACTTGCGAATAAACGGGTAATATCCAGAATGTACACAAGAACCAGCTTAGCTGGCCAAGCCACCCAACCACTTATGGCAGGCAACGCCATTCCGCAAATTCCGGCCGCTAATGACAGTAACATTGCAAGTGGCACCACCGGTACCACTAATAGGTTGGCAAGCAATGCAACTAATGAAACTTCCCCAAACACATACATAATAAGTGGTAATGTCATCATTTGTGCAGAAGAGCTTTCAATCAATACCTGTCCAACTAAGCCGGGTTGTTTATGACGATAAACCTTTTTCGTAATTACCGGTGCAACTACCAATACTCCACTAAATGCCAGAAATGACAAATACCAGCCTACATCGGACCACACATAAATTGGATTCCAAGCCGCAGTGATTGCAGCGGCTAATAGCAGCAACACTATAGGCCTGAATTGGCGGCCGTGATACCAGGCTAAGAGCCCTAACCCACTTACAATTGCGGCTCTTACAATTGACGCGCTAAAACCAGTAAATAGCAGAAACAGTCCGATTAAGGCGCTTGTAATGATGAGGGTTTGGAATTTTGATCTTCCCTTCAATATCCTGCTTACCGCATAAATAATAATTGTTAAGTTATAGCCAGAAACCGCAATAATATGCGTGAGCCCGACTGTTCGCAGCTCATCTGTCGTTTTTTGGGGCAAAGTAGAACGCTGACCTATCAACAAGCCAAGTGCAAAAGAAGCATGTGGTTCAGGCAAAGCCGTCTGCATCCCAGCCTGAAACTGTCTCCGTAAATCATCGATCTTAGAATTACCACGTTGCACTACCTTGAGATCGGCAAAGCTAATGCTGCCCTGCTTTGACCCCCGAGTTTCGTAAAGCTTTCCCTCTACTTCTACAGTATCACCACGATAAACCATGCTTGTACCAAAACCCTTAATCGCCAACTTACCTACCAGATTGACACTTTCCGGCTCCACTACGATCAACTTACTTATATCAAAAGAAAGTTGGGATTTACCCCCATACACTGCATCGTTTTCTGCCACTCCCCGCACCACAATTTTCTGCCCATATAATGACGGGTAGTGATGAAGCAGACGTTGATAGATTCCTCCTCGCCACAACCCAGCTAATAACCCGCACAAAACTATTCCGACAAAAGCAGCCCTGGACTGCTTATGATAAAAAGCTATTGTAAAGATGATGGCTGGAACCAGCCACCAGACAGAAAGCCCATCTACTATTTTCGTTGCACCAATCCCAACTACAAATGCAGCGAGTCCGGCCGCCAGTAAAGTGGTGCGTCGCATACTGCTTTTCTGCTTTTTCAGGAGAGAAATGTTCATTAGGCACCTATAGTAGTCCCCTATTTGCCTATAAACAAAAGCGTTCGCTAGAATTGACTTTTTGGAGTAAATCGTGATAATTAAGTAAGCCTTCCACCCCTATAAAAGCAGTTTGTTTTTCTACTTAGCTTTTTTGAAATCAAAAAGAAGGCGACTCCGCATTTCCAGCGCGGGCCCATAGCTCAGCCGGTTAGAGCACCTGCCTTTTAAGCAGGGTGTCCTGGGTTCGAGTCCCAGTGGGCCCTCCAAAGTGTATTGATAATAATGCCGTCCAATGGCATTATTTTTTTATGTCTGAGATGCGTCTAGCCACTTTAGAAGAGACCAAAAGTCTTCAGGGTTTGTTTATTGAATCGACAAGACACGCTAATCAGGTAGGACATATTGATAGACCGAATCAATTCGAAGAGGAATATTTCATGCCATATATCGAGGCAAGTGAGTTGCACTGCTTCGATGTTGACGATCAACTTGCCGGAGTCGTGAATCTGGCCGAGGAAGACTGTCCTCCTATCGTTTGGCAAGAAACTGACGCACAATACCTATATATTGGGAAATTGGCGACCGCCGATATTGTGAGAGGCAAACACTTTTTCCAACAAACAATGCTACCGGATATTGAGAAGGAAGCTATACAAAGAGGCAAACTTGGATTGAGGCTAAGTTGTTTAGGTGATAATCCAAAATTAATAAATTTTTATAACTCAGTCGGATTCGACTTGGTTGGAATGGCTGGAGTATTTTCAAATTTTTATCAAAAGCACGTTGAAGTTACTAAATTTCAGCGCGAAATCTGAATTCAGTTGTAACAGTGTGTGCAATATGGCCTCCAAACATAAGCATTCTGAGGCAGAAATTAACCCTTTAGCATATCAATTAGAAGTATCAAGAGACCGATTAACAGAATAGAACCAAACACTCTAAACGTATATTTAGTAAATTTCTCGGGGAAAAGTGTGTCACCTACATAACCTTTTGGATCGCCATAATGCTTGGCTAAAGCGGTTAAGGGGCACTTCATGCCGCTGCCAAAGAAAACTATACCTTCGACCGTTAGCAATCCTAATGACACATAAAGCAGACAGTTATAATTCTTTGCAATTGCAGCGTACACAATATAAAAAATCGCCGCAACCATAACTAGATAGATAAAAGTATGAACGGTTTTAACAAGCATCAGCTTCTTATGATTAGGCGCAACGTTGTCCATAGTTTTACTATACGCCACGCCTAATTACGATTATGAATCATATTCCTCACAAAAAAGACCAAGCAATGCACTTGGCCTTTTTTAAGCCGTAAGAAATATATTTATATGGATTTCTTCTTCATGTCTTTAGCCTTTTGATCCATGCGGCCCTTTGTCTCGTGAGCCTTATTCTCCATTTCATTCATCGTATTTTTGGCCTTGTCTTTAATGTCACCCATCATTCACACTCCTCTCACCTTAGTTTGTAACTCAATTATGTACTTTAGGAGAGAGTAGCGCAGCAAAAATTATCACAATATAGCTACACGGCATTTTAATGGCCTCCAATTTACCCCTACGCATGTGGTAAACTTTAAATTGTTATGGCTACAAAAAGAAAAACAAAATCGCATAGTAAAAAGCCGGGGGCTTGGTTTGTGAAAGTACGAGGTAGTTACCTACCCGCAAGTATGCAGGGCAAACTTACCTATATTCCCTACTTAGCATATCTGGGGTTCGCACTGGTAGTAGGTCTTAATACGACCGACTCACTAGCACAAGCTGCATTGTTTATTGTGCCCAACTGGGTTGCGGCGGCTGTGGTGATGACGTACGTCGCTTCACACAATAGTTAGTATAGTTTTGCAGGTAACAGGTATTGTCGCTACTTGATTATTACTAGAGATTATTGTACTATATTCCTCTATGTTAGAGATTCCCAACCTTACCGAGCTGAGATTAGATAAATCTGGGTACGACACTAGGTATGAAATTGACGTTGCCCACCCGTTGCATAACGACCCCTTAGTGGATCCCCGAGAGCCTGAATTTGGATTCGAGGATGCGAGTAGCTATTACTCAAAGCCAAATGCCATGACAGGCGAAACTTTACCTGGTGTACCTGACGCACCATTATTACGCCTAGATGTTGCCAAAAGAATAGTTCAGGCCGAGCATTACTTACGAACTGATCCAGAAGTCCGTGAAGTTCTGGGAACGCCAGCCCGTTTACGAATAGATGACGCGTTGCGTCCATACCAGGTACAAAAATTTGCTTTTGAAGTAGCTTGGCCAAAGGTGATAAAAGCTAAGAATCCTGATATGACTGATGAGGAAGTAGCAAAACAAGTCCCTAATTACTGTGCCCGACCTAACGCAAACCTTACGCCAACTCCTCACTTAACCGGTGGCGCAGTAGATGTAGCCTTGGTAAACCTACAGACTAATGAGGCTTTCGATCGTGGTCATAAAGGCGGTGCAATTAAAGGTACGGCATATCCTGACTTCCACGAAGGCTACCATTTAACAGAGGGCCAAAGCGACATAGAGAATTCACCCGAACAAGCAGACGTAGCACCTAAAAATAAAGAAATAGTCATGGCACGCAGAATTTTATACTACGCGATGACTGAAGTTGCAGGTCTGTATGTGAATCCTCAAGAAATCTGGCATTATGGCAAAGGCGATCCTTTGTCCGAGTATGTATCGGGTAGCAATCACCCATATTATGGCATTGCCGAACTTCCTGAATGGTACACCGATGAAATGCGGCGTTTACATTAGCACATTCTAGTTCGTTCACGCTTATGCTTGCTACTGCTACAGTGTTATGTAAAAATTTTTTACATGAGTGAAAAAAGCAGAGCGAGAAAAGCTTTTGATGCCTGCCCCAATCGCTATGTAGGCAAAATTAATCTAGATAATGCAAAACTCTTTGGAACACGCACGGATTTTAAATGTGCAAAATATCCAGAAACAAGACAGTTTGCTATTAGTGACCTGGATAGTCGTTCTGAACGTGGAAAGCTAGCTTTCATGTTAGGCTGTGAAACCTGTCCGTATAAAGACGAAGAGTACGTGGAACAGCGACAAGAGTCTGTAAGGATAGATGGCGTCATAGAAACCGTGATTGATTTTGTGCCAAAAGAACCTATAGAACCTGTTCCACTAGACGAACAATAAAACTGTCGAAAATCAACGCAATGATCTTGATTTGATATTATAAAAACATGAAGAAAGTTGGAGTTTTAGGATCAGGCTTAGTCGGTCAAACTTTAGCCAATGGGCTCAAGGATGTGGGCTATGAGGTAAAAATCGGGTGCCGGACTGCTAGCAAAGTAGATAATTGGGAAGGTCCTGTCGTTACGTTTGCAGAATGTGCAGGCTGGGCAGAGATAATTGTCCTGGCAGTCAAAGGAACGGCCGCCGAAGAAGTAGTTACCTCTGTAAAAAATGAGCTGGCGGGAAAAACAGTTATCGACACCACAAACCCTATCGCCGCTCAACCACCGGATGATGGAGTACTTCAGTATTTCACGGACATAAATGAATCGCTCATGGAACGTTTGCAGCAAAAAAGTCCGGCCGCACGATTCGTGAAAGCTTTTAACAGCGTAGGGAATGCCCTCATGGTGAAACCACAGCTTGCCAGTGGACCACCGACCATGTTCATATGCGGTGATGATCAAAACGCTAAAAGAGAAGTGACAAAAATACTAGATCAGTTGGGCTGGGAAAGTACGGACATGGGCACAGCCAAATCGGCTCGAGCACTTGAACCATTATGCATACTGTGGTGTCTGCCCGGATTCTTACGCAATGATTGGCAGCATGCTTTTAAACTGCTCACGAAATAAAGCAGCGATATCAAATTTGGAGATTTAGTTCAGAGCCTTTATGCTTGGAACATAAATATAATCAAGGAAAACGAAATGGAAAAAAGAAATCCCGTAATGGTTGCGGTTTTGGCTTTTATAACACTCGGCATTTACGGCATTTACTGGTTCGTAAAAACTAAGGGCGAGATGAACCAACGAGGAGCCCAAATACCTACCGCTTGGTTTATTATCATACCGTTTGTTAATATCTGGTGGTATTGGAAATACTGCGAAGGAGTAGAAAAGGTCACCAAAGCCCAGCTTTCTACCGTTCTTTCCTTTATCCTACTCTATCTTACCGGAGTTATTGGTGTAGCAATCTTGCAAAATTATTTCAACAAAGTCGATACACCCGCGGCACCAGCTCCAGCTGCGCCTGTCGCCCCAGCTGCTCAGTGATGTTTGCCATGGTGCTTACCACGCTTGCGGTGGTCTGACCACAACAACAGAAAGCTCACGAGCGCACCGCCTGCAAAGATTAACGGTTGGTACTGATTGATCATTGTCCATGATTTATCAGATTCAGCTAAGGATTTTGCTCCGTATGGCAAAAGGGGAACTACCAAAACAGCTACTGCCAAACCGCACATAGCAGCCGGAATTATATTAATAATCATCTTGGCGCCGCTGACATGTTGCCTAAGCAACAAGGCTGTAATAACTGCTGGGAGCAAGATTATGCCTATTTGGACGTAATTTTGCGATGAAGGACCGAGTTTGGCCATCAGGTCATTTAATGGTCCATTTGTGCTGTTGCTGACATATTTAGCCACTACACTACCCGTGCAAAGAGCTAAAAATACAACAGCAGCGTTACTGCGCAACCAAAAGAGGAGTACTACCGGGATTCCAACCAGTAACGCGAGCAATACGATTCCTGTCATCCAGCCCATAATAGCATGAGCGTCTTAAAAGCTCAGCTTTTGCCCTGGAGTGAGGGCGGCTTGGTCAGTAAAGCCTGCCGGGACTTCAATTACATACTTGGCCTGCACCGCAGGACAATACTCGTGAGGGTATGTTTCGGGCGTCACGTCTTTTTCTATGTGAAGTATTTGTTTGTCTTTGCTTATCCATACGATATCAAGAGGAAATTTCGTCCCTTTCATCCAGAAGCACTGGGTACCGGATTGGCTGAAGACAAACAGCATACCTTTGTCGTGTGGCAATGAGGAGTATTTTGATAATCCCACTGCCCGTGCCTCAGGAGTGCGAACAATTTCCAAGTTCACTCGCTTCCCTCCCAACAATACTGCCACTCCTTGTCGTCGGTTCATAATCAACAACAATGCACCAAAAATGATAACTACAGAAATGATAATAGCCAGGCTGCGTCGAGATTTATGCACCCACACGATCTTTGCGCCTTTTGCCGCGAGCGTTCTGTTCGATATATTCAATCACTTTTTCCGCGACATTCCGGCCGGTAACTTTCTCAACTGACGATCCAGGGCTCGCATTGACTTCAAGCACTAAAGGCCCACGTCTAGAACGAATCATATCAACACCGCAAATTGACAGTCCTATTGCCCGGGCAGCTTTTAATGCAGTGCGTCTTTCCTCGTCAGTCAACTTAATAGCAGAGCCAGTGCCTCCTTGGTGAATATTAGAGCGAAAATCATCATCCAAGCTCTGTCGTTTCATACTAGCAACAACTTTACCGCCAACCACGTGTGCACGAATATCACTACCCTCAGACTCTGCAATAAATTCTTGTACTAGAAAGTTCACACCTTCCACATAGAAAGCCTGCATTACAGCTTGGGCAGCCTTTTTGGTTTCCGCCAAGACCACCCCCTTCCCATGCGTGCCACGGGCAACTTTGATGATCAAAGGTGTTCCACCAGCTTGCTCAATGACATTATCCAGATCGTCTGTTGCACGAGCAAACACAGTCTTTGGAATACCAACACCTGAACGAGCCAACAACTGTGTGCTACGCAATTTGTCTCGTGAGCGCACAATGGCAATCGAGCTTGCAGTACTAAAGACACCCATCATCTCAAATTGCCGCACTATTGAGGAACCATATTTGGTAAGATTTGTAGCAATTCGAGGGATAATGACATCTATATCGCCTAACTCTTCACCTTCATAGTGGACTTGTGGCCGGCTTTGTTCAATCGTCACATAACATTTGGCATAGTTAATCACCCGCACATCATGTCCGCGAGCTTCAGCCTCCTGACGCAGCCTTTTAGTAGAGTAGTTACCTGGTCCTTGTGAGAGTATCGCGATCTTCATGTTTATGCTCTCCTGGCGTAACGATACTGTGTGCCAATGCGAACGTCAACCAAAAATCCATGACGGCGCAGAAATTGCCGACCAATTAACACCTCTTTTTTCATATTGGTACGATCACTTAGACTGATAGATACCATGTAATTGACTTCCTCAATTTGAATCGTGGTGCGAATAACATAACGCTCTTCAAGCAACCCATTTGAAGAACGTACACGCTTTTTCCTGTAGTGTACAGTCTCCGCACTTCGCGATTCATCACCCAAAAGATGGAACTGCAATCTTTTGACACCTTCATTATCCGAAACCTCACGCATACCGGTAGCATGCAGGGCACCGGAATATGCTCCTGTGTCAATTTTAGCCACTACATCTCTTAGCTGGAACTCAGGGAAACTAACCTTTGCGAATGATCCAATAATCGGACGCTCTTTCTTTACCACAAACAACCGCCATTTAATTTAAAAGTGAGCCTACCCTATCATATTTTTATACTTTTTTCAACTACGGGGCAGCGTGTCTTACGCGAAGATAGACAAATACAATGGCAGCCAAGAGGAGAGCAAGAAGCGTGAGAATCAAGGGTATAAATCCGTTTTGTCCCAGACGTTTTAATTTCATATGTACTTATTGTAAAAGAAGAGCAAATAAACACAAGCAGTTGACTAACATGGATGTTTTATGCTATAATATGCAAATGAATGAAGGTTTTGCCGCTGAACGTGATTTGCATCAGCGTGCTCGTCAAGCTTCCCGTGAACGTGTAGCGAATTCTACTGAAGACTTACGAGCTTTGACTACAGCCAACGCAGGTCTAAAAGCTGAGGTGCAATATCATCAGACAGTACTTGATTGGGTAAGTGCTGAGAAAGATTATTGGCGGGACCAAGCTACCCGTGATGCACTCACTGGGCTTCTCAACAAACGCGGTCTTGATGAACAGCTATCCCAAAAACTTGAACAAGCAACCGCTGAGGATAACATTGGACTGTTTTATATAGATTTGACCAATTTTAAACGGGTTAACGATGAACAAGGCCACCAAACAGGTGATGAAGTCTTGGTAGGCGTTGCAAATATCCTAGAGCATAATTTCCGCAAAGAAGACAAACTTTCTTATGTTGGCCGGACAGGTGGTGATGAGTTTATTACACTCTGTGATCTGAAACCTCGACATGATGGCAACAATAAACTCACAACTGAAGAAAGAATGGATAGCATCAGAGAGAAGTTGACCCTTGCATTTGATGATTTCAGCATAGGAATCATTGAAGGTGAATCCTCTCTAGAATCAATGCAATTTGACGTCTCTATTGGCCAGGCTATCTGGGAACCAGGCATGAACACCGAACAGTTTATTAAGCTGGCCGAGGAAGACATGTACCTCCATAAAGCCCAGCAGCATCAAGAAAATGGTTCTTATCGTTAACGAGCCGATGGTGACGAGGGTTTCTCTTCATTCCCCCGTTTTAAAAGCAGATAAATCGCAATACCAATTATCGTAAGCCCCACGAGCGCCAGCGCGATAAAGGTAAGGTTTCGCAACTGGTACAATACTGCAAGAATCGCCCCAATCAATCCCCACTTTGTTATGGTCTTTTTTCCTACAGCCATGCCAAGTAAGACAAGGCCAATCTGTTCTAAAATAAGCAACCAACCATAACCTCCGCCCGCGTTATCTAATGCCATTAGAGCAGTCGGTGCAGTCAAGACTGTTAAAGCAAGAATAGTATAAGGTTGCTCCTCAGATTTCTGGTGGCGATAGGCACCTATATAGGCATAGATACCAAACAAAGCCGCCCATAAATGGCTATAAACAAGGACGTGACGTTCTCCGTAGTAACCTATTAACCACTGGAACGCGGCCATACCAATTATGCCAGCCGCGTACTGGGAGGCAATATTTTTCTTTTCCTTGGCGTAAAGATAGAGCAAGCCCGCGACCAAGGCCAGATCAATGATCATCGGTATGGTTGTGGTGCCAAAGATTACTACACTTGTCGCACCTGCCGCTGCGCCAAATATAGCCACTTCTTGCCACTGACTAAAGTACTCGATTTTCTTGAGCTGATAGGCTATCCCATATATCACAATTGCCAGTAATCCAAAGATAGACGGGGAAGCAAATGAGAAATTTACATGGGTCAAACCTAGAAACGTTCCAGCCGAAACAAACACTAGAACGCCGGCCACAGCCCATAATTCCCTGACCTTTTCATATCTACCTAAACCACAGACAATAAGAGCAAAACAGGCGCTCATCAGCGCTGCATAGAAGCGGCCACCATTCAAGGCAAGTGCGTAGGCAACCGCCAAACCTATCGTGTAAGCAGCTTGAGATGTCTGAACTAGGAACTTATTTTGTAATTCCATTCTTACTCCAAATGCTAGGCTCGCGATACCAAGATATAACAAAGCCAACTGCGCCGCTTGCATAGCAGGGTCTAGCCAGTAGACTCCAACCACTACTGGCAAACTCAAATAGGCAACAGCTGCTACCAAAGCATTTATTGTTTGGCGAGTTAGCCGATAGATAAGCAATTGGTGTAAGACAAGCAAGAAAAGCGCAACACAAAGAAAAGCAGCTCGATCTATAAAAATTAAAGTTGTCAGTAAAATAGACGCTTGGATAATTACATAAAGTGCTGTATCGATATTAGATAAAGCTTCTTTTGTACGCTTTCCTGATACACGCAAATAATACAAAACACCTGTCTGCACTAAAGCGATGATAGAGAGCACTATGCCAATTGCATGAGCATTCCTTGTTATATCCCATGTCATCAATGAAGCCGCAATAGTAGCCGAAACGTTGCCAAAAATCATAAACCAGCCCCGGGCAGAATTGTCAGGATCAACATAAGAGAGAACTGAATAAAACGCGGCAGCCAGACCAAACGCAACGCTCGCTTGCAAAAAGCCAAAACGCTCTATTGAAATCAGAGCAAACATAAGTGAAAACGGTATTAATATAGTCGAAGCAAATTCAAGTGGTCCACGTGATTCATCTGGCACATTCTAAAACTTAGGAATTAGCATAAATAAGGTTCCAGCTAGCGACATCACAATTCCAAAATAATAAACAGGCAGCTCGACTACTGCCACACCTGACATAAAAAGCGAGAGGAACGCCGCTAATAGAAAATACACGCTAAAGGTGTGCCGGGTGCGCAATAGCGCATGGATATAAAGCAGTAACGCAATAACTGATGTAATACACCATACTACTTCGGGATTAGTACGATTCAGCATAAATACGTAGGCAGCAAATCCAACAAACGGGACGAGTATCATGCCAATAGCGATAAATGACAGTCCGGCAGGCTTCAGGCGACGGACACGACGGAATAGATAAATACCTAATCCATAAAAGCCGCCCGCGACAAGGGCTGTCAGTACGGTACGAGCGGTACCGCCCACACCTGCAAAGGCAATAAATAAACCAACGGCAGCAGTAAATAAGAAAGCACCGAGGTAGAGCAAAATGGTGGCGTTATCGATGGGCTTCGATGAGGGGGGAGGCACTTCACCTGTTTCAATGGCAGTATTTTGCGAAATCGGGACGCTTGCAGGTACAGCCGTGGGAGCTACCGCACCAGAAGCAACTGTCTGTGCTGGCACTTGTCCGCTGTGGTTATATAACGTTGCACGCAGATTCGCATTCTCGTCATAAAGCTCACGCAAGCGTTTTTTTGAGCTATGACTACCTATGTAAGCCCCAAGTATAAAAAACAAAATAATAAGCAAAAACATACCGCTTCTCTGGTGGAACTATACAGCCGCCCTGCAAAACGCACAAGCTTACTTCATGATTAAAGTACTAATGATTGTTTAATTCTTCTAGGAGCTCCCGTTGCTTTCTGCTCAGTCTCGTCGGGGTATCTACCACCACAGTCACAATATGCGCGCCACGACTGCCACCTTTCATGTGCGGCACTCCATGGTTGGATAGTTTAAAATCCGTACCACTTTGGGTGCCAGCTGGAACTTTCATAGTCACTGGTCCGTCTACAGTCTCTACTTCTATGTGAGTTCCCAGTGCTGCACCTACCATATTCACATGCTCTTCACTTAAAATGAGGTCTCCCTCTCTAGTAAAATGCTTGTGGGATTTGACCCGTATATTGACGTATAAATCACCCTTGGGGCCATTGGCGACCGCTTCGCCATGTTCTCGTAATCTAATAGTAGCGCCATCATCAATACCAGCCGGAATCTTTAACCCTATTGTCTGGGATTTAACTTTTGTACCCTTGCCACGACAAACCGTACAAGCTTTTTCTGGAACTTTCCCCCGGCCATGACATTTCGGACAAATAGAAGCTTGCTGTATGTTGCCGAAGATTGTCCGCGTCACATTCACGACCTGTCCGCTTCCCTTACAAGTGTCACATACCTTAAGTTCATAGCCTGGCTCAACGGTAGTGCCCTTACAGTGTTCACATACGTCTTCTAGATTAAGCTTTACATCAACTTCTGTACCAAAAACCGCCTGTTCAAATGTAAGCTCCACACTGGTTTCGACATCCCGCCCTCGCGCAGTGCGAGAATGAGTCCTTGCGTTGCCGCCATTAAAACCACCACCAAAAAAACTTCCTAAGATATCGCCCAGGCCTAAGTCACCGAAATCAAAGTGGATTTCTTGCCCTTGGCCTCCGCCAAAACCAGCGAACGGATTGCCATCGCTGGCTGCGCTGCTGCCGATTCCGGCATGTCCAAATTGGTCATAGCGCTTGCGTTTTGACTCATCTTTCAAAACCTCATAAGCTTCGTTGACCTCTTTGAACTTTGCTTCGTCTCCACCTTCTTTATCTGGGTGATACTGCACAGCTAAACGCCTGAACGCTTTTTTGATCTCATCTGGGCTAGCATTTTTGCCAACCCCCAATACTTCGTAATAGTCGCGCTTAGCCATGTTCGGCTATTCTTTCTTGTCGTCTACGACTTCACCTTCTACAGGCCCACCTTGATCATCTTTTTTGTCTTCACTGTATTCCGCTGGCTTTTCCTCTTTATTTGCCTGTTCATACATTTTGGCACCAATCGGCATGATTTTATCATTTAACGTCTTTACGGCACCTTCGAGAGTTGCTTTGTCTGCTTTCTCGTCCTTCGCAACCTTCTTCGCCTCATCAATTGCTTCATTCAGAGTTTTCATATCCTCATCGGCCAATTTGTCCTTATGATCACTCTTCATTTTCTCAGCGTTATAGATGGTGCTATCCAATATATTACGAGCCTCAACTGCTTCACGCTTTCCCTTATCCTCTTCGGCGTGTGCTTCGGCCTCTTTGGCCATTTTTTCTACTTCTGTTTTGTCCAAATTGCCACTGTTTTGGATAGTAATGCTTTGTTCCTTGCCCGATCCCTTATCTTTGGCAGTCACATTAAGAATACCGTTCGCATCAATGTTAAATGTCACTTCAATTTGCGGCACACCACGTGGGGCTGGCGGAATACCATCCAATACAAACCTTCCTAGGCTCTTATTGTCAGTCACCATCTCACGTTCACCCTGTACTACGTGAATCTCAACTTGCGGTTGATTGTCGGCAGCGGTAGAAAATACCTCACTTTTGCTTGTAGGAATAGTCGTATTGCGCTCGATTAGTTTAGTGGCCACCCCACCAAGTGTTTCAATACCCAGGCTAAGCGGCGTCACATCCAGTAACAACACATCCTTCACATCGCCTTGCAACACACCACCCTGAATCGCGGCACCGATCGCTACGACTTCATCGGGGTTCACACCCTTTAGTGGTTCTTTGCCGAATATCTGCTTTACTTTTTCTTGAACGGCTGGCATGCGGGTCATGCCACCAACCAAGACAATGGCATCAATATCTGATGCTTTTAGCCCAGCATCTTTAAGTGCCTTTTCGCATGGTATAGCTGTTTTGTCCACTAATTCTGCTACCAGTTGTTCCAGCTTGGCACGTGTGAGTTTGTGCTCAAAGTGTTTTGGTCCTCCAGCATCAGCAGTCAAGAACGGCAGATTGATATCTATCTCATTCGTAGAGCTAAGTTCAATCTTGGCTTTTTCAGCTTCATCACGGAGACGTTGCATAGCAGCTTTATCATTTTTAACATCAATGCCTTGTTCTTTCTTGAATTCATCAGCAAAGTAATTCACTAGCACGCGGTCGAAATCTGCACCACCTAAGTGAGTATCACCATTAGTACTCTTAACCTCGAAAACACCATCACCAAGTTCGAGAATTGAAACATCAAACGTGCCGCCGCCAAGGTCAAAGACCGCAATTTTTTCGTCTTTCTTTTCAGCTTTGTCGAGCCCATAAGCAAGAGCGGCAGCAGTTGGCTCGTTAATAATACGTTTTACTTCCAAACCGGCGATTTTGCCTGCATCTTTCGTCGCTTGCCTTTGACTATCATCGAAATAAGCAGGAACGGTAATGACTGCTTCAGTAACAGGTGAGCCCAAGAAACTCTCGGCATCAGCCTTGAGCTTGCCCAGCACCATGGCACTGATTTCTTCTGGGCTGTATTCTTTGTCACCCATTTTGACTTTGACACTTTGGCCACTTTTAACCATCTCATAGCCCATGAGTTTTATGTCACGCTGGACTTCCTTGTCTTCCCAGCGGCGGCCAATGAGACGTTTGACCTCATATACTGTGTCCTTGGCATTTGTTACTTGCTGTCGTCGAGCTACTTGCCCAACCAATCTTTCACCATTTTTGTTGATAGCAACTACACTAGGTGTGGTCCGTGCACCTTCACTGTTGGCAATTATTTCCGGCTTACCAGCTTGCATCACCGCCATTGCGCTGTTTGTTGTCCCTAAGTCAATTCCAATTATTTTTCCCATAATTATTTCTCCTTACTTGTTTACTTTCTAATCAATCCTCCTACGCTAATTTTTAAACGTACCATCACTGTTATTCTTCCTCGTTTGCAAAATTATTCCTAATTCTTGTAACGTAATCATTTTGCAGCTGTAATACATTAATCTCTTCTTGTAGCCTATTAATCTCGCGAGTGTTCTGTCTAGTCAGTTTGTCTACTTCTTCTAACAATGACCTTCTTACGCCTTCAGTGACTTCATCTCTAGAGGCATTTGGATGGTAGGGAGCATGGAGGTCAATCATTTTTTCAAATGTCTCATCTGGAGTATTGATTAATCCATAGCGCTCTTCCCTGCCGGTGGCTTTCCGGAGCATATTGTAAAAGTAACCTCCATACAAACTATCTTGTACTTCTTGTATTTTTGCTTGTTGGGATGGCTCAAACTCACTCATTCTTCTTTTCCATCCTTACTTTTACCATCGCGTGTCGGATAACTTCATCGCCAAGCTGATAGCCGGCTTGTAATTCCTCGCTCACCACCTCTATATCGCCATCACCTTCCTCCATACTAACTGCTTCGTGCAGGCGCGGATCAAAGACCTTACCCACTGTCTCTATCCGTTTGACACCGATATCACTGAGGACTTTACCAAACTGCTTAACGACCGCTTCTACGCCTTTTACGTAACCATTGCCTTCTAATTCCTTGGGTACATGCGTCAGTGATCGTTCCAGATTATCAACCACAGGCAGAAGTTCCCGGACCACGTTCGCTTTTACAAGATTTTTGAGATTGGCAAACTGCTCATCATGGCGACGGCGGATATTCTCTGCGTCAGCCCGTTCACGCTGCAATGCTTCAGTGAGTTCACCTATCTTCTGTTGCAAATCTTCTAGTTTAGGAACAGATTTTTTACCTCTGCTAGGAGCTTTACTCATACAAAACCTCCTCAAGCGCCTGGCCAGCTCGTCGCACGAGTAGCATAACATCCCGGTAGCTCTGGCGAGTTGGGCCTAGTACCCCAATATAACTTCTATCCGAATAAGGGCTATGGAATTTACTAACGATCAGGGAGCAACCCGCTCCAGCACCAACTGGATTTTCGCTGCCAATATAGACATTTAAAGGTTGGTTAGGGGCAGCTTCGCGCAACCAAGGTTCCAAGTTATCTAGCAAGCTCGCCACTTCCCGCACCTGCTGAGAATGCATAAATTCTGGTTGGCCGAAAAGGTTGGAAAGACCGCTCATGTACAGCTGGTCACCAATAGTGGCCAACCCTAAGTTATGTGTTAGTTCCACAAGCGTGTCCACCGCATTACGAATGGTGCGATCCGGCAAACCAGCTTTTCCTACTCTTGCGGTTAAGGCCCGTTCAGCCCGTCGCTCTGTGGCAGTTTCGTTCAGGCTTTCAGACAAATTATTCACATAATACCGGTAGCCTTTGTCAGTAGGTACACGACCAGCGCTGGTGTGAGGTTGCTGTATCAAGTCTTGGCGCTCCAGTTCTGCCATTTCCGCCCGTACGGTAGCTGAAGAGACACCAAAGGCTTTTGCCAATAAGCTTGAACCCACTGGGCTCGCAACTTCGGCATACTGCTCGACAATTGCCTGTAGAATCTTATGCTGTCTTGCTGACAAGTCTATACTCATGTAGCACTTAAACCTTTCAAGTGCTAGTTTAGCGTCCTAGCACTCTATAGTCAAGAGTGCTAGTTATAATGCTTTATCTTCGATATGCGTTTTTGTTTGCTGATAGAGTTCTTCAGCTAAATTGCGAGCTTTTTGTTCCTCTAACCTATCGTGTTTATCATGGGTGGCAATCTCGTGTATTGTCTGGATGCTAGTTGCAAGTTTGTCATTAATAACAAAAGTGTAGTAATCATGGCTAAGTGCCATTTTGAACTCTTTTAAGGCACTATGGAGACGGCGATAAAACTCTGCAGGTTCCATCACCCCTCGTTCGTGTATACGTCGCTGCCACTCTTCAAAAGAAGGGGGCAGCACAAATATAGCAGTTGCGTCTGGCTTAAGTCGCATAATACTCTCTACCCCTACTACTTCTATATCAGTAACGGGAATCTTTACCTGGCTATACGCTTTTTCGAGTTCACGCATGCTAATACCCGAAACTTGTTGGTGATGAATAATAGCTGCCTCAAGATACCTGCCAAGCTGTAAGTCAGTTAACATCTCTTCTTCAGTCCTAAACCAATATTCCACACCATTTTTTTCCCTCACACCATCATTAATCCGAGGTTGGCGTGTTGTGTCTGAAACAATGTAATGATACTGGCCTTTGTCGAGTAAACCACGTATCAGCGTGTTCCGCCCACTACAAGTGGGAGCTGCAAGCAGTACTAGTTTTACTGAATCCAGAGTAGCTTTTGCTGCGTTGGAAAGATGGAAGTTCGTAAGTAAGTGCTGGAACTCTTCAAGGTGGTGCAGAGTATTACCAGGTTTCATAGTACATTTATAGCAGATAACGCAAGAAGCGGGGAGCATAATATACTATGTGCTTGCCTTTTATATCCTAAAGGCGTTAGATAAAAACGGGTTCATAAAATTAACAAAACGGAGAAAATAATGACTGTAGGAATCAACTACCTCGCCATTCTGGCAGCCGCTGCAGTGAGTATGGCTATAGGTTTTATATGGTATGGTCCGCTGTTTGGTAAAATCTGGGCAAAGTTAGTGAAGATATCTGAAACGGACATGCAACGGAGCACTATACCAATGCTTCTAATGGTGATATTCAGTTTGCTACGGGCATTCATCTTACGCCACTTTATAGTTTACGCGGCTTATTTCTACCCTTCATATTCCAAGCTCTCACTTGGTTTGATTACCAGTTTTTGGGCCTGGTTAGGTTTCGTACTTACTGCCATTGCAGGAGCCTACGTTTTTGCCCAACGACGTAAGAAACTCATTATTATTGATACTGGCTACAACCTAGTTAATCTCCTAGCAATAGGCGCTTTGCTGGCTGTCTGGAACTAATCCTGCTTGAGTAATACTGTAAAAGCCTCGGCGGGAATATCAACTTTACCAAAGCGTTTCAGGCGTGTTTTGCCCTTTTTTTGCTTGGCTAATACTTTTTTCTTTCTCGTGACATCACCACCATACAATCCAGTGGTAACATCCTTACGGTAAGCACTGAGGTCTTCACGGGCAATAAACTTACCCCCAATCGCGGCCTGCAAACTCACTTTAAATTGCTGGCGTGGAATAACTTCCTTGAGTTTCTCTACCGTACGTCGGCCAATAGCCTGAGCTTCACTCCTATGCACTATTACACTCAAAGCATCCACACGCTCACCAGCTACGTAGAAATCAACTTTCACTAAATCTTCAGGCCGATAATCAGCCAGCTCATAGTTAAATGACCCGTAACCACTGGTTAGACTTTTCAGTTGGTCGTAAAAATCTGTCAGTAGGTTCGCTAGCGGCGCTTCAAAGTCAATGACCGCCAACCGTGTATCTACATAGGAAAGGTTCTTTTGGATACCTCGTTTTGCCACTATTAGCTGCAGTACTGCACCAACATAATCCTTGGGCACTACAATTTCTCCCTTAATCCATGGCTCCTGAATTTCTTTTATATTAGCAGCGTCCGGTAAAGCAGCAGCTGATTTAATCTCAGCCCGCACGTCATTGATCATCAATAAATGATAGTCGGTAGAAGGATTTGTGATGATTAAACTTAGGTCATATTCCCTTTCTAGGCGTTCCTTAATAATGTCCATGTGCAGTAGCCCCAAAAATCCAATCCGCACGCCAAAACCCAGGACAGGGGAATTTTCTGGTTCAAACTGCAGTGCCGAATCACTCAAAGATAGCTTGTCAATTGCGTCTTTAAGCTCCTGATAATTTTCATTGCTTTCCGGGAAAAAGCCAGCGTAGACAAACGGCTTTACCTCTTTGTAGCCGGGCAGTGGTGCATGTGCGGCATTGATAGTTAAGGTAACTGTATCACCCACCTTTGCTTCCCTAGTGCTTTTGAGATTAGTGACGATATAGCCAATTTCTCCTGTGTCAATTGCAATTGTTGGCGACATATCCGGCGTAAGTGCGCCAACTTCCAGGGCCAGACCATGCGCCCCCGTCGCCATCATAGTTAATTGGTCATTCTTGCTGATTCGACCGTCAACCAAACGAACGTACAAAATAACACCCCGATAATCATCGTAATAACTATCAAAAATGAGCGCTCTGGTGGGGCCATCATCTTTTCCGGCTGGCGTAGGAATTTCATTCACAATAGCCTCAAGCACTGTTTCCACTCCTTCACCAGTCTTGGCAGAAATCAGCAAAATATCTTCCTTGTTACATCCCAGCAAACTTATTACTTCGGAACTGACGCGTTCAACGTCAGCCGCCGGTAAATCAATTTTATTGAGTACAGGAATAATCTTCAGATCTGCAGCCAAAGCCAGGTATACATTGGCCAACGTTTGGGCTTGAATACCCTGGGAAGCGTCCACTACCAGCAATGCTCCTTCGCAAGCTTCCAGGCTCCGCGATACTTCATAACTAAAATCAACATGTCCAGGCGTATCAATTAAATTAAGCTCGTGACCTTTGTATTGCATGCGAACTGGTTGAAGCTTGATAGTAATGCCTTTCTCGCGTTCCAAATCCATTCGATCTAATAACTGGTTTTTCATTAGCCGTTTTTCAACTGTACCAGTTAATTCCAGCAGCCGGTCAGCGAGTGTAGACTTACCATGATCAATGTGCGCGATGATACAGAAATTACGTATAGGCATGGGTTTCATAGGTCACTCCATTTAAAAGGGAACACGCACAGGTTTAAGGATAATGCGTTTGATACGTGATAAAACTGGCCTCACTTCTTCTAGTCCGAAAATAGAAGATAGGCTCAAATATACGGAGAATGTAACACCAGTAATTATTCCCAATTTTGCACCCAGCGTTACGATTCCTCTATCTCCGACAGACAACGGCAAGATCGATACCATAATAAATCCTGCGACTACTGCGAACCCTGTAACTGAGAGAATCTTCCCGCAACCACTCCAAAAGGTTTTATCAAGTAGTTTATGGTCCTTAATAATCATAATTGTAAGTAAAATTACTACCTCACTCATTGCGACAATCGATTGGGCCATAGCCAGGCCCGTCACGCCATAAGCAGTTGGTCTCGAGAGCGTGTAAGCCAGAAAAAGGTTTAAACCAATTGCAAACAGCGAGACAAATAAGGGGGTACGAGTATCCTTTTGGGCATAAAACCATCTCGATACCATCGTATAAAATGTACGAAATATTATTGCTACTACCAAATAGCCAAATATAATGGCGATCTCTGGCGCATCACGCGAAAAGATGAGACGGGCAAGATAACCCCGAGCAAAGTAACTAACCACCGCAACTGGGGCAGTAATCCATATCATTGCCCTAAAAATACGCAAAAATTCGCGGCGGAAGAGATCAGGCCGTCCTTGCGATAAACGTTTTGTAAGACGAGGGAAGGCTGCAGTGGAAATAGCCGTACCAATTAGAAGTGTTGGAGCTGTGTGAAGTGTGTATGCATTTTCATAATAGCTCAAATACCCTTCGCCTAAGCGGCGCGCAAGATTCGTCTCGACGATACTGTTTAACGAATCAATGCCCTGGTCAAGCGAACGTGGGGGCAATTGACGCAAGATAAGCTTGAAATCTTTGTTTTTCCATCGAATACGAGGCCAATACCGAAAGCCCGATCCAAAAAGGCCTAATCCTGCTATGCCAAGCTGAAGTACAGCTCCAATTAATGCGCCAACTCCAATCCCAATAATTCCAAGATTATTCTTAAATACAAAAATACTGATAATGATAGATAGGTTATAAAACAGGGGGGCAATTGCATAGAAAAAGAACCGGCCGAACGTTTGTTGCACACTGGTTATCACGCCAGATATTGTAAATAGCAAAGGATTAAGGGCAATAAAACGCATGATGGTTGTGGCGTTGTGGAGCTGTTCGGGTGTTAAATTTGGTGCAACTATGTAGTGAAGTAGCGGCTCAGCAAAAACAAATATTATTACCGACACAATAGCCATGATGATAGCCAGTAAATTCATGAGGCTATCAGATAGTTCCCACACACCCTTGCGATCACCGCGTTCTAAGTGATCCGCAAGTATTGGCATAAAAGCAACTCCTAGTGCTCCTGCCGCTAGCGTAAAAAAGAAAAAGTCAGGAATTTTAAAAGCAGCAAAATAGGCATCTGTACTTTGGGGACCAGTTGCAGCAAAGTTGGCATTCACCATTTTTGTGCGTAAGAAGCCAAGCACTTGCCCAATCATGGAGGTACCAATCAGAAGGGTAGCCGCGCCGCCTAGCGAAACGCGTGTATTAGCTCGTCTGAGAAACCGATTCATTCACCCTTATTATAGATGTGAGGGCCTTTGTCCCACAAGATAAAAAACAAAAGTCTGCATAAAAGTTACTCCCCTTCACTCTGCACGTCGTTAGTAGAGTGTCGCTGCCTTCGGCAAAGCAGCTCCTTTGAGTATTTCGTTGACTTCGTCGGCCTCTACCGTTTCTTTTTTCAGTAATTGATCTTTAAGTTTCTCCAGCAAGCTTCGGTTGGCTTTCACCACAGCTCGAGCACGATGGGCTGCTTCAGTAATAAGATCCTCCACCTCATCATCAATTATTTTGGCTGTTTCGTCAGAGTATTGTCTTTCGTGAACTAGTTTATCAAGCATCATGCCCTCATCAACATGAAACACTTGATCGCGCAGTTTCTTACCCATGCCCTGGTTAATAACCATGTCTCGAGCCAGTTCCGCCGCTTTTTGCAAATCATTTCCTGCCCCAGTGGTAATCCGATCTTTGCCATAAATCACCTCCTCAGCAATCCGTCCGCCCAACATCCTGGCCAGAATGTCTTTGTACTCAATAACTGAGTGGTAGCTCTTATCATCCGGTGGGATAAACCAAGTAACACCACCTGTGCCACCGCGCGGGATGATAGTCACTTTATGCACCATATCGCTATCTGGCAATACATGGCCAACTACAGCATGTCCCGCCTCATGATAAGCGGTAAGTTCCTTTTCTTTCTCGCTCATGATTTTGCTCTTGCGTTCTGGACCAAGCGCAACTTTCTCAAACGCATTTGTCACGTCTTCTTGGGTAATCTCGCGGCGACTGTTGCGGGCAGCAATTATTGCCGCCTCGTTCGCAATATTGGCCAGATCAGCGCCCGACGAGCCAGCTGATTTACCCGCCAGAGCGTCCAAATCTACATTCTTCGCCATCGGTTTTTTCGCAAAATGAACTTTCAAAATCGCCTTTCGGTCTTTGCGGTCCGGCAAACCAATATTTACCCGTCGATCAAAGCGGCCAGGACGAAGCAAAGCCGGGTCAAGTACATCTGAGCGGTTAGTAGCCGCCAGTACTATCACATTTGTGCCTTGTTCAAATCCGTCCATTTCAACCAGTATCTGATTCAAGGTTTGTTCTCGCTCATCATGACCACCACCCATACCTGAGCCACGACGACGTCCCACCGCATCAATTTCATCAATGAAGATAATGCAGGGAGCATTCTTCTTGGCTTTCGCAAAAAGATCTCTCACGCGACTGGCGCCAACGCCAACAAACATTTCGACAAACTCGGATCCAGAAATACTAAAGAAAGGGGCATTAGCTTCACCAGCTACCGCTCGCGCAAGCATTGTCTTACCAGTTCCTGGAGGGCCTACCAGCAACACGCCCTTCGGTACCTTTGCGCCAACGCTCTCAAACTTCTTGGGAAAACGCAGGAATTCTACCACTTCCTGAAGATCAACTTTTGCCTCATCACTGCCTGCAATATCGCTAAATGTAATCTTATCCTTTTCGTTACCGTACAGACGTGCCCGGCTTTTGCCGAAACTCAGAGCTTGATTGCCTTGGCCTTGGGCGCTTCTCAACATAAAGAACAGCACGAGACTAATAAGCAACACCGGCAATATGGAAATGCCAATATTTGCCCACGTCGAACCGGCATTCGACTCAGGCTTGATTATCACTTCAACATCGCGATTGGTAAGACCTTGTTCGTAGATACTTGAACCGGGTTCTTTGCGAGACTTTTCTGAAGGCTTATCTTCATTTTTCTTTGTAACTTCTAGGGCGTCACCCTTCACTACTATTTGCTTAATCTCGCCATTGTTAGCCCGTCTGATTACATCAGAAAAAGCACTTTCTTTGAGATTTGACGGCTGGCTCATGGCAGCAAAAACTACCAAACCAATTAGAATAATTAACGCGATAAAACCGAGGTTTTTAAACCCGCGCCGACCGTTTCCTCCCTGGGACTGGTTCATACGAAATGGTTTTTTATCCATATGACGTTGTCTATTATACAGACCGTGTAGTCAGAATACTATCTGGAGCACGTAGTTCAAATAGTAAACTATCACCAGTAATCTTTAAGGAATGCCGTCTATCTAGGTCAGCATATTTTCCCGCAGAATAGGTTTTGGCCGCATTCACAAGCCTTTCAATTGTCCGTCGATCTAATCCCTGCACACCCAAGTTCCGCAGCCAGTAAGTCATTACTTCCCTCGCAACCGTGTGCGGCAACATAATAAATGAGTGACGCTCCAGTACTTTGAGACCAGGTTGGAGATGTAGATAGTGAATAAGTTGTTCGTCAATTTGCTGATTGAGAAGGGATGTTTTTGTACTGTAATCCAGAAGTTGTTGACGGGCATTTTCGTCTAATGAAGGGAGCACTATGTGGCGTATATAGTTTCGTAAGTATCTCGTATCGGCATTGGTTGGATCTTCTTGCCACTTTAATCCCTGCAATTTTGCATACTGTATCAATTGATCTTTCGTAAGGTGAAGGAGGGGGCGCATGACATTTGATCTGCCGCTCATAGGACTAAGTCCTTTTCGTCCGGTACCACGCATCAGGTTCAAAATCACTGTTTCCAATACATCGTCACGATGGTGGGCGGTAAGAATATGTGAGGCACCTGAGGCTGCCCGCACCGCCTGCAAAAATTCATAGCGTGCCCGGCGAGCAGTGTCTTCACTGGTACCAGCTCCTAACCTACCCTCGTGATACACGAAAGGTAGGCCCATCCCTCGCGCAGCAGTTTGGACAAGGAACCGATCATTTTTTGAGTCAGGCCGAATTCCATGATCGAAATGAGCCACCGTAAGCTTTAAACCAGGCCGGCTTTGGAGCGAATGCAACAGTGCCATCGAGTCTACTCCACCCGACACTGCCACCACATACCTTCCTGGCGCAACTGCAATGTCCATCTTATAATTCTAACAGTATGCGTAAGCTATATTTCGTCCGGCATGGCCAGAGCACATTAAATGTCCAAGGAGTATTCTCAGGACACTCCGATCCACCACTCACACCGCTCGGACGTACACAAGCGAAGAAAGCCGGACAAAAGGCCACCGACCTGCATATAGATCTTATCGTCAGCTCACCTCTTTCTCGTGCTTTAACTACGGCGCAAATTATTGCTGCCGAAATTGATTACTCTCCAGATAAAATCTTTATAGAAAAGAATTTGATGGAGAGAAATTTTGGACAACTCGAAAACCAACCATATCAACCCCCGACGCAAATTGTCCACACCGATTACGGTGCAGAAGGTGATAACTTACTCATCCAACGTGCAGAACTTGTGTATGAATGGCTACAAAACCAATCAGCCGATACTATTCTTGTGGTTGGCCATGGTGGCATTGGTAGGGCGCTTCGCCACGTCGTTGATCCAAAAGCAGATTTTTACCAGCCGCTTGCAAACGCTGACATTGTTCGATGGCTCTAAATAATATATCTTCATTATTTTGACAAATTAGTGTAAAACATTAAGTAATGAGTGAACCGTTTCCGTCTGACTATATAATGGAAGAATTAGCTTGCCCTAGTGAATCCCCGGATATCACATTCACGAAGCAAGTAGCCAGTTATGTAGTAGGGATGCACGAAGAACTTCCACAAATAAATTCCGCTACCGAAGCTAGACTTGC
The DNA here is from genome assembly GCA_041910055.1 of Saccharimonadales bacterium (SeqCode). Taxonomy (GTDB): domain Bacteria; phylum Patescibacteriota; class Saccharimonadia; order Saccharimonadales; family JAYRRP01; genus JAYRRP01. The sequence continues at coordinate 113,828 of JAYRRP010000003.1, forward strand.
CCAAAACGCACTTAGACTAATCACATCCGACCCCAACAATATCCATGACCAAAGGGGAGTATCGAGAATCGAGAAAAACGAAACCATGAAAACCCGTTTCAAGGAAGTGAATGAAAATATCACCAATGTTGGTAGTCCAGGTTATAGAAGACTCAAGTATGACCTAACCAAGCATCGTACTAGCACGCAACCATTAGACGAATCCTGGAAAGACTCTGCTGCCTGTAAAGGGATGGACGTAGAGATCTTCTATGATTCCGACAACACAGAGAGTATAGAAGCAGCACTAAAGGCATGCAAAGCTTGCGAGGTACGTGCGGAGTGTCGCGAGTATGCAAAAAAAGCAAATATAGAATGGGGTATTTGGGCCGAGAATTTAAAGGTACCTGATGGAAAGATACCAAAAATCTTTATTAGCATTAAAGAAAAACTTGAAAAAGACCAAGAGTAAACCTTAAACCCTAGGCTCCTGAATCAAACGCCAGTAATAATACAAATAAATAGGACTTTCATTTTGCGGCTACCACACTAACCTCAATCGTTGCACCAAGTGGCAAAGCTGCTACACATACCGCTTCACGAACTGGAAATGGCTTATTGAAGTAAACAGGGTAAACTTCATTAAGCTCTAGCATTTGTGTCATATTGGTAACGTAGATAACAACCTTAACAATATCGTCCAAAGTTGCGTCAGCAGCTTTGAGAATTGCAGAAATGTTCTGTATGATTTGCTCTAGCTTCTCTTTTACAGAGCCTTCAACAAGTGAGCCGTCTGGCTTGTTATGTATCTGTCCTGACACATAAACAGTGCCGTTACTGATAATTGCTTGGGAGAGAAATGGTGCGTCTGGCGCATTAGGTGTGGCAGCTTGCTGTTTCATAGCTATATCATAACAAAAGAGTTGTTCTGTTATGCGAAAGGATTCGCAGAACAGGAGAGGAAGAAACATGCAGAACCAACCTAAAAACGCGCCACTTGATTGCGCGTTTTTATAGGTTGGTAGTAATGATTTCTGACGTGGTAGCAGCGGCAGGGATTGAACCTGCGACCTCGGGCTTATGAGTCCTGCTTTTGACGCTAGCACTACAGACTTCACTAAGGTGTACGAGCTAGCATTCATGCGTTTTCGGCAGCACTTGGTTGGTGCTGTTGCCGTCATTTGTAGCCGTCAAATTGTTTAATTATTTTTGACTAAAGTCAAATGGTAGCGGTGACTGGACTTGAACCAGTGACCCCGAGCTTATGAATCTCGTGCTCTAACCAGCTGAGCTACACCGCCACGTCAGGCTAATATAGCACGATTCACCTCTGTTGGCTACTCTGAACTTATGCTATCTCAGTTCACCAGTCACAGAATCAACTAGTACACCGTCCATATCAAAAATAGCACCCTCAATATTGCTCATAAAACTTTATGTTCCTTCAGTTGTTCTAGCACATTGTCATAAGACACAAACAAAACAGGTACAAACCCAACATCATTTGCAGTGCTGAGACTTTTCTCGGCATCATCAATGAATACTAACTCGGATGGCTGCACAGCCAATGCTTCTGCGAAATGCTTGAAGGTATTTGGGCTTGGTTTCATCAGCTTAGTTTCTGCGGAGATATGAAACACATCAAAATGCTTATCTACTCCCAAAGCACGCATCTTTCTGCCATTATCAGCAGTGGTATTACTCAGTAATCCTGTTCTATAGCCTTTGCCCCTTAAGGTATCAACTAGAGTAAGCATACTTTGGTCCACAATTTGTAAATGCTTATCCGCTTCATCACTAAGTGCAACCACCGCTTCATATTTGTCTGGCTTTCCAAGCTTGTCCACGAATAGCTTCCAGAACTCGTGCCAATTATCAATTTCACCTGTGTTAATTTTATAGTTCATCCCAAAGTAGACATCTTTGTAAGTACTATCATCCACTTCCAAAATCTCACAGATTTGTTTCGTAAAATTAACACCCGTAGTGCCAACACCTCCAATTACACCACCGTAGTCAAAACCAATTGCTTTTATTTTAGCCATTAAGATGCTCCACTAAGCGTAAAGCCGTCACTCCTGCGAGTAGTTGGAAATCTCGTAAATGTTCAGGACCGCCCTTCCAAATTGGTGTAGCGGCGGAATTGAACCAAAATCCCGCCATCCAGTGCAAGGCTTCTGCATTTAATCGTTGTAATAGCTCTTGTGGTACATCGTATCCTGACTTTTGAATATGCGTTAATGTAGCTGCCATTTCAATATCTTTGTCACCAAGCTGCGTCCAATTCCAGTCTACAATTCTTACTTGTTTCATTTTTGCGTTCCACGCAGCATTATCCGCACGAACATCGTGATGAACCAGTGTATCCCTACGAAATACATACTCACTACTTCTTTTGGCTGCCTCAGAAAAGTCAAGACCAGTGGCAATATCATCAACACCAATACCGTGCAACTTCTCACGCAAAATCTGTTGCTTATCTGACGAGCGTACTAGTGGCTGCCAACCATCATCTGCTTCACTAATCATCCTATCAGCAAAATAAACCCGTTCCTCATCGTCAAGCGTAATCTGAGCCAACTCGTCCATTGCTTGTATAGTTACTGAAAGCCTTTCGCTGTCCCAAGCATCCTGCCAATTCCACCCGTGTTTTGGCGTAAATGCTTCAAGTGCAAATGCTGTCTCATCAGCATTCGTGGCAACCAAACGAGGAGCGTGAGGGTAATTGTGTTTCCCTAAAAAGCGGTATACGCCCACTTCTTTTTTTGCCCATTTTTTGGTGTTATCTTGCAGACCTATTTTTACAAATACTTCATGCCCATCGGGTAAAACGATTAATCCTCGTTTTGCCTGGCTAAAGCCACCATCAACAGCTTGGAGGTTGTCTAATTGTTGCTCAATACTTAGCCAGTCACTTGTTATGTCAGTTTTCATTTCACTCATTATTAGTGCCTTGTAATTGTCATCGCTGGCTTCTGTTTATCGGCATTTACTAAAACTTCACCACCTACGGGGTATGTAATGATTGGATTTGTATGCCCGAAATCAACATTGGCGATAACAGGTAAATTAGCCAGTTCTTTTTTGGTATCAATCATTTGCCTTAGCAAGTCGTTAGTCATTTTACTGGCTTTTTGGAAGCGACCAATAACAATCGCCTTAACACCTGAAAAGCTAGGCTGTTGAATGAGAGATACTAAGTTGCGGTCAAAGTGGTGCGGTAAACTTTCCTCGTCATCTTCCAAGAACAAAATAGTGTTATCTAGGTCTGGCATAAACTCCGTACCTTGCAAAAGGTTAAACGTACATAAGTTGCCACCACGAATACTGCCCTGTGCTTGACCTTCGTGAATTACTAGCCAGCCCTCATTAGGTATAGGCTGTCGGTTTTCTTGGTCTAAGAACCACAAGTCATCAGTCCACTCTTTGCTTGGCTGAACATCTATCGGGTCTTCGGTCATTACTGCTTTCTTGAAGTGTTCATAGACATACTCAAAATGCTGTTTCATTCCAAAAGTTGAGTAGTGCGTACCTGAATAAGTTACTAAGCCAGTTTTAGCCAGAATAGAATTATTAAGTGCTGTTATATCTGAAAAACCACAGAATACTTTAGGATTAGCTTTAATCAGCTTCCAGTCAATGTTACGCAACAACTGATTTGAATTAAAACCCCCGACAACGGTTAAAATACCTTTTACGTTTGAGTCAGAAAAGGCTTCGTGTAGGTCTTCAAGCCGTGAAGCAACACTGCTGGAATTAAAGTCATCAATTTCCTCAACGTGCTTACCATAACTTAGTTTTAAGCCGAGTTCAGCAAATCGTTCATTTGCAATCTGCCTTGTCTGCTCGCTAATAATTGAAAGCGAACGTGAAGGGCTTATGACACGAACTTCATCGCCAACTTTTAATTTTTCGGGAAATATAAAACTCATTTAGTTACTCCTGGTCAACAGTATACATCTACCTCTGTAAAAACGCCTACTCTAACAATTGTCATTTTATGATTCCCACTATATGTTAGGGTAGGTTATATTGCACAAACTCAGATTATCTATGAGTTAGGGATGGGGTCAAATAGTTTAATTTCTTCTTCATTAGGTGGTTGGAACTGACTAGCTGACTTCTCTAGTCGTTCGTGGGTCAGCACAGCATCTTCGTCACTCTCTTTCTTATTGCGAGCATCTACTCTACGCCACAGCTCCTCAAATGGTACATCAAGATAATACAACTCAATTTTTAGTCTTAAAGTGTGAGCCTCACTTCTTAATTTGTCCCTTTCTTCGCGTCCCCAAAAGCCGTTCTCCAACACTACAGTCTGACCATTTTTTGCTAATTTTATTGCTCTTTGCCATTGTTCGGCTTCAATCTTGGCTCTGGCTTTCTTATCAAAAAAGCTGATGCCCTGCTTATACATTTCTTGGTCAGGGCTCATAACAATAGCTGACCTTTCGTGTGCGAGTTTTTTAGCCAATGTAGTTTTGCCAGCACCTGGCAATCCACAAAGCAATATCAAAGTTCCTTGTTTCATTTGATTTCCTTATCTAAGTTAATTGTACGATTTATTTTGACCTGCTGTAAGAAGTATTTATCGTGCGATGCAACTAGCATTGCTCCTTGATAGTTCTGTAGAGCAGTCTCAATTTTTTCACGAGTTGGAATATCCAAATGATTAGTAGGTTCGTCAAGGATTAAAAGCTGGTTTTGGGAAAGTAACAGTTTTGCAAAACCTAGCTTCGCTTGTTGTCCACGCGATAACTCCTTTGGATTTTTCCTAAGTTCATTCTCACTTAAACCAAGGCTTCGTGCCTCGCGGTATATGGCAGTTGTACTAGCATCGGTCATTTCAAGGTTTTCAAAGCCACTCAAGCTGTAATCTATCCCGTCTATGTCTTGTGAGAAGTAGCCTAGACGTAAACCTTGCCCCAATGTAACTTCGCCACCATCAGGTTTTAGAAGGCCCGATACAATCTTTAATAGTGTAGTTTTTCCACTACCATTAACACCTTGAACGTGAAGTCTTTCAGTGCCTCTAATCTCAAAGTCTGGATAGCTCAGCAATATAGAGTAACTTTTAGCTACTTTTTCAAGTCGTAGAACGAGTTTAGCTGGCGGGACATTGCCATAAAGAGTAACCTTATAGTCTTTACTTACTTCTGGCTTTGCTACGTCCTCTAGTTGTTCAAGGCGACTTTGGAGCATTCTAGCGTTCTGACCAAACTTGACCGTAACGCGGTTTCGGAAAAAATCTCGTTGGTACTTATCATTATCTGTCCGCTTGATATGTTTATGGGCGTGCTGACCTTTTTCACTTTGTGTTTTTAAAGCTTTTTCCAAACGATTCCGTTCTTCAATATTGCTTTGATATTTTTCTAACTCAGTTTGGTGCTCAATTTCTTTTTGCCGCTTGTAGAAATCGTAATCACCGCCGTATAGTTCTAGCTTGCCGTTATGAAGTTCAGCAATACTGGTTGCAACTTTATTAATGAAGTTCCTATCGTGGCTTACAAGAACAATGCCCCCCTTAAAATTATTAATGAATTGTTCAAGCCATACTAAACCGTCAGCATCTAAATTATTGGTAGGCTCATCAAGCAGCAGTAATGTTGGCTCTGGGTCTGTTGCAAGTACTTTTGCTAGTGCCAAACGCGTCTTTTGACCACCGCTTAAGTCAGAAACAAGTCTGGTTTTTGGAATACTATCAAGCCCAATAAGGCTCAAAGTATAGTCAATTTTCCAGTCCTCACTTTGCTTATCAAAGCTGTCTTGAATAGTGCCATTAGGCTCTGCTTCTTGCGGCACATAACCGACAACTTCGTGATGGAGACTTACAGCTCCACTATCTGGCTTTTCTACACCGAGCACTATTTTTAACAAAGTTGTTTTACCAGCCCCATTTTCGCCAATAAGAGCAATAACCTCGCCAGCGTTAACCGACAGGCTTACATCTTCCAGAATTGCTTTGTCTGCAAATGATTTATGTATGTGTTGGAGGGCAAACATATAAACTCCTAACTAAAAAACCGAGCGTTTGTAAGCGGATTATCGCCACACACAACTGCTCGGTTTCTTATAAGGGTTTAATTGATAGAAAAACAATCAATAGCAAAGCTACACAAAGTTGTGCGAACGACTTTAGCGATTGATAGTTACTATCATTATGTAATTTAACTCCTTAGCTTGACCCTATATTACCAATATTGTTTGTTTATGTCAAACCATAAAACTCCACAAATTACAAATTATTTTCACCCCTGTTTTTCTGATATGCTTAGACGGTAATGAAATCATCGGAAACCACACCAAGTTTAGGCTTCCGAACGGCTATTAAAGTTGTTTGGCAAACATTGAGACTAGGATGGCAGCTTGAAAAGAGCAAGGTTCTATTGTATGGGTTTGGTGCATTTCTAGAAATATCGGGAACCCTCATAACTACTTATGCAGGTGCACGGTTAATTAGTCTACTGTTTACAGCCGTGCAAAACCCAGAGCAAAGAAAGGAAGTATGGTTATGGTTAGCAGCGACAATTGCAGGACAACTACTGGTCAACCTTGGTTTTTGGCTAATGCGTTACAGTAACCGAGTTTTGTACATTTTAGCTTCAAAATGGTCATCTCTGACTTTTATGCGACAGCTGAGCAGTATTGATATTCAGATGTTCCACGACACCGACTCTAGAAATATGATTAACAAATTGGATAATGGTCACGGATGGCAAATATCAGTAGCTATCGGTAACTCCCTTGAACTTCTGTATGGGTTTGTGCGAGTACTTGCAATAATTGCCGTAATTGCAACTGTTGCTTGGTGGATTGCACCATTTCTAGTCTTATTCCTCATACCTTCACTAATTGCCGAAAGCAAGACCGCAAAAGCGGGTTGGTTTGTTTGGGATGAAAAAGGTGATGAGCGACACGTTTTCTGGGGGATTGCATACTTAATGGCACGAGCACGCAGTCAGCTTGAAATCCGAGCATTACAGGCTAAAGACGCTTTGATTGATGTTGTTGACGGTATGATAACCAAGTTCCAACTAAAGCAAAGGACAATACTAAAAAATGCCAATCGTGTTATCGCACCTGCTAAAGTATTTGAAATAGTCGGTATTGCACTAACAGAAGTATGGCTAATTTTTCGTCTGCTTTACCAGCACAATATTAGTATAAGCTCGTACATATTTTATTCAGGAATCGTTGCTCGTGTTAACGGTGCACTCAACACAGTTGTCGGTAGCTATACGGGTATGCAAGAAGCCCTGTTATATGCTCGTGATTTCTTTGCTTTCAAAGATATACAGCCAACGATTGTTCATAACGAGGATGGAGTTAAAGTAACGAATAAAGTGCCTAAAATTGAGTTCAAAGACGTATGGTTTCGCTATCCGCACACGGAAAGATGGATATTTGAAGACCTAAACTTAGTTATTGAGCCAGGTGAACACGTTGCATTAGTAGGTGAAAACGGAGCAGGAAAAACAACCATAGTTAAGTTGCTGCTAAGGTTTTATGACGTAGATAAAGGCACTATAGAGATTAATGGTGTAGATTTACGTTCTTTATCATTACCAAGTTGGTATGAGCAGCTCGGTACTTTATTCCAACAATTTAATGAGTATCCGTTGGATATTGAGCATAACATAACTATCGGTAATCACGGGCGCTTGGATAAAGCTCAGCTTGAACAATCCCTTGCCGACTCTGGTGTTGATGAAATCGTTAAGGCTTTACCCTTTGGTTTGGAAACAGTGCTAGATAGTAGTTTCAAAAAAGGGATTGAACCAAGTGGCGGACAGTGGCAGCGGGTAGCATTAGCCAGGGCGTTCTATCGCAACCCAAATGTACTCATCTTAGACGAGCCAACAGCAGCCATTGACGCTAAAGCCGAGTACACGATTTTCAATAGCATATTCAAGAACCAAGCTGAAAAGAGTGCTATTATTATCAGCCATCGCTTTAGTACGGTCCGACGAGCCGACAGAATTATAGTTCTAGATAAAGGAAAAATTTTAGAGGAAGGTAGCCATACTGAGCTTATGAAGCACAAGGATGGACTCTACCGAGAAATGTTTGAAAAACAAGCTGAAGGCTATAGGTAGTACCCCACCACTCAACTCACTATATCTTTAATCCCATTCTCCAGAAGTAGCTTCGTTCCAATCATCAAGTCGCGTGTTCCAATAGTTGCGTCCACGGCTGCGAGTATTTATGGGGCTTGGTCCAAAAATGCTACTTCGTGGCAATATCATCATCCCAGACGGAACATTACTTAGTTCACGCAGCCCTGTATCAGCAAACCATAGAGCCATTAACAGGTCTTCTGTGTGTCCGCTAGGAAACCGCAGCATTCCATCACAGAGTATGTCTACAAGCTTGGTAGTCCCTGGATAGTCCTTATCGTATGGCAGTATCCACTTATCGTTTTCAAAGCCGACGGCTAATGAGTTTATGCCGACTTCTGGGTCATATTTCTCACCTCCTGTGGTGTAGCCCTTAATAGGAATGTCTGTTGTATCAGCAATATCACGCCTGAGTGCCTCCTGGTAGGCGTTGTTCTCCACCTTTACGATAGACGGCTTAAACCGTTCGTACATATCAATAATTGCCGCTCTGGTTTCGGCAGGACTATACTTTTCTCGGCTCAAATAGAGAGGTATTTTTGTGCCGTCTTTGGTTTTTCCAATCACCGCTATGGCTGTGTAGTCAGAGCCGTCTTTTTGGCTAATTGCCAGGTCCACACCAGCCACTATGGTTAATTTACCTAAGTCCCAGGAGGCATAGTCAAAGGATTGCAGTAGATGGCGGTCTTTGCCTCGCTCTTTAGCCCGTTTGAGCCATTCAGCCTTAAATATCGCATCCTCAGCTGAGATAACAACATTCTGATACGCCTGACTAAACGCCATACTCCCCATAGTCTGCTTACGAGCCATCAAGGTGTCATAATCCCACCGCTCAGCCCACATAACCTGTTTTGTAGCTTCGTTTATAATCGCTTGATACTTAAGCCGCACATCAAAGGTGCTATCTTCCATTAACTGGTGATATAAATCCTCTGTATTCCAGGCTGTACCAATAACTATTAAGCGTCCATTTGGCTCAAGTACAGGCAATAACACCTCAAAGAACCATTGCCTAACTTTCTCTCTTTGGTCAGCCGTACGGGTATTTTCTTTGCTCAATATGTCATCACAAATGATAATGTCCGCTCGCTTTGATAAAACAGTTCCGCCCATTGAAGTAGCCGATATTGTCGGGTCTTTCAGGTCCGTAGCTGTGCGATTGACGATAATCTCCTTATCGGTCCATTTTTCTGGATTCTGAGGCTTCATATTGCCGAAATACTGCTTATAGATAGCATTACGCTCTAACTGCGTGGAGACCTCTCGTAAGAAACTCTCTGATTGGCTGGCAGTGCTGGAAACTATGACAATACGCACATTTTGGTTACGAGCTATTTCCCAGAGCGGATAAGCTACGGTAAAGACGGTGCTTTTAGCGTGTGAGCGTGGTGCAAGCAGCATCATCCAGTTATTGTTAGCATTTGGCTCGGTTTCGTCACTGGACCAGACTAAGCTGCCATTCTTGTCCTGGTAGGCAGTATTGTCCAGTAAGGCACACCACTGCTCGTGATGCCAGTTGTTCTTAAAACCAAGCACTTTGGTATTGAACCAGCCCATATTGGATTTAAGCCGTTCGGTTACCAGGCTAGTTGCTTGGGTCGCTCTGGCGTCTAAGGCTTCTATTTTGCTGCCTCCATTCAATTAACTCATCCAGGTCAGCCAAAGCTGCTTCTGGGTCAGGAATAACGATTGAGCCTTCTAAGGCTACTTCACTGCGAGTACCGAACTCAGACTTGGCTTTACGCTCCAGCCACCACTTCGCCGCATTCACGTCACCACCTTCAATAGCATCAATCACCAGCTCTTTTGCGTGGAGATTAGGCTGCAACTTAGCCTGGGCAATTTTGTCACGAAAGTCAGCGTCTTCCCGATACCAACGATAGAACGAATTACGGCTGATATCAGCGTAAAAACAGGCTTCATCATCGTTGTAGCCTTTATTAAAAGCTGCCATCAGTTTTGTGACAGTCTTTGGTGTTAATTTAGTGGGTCTGCCGAGATTGGACACGAATACAAGTCTCCTTAGTTTGTAAGGATTGTCATATTCATCTTTGTTACTCTTAGTATATGCCAAATGACAATGATATGAAAAAGCCTAAAGTTCGGTTTGACCCGCCAGTGGACAAGATTATGGCGGCGACTTACGGCGAGCAGTTAGTGGGTGAGCTATACATACTACTTTCCGATGCCACTTTTTACCGAGACATTGAGACTTTACGAAAAGAATACGGCATTGAACCGCTACCAGAGATGGACGATGGTTATTATGATATGCACATTGCCGAAGCCGTGCATTGCAGAGTCAAGGGCAGGCAACCAAGAGATGAAGCCGACAGACTGCAGCTGTTTATAGATGCCATCACTAGCTTTGACGCTTCTTTATTAGCAGTAATGAAACGACACAATGTGAACCCGTCCTGGCTACGCTTGCTCAAAATGTATATTGCTCGTGGCAAGCTCACGCCATTAAGTAGCATCCAGGGGATTATCAAAACCGAAATGGACCAGCACACTAAGGAGCTGACTATACACATCAGTCCCGAGGCACGGCGTGCTGACCTTGATAAAGCCTGGAAAGCTATCTATCAAGCCTGGAGCAAGTGGCTACCAAAGCCAGTCAAACAACAGCCACTCCAATATGCGGCTCGTGACGCTGAAATGACTCGTTACTATGAACATCACGGTATTAAAGCAACGGTTGCCAAATACGAAACTAGCAGCCTAGATTATGACGCTATCTTAAAAGCCATTAAGCGAGTGCAGCGAAAGCGAACCGCAATAAAATCACGGACACCGTTCAATACATAACATCGTCCGTGTTTGTATGCTCCATCCCGCATATCGTTAAGGTATGCAACAGGATGACTATTACAAGGTTACTGATTTAGGTCTCACCGCTAGTCTTACGGCTTCAGGTTTCATTATTGCTGATATTGATAAGACCAACCCACGTCGGGTGGTCTTTTTATTTGATAACACTCCTGAATTACAAAAAGCTGTGGCTGAGTTCTGGTCACAGGACTTAAAGCTACCCGCCGCCGTTTTGCTTGAACATATAAGGCTTTTGAAAGCCAGAATTTACGGCTAAGGGTATGGGTAAACTCAAGACGATTTCCAAAATAGATGACTATGACAAGGAGAATAAGGATGAAATCCTACCCACCGATAACAGCTAAAGAATTAGTAGAAATACTGGGTACGACCATTAAGCACGACGATGATAATAAACTAGTCGCCCTGCTCGTGGAGTTGTCTGCTTATACTGAGGACTCACAGCTAAATCTGAGTTTCAATGCTCCAAGTTCGTCTGGCAAGAGCTTTATACCAATGGAAATCGCCGCACTATTTCCACAAGAGGACGTTATTCAGCTCGGCTACGTTAGCCCAACGGCGTTTTTCCATAGCGCAGGCGAGTTTGATAAAGAGAAAAAGCAGTACTTAGTGGACCTGGAGCGTAAAATTATCATATTCCTAGACCAGCCGCACACTATGCTGCTTGAACACTTACGACCCCTCCTGTCACACGATAAGAAAGAAATTGAAGTTCAAGTAACCGATAAAAGCCAAAAGCACGGACTTAGAACCAAGAAAATCATACTACGCGGCTATCCCTCCGTCGTGTTCTGTTCTGCAGGTCTTAGACTAGACGAACAGGAAGCTACACGGTTTTTGCTACTTAGTCCTGAAATCAACCAGGAGAAGTTGCGGGCTGGCGTGGTAGAGTCACTCCGTAAAGCCTCAGACCGTGATGCCTATTGGGACTATACCGAACTCAATCCGCCACGGCAGCAATTACGTGGACGCATAGAGGCTATCAAGGCTGCTAGTGTAAAGAATATCCGCATCACTGACAAAGACCGTGCCTACATTGAAGAACGGTTTTTTGCCTCCCGTCCTATGCTCAAGCCACGACACCAGCGTGACATTAAGCGATTGGTTTCACTTATCAAGATATTTGCACTGCTTAACTTCTGGCATCGTAAGAATGAAGGTTCAGGCATCGTTGCTAATCGTAATGATATTGAAGCAGCTTTTGAAATTTGGGATAGGATAGCCGTGGCTCAGGAGCTTAATGTCCCACCGTTTGTCTATCGCATATATGTTGATGTTGTAGTAGCTGCCTTCATAGAAAAGAATGCCGCGCGATATCAGGAATTCGTAGACATAACTGGTAGGTTGGGGCTTTCTCGCCAAGAGATAATGACTAAGCACTACGACGCTTATGGACGGACACTAGATGCTACTATGCTTCGCCAGCAAATACTGCCTATGCTTACCCAAGCGGGGTTGATATACGAGGAGCAAGACCCAAACGACAAGCGCAATAAGCTCGTATTTCCGCAGTTACTTCAACAGCCCGAAACAGATACGGAAAATAGTGAGATGGGTGGTGGGGTAAGAAGTGCCGAGAACCAAAAGATTTTGGATGATGTCCGTCAAATATTTGGCGGTGGTGAATTAATAACCTAAGGAGGAGATATGGATAGTAAAGATAAAGTGTTTGATGAGGTCACAGACTTGCTTCAAGAAGGAGTAGAACGGCTTAAAGGAGGTGCAGAGTTCACGGAATTAGAAAAGGAGCAGCCAACTAAAGCATCGTGGGTGGTGTTTGATGCCTCGCTTAAACGATATGCCACAGATGTGTACGCCACTATTAAGTACGATGATGCCCTAGCAATGCAGAACGAAATTGTCCGACTTATAAGAACAGTGTGGACACCGCAGATACTTGAATATGTGCGTTCAGGAGAAATAGAAAACCTGACACTTCGCATAGGTCCCGAAACCTTGAGCGGTTACAACTTGAACGAAGAAAATGGGGTAGATGTTAACAATAGAAAGGAGGCTTAATATCTTACCCACTCCGCAGATAATTAACAAAATGACAATGAGGATGACTATGTACCAACAACTTTTAACAAGCTATAATGTAATCGTTTCCGTATTCAGCACCTAGCACAAAGGATTTTTTGTCTCTACTGCTCATTGAGGGCAGCACGGTGCAGAAGGAAGCCTTTGTGCGTCTGGATGCGGAAACAGCCGTGCTGTCCTTTTTGATTGGGTCTCAACTTGGACGCATCAATTCGGCTTACATTGTAGCGGTATAGAAAGGCACGATGTATGACGAATGCACAAAACTACCCAAACCTATTAACAATTACTGAGGCAGCAAATCAGCTCAGGATAAGCAGATGGACAATATATCAACTAATTAGGAGTGGTGAATTGAAAACAATAACTATCGTGAGCCGAAGATTTGTTGCTTCTGATGATTTAGCCAAATACATAAATGAACGAAAGGCAGTGACTAATGAGGCGACATAGAGGAGATGGCACTATAACCAAACGTAAAGATGGACGTTGGGAAGCTGCTGCATATGTGAATACGCCAGAGGGAATTAAAAGGGTAAGACGATATGCGACAAGCCGAACGGAAGCGGAGGCAACCCTAGTCCAGTTAAGGAATAATAATAGTTGGGGTATCCTAACAAGCTCCAGAGAACGGAAATTGGGTGATTATTTAGACTACTGGTTACTAGTAGTGCAGCCCACAATCAGACGTGATACTTTCAAGGGTTATGAAGCAATCGTGAGAGTGTATCTCAAGCCTAACTTAGGGCAAAAACAACTCGCAAAACTTAGCGTAGCGGACGTTCAATCATTCGTAAATAACCAGTTGGCAATTGGCAAATCAGTTCGCACCGTACAAAAGATGAAAATAGTTCTGTCCACTTGTCTCAAACGTGCAATGCACGAGGAGCTGGTCGTTAGAAACGTAGCTCGGTTGGTTGATATTCCGACTTATAAGCCAAAAGAAATCATACCTTGGAGCCCAACACAGCTTGGGCAGTTCTTAGACGTTGCCAGCAACCACCCGTACTATCCAATATATGTAATGCTGTCATTGTATGGACTGCGTAGAAACGAAGCATTAGGCTTATCGTGGTCTGACATAGATTTTGATAATAAAGTTATTCATATAAGGCAGCAACTTCATTACGACAAACACACATATAGTTATGCCGATTTGAAAACACAAGCTGGACGTCGTGATTTACCTTTGCAAGAGATAATTATTCAAATCCTCACTAGTGTCGCTCGTACAGATGCTGGTCCACTACCAGATTTAGTCTTCAAAACAAAAAGTGGGCTACCTATTGATGGTCATAATTTGCGACGTTCGTTTATCCGACTTACTAAGGAGGCTGGATTACCTCAAATTGCACTCCATACTTTACGGCACACTGCAGCAACTAATTTGAAAAATCTAGGTATAGCTGCGAGAGACGCACAAGCTATATTGGGGCACGCTCACATAACCACTACTTTGCAAATCTACCAACATTCAGACTTTGCTGGAAAGTCTAAAGCACTGACTCAATATGAGTCTCAAATAGTGGATTTGAGTGCTTGTAGCCGTCAAATTAAGCCGTCAAGCTCTAAGTTATTACCAGAATTAGCCAAGATTAACATCGGTAGCAACGAACTAGCTTTGGGTAAAGACTCTAAGCTTATGAGTCCCGCGCTCTAACCAACTGAGCTACGCTGCCATATTTTTAGATAGCCTCAGATGTGCTATCAGTTTGGGAATATAGCATACTTCGGACTTCGGTTTCCAGTGTCGGATGTAATTCAGCAACCCCCTGCAATACCGCTTCCGCCATTTCCTGACGCTCAGGCTTGTGGGGAGGCTCAACCCGTCTGTTTGCATGCAACCTACGGTGAGTTGCCTCGCATAATATTTGCTTATTCTCTGGCAGCTCTCGATAAGCTACCTCTAGTGGTTGTTGATAGTCACTCCGTGGCCAATATTCATGATGCTCAGTCAGACATTCAGGTAAACGCTCACAGCCTTCACAGCCAATGCGCTCTTTTTCTCCATATTCTTCAACTAATTTTTTCGCAACTGGCGTGATGCGTATCACGCCATTTTTCATTAAAAAACGGCCCAAGTGGGAGGCCGCATTTCTTGTGGGAAGTCTTCCTTCTTCGTTGAGTCGCAAAAGGCGCCGTGCAAGCCCGACAAACTCCTCGTGTCGGCGCTGGAATGGCGGTCCACCTTTTTTACGAGCTCTTTCCATCTTTCCCCCGTAACTTGTGGTCGTCATCGGAGTGAGCTTATTGACACTTACCCCTGTTCATAGTGTAGGTTATTATGCTCTAATCTTCAATCAAATAAAAAGCACAGACCAAAGTCTGTGCTTTAAATCCAGATATTTTCGTTCTGTTTAAGAAGCTATCAGCTCATCGAACTGTGATATCTCTTTACTTGAAGTTGGCAAGAACTCATAAGTCATGCCCGAAGACCCACGCATACTTTATTACTTCCTTTTTTTAATACTGATGTTTGTTTTGCTGATCAACAACAAATACTATTATACACAAATTTTGTTAATTGTCAATTTTATTCTAAACGGCTATTGTTTTATTCTTTAACGAATGTTTTAATAAGCCTGCAGGTTCTTATTTAGTTCTTGGCTCACTACATACGGCAAGCGATTCCTTGGTCCGGATAGGCAGAGAGAGACAGATAAGTCGGGTCGTACTTGCCAGGTTAAAGTAAAGGAAACGATACATGTACAAACTATTCGTAGGCGGCTTACCATTCAGTACTACTGATGAAGAGCTCTCCGAAGTTTTTGGTGCCCACGGAACTGTTAGTTCCGCAGTAGTCATCAAAGACCGCGAGACTGGCCGCAGCAAAGGGTTTGGTTTCGTAGAGTTCGAGAGCGACGAAGAAGGCAAAGCTGCTGAAAAAGCATTGCACAACTCTGACCTCGGCGGCCGTACAATTACGGTTAATGAAGCCCGACCAAAAGAGGACCGTCCACGCCGTGATTCCAACGGTGGCGGATCATTCCAGCAACGTAGCTGGTAATATAAAGGTTCCAAATATTAAAAACCCTGTTTCTTTTTAAAGCGGGGTTTTTAGTTTTTAGGCTGCTTCGGTCGCCGCCTGCCCTAAGGCTTTCCGCAATTTATCACGGATACGGTGCTGACTTGAACCTACAGTATTCTCAGGAATACCTAATGTAGTAGCTATTTCTTTCTGTTGCATTCCTACTATCATTAGGCCTAGAATATTTTTCCATTGCTCCGTAAATCTCTCGGTTTCAGCAACCGTTTCGATAACTTCCATAATTCGATCCCGTTCGGAGTGTTCCACTACCGTCCATTCCGGATCTTGTATCTCTAATTCGCCTGTCGGGTTTTGCGAATAATTAATTTTAAGGTCAATATCTTCGTTTGGCATAAACATATGGAGCTTTGCTCTATTTTTGATTTTTCTGTATTTATCAATCGCCGTATTAGTTGCTAAAGTTTTCATCCAGCTGTACGTCTGCTGCGGGTCTCTGTACTCCATCCTTGCTAAATTAGCAGATATCTTTATGTAAGAATCCTGGATCACATCTTCAACTTCATGATATGGCACAATGTCAGAAACCTTTTTACTTAAGGGTGAATCAAATTCTTCTTTTAATGCTTTAAACGCACGCTCCCGCTCTTCAGGATCAGAATTCTGCTGAAATTGAGTCACACAATTTTCGATAATCTGCATACGCTGCAGATCTAAATATTCTTGAGGAGGCAATTGCTCTGCTTGAGCATCAGACATATAACTATCCTACCAAATCTAAGTAAATTTAGTATATATTAGTATATTATTAGTTTTTTGTCAATGTCTTAACTTATTTTTCTTTTTGGCGCGAGAAGTAGCTTGCCAAGCGTTTCAATCAGTAAGAAATATTACATTTTCAATGCCTCAGCTGTATCATAGAGTAAGGGACATAAAGTAAAAGGAGGGCGGAATGAGAGGACCGATCGACTATATCATAGTTGGTTTCGAAGGCAATAAATTTAATGGGAGCATACTCAAAGCCCTCGGCGATGCAATAGACAGCAAAGTCATTGACCTAGTGGCTCTGGCACTCATTAGTAAAGATGCGGATGGAAACGTCACCAAACTAGATATTGCCAATCTTGGCGACAGTTACGCAGTTGAATTTGCCAAGAAGTATCAATCGAACGACAAACTTATATCAAGCGAAGACGTAGATGAAATGGCGGATCTGCTTGAGAATAATACTTCAGCTGGTCTATTGGTAATCGAGCAATTATGGGCAAAACCGCTCAAAAAGGCGTTATTAGATGCTAACGGAGTATTGGTAGCTGAGGGTCGAATCCACCCTGATGCTGCTGCAGAACTATAATTTGAAAAGGAGGAAACTATGCCAGGTTTATTAAGAGGAATGGCACGCACCGCAGTAATAGCAGGAACCGCAACAGCAGTTTCAAATAATGTAAGCCGACGCCAA
The DNA here is from genome assembly GCA_041910055.1 of Saccharimonadales bacterium (SeqCode). GTDB lineage: Bacteria > Patescibacteriota > Saccharimonadia > Saccharimonadales > JAYRRP01 > JAYRRP01. Next base: position 131,238 of record JAYRRP010000003.1, read on the forward strand.
GCACAACGCTGGGGCGCGCAAGAGCAAGAAGCACAATCTTACCAAGCAGCCGAACCTGCAAATGATGTGACTTCCCAATTACAACAACTGGCTCAGCTAAAAGACCAAGGGATACTCACACAAGAAGAGTTTGACGCGAAGAAAAAGCAATTACTCGGCATATAATCAGCTGGGATTGCGCTGGCTTTAGACAATCCTATGAGTTGTTTTTGGGTTGTTTGCTGGCTACCGATAAAATATTGCCATCTGGGTCCTTGAACCACGCAGCTTGGAACGGTCCCATAATATGAATATCGCCGTCCCTTGTGCCACCAGGTAAATCATAGTGCTCGAACTGAACTCCTTTTGACTTTAGTTCAGCTACCGATGCAGGCACTGCCTCTACTTCCCAGGATGCACAAGTGGCCTGACCGCTGCCAGCTGTAGATGATGGGTACACAAAAAGTCGACCTGAACCACTCTGGTAGGTAACCCCACCAATATTTTCATCTACCTGCTGTAGACCCAATGTATTGCCGTAAAATTTTTTTGCAGAGTTTATATCTTTTACCGCTATAGTCGCACAAACGTCTGATTGTCCTAACATATTTCCCTCCTCTCAATTTACCCTCTTATTGTACGCCTTCTCTTCAAGACGTTACTATGTCATTCCTATTCATTGCAAACTGCGATAAACCCTTTTGCAACATGTGTACGAGTAGTTACACGATCCAAAAGCAACCTAACGCTGCTCAATACGCTTTAATCATCCTCGCCAACAAAACTTTTAATTTCTCACCTCTTTTTCTATTTTGCCGTCTTGCATGTAAATAATCCTCTTGCAGCGCTTCGCTACTTCTGGATTATGGGTTACCACCACAAATGTCTGACCTGTTTTATTAAGTTTGATAATTAGACTCATTATTTCTTTAGTCATTTTTGAATCAAGTTCACCAGTCAATTCGTCACCAAAAACAATCGCCGGATTATTGACAATAGAGCGAGCAATGGCCACACGTTGTTGTTGGCCGCCAGACAGTTCATTTGGCATATGGTGCAAACGGTTTCCTAGACCCACTTGCTCCAAGGCTTTTTTGGCCATAGCCCGACGAGTTTTCAGACTGAGGCCAGCATAACGAAGAGGCAGCATCACGTTTTCCAGCGCCGACAAAGTAGTAACTAGGTTAAATGATTGGAATACGAAGCCTAGTTGGTGAGAACGAATGTCTGGAATCTCGCGACGCCGAATGGCGGTGATATTGCGGCCTTGGATAAATATTTGGCCAGCGGTCGGTTCGTCTAATAACCCTAACATATTCAGCAGAGTGGACTTACCGCTACCTGAAGGTCCCACTATTGCCACCAAATCACCACGTTTGATATTAAGGTCTACTCCATTCAATGCATGGACAACCACTCCTCGGTCTTTAGGCCGAGCTCGCAATCGCTTACTGGTTACTGCTTTGTAACTTTCTTCGAACTTCTCCTGTGCGAAAAGTTGTTGAGCCTTTTTTAAAAGTTTCTCGTCTTGGGTTGATTTAGAACGGTCAGAGTGTGCGCTATCTTTTTCGTATTTGTTCTGCAATTTTTGGATGGCCTTTTGGGCTTTCTTGGCATTTTTTCGATTACCCATAATAAAGGTTTTTGTCAGGTTACGTAATTTCAGAATGTCCTCAGCCATTTATCCCTCCCGCAGTGCTTTCACAATATTAACTCTCACTGCGTAGTAGGCTGGGTAAATGCCAGCGATAATTCCAAGTACGACCGAGAACAGTATGGCAAATACCGATATTCGGGTAGTAAGCAAAAAGATAACATTGCCACTGTCCGCCATCGCCCGATTGATTATCACCACAGTTAAGGCACCGAGCGACCAGCCAATCAGGCCTCCAATCAGGCCAATCAAGCCAGCTTCAGTGAGATATTCCTGCATGATGTTCCTGGTTTTTGCGCCCACTGCTTTTTTGATTCCTATTTCGCGTATTCGTTCCGAAATCGACATGGTCATGGTATTGATAATAGATAAACCACCGACGATCAACGAGATCAGGGCAACGCCAAATAAAATAGCATTGAATATCCCAGTCGCACTGGCGATTTGGTCCTGAAATGCCTTGGGTCCCGTTGCTTTGACACCTTTTACTTGTTGATTAATTTTTGTGGCTAGTGCATCGGGGTCAACGCCGGGTTTAACATACACTGTGAAACCGGTAGCTATCTGCTTCGGGTTTGTTTGGGATCTGATAATCTCTGGCAACGAACTATAGAGTATTTTCTGGGCGTCGGATAAAATCATTTCTACCGAACTATCTGGCGCCGTTAACGTCTTATTCATAATGCCTACTACTTCGTAATCTTTGCCTTTGATATGTACGGTCTTGCCTACTTCCGCATTGAGCTTTTTGACCAGATCCGCTCCAACTGTAACCTTGCCTTCATCGCCAGCCTGTAAGGCTCGACCACTGCTGTACGTAATCTTGAAAGACTCGTACTGCCGGGCATTTAGGTCTCCGCCATTGATTGAAGGAGGAGGCCCAAAACTCACTGCGTTGGCATCATCGAATAGTGTGGCATATACTACCGCTGAAACAGCGTTGACCCCGTCTATTTTAGCGATTTCATCAGCTTTATTCACATTAACAGGCGTAGGTAAACTTGCTAGTGATGAATGTTCATCTGAAACTGTCACCTTATCTGAATAATATTTTGTGCCACCATTTACAAGTAAACTGATACGCTCAGCCATCGAGCCCATTACCGTAAAAGCAAAAATTCCAATCGTAATACCAAAAATAGTCAGCATTGTCCTGGCCTTTCGGCGAAACATATTTTTGAATACTTCGCTCATTCTTTTGTCACTCCAACTTAACTTCTATTGTAGCTGAACAAAAAGATTACTTCTAATTTGAATTGTCGGGTCGTAAAGGATATTGACTACCAAAAATGAAAGATAATCATACCGGCGAATAGCAATACCCACAGTACAGTTATGAAAAGATCGCCGCCGTTTTTAACAAAATTTGCAAGCTTAGCAGCTTTTTGTTTACTGAGCGGGAGCTCGCGATAATGAAGCCGAAACCATGCCCAATTCATGAAAATTACGCTCGCATAACAAAACAGGCAAAAAATGCAGATGGAGCCAATTCGATAGGTACTTTGCCATAAGTACCAGGCGCCAAAGCCCAAAAAGAATACTGAAAAGAAATGAAAGATGGAGCGCAGGTAGCGATTTAAAATGCTACCGGTTGCACCTGTCAGTGCTACACCAGCCGTCAGGGCAAAAAACAGCATGCAAACCAGAGAATTAGAAAACCCGAAAACACTCGATTGCCACGCATCAAACACATTTCTGCAGCTAAAGATTGCATTTATGTCACACGTCAGTGGTATAGAAGGATGTTTGGCATAGTTAATGCGTTCAATTGTTTGCAGCAAAGACGACACCAAACCCACAAACGATGCACCGGTAATTATCCACCACAATGATATTGCTCTCAGTTTCATCTAATGAAATATTAACATGCTAATGGATGTTGCTCAGCTATCAGGAAAATAATTGGGTATCGTTCGCTGAGTGATTTTTAGACCAGTTATTTTGAGCCAAAAAGCTTGCCAAAGAGACCTTTTTTCCTTTTCCAGCCAGTTTGAGTTAAAAAGTTGACTAACGGTTCTTTTATCTCAGCTGTATCAAATTTGTACTGGTAAGTCGGTCCACCGACAGAGGTACGGTTTTGGGGTTGGTTAGCATGACCTATTCCAAAACCCGCCTCTTTTCCAATCTTATGACCCTGGAAGCTATCAAAGCTTTTTCCAAACGAAATACCTCCATCAGAAGGGTCAAATGAGAGACCACTTTTACTTTGCGATGAATGATCCTGCAAGCTAAAAGTGTGCGCTGCCTCATCAAAGGTGACCGTGACACGATATTCTTTATCAATATTACCCGCTGCTAGAGGGGCTGCCCATTTCGCATCTAGATACTTCCACTCACCAATTATTTGGTTTCCTTCAGTCCGATAACTAAACGGCTGATCCGGCTTGTTCAAGGTTTCTACGGCTGCAAGCGTCTGTGATAGAGTTTGTGGCTGCATCTTATTCTATCTTTGTGTCAAGAGGCTCGCTGGCTGACTTAAAATTCAGCACTTTCCAAGTATCACCATCTTTCTGCAGCTCAACTTTCATATATTTTGTACCATCTGTAGTTTTTACTTCATATACAAAGACAGCCGTGGTAGGAATTCCCGTTGACTTTTCAATAGCACGGTCGGTTACCTTTTCTTGTCCCTGAAGTAACGGACTAATTCGCTTCACAACACTATCGAGTTCTTCTTGGGTTGTCGCGTTCTGGAATGTTTGGTTTGTTAAGGCATACGCCGCACTACTATCGCCCGACTGTACATCGTTGACAAATTGATCGCTCACTTTTTGTGGTGCTCTTGTTGCTGAGCCTATAATTACGAAAACAAAAATGAGGACGGCCACAAAGACAATATTAACTATGGCGACTATCTTAATCCAAAGAGGAATACGCCGTTTTTTAGGAGCAACAGCATTAGGTGCTTGCTGAGGTTGGGATTGAGGAGCGGCTGGCGGTACCACTGGTGGCTGTGGAGAATTTTGAGGAGGCATACTTTTATTTTTTCTTTTTAATACTAATGCTTCCATACTAACAATAAGGTACAGTAATTACAACACCTTACAGATTTCTGTGTTCTTATTTTATAAACTATCTAGTTAGTCAATATCCAGCGGACTGCAAGGTCTTTTAACCTTTTGTACTCAGCTTCATTATACTGCATATTGGCAACGCAGTAACGCTTACCTTTCATGTTCGTGCAAAACATACTGTCCTGCATATCTCCGGTATCGTGCATAAAAAAGCAATTGGTAAGATTGCCACACCAAGAAACATTAAAACAGTTCGTACAATTTCCGCTATCTTCCAGTCTTATACAAAAGGTTGAGTCGCCAGATCTTTGGCCAGCGGCTACAAATTCACAGCCATTGAGGCCATCAGAAAATAGTACATTCTTGCTCTTACGAATATCTTGCGATCTGTATACGTTTTCTGAGTAATAAATATTGTCTGATTCCGAGATATTTATAGATTCTTTGTAGCGTTCAGTTGTCGTCAGGTTTATCTCGTTCCACGCCGCTAAAATATCTTCTATAGAATTAAGCGGTCGGGCAGGACGGAGATTATCAGTTTCTGGACTGGCGCCAGCCAAAGTAAGGCCACGGGCATTTTCCATCTTAACAAAGCGGGTTGGGTTGGTTGACTGGGCCCATGTAGTCGATCCGTCTGTAACGTCTGTAACAGGTTGGGGTAAGCGAATATCAAAGGTAAATTTCTGCATAAATTGTTCGAGACTTAATGGGTTTTGATACCCAAAAACTTGACCAATAATTTTGTCTAGTAGTGCTTGGGCTTCATCCTTTTTCATTACTCATCCTTCTTTTTATTAACTTTAGCTCTGCTTGATGAGTGCATAGCAAGCATGTCGCGCACGTTACCAAAGATTGATGGCGGTGCTTGATAAGGTTCTTGTGGATGTGCAGCTTCTTCCTGAATAATTTTATCCATTAACTCCTTGCTAAAGGCAATCTGTCGTTTAGGTTTTTCAGCATTTTCTACAAATTTCTCAGGCAGCACTTGCTCGGCCTGTTTCAAATCTTCAGCTTTATGAGTCTCTACCACCGGTGCATCCATAGTCCTTGCTTTAAGCGCAGGTGCAACTTGGCCATTTGACATCAATCGAATAAGACATTCCCTAGGGTGTAGCTCTGTCATCATCTTAACTTTTATGTCAGACTCTTTCGTACCTTTTGTATGTTCACTTTCAACGAGTTCATTCGGTAACTCAATATTTAGGTTGCCCTCAAGCCCTCGCGCATCTTCCTCCGAAACTTTAAAAGTATAGTAATTAAATACATTGGAGAATATCGCATCACGTAAGTCTTTCTCCACCTGGCCAAAGTATTGCTGGGTGAGGATTACTGTTAAATTAAATTTGCGCGCTTCTGCCAGGATTTGTGCCAGTGCCGGGTTTTGGACCACCGATACCTCATCAATAATCAGGATAACTTTTTGGCCAAAGGCGCGAGCTTGAGCCAGAAGAAAGATCTGCTGAATAAGCAAACCGGCCACGGTCTTCACCACCTTATCACCCATACTGACTTTATTGAGAGAAAATACTGTCAGGAAATTTTCTTGGATAGTTCGGGCAAGCGAAATTTCACTTTCACCTACTAGCGAGGGCTGCAGCTGCATTTCATCAACCATAGAGACAAGCGGCAAAATCGTCTCGTTATAGTACTGGGTCCTGAGCTCGTTATAATCTGCACCAAAAAATTTCGTAACATTTTGGGGGACAAAACCTTCTGTGTGTTCTAAAACCTGATTTCTATATTCAACATCCGTCAAGAATCTCTTTAAATTATCCAGTGACATAGCCTGTGCGGTCATTAGCGTAAACAAGCTAAAGCGTAATAGTCTATCCAGCCGCGGGTTAAACTGTTCTGCAAGAACCGATTTAAATAATGTAGCTGTCAGCTCCGTTGCAGATGTCAAATCTGTGCCGGCTCCAGGGAATAGTTCAGTGCTATCTTTCTTGCCAAAAGTAATGACTTTGGTTTCGGGTATATGCGTAAGGTCGTCAGAAATCGATGCATGGGGATCAATCACAATAACGCGATAGTTCATCTTGAGCGCCGTTCTACTAAGACGATCTATAAAAAGACTTATAAATTTAGATTTACCACTACCGCTGGCCCCGATGATAAAAGAGTGTTTGTCAAATTCATAATCAGTGAGGCTTAAGTAGCGGTTTTCAGAGAAATATGGAAAGGCGTCTACTTCAAATAAAGCATCAGTATTTTTTCCTGTAAGCATATGCAAAGATTTTTCTATATTCAGATATTTCGGTATGGTCTTTTTTAAGTAACGTGTATTACTCGCAAAATTAACTGACAGTAGTTTGGCAGGAAATACAGTGAGCGTTTTGCTTGCTTTCGACCACCTATCGCCAGCATTTTTAAAGTAAAAGGCACTGCGCACAATAGACTTTTCAATGTTGACAGCCCTTACCCTAAAAACAATGTACTGGAGATCTTTTGCTTTTTTGACGGCAAATTTTTCCTTCAGATCTAGTACATTACCGCCCGTGACAAACTGGAGGAATCTTTCCTTTGCTTGCGCTTGCGGCACTTCCAACTCTTTTTCATCCACTGGTCGCAGTACGATTCCTTCGAGGTTATTAGAAATCGAGCTTAAATCCCTGGTGGAACTTATAAAAAACCGCAGCACATTATCAGTGCACTTAAAGGTAATCTCAAACTTGCTAAAAGTCCCCAGGTAGGAAAGAAGAGATTTGTAGAACTTTGTCCATTGGTCAGAAGTCAGCTCATCCGACAGAATATAAATTTCGAAGTGTTGTTTCATAAATGTAGTACTTGTGCTAACTGTTCAAGTGTACACTCTATAAACCTTAAGAGAAAGCTCAATGAATAGAGCTAGACTGCGGAGAAATATACCCTATCAATAAGGCAAATCATTTTCCTTAATTGGTAATGCCTGGCGGAGTGAAATAATTACTCAGCTGCTAGTGCAGAATTTGTGCGGTCAGGTGAGAGGTAGGCAACTAAAAGTGCGAGCGGAAAGAAGAAAATACTAAAGATAAAATAGCCAATAAAGCTATGCCCTTTACGTGCGGCAACTCGCGCAGGCCAGAAGGCAATAGCAATCCAAATCATTAATAGAATCACTGCCCAAATTGTGCTGATTGTAAAACCCAGTAATGTCATTGCAAACATATTTACCCCTTAGCCTTTATTACTTCTATGGTCTCAAAAATATATAGACTGGTCAATCTACATAGTGCTAGCACTCATACGAATTAAAATCCAATCTTGTCGCAATTAAGCCATTTGGCACAAATAGGATGAATACCCCATCATAGTCAGTTACTCTACCGGACAGGAGTGGACCTTTTAGCTTTTGTCTTAAGTCGCAAATTAGAAATATAATGTCTTGGCTCGGTGGAAGGATGATCTCTTAAATAACACATGTGTTTGTCAATAAAAGGTATAAGGTTATCCGGATAGAGCATAACATTTGAACTATAGCTAGGCTCAGTGTAATATCTTGAATCCGCGACCATAGATTGAAGAGCAGCTAGGGCTGCAATACCTTCTTCGGAGTCAAAGAAATTTGGCCGTTTCTTATACGTGGCCATAATTAGCTATTCTTTGTCTGCTTAGGTTTTTTTGTTTCTTTGCGTCCTTTATCTTTTGGCATGACACCCTCCTTTATAATTAATGAGCAATGAACGTGAGCGCATAACCAACTTGTCCGGCGCGCCCTGCTCGTCCAATGCGATGGATATAGTCGTCATAAGCCTTTGGAACTGAGAAGTTAACGACATGGGTGATGTCTGCAATATCAATACCCCTGGCTGCAACGTCTGTGGCTACTAAAATACTCACTTCATTGGTTTTGAATTTAGTAAGAGCTCGCTGACGATGACCTTGGGTCTTACCGCCATGAATAGCGTCGGCTAAAAATCCGCGTTTAACCAATTCATCATTTAATCGCTCAACACCGCGCTGGGTTTCATCGAAGACAATAACCTTGTTAACTTCCTCTTTGATTAATAGGTCATGAAGTTTATCTAACTTATCGGCATTACCTTGGTACCGTACAACGTTCTGGTGAACATTGTCACTGGCAAGACCGGCCTTAAGTGTTACTACATGAGGATCATAAGTAAACTTACCAATTAGCTTGCGCACTCGGGCATCCATAGTCGCAGAAAAGAAGAAAGATTGGCGTTCGGAATTAAGTCTGTTAAGAATCTCTGTCACATCATTCACAAAGCCCATATCTAGCATCCGGTCGACTTCATCAAGTACGAGAATATTAAAATTATGTAACTTTAAAGTCTCGCGTGATAAATGGTCCTTGATGCGACCTGGTGTGCCTATGACCACTCTTGGGTTTTGCTTTAGGCTATTCAACTGAGCCCCCATGCTCGATCCACCGATTAGTAGCGCACTAAATAGGCCGCTCCCCTTGGCCAAGATCCGGCATTCATTTTCAATCTGCTGAGCAAGTTCACGTGTCGGTGCAACGATTAGTGCAGCAGAAGAGGGTTGGGCAATGAGTTTTTGCAAGACCGGCAAAGCAAACGCTGCCGTCTTGCCCGTTCCAGTACTGGCTATACCGATTACATCCTTGCCATCTAAACCTGCTGGTATAGCAAGATCTTGAACTGGTGATGGAATGACATAGCCCTTGGCTGCAAGGTTGTTCTGCAGTAAGTCGCTTAGAGTAAAATCAGCAAAAGCGTGTTTAGGTTCGTATGCTTCGGCTTCTGAGGCCTTTGCAATTTGTACAAAACGACTTGGGTCAATATATTCGCCCCCATGTCCCTTGTTTGATTTTCTTTGGCCGGTACGCGTACGTGAATAACGGTTAGCAACGGATGAATTCCGCGTAGAACGATAGGAGTAAGACACTAAAATGATCCTTGGTTAAAATTATCTCGATTGCCAGAATGAAATCGAGTAACTTAACAAGAACTAACCCGGGATCATAAAAACAATTATTTCTATAATAGCATAATTATTTTGGTCTGGCAATTAATAAAGTGGGGCAAGCACTCTAATCCTGAGATCAAACGAATTAAAAGTTACCGTTTTATGCTACTTTATTTTTTTCAACTGAAATATTGTCATACTACTTGAGTATATATTTGACCAACACTATTAATGCAATAAGAATAACCATAGCACCAATAAATAGCAGATAGATATTACCTTTGATCTTGGAGTGATATACCAGTCCCCCATTAGTTGTAAACATTGCGTTAGTTTCAGGTGGTTCAACCTTTTCCCTAGTCGGTGCCATAGTGTCAGTAGCTTGAAGTAAGCTACTAGCTAACTCCGGGTGAGCGTTAATATCTATTTTTGGCTTATCTTGTTGTGTTGCATGACTGTTTAGTGCTATTTTTGCATCTTCAATTTGCAATCGAGTAAATTTCTGTGCCAGTAGTAGATTAGTTGCTTCTTGATATGGCTTACCGGCATCTAGATATTCCTTGAGCTTTTGTTTTACCGTTTCATCCATGTATTCATGATAGCGAATACCACACGTGTAAATCAAACTAGTGGAAGGAGAGGGCTCGACTAGTTTTCTTCTTCGACAACATTTACTAATGCAAATGTTCAGTCGCGCTCTGCTCCAGAGGACAGCGCACATTTTTGGCTTTGCCAAAAATACTCCTCCGTTGCAGCTATGCTCGGAGCAAGCTCCTGCGCGTAACTTTACTACGCCGAATCATCCGACCTATCAAATTTTGTAAACAAAATTTGGGTCGGAGTACGAGGACTTCATCTCCACAAGATAAAAAACCGACAAAAAGTCGGTCCTTTATCTTGGTAGCGGGGGGAGGACTCGAACCTCCGACCTTGTGGTTATGAGCCACACGAGCTGCCGCTGCTCTACCCCGCGACAATACGCATAAAAGCCCATAAACTATACCAACCCCTGTAATATCTGTCAATAATCAGGCGGGTGGTGCGGGAGGTGGTGGTTGGTTGTTTGTCACCTGCGGCGGTGGAGGGGTTTGCACACTTGGGTTTTGCGGATAAGTTGCTCCTGGTACCACCACATTTAGAGCAGGCGGAACGGGGGGTTGCGGGGGTTGCTGGTAAGGACTAGCTTGTTGTTGCGGTGGCATAAAGTTTTGAGGATAGGGATTGGGGTAACCAGCTGGTTGTGCTGGAGCAGGGGGATAAGGGGTCGTGTAACCCATTTGTTTGCCATGTTTGCGATGGCGGAGTAGAAGAACTACCACGGTAACAATAGCAGCAGCCAGTACTGCTAATACAACAATCAATACTATGAAAGAACTGCTCTTGGTGGTTGCGTCTTCCCCTTTACCAATTTTCTGCTGGGCAACGTCGGCAAACTGTGCCGCTAGGTAATGGGCAGGATAAGCTGCTTGCACCTTTTTAAATAATCCCAGCGAAGCTTTATAGTGAGCTTGGGCAAACTCATCTATCGCCTTATTCCAGTTATCACTTATTTCACTTTTTGTGTCCAGAGTTACCTTGTTATCTCCTAGAAGTTTTTTATAGTCGGCAATATCCCGTATTATCCCGTTATCGGAGAACTTATCATCAGCCTCATCCTTACCTCGCAAGGCATATGTAGTCAACCCAATTACGTGGCCGTTTTCATCAAAAGCCGGACCACCGCTATTGCCTCCTGCTATAGGCACAGACGTAGCAACCAGCTTCCGTGCACCCTCATCTTTCGAATCATCTACTATTTCCTCAACTTTCCCTTGCGTTGCAGACGGCACAGTTTTATCCTTTTTGGTTTCTATCCCTCCATCTACAAATGCAGGAAAGCCGATAGCAGTTATGAGCGAACCACTTTTTAGATTATCTATACTCCCGAGATTTACAACGGGAAATTGTTTATTACCTTCCATTTTAAGGATTGCTACATCAGAAGTTTTTGAATCAACCAGGTTGGAGGTGCCTTCTTTACCACTGAAGGGATCAAAGTCAGCGGCGATAAAATTAGCTTTTACAACTTTATCATCATACTTAAAGTTTACTTTAGAGCTGTTGGTCACCCTTTCGACTTTTATAGGCTCATTGCTAAGTTGAATGGCGTATTCTGGATTGGTAGCTGTCACTTGATACCTATCTGCAGGAATTAATTCGGCAGTATAGATTAACTTCATTATGGCTGTCTCATCTTTGTTCTTAACCGCTTGAAGCAATGCATCGATTTCTTTGGCACTCATGACACCTGAATCAACAAGGTAGTTAAAGTAGGCCTGTAAAGGACCCTTGTCTCCTGCTTGAAGTTTTGCAAATAAGTAGGCCACGAGAGTATCTGATGGTTTAAAAGTAGTGACGTGTCCATTTGTACTCACGTAACCATCCTTGGACACAATAGAACCACTACCCGATGAGGCCATACAAGCCTCTTTGGCAGTTATAGCTACTTTGTTATTTGGGAATAACAAGTTGTAATCAAAGCATGTTTGTGTACCGACGCGAACCACGGCCGGCTGGTTTTTGGCAACAATTTTCAGGGCTGTTCCATCGGCTAGCTTTGAGGGTGCGTTGACCGAATCCTGTGGTAACTCATCGTTTTTTTTATTTTGATTATTATTTTCATCTGTATTTGCTCCCAGCACACGCGAAGCCAGTACCTTTAGCGGAGCAAACGTAAACTTGGCGCTAGAGTCTGGCGCCGTATAGCTTATAGTTCGAATAGCTTGCTCTAATGGTACCAAGTCGCCTTGCGCAGTTTGCTTCGTCGAGTCCAGTTTTACCTGATATGGCCGACCATTCTGGACAGTAGTATAGACAGTGGTAAGTTCATTTTTGGTAGTGATATATTCCGTATCGGTAATCTCATAAATCGACTTTTTGTACTTCACATTGTTTATGGTCACATCTTCTTGCTTCACGAGTGTGGGGGTCGAAGTGTCCGTCTTCTGAGGCGCATAGTAGGTGGCTGCGATATCTTCATCAGACTTGTCTTTGCCGTACTTTTGGCGGTTTCTCTCGAAAAAATCTTTATTAATCGTGGTAGTGACCCACAGCTTTGGCCCCGAAAGGCTACCGAAGCGCGACATTGATTCTTCAGTATTTCCTTCGTTTTTAAGCGTAAAGTCGAATATTAGGTAGCCGTCTTTTGGCTTTTGTTTGAGTTCATCGCCATAAACCACATTGAAAGACCCGTCATCATACTTAGTCTGTCCCTCTGCTTCCAAAAGGTCGGCATTATACTTGACCTTCATCCCATATGTAGATTCTAGTGTCTGCTGACTATCTTCAACCCGTTTTGTCGTTATGATGTCTTGCAGGCTTTGTGTAGCACTGCTGGTTTGTTTTTTTGCCTGCCTATATAAATAATACGCTGTACCGCCCACAATAACTGTACTCAGCACAAGGAATACGAGAAGCAACGAAAGTTTTTTGGACTTTTTGTGGTGACGTAACGCTTGCTGGTGATGAGCCTGTTCTTGAGCAACATTTACACGGTTACCCGAGTGACCCCTTCGGAAGCGGGTTTTCATAATTGGTTACATCGTAACATAAGCGTAATAATTACAGCAAACTGTTAAGAACTCTTCTCTTGGCGGTGAAGGAAAAAGTTAATCCATGCCTCAAAGTTCCTTCGGTAGCCAGGCTTATGTGCAGTTGGTTTTTCCGTGCCCGGGGATTGTTGCTGGGAAGTAGATGAGTAATAACTTAATCCAACGTCCTTTGGTACAATAATAACCTTTTCGCCAGGAGCAGCTTTGCCGAATTGACGGCGAGCGGCAAGCTCCAGAAACTCATCAGTTTCTAGGTATTGGTTTTTCAGGCGCATATTGGTATTCTCGAGATCCTGTAACTTATTCTGTTGCTCAAGTTTGGCAATCTGCCGCTGCAGCTCGTAATTCGTTTGGATAGCCTTAATGCCGCTCCAGCTTACCATTAAGGCAATAAACGCAAACACTACCATGCCTAGTACACGAACATCCCTTAACTGGTGGATATAAGGATGGCGGAAAATGGTTTTTATTTTTTGTAGCACAACTCACAATTATATAACTTTCCGTGCAATCTGCTATACTCATCCCTGTTACGCACAACCGGTGCGGGGCAGTAGCTCACCGGTTAGAGCAGGCGGCTCATAACCGCTTGGTAGTTGGTTCGATTCCAACCTGCCCCACCATTTTGCTTATCTTTGTATTGAACTTGTTTTTTACTATAGTAAAGATATGATCCGCCCTGAAAATCTCGACATTATCTCTGAACGTCTTAAAGTATACGACGTAGTCCAGGAAGGCTGGGAACACGAGCCAAAAGGAATTGAGGTGAACTTCCAGCATGTTTTAACTCACTTAGCAAAAGACCCAGGGTTAAAAGACTTTTCTGATCCAGAGCTCATCAGGAATACCATCGCTCCTGACTCATTACAGTATGCGCTTCGACTAGGTAAGTGGGCAGGTATACACTCTGTTGAGTTATCTATGACAGGGGCAGAAATATCAATACCAACCTCCCTTCAAAAACATCTGGGTAATTTGCCGCCAGGCGTTCCATCTTATATGGGTGCGACGAGTATTTTAGCGAGACACTTGCACGATATTGATCATAAGTCCACTCAATTCGAGGCAGAACAAGGTAGATATGATGCAATGAGGAGCGCCGCGCGTTTACTACTAAATAGCGCAGAAGTACAAGCAGGGCATTACAACTTTAACTTGGTAAGGGCTTTCGACAATCGGTTGAGGAATTTACGGGAACGTTTCGGTATACCCGAACCAGAATAAGCTTTATAAATTAGTAAAGAGACTTACTGGGCAAAGAAGCTTTCATGGCAAGTTCGAGCCGAGAGCAGTTGTCAACCTCGTCTCTCATAATCTCTCTGGTCGAGGCATGTGTCAGCAATTGGCGAGCGGCCCGGATTGGCCCGCCATGGGTCACTATAACAATATGGTCATTGGGGTGGCTTTTATAGGTTTTGTTAAGAAACTCCCGCATGCGGTCACGTAAATTTCCCCATGACTCACCGCCAGGTGCACGAAGGTTCAACAACGATCCAATCCGGCGGCCCCAAGCTACAAAAAACACTGGTAATCCTTCAAACCGACCAAAACTCAATTCACGTAAGCTTTTATCATAATGAAACGGTACATCAGGGTGGTTTTGGTGCAGGGGGAGAGCAGTATCTTTACATCTCTTAAGGTCAGAAGAATATATCGCGTCAATTTTCTCCGTTGCCATAATCTTCACCAGCTCACGAACCTGTTCGCGACCACGCCGTGATAGTGTACCCGGACGCTGGCCCTGAATAATGCCGCGTCGGTTCTCTTCTGTCTCTCCATGTCTTATAAGAGTTATCCTCACAATCACAGCATAGCAAAATCTATGGCTTTACCTAAGCAAGTCAAGGAGTTCATCGGCTGATCGTGCCAACATCAAACGCTCACGTAACTCTTTTGCCCCATCAAAACCAGCAATATAAACTTTGCAAAACTTGTTAAGCGTATGAAGTTTCCGCTCGCCCTTTCGCCAAGTTTGGATAAATAACTCTACATGACGTCGGTATAAATCAATTTGCTCAGCTTTTCTCATCTTTGGCCAAGGGCTTTTATCGGCAAATATGTAGGGATCGTGAAAAATTCCTCTGCCAATCATAATGCCATCCAAACCGTATTCCTCGGCTCGTTGCTCGCCCTCTGCTCGGCTGGCTATATCCCCATTACCGACTATCAAAGTATTAGGGGAGAGAGCATCGCGAAACTCGCGTACTTTGCCAATAAGCTCCCAGTTTGCTGGCACCTCGCTACGCTCAGAGGCTGTCCGTCCGTGAACAGTTAACATGTTAAGTTTATACTGTAATAAATGCTCGTGCCACGAGAAGTCAACCGTTTTAAGTCCTAGCCGGGTTTTGACGCTGACAGGGAAGTGGAGACCAACCCCTTCCCTAACCGCACTGATAATTTCGCCTGCCAAAGTGCGATTATTGATAAGCGCCACGCAGCAGCCGTTCTTCACCACGGCTTTATCCGGACAACCCATGTTGATATCTACCCCGTCATATCCCATTTGTACTAGCTCACGCGCTACCTTGAAGTAATGTTCCGGGGTCTTGCCCCATAATTGGGCGCATATTGGTTTCTGTGTGGGTCTGAGCCGTAATTTCGGCAATAACTTTTCTCTGCCTTGGCTGCAGAGCCCATCTACATTGACAAATTCGGTAAAAAATAAGTCTGGACGAGCACAGTCAGCCACAATCTGACGAAATACCACGTCAGTGACATCATCCATGGGCGCCAAGACGAAAAATGGTCGTGGGAGTTGTGCAAACATATCCATATTAATTACATCTCATACTATAAAAAAGGCCGCCATTATTCGGCGGCCTTTTTATGCAGAGTTTGAACTGCTTATTTGCGCTTTACGGTCAGAAACCCGTTGCGTGGGTTTTCATTTACCACAAAACCACTTGGCAAGTCTGAAGCCTCAGGCCTCTGGTCTTTGCTGAAATAGTAAATGGTCTGCTCTTTGCCGCCACGAAGGGTTACTTTCTTAGAATTTAAGTGGTAGGTTACCCCTTTAGAGTTTGTGTGCTTGTAAGCCATAGTAACAACTTCTCCCTCTCTTCATTAGTTATGGTACCCCTAACATACTCTGTCAGCTTTTGTCTTGTCAACTATATCGAGGCAAAAAAGTGTAAGTTTACAGGATAACTTTCCCTTAAAAACAGTTAGCAGTATCAAATTTGCGTCCCTATATGCTTATGCATTACACTGGATGGGAATCTATAGTAAAGGTTAAGTTTAAATTAGGGAGAAATAATGGATTTTTCACGCAAAAGTAACACCGGCGACAGGCCGGAGTTGTCTGCAAAACCAGTCCACAACTCGTCACTTTCTACTCCACCTAAAGGATTAAAGGTAAGGCGCGAACCACGCTGGCTGCGGTTAACAAGTGTACTCGAATTATTTGCGGCAACACTTCTAATTGTTTCGGTAATTGCCTTCTTAATAGTCAACAGTAAGGATCGTGGTGAAACGAAGTATGTCGACAAGTCAAAGTATCAAGCAGTGTTTATGAACAGAGGCGATGTCTACTTCGGAAAAATCACACAGGTCAATGCCTCTTTTCTTCGGGTGCAAGACGTTTTTTCTCTTAACCAACCCCAAACTGACCAGACCAAGACAGCTACCTCACAGAAAAATTATGACCTGATTAGTATTACCCGCCAGGTCCATTGTCCGGTTAACGAAATGATTATCTACAAAGACCAAATCAGTTATTGGGAAAATCTCCAGCCAGAAGGGCAAGTAGTGAAGTTAATTGATGACTATAAAAAGCAAAACCCTGAGGCTAAATGTGTTGAGCCTAGCGCAGATTCTAGCCAATCTAGTGGCACTCAAAACACTACCTCCCAAGAAAACAGCCAACAAACTACCACCAATAGTTCGCAACAAAACAGCCAAACCACCCCAAAAACTACCACCAATAGTTCGCAACGATAAGATTACAACCGAGGGCGAGGTAGTCCAAAAATGGTTTCCACGAGCCACGAAGTTTTCAATCAGATAGTTGCTGATTCTATAGACGCGATTCCTGAAAAATATGCGCTGCATATCAAGAACCTGGCTTTCGTGGTGGAAGATGAGCCCTCTGAAGCACAACGACAGAAATTACATTTACCTCAAAATGAGACTCTATTTGGGCTCTATGAAGGAATACCCCTGACCGGGCGCAACAGTGGCTACAACTTAGTTCTACCAGATAAGATTACCCTTTTTAAAAAACCACTAGAAGCAGCCAGTCATAATTTGGTGGAGTTAAAGAATAGAGTGCAAAAGACTGTTTGGCACGAAGTTGCTCATTATTACGGCTTAGGCCACGAAGCTATAGATGAGCTAGAGAAAAAATGACGAAAATACGCCGAAGAGATCTGAGGCCTACTCCATATTACGTAACTCAGCTCTGACCCATCTCTCAAGACCATAGCGAAACGCAAAAAGCAGAAAACACACCATAGAAATTATCATCGTCCAACCAGCTAAATCGGGTGACCAAAAAGGTGAAATAAAATCAAACTTATAAAGGCTATCGGGTATAGGCTGTTCTTTTTCACCACCATGAGTGGTGACATATTCCTGAATGCAAGGTATGCGGCCGCTGCCTGATAACCCTTGAGGGAAACGGCGTTCGCAATCAGCTTGGGCTTCGGTATAGAGTTTCGCATTTGCTACCCCCACTCTTCCCTTCTCTGCCTCTGTTAATCGCTCATAACGGTACTTAAGCTGGACTGGGGGACGAATCGCATTCGGACCGCTGGCGAGATTAGTATTCATATGCGAATAAATGTATATACGAAGTTTCTGAAGTGGTGCTTCGACATCCTGATTCTGCTGATCAGCCTTTAAGACTTCATCCCTCAGCCTTAAGGCCGTCAGATTATTATGTCTAAGAGCTCCTGTGCATATTAATGCACTCACAATGCCCGCCACCAACAATGCCCAGTGGTTCACCGGCTTGATGAGACGGTGTAGTCGTTTTAGACTCATGCTGTTTATTGTAGCTTTTTTCTGTCTCCTGCAGTAGACGCACGTATCAGCTTTACCTCTTCCTCCGTGTTAGACTTAAAATTATGCATATCTTCTTCTCAGGTATTGGTGGTACCGCTATTGGGCCGTTGGCACTTATTGCAAAACAAGCCGGATATACTGTCTCTGGCTCAGACAAGCAGGATTCTCTCTACATTGAATACTTAAAGAAACGAGGTATTAAAAACATTTATATTGGGCAAGATTTGCAGCAGATAGCTAATATACACGAAACCACCCCAATCGATTGGTATGTGTACTCCTCAGCTATCGAGAAAGAAAACCCCCAAGCGCCCGAACTCCAATTCGCTCGTGAACAGAGCATCAAGATGAGTAAACGCGATGAGTTGCTCAATCTGATAATCCAAGAAAAGCAGCTCAAACTCATCGCCATAGCAGGAACACATGGCAAGACTACCACTACTGCCATGGTCGTGTGGCTCTTCAAACAATTAGGTATACCTTTGTCGTATTCAGTTGGAGCAAAAATCAGTTTTGGTGATATGGGCCATTTCGATGAACAAAGCCACTATTTCGCATACGAATGTGATGAGTTTGATCGTAATTTCTTAGCATTTACCCCATATTTAAGCCTTATAAGCGGAGTAAGTTGGGATCACCACGAGATTTTTCCTACACGTGAGGACTACCAACAAGCCTTCAAAGAATTCATTGGACAAAGTCATCGTACTGTCTTGTGGCGAGAAGATTATGACTACCTAGGATTAACAAACCAAGCCAGTACTATGGTCCAAAACAGTGCCAACCCACTCATCAACCACATAAAAATCAAAGGCCAATACAACCGCCTGGACGCGTGGCTCGCCGTTCAAGCCCTGCACTACGTCAGCAGAGAACCTATTGAAAAACTTATCCTGCTTATGAACAAGTTTTCTGGCCTTCAGCGGCGCATGGAAGAAATTATTCCCAACCTTTACAGTGATTATGCTCATACTCCCGAGAAAATCCGTGGCGCTATGAGTGTCGCACTAGAAATGGCAGAAGAGCACAACCAAGATGTTGTAGTGGTGTATGAACCACTGACCAACCGACGGCAACACTTTATGATAGATGACTATGGCGATTGTTTTGCTGGCGCTAAAAGAGTCTATTGGATACCAAGTTATCTGGCACGAGAAGATCCCAACCAACGTGTCATTCCTCCTTCGGAGCTTATTAGCCATCTGCCAGACCCTAGTCTAGCTGTACCGATGGAGCGCAACGGGCAGCTAAAGACAGCTATTAAAAAGCATCTGGTTGATGGTGAAATGGTTGTCGGCATGGCTGGTGGCGGTGGGGACAGCTTGGACGAGTGGCTACGCCGTGAATTTCTCTAAAGTAATACTTGTCTGCGAGCCGGGGTCTCATAACCAATACCCCTTATGCTATAGTGTGAACTAGATGAAAGACTCTCTGGTCACCAAGACGCAGATACGTCATCGAATAAATTTATTGCTGGTATTAATTGCCGCCGTAGGACTAGCTGGTGCCATTTCAGTCGGCTATGTAGTCAATAACCGCAATAAGCAATCTCTCCTCAAACGAGCAGAAACTGTCGCTGATGCCTTGCCTGCCGAAGAAGTGATGGAACTCAATGGCTCCGACCAAGACTTGCAAAAACCTGCTTACCAACGCCTAAAAACCCGTCTGGAAAATATTCGGGCCCACAACAAAGATATTCGATTCGCTTATATCACTGGAAGCTCTCAGCAAAACGTGTTTTTCTACGCTGATTCAGAAGATCCTTCTAGCGATGACTATTCACCACCCGGCCAAACATACCCCGAAGCCTCCGAGAAGTTTATTGCATCCTTCACCAAAGGTGAACCATTCGTTGAAGGCCCTTATCGTGACCGATGGGGCACGTGGATCTCCGCCCTTGCTCCCATGAAAGATCCTCATACCAACAAAGTTATCGCCATCGCTGGTATTGATAGTCCAGCCCGAAGTTATTTCTTGCAAATTGGTCTGTTCAGTCTTTTCCCAATACTACTAGCGGGCATTCCCTTTGTAGTACTATGGCGAGCCCGTGAACTGGAACAGCGGGAACGTGAACTCGCCCAACTTAAGACACATTTCATAGCTATAATGTCTGACGAACTTAGAACACCGCTGAGTGGGATATTGTGGGCCTCTCGTCAGCTCAGCAAAGAAAGCCTTAAGTCACCCTCTTCTGCACAAGTAAAGACTCTTGAAGAAATAAGCAAAAGTACCGAACTGTGCATTTCAACTCTCAATGATCTGTCTGACAGCTCAGTTTTTGACCGCTTACATTCTAATAAGGGTTACGACACCCCCGTTGACCTTACAAGTTTAGTGGCAGATGTCCAAGATACGCTAAAACTTGCTGCAGCCGAAAAAGATATCAGCCTGACACGAACTGGCAGTTGGCCCAAACAAGCTCTCATACATGGCGATAAGGCTTTACTGAAACAGGCCTTGATGAGCATCGTTAATAACGCCATTCGCTATAGTTTGGAAGGAGGAGAAGTTACCCTAAACTACACCCATATAAAATCACGCCATGTAATAGGGGTAAGTGATTTTGGTGCTGGTATATCATCTTCGGACCAAGTAAAAGTTCGTTCGGGGGAACTCGAGCCTAATATATCTTCGGTATCTGGCGGGGTGGTGAGCTTAAGCATTGCCAAATTGATTTTTGAACGCCATAAGGGTAAATTATGGTTTGAAAATCAGGACAATTATGGAACTACAGTGTTCGTTGCACTTCCTATGAATACTAAATCACTGATTTAAAGGCCAGGATTACTTAGCTTAGTCGCCACTCCTGTCTTGGTTGATTGGGAAAATTTGTTTCGTCAAATAACACAAATACCATAGGCTTTAGTTGGTAAAAATGATTGGGATTTCGCCCCGAGATTACATCTTGGAGTTTAGCGTGGGCGGTATATCGTTCAGCGTAAGCAGCAAAGACGTTTTCAAGCTCAGCCGGATCAGTCACTGCTCTGACAGTCCCAAAAACCTGGATGCCTGGCAACGAAGCCCCTCCGAGCGGTACAGTAATTGCGCCGGCTACATAAGGATTCTTCGCAATGTGCTGTGAATGGTGAGAATCAGGATGCGACAGCCAATATAAGTTGTGCAGATTGTCGTGGGCAAAATACACAGTGCAAGCCCAGGGACGGTTTTTATGACAGGTGGCCACCTGCATTAGACGCGCTTTATCCAAGTAAGTGATGACGAGATTTTGTACTTTCACCGGTTATCCCCACTGCCACCTGTTTTCCCGCGCGCCTTTCTGCTTAATACTTTTTCCAAATTAACCGTTGCCACTTGGTCTAAGGGTACTTCGAGCCAGTCAGCCAGGGCTTGCATGTACCACAGTACATCACCGAGTTCTTTTACTAGTTCATCCCTATCTAGCTTGCTTACTTTTCCATTTTTATCACGCATAATTTTCTTCACTTTTTCAGCTACTTCACCCGCTTCACCAACTAAGCCAAGCGTCCGATAGGTGAAGCTATCAAGAGTTCGTTCAGGCTTTAAGCTTGTACTAATTGCCTTCTGCTGGTATTCGTTGAACGTCATGAGACTATTTCTCCTTTCTCATTGATGTTAACTGCCCCTTTTCTCAGCACTACCACCGCATCGTCCACCACTCTAATGAGGGTGGAAGGAGGTCGTCCAGAAAGGTCACCGCCGTTTACATAAAAGTCTACTTTCTCACCAAAGTATGATTCTGCTTGGGTAACTGTGCCTGCTGGTGTTTCGTCTGGTGGATTGGCACTTGTCGTTAATAATGGCCCCGTCGCTTGAAGTAACCAGCGTAACTGAGAATATTTAGGCACCCGAACTGCAAGTGTCTGCAAACCTTGGTGCAAATAGATTAACTTATCTTTATCAACTGGCAATAACACACTTACTGATGAGGGCCAATAATGTGCAATCGGTGTTAGGTACGAATGTTTAATCCCTAATTCTTCAAACTGCTTAGTATCGGCTGCCACAATTGTACCTGGCTTCTGTTCACGATTCTTAAGCTGATAAAGTGCTCTTACTGCCTTTTCATCGCCAGCTCGGCATGCCAGTCCATAAACAGTATCGGTAGGAATTACACCCACTCGGCCCTGCAAAAACATCTCCTCGACTGCAGGATTCTGCAGTGAATCAAAATTTTGTGCCATACCTGATATACTAGCATCAATGTGGGGCTACGTAGCAGCAGAAGCAACTGGTGAATTACTAATATCTGACTTGGTGCGATCCTGGTTGACGCTGCATGGCCTTAATATCCTTATAATTCTGATTGGCGCATGGATACTACGGCGGGTTGGTACTATGTTCTTCAACCAACTATTCCTTCACACGGTTCGGCGTGACCTATTCCCCAGTGAAGCTGAGCGAAGAAAGCGCATTGATACATTAAACAGTTTGGTCGGCGCAACCGTACGCATTAGCGTGACATTGGTAGCTGCCATGATGATTGTGAGTGAGCTAGGCATTAACACCGCCCCTCTCCTTGCGAGTGCGGGTGTTTTAGGTGTAGCTCTAGGTTTTGGAGCACAAAGCTTAATCAAAGATTTTGTCAGCGGTATTTTCATTATTACCGAAAACCAGTATCGAGTGGGTGACATAGTTGAGATTGGTACAGTTAGTGGTATGGTTGGTAAAGTTACAGGTACTATAGAGGCAATTACTATTCGGACCACTGTATTAAGAGATATGGACGGCAACCTGCTCCATGTCCCAAACGGTTCAATCAATGTAACTATTAATAAAACCATTGGGCATAGCCAAATTAACGAAAACATAGTGGTAGGAATGGACACAGACATTGAGCAGCTCGAGCACGTAATCAATCATGTAGGTGAAGAATTAGCAGTCATGCCAGGCCTGCAAAATCGGATTAAAATTCCTCCCTATTTCGCCCGGGTAGAAGGAATAAGCAATGACGGATTAACCGTTAAAATTCAGGGACGCACTACCCCAGGTGACCAATGGAGGGTGAAAAGCGAGCTCTACAAACGTTTACTTGTTGCCTTTGCCCAGCACGATATAACCGTCGCAAAGCACGACTTTAGTCATAGTCATAAGCCTAAAAAACAACCTAAAGAGTAAACTATCTAGAGCTGAAGGGCAGTATCAGATAAATCAGTATTGATATCGGCAGCGTCATCTGCCGCCTTTAGGCTTTCGTCCGCAGCCTGGCTTGTCTTATTGACATCACTGGCCGTTACTTGAGGCGCTGGTTGGCTTGTAGTTGGCTGCGAAGAAGTGGTCTTAGTCGTAGTAGTCTTTCCTTTGGAAAGGTAAAGAAAGATGGCAGCACTCACCAAGGCAACAGCCAACACTACTACCAGTGTGATAAGGATTTTCTTACTACCTTTAGAGGGTAAGGTATTGACATGGGGTTCACTAGATGAAGTTGACAACTCATGGTCTGAGTGAGTAGTTCCCACTGGTGCTTCCTTCACTTCTTCCTTTTGCAACTCAGGGGTGTCACCAACGTTTGTGGCTGCTTCCTGGTCGAGAATCTTATCAGTCTCTGGTGGCTCTGCGAGTATCGGCTTAGCGTCAACCGGCTCATCGCCAATAGTTGGAGCACTCACTGGCAACTCTTCCTTTGGTTGGTTACCAACTGGTTTCTCATCTTTACTCTCAGCTTTAGAAGTCGGTTTTATATCGTTAAAAGTTTGGTTATCCATGATTTAGTTTCCCGATGTTGAGTTAGTTGATGAATTATTCGTTTCGAGTTGTTGACGGATAGCAGAGAGTGTTGCCTTAATGGTAGTTTGCACGTAGCTTTTGATGTCCTGTGCCGCTTGGACAGCCGTTTCTCGTTTAGCTCGAGCAGCTTCTAGAGCTGCTTTGAATCCAGCTGGGTCTGTTCTGCAATCCATTGCCCGAAGATCACCCAATGCTTGTTGGTAATCTGATAGCTTTGTATTGAAGCTAGAAATCTTACCTTCCAGCACAGTTTTCTGTTGTGCGAGGGTAGAGGTATCAATACCTTTGGCTTTCAATTTTTCAATTAATTTGGCAAGGTGGTCTTGTAATTCGTTATAGGCTTTCACACGCTTCGGGAAATTAGCTTTCAGTCTATCCTCACCCATCTTGACAATGCCTTGGCCGCCGATACATCGGGCTTTTAGCCGCGCTTCTTGTACCGCTGTAAGCTTAATCTTTAGCTCAGTTTTATGCTTTTCAACCCGTTCTTTTATCTTCTGTAAGTCAGCTGTTGGATCCTTCTTCGTATCGTCACTACTGGCACTATTGCTAGTAGTATTGTCATCCACTCCTTGTGATTCTTGGCTTGTTGATTCCGCGTGTGCGAGCGCCAGCGGCGATAAAACAAGCACGCCTAAAACTAATGTCGCGCTTAGAATGTGTGTGTACTTTTTCATACCTTCTTACATTTTTTTAATTATCTATAAATTTATTTTATCACAAGCAATTTAAGGTACTCGATATAAGCCCCCACGGTTCGTAATGAGACCCTCATTCTTAAGTGCCTGCAGTGCTGTTTCTAATCTTTCATCCTGAATATCTACCTTTAATTTGGCAAGTGAATAGGGATGGTGTAAGAGCAACCGTAGTACGTGCCCACGCAACTGACGCAACGAACCTTCGAAGGGACTTTGTCGACGATAGTGGTAACTTTGATGGCTCAAGTTAGGGGAAACAGTTTTAAGATAAGCTCCGTAATCCATCAAGGCCCAATACCACTCCCGGATATTATGAGCTGGTAAAGTCGCCTCTACCAATGTCAGAATTTCCTTATCATGTACATTGTCCGGGCTTGTGAAAAAGTAATACAAGAACACCGTACGAATATTCGTTTCAATGAATATACAAGGCTCATTAAACGCATAAGCACATATGGCTCCGGCGGTATTCTTGCCAATTCCAGGCAGTCTTTTCAGCGCCTCTGCATCCTTGGGTACCTGGCTCTTATTCTGAGCGACCAATAAAGCAGCCGCCTCATGGAGATACTTGGGACGACGATTATACCCTAAACCGCTCCATGCCGCCATCACTTGAGATAACGGAGCTTCAGCAAGTACTGATATACTCGGAAAAAGCCGTAGAAATTCCTGATATTTTGATTCTACGCGCCGCACTTGTGTTTGCTGGAGCATATACTCTGAGACAAGTATATGGTAGGGGTCGAATCTCCCATTTTTATCGGGTCGGCGCCAGGGTAGGTCTCGCTTATGCTGACGATAATATTGCCAAACTAACTCAGTAAATTTCTCTTTAGTTATTAACGCCATATACGTCTCTTACCCTACCATAGTGACAAAATTTAGAATGGGTAATTAGTAGTAGTACCAACGTTCCGAAGAATTCGTATTTGTCACATCACGGATCTTGCGTGGTTCACCACCATCAACACTTATCACATAGTCTGCTGTTTCCTGGTCAGTGTGTACCCGATAGACAAAAACTGTATTGTTAAGCCATCTCGTCGGCATAGCTAAACCGCTTTGGCTTCTCAGTACTTTTTCACTTTTTGAACTTACATCCAGGAGTATGGCTGCGCCCTTGCCATCACGTTGATCTATCCAAAGACTATGTTTTTTATCAGGGCTATCCACATATACCCGATTTTTTGCTTCTACTGGCGCATGGCTTAATTGCGACGGTTTACTGTCACCAAATTTAAGTTCGTACCAGTCCTGCTGTACAGAAATCAGAAATTTATCGTAATCGGATCGGAAAAGATTCCATGTTTCTCTGTCTATTAACGTTTGCTTTTTCGATCCATCAGGAGAAACTTTATACAAACCCGCCGCTTGGCCACCCTGATAAGTTGCTGACGGGGCATAATATATATCATCGCCAATTTGCATGACGTCATTAAATGAATTGCTGGCAGCGAGTTCTTTGGCCTCTGATTTTGTTTTGTAGTCATAGGTCATTAAGCGCTGGCGCTTTGGATTACTGGCACTTGCACCTGCCGCAATCTGTACATAGGTAATCCGATCGCCCGACCAGCCCACAATCTGAATTCGCTCAGATTGCACAAGGTTAATTACGTCATTATTTGAGAGATTGATAAGCAACAAAGAACTAAGTAGGAACCCATCTTTGTTGCGTGTTCCGTTGCGTGTTGACACAAGTGCAACCCAATCTGAGTTAGGACTCGGAAAGATGTCAATATCATCTCTCTCCTTGCCTGTACCTGCTAGCACTAACTCTTCATTTTTTCCATCTGCATCAATTTTGTATACATCGTACTTGCCCGATCGTTTGGAAATAAATGGATGTTTACGGGCCGGCACCATTTTGACTTGTTGCTCTGTTTTATTAGCCAAATTGAATGTAAACTGTTCGTCACGATAGCTATCAGCCTTTATCGTAACCGGCATATCAGCTTTATCACTCGCCTCAACTGTTAATACTATTTTGCCATTTTTATCAGCTAGAGCGGAAGCTTCACCACTCGTAGCTTCTGCACCTTCGATTGCTTTATCTGACAAAAAGTCTTTGGCATAAAACACATATTGGGCCCCCACTGCCTTAAGTGGAAAATTTCCTAATGGATTGCTGCCCCAACCAATAGTCACGGGTTTGTCAATTTGGGCAAAGGCTCTCTTTTGGGCTATGAGATGGGTGCGGCCCAACTTCACTTTTTGAAGCTGTACCTTACCTTCCTTGTCAGTGACACCTGATTGATTACCTAAAGTAACCTGGACATTTTTCAGCGGCAACTGGGTGCCTTCATCCACCACTACCACTGACGCCTTCGCACGCACTCCCACACTATTCAAAAAGAAATACCGGCTGGTCGGTATGAGAGCCAAGCCAATAAGTAACAGCCCCGCCCCAACAATTGTTGTCCACCGAGCAATGGGATTATTCCACCAACGACTAACTAAATCCTTAACTTTCGTTTTAAAACCTTTTGGCTGAGGTTTTTGGAATGCTTTTTGCAGTTCTGCATCTTCTGCTTCTAGAACTTCATCACTTTCTTTCGCTGCAATATCATCAACTGCTTTTTCCGCTACCGCATCATCTGGTATTTCCTCACTATCTTCATCTGTTGCTGTTGGCTCATTAGACTTACTGCTCAAATCTGGAGTTGGATCAACAACCTCACCCGGGGTTAATTTAGGAGCCCCCTCTAAGTCGGCGTCCTCCACTGTGGGACCCATCAAAGATTCGACACGTTTTTCTGTTTCAGTCTTTGCAGGCTTCTCAGACTGAGTCTTTTTATTTGGCATATGCTTATTTTATCGGAATTCTGCTAAAGCTTAAAATTACAGAGGTAATCTATACACGACGCTTATAACGCCACACTGCGAGCGGTATAAAGACAGCCAAGATACCAGCTACCCAGAGAAGTAATTTCCAAATAGCACCATTACTCGGTATACCCAAAGCTAATTCCCTGGCTCCCTGGACTGCAAATGTCACCGGCTGATTGCGCGCAAAAGCTTGTAGCCAACTCGGCATTGTCTGAAGCGGTACAAAAGCTGCACTCGCAAACGTCATTGGAAAGATGAAAACGAAACCGGCAAGTTGAGCCGTTTCGGAATCACTGGTAGTCATACCAATGAAAGCAAATGCCCACGAAAGGGCAAAGCTAAAGGAAAGTAGAAGGAGAACCATCCCAACCGCGTTCAAAAATCCATTCTGGAAGCGGAAACCTAAAACCGTGCCAACAGTTAACATAATACCGGCTACAGCCAGGTTCCTTAACATATCAGAGAAAGTGCGGCCTGCCATCACTGCTCCGCGACTCATTGGTAGACTACGGAAACGGTCTATAATCCCCTTGCCCATGTCTTCCGCCAGACCAATTCCGGTTTGTATTGCACCAAACATCATGGTTTGGGTAAGTATTCCTGGCAAAAGAAAATTGATGTATTTTCCGCCAGGTACTCCTGTTGCTGCTCCTATTGCACCGCCAAACACATAATTAAACAGCACTAAAAAGATAATCGGCTGAACCGACGAGAAGAACAGCAGTAATGGTAACCGCAAATAACGAAACAGATTGCGTTTTGTAATTGCCCAAGTGTCACTTATCTGAAAGTATGCTCCTCTTGCTGCGTTCATCTTTGGCGGCCTTTCCGGGTTGGTTTCGGCTTTTCTTCTTCTGGCTTTTTGCCAGTCACGCTCAAAAATACATCATCCAGGGTAGGGCGGTGCAGTGAAATTGATTCGGGATTGAGACGGGCTTCATCGAGTGCTCTGACCACATCCACCAATTTCTTGCGCCCATCCTTAACAGGTAAAGTAATATGACCTAGCTCATCAACTGTCGGTGATTTAGTGCTGAATTTCCGGACAACTTCTATGGCTTTGTCTTGTTGCTTTGCACTAACTTCAAATTCAATCACATCACCACCCAGGCGGCTCTTTAATTGATCGCTGGTACCATCAATAATAAGTTTTCCTCGGTCAATAACTGCGATATGGTCGGCGAGCTCATCTGCTTCTTCTAGGTATTGGGTAGTTAATAAAATACTGGTGCCATCTGCGACTAATTGACGGATGATATGCCACAACTCTAAACGGGTACGTGGATCAAGTCCCGTGGTAGGTTCGTCCAAAAAGAGTATCTGTGGTCGCCCCACCAGACTGGCGCCAAGGTCGAGTCGTCGACGCATTCCGCCTGAATATGTTTTTACTTGCCTGGTGGCAGCATCATCAAGATTAAGTTCCTTCAGCAGCTCACGTGCCCGTTGCTTGGCTTGACTGTGGCTTAGATGATACAAGCGCCCAACCATATAAATGTTTTCATAACCGGTTAGAAACTCATCTACTGCTGCAAACTGACCCGCCAAACCAATCACTTTTCTCACTTCAGCTGGTTGAGTAGCGACGTCAATTCCAAGTACTTTGGCGATACCCTTCGTTGGCTCAAGCAAGGTACTGAGCATCCTCACAAGAGTTGTTTTGCCTGCACCATTTGGCCCAAGCAATCCGTAAATTTTTCCTTGTTCGGCTTGGAGACTCACTCCATCAAGCGCCTTGACTTCTCCGTAATACTTAGCCACACGCCGAACTTCAAATGCATAAGTCTTTGCCATCGTCACTTAAATGTACGCCATAAAACTTAACATGTAAAGTTTAGTCATCTATTAACTGGTAGAGTGAAGGTTTTACCAAACTAGCAAGCCTTATTTCAGTCAGCTAAGTGCTTAATACCACCGACTAGTCCATGAAAATCAACTGTTGCATATCCAGCTCGGCGCACGCGAACAACAAACCACGAGTCATTTGAATAATAACAATTTGGCACCAGAGGATCACATTGTGCGTAGCCACCCCCTTTACTAAAACTAAACTTCTCCATTAATTCTCTGGCAACGATCGTAAAACCCAGCCCACTTAATTCAATATTAGGATCTACTCTATCAGGATAGAAATTATTGACGAATTTGAATTGATCCAAGAAAGGCAGCAATTTCTGGGGTGCCTGTGGTGGCAAGATAATATCGCTCTCTACTGATAACCAATGTGTATAATTGCCCGCCAGCATATATTCGCGGATGTTGTCGCGAGCCTTAGCCAATCTGGCCTCTTGTTCGATATCATTCATACCTTCCATATGCACCACCTTGCATCTTTCTAGATTTATCTCTTCACAATAAGCTTCGATTCGTTTAGAAAAGTCAACCATGTCTGAATTATCGACAATATAAATATCAAGGCCCGTCAGATCGTAGGCTTTGACACTATCAAGAAACCTATACATGCTGTATTCTTTTTTATCGTGCACCGGTGTCCCGAGTAAAAATTTAAACTCTGCCAAGCTATTAAGCTCCTCTCATCCACCAAACGAAAGTACTAATTTTTATGGCTTTTCTTACAACTGCATATCTTACAGGTTCCGCGAAATGCTTATTGATAACCCCGCCAGGCTGCCGATGCCTGTGCTTTTGACCAATCGGCGAGTTAAAGCTATAAGCATAGTGCGTCATTTCGTGAACCACCGTTGATTTTATAACAAATTTTGTAACTTCAAAGTCTTGAAAAACACGAATAACCGTGATTTTGCTAGTCATAGTAGTCCTTAAGTCTTGGCTGATCGAGCCAAGACGCCTTTTGACTTTTCGGTCCCATTTAACTACTTTCATTATCCTCAAGAATTTCGATTTTTTGACCCTTATTTAGTTAATCTTAATCCATTTATAGGGAATACTCGTCTACGGAGTAAGCCGATTAATATCACGAGGAAAAAGCGCCGCTTCTTTCACATTCTGAAGTCCAATCGTTTTTTGTACCAACCGGTCGATACCAAATCCACAGCCACCATGCGGCGGCAAGCCGAACCTAAAGGCTTCTAGATAGTACTTGTACCCGGAGTGATTTGTGTCCAGCTCAGCTTTCTTCATTTGTTCCAGTAATACTTCGTAGCGATTTTCACGCATCGGCACCGTAGCAAGTTCTAGCCCCCGAAAAAGCAAATCTCCCCAGAGCACGGTCGAGGGATCATCGGGATTGACCTTGTGATAAAACTTCATAGCTGCTACTGGAAAGTGGGTCGCATAGGCAAGTTCTGAACCGTGTTTTTGTTTGGCATATTCACAAATCCAGCGTTCTTCATCAGGAATAAGGTCTTTTTCGGCTCGAGTATCTACTTTGTTTGCCTGGCTATAAAGGTCATGAATTTCTGCAACAGTGAATTTTGGCACCTTGTCTGTAAGCACTAGCGGCGGCGCATTGAGCGAACGTAAATCATCGCCATGAGTATCATAGATACGCTTGAGTACGTTAATGGTGAGGTCACCTATGAGATCAAGTACCTCATCGTGGCTATCAACAAAACCAATTTCTACATCAAGCATAGTCACTTCCGACATATGTCGTGTAGTCGCACTTGGTTCGGCACGGAAGGCTGGCCCAATTTCAAATACTCGTTCAAAGACTCCCACTAACATTTGTTTATAAAGCTGCGGGCTTTGGGCAAGTGTCGCTTCTTTGCCAAAGTAATCAAGCGTGAATACTTCGGCTCCGCCCTCAGTAGCTTCGGCAAGTAATTTCGGTGTTTGGATTTCAATAAATTCCCGCTTAGTTAAGTACTCACGTATATAACGATTAAGCCCGCTTCTGATGCGAAATATTTTCTGTTCTTGCAGATTCCTGAGTCCTAGTACTCTGTTGTCAAACAAGGTATCTAGATGGTCACTCTTGTGTGACACGGGTTTATCTATCTCAATTGGTGGCTCGTCAGTAACAGGAACTTCAACCGTGATTTCGGGTTGGTGGATTTCTGCCCCACCGGGTGCGCGTTCATCCTTTACCACTTGACCACTTACTGTCAGTACTGTGCCAACTTGTAACCCACGTAATTTTTCAACTTCCTCACCCTTCTCTATCAATATTTGTACCAATCCTGACCGATCACGTAGGTTAATGAAATTCAGTCCTCCCAGCAAACGCTTTTTGTGCAGCCAACCTCTTACCTGCACTCGTTGGTCTAGGTGCTTGTTTACCTCACTGTTTAAAATCCGCATGCTTCGTATTATAAACAGATTAAAGGCGATACAAAAAATTACTTGTCTGTCTTGGGTGCTTGTTCGTGTTGCCGTTGTTCGCGCTGAGCCTCTAGCTGGGCAACTGCACGCATGTCCTCATATTGGTCGAACTCATCCATGATTGGTTTACCAATAATTTGTTCCAGTACATCTTCGATACTTATGATGCCTACGAATTCCTCAAAGTTATTTACTACTATAAAGAGATGGTGTTTGGTCTTCAGAAATGCCTGCAGAGCATGTTGGAGTGGTTTTTCTTCATTCACATAGTAGACTTTAGTGTCCATAATATCTTTTACTTTGCCTACCAATTTAGCGCCAACAAGATCATGAAGATACAAAGTACCGACAATGTTATCTGTCTTATTATGGTAAACCGGAAAACGCGAATGGCCGCTTTCATGTAGTTCTCCCATGAGTACGGGACCAACGTCGTCAGTTTCGTTGACCATTTTGACGACTCTTCTCGGTATCATAATGTCACGTACAAGTTTGTCGCTGAAAGTGAGAGCTTGGCGAGCAATACGAATCTCTTCCTCGCCTATTCGATTGTCCGCTTGAACTTTTTGCTGATCAATAAGTTCAACTAAATCTTCTTTTTGATATAAGCCAGTATGAATAGCTATTGGATGGTGTTTCTTCACTATCTTTGCTGCTCGACGCAACAAAGGATAAAGATGCCTCAGCAACCACGTAATTCCAGGTGTAAGTGTCCTCGCCAACCATGAACCGGGACGTGTAAGACGAGTGCCTGGGATCCAAGCAAAACCCACCCACAAAAGAGAAATACAACCAAGTAGTGCAATGGCAGGCGGCACCGCCCGGCTAACAATTACAAAGAACCCGCTGGCACAAATGCCAATTATTACCCATAACAAGATGTCGAGGCTTAAGTCATAGGCCACCGCACGATATAACATTATGGCAAAAGCATCACCTTGCTGGGCCCGGCGTTTTACTTCACGCACCGGTATATGATAATAGGTTTTTTGTAAAGAAATAGCGACGAGTGTAAGAGACGCCAATAAGAAGATAGCAACAAGCGTAAGCATATATCCATCTTACCAGACAGTTTATGCATCAGCTGAAGTCTTTCCATTTTAAAGAAGTAGTTTTACTCTTCATATAGCTGCTATAAGCCCCCGCGAGAGTCTGGACTATGGACTATGGACTCTGTACTATTATCTCTATGAGCAAACGATTTCTTATAATCCTTATCTTGTGTGCTCTTGGGCTAGGTGCATTGTTCTGGTTTACACGCGACAAGGCTAGCACACCGAATCAGGGAAGCCAAAGCCAAACCAAGCCATCAGAACATTTGTATGGTGAAGGGAAAAAGAATGTACGTCTAGTGGAATACGGTGACTTCCAATGTCCAGCATGCGGTGGCTATTTTCCTATCCTCAAGTACGTGAAAGATAAATATAAAACAGATATTACCTTCCAATTTCGGAATTTCCCTCTCGTACAACTCCACCGCAATGCTATGGCTGCACATCGAGCAGCTGAGGCGGCCGCCAAGCAAGACAAGTTCTGGGAAATGCATGATATGCTCTATCAGCAACAAAAGGACTGGGAACAAAGTAGTAAACCAGATGCTATCTTTGAAGCGTATGCCATGCAGTTAGGCCTGGATATACAAAAATTCAAACAAGCTGTAGCCAGCAGTGAAGTTAACGACATTATCAATGCCGACATGAACGAAGGAAAGCGTCTGGGCGTAGAAGCAACACCTAGCTTCTTTCTAAATGGTAAAAAGTTAACTGATCCTCCACGTGACGTGGACGGGTTTTCTAAGCTGATAGAAGATGAAATCAAATCCTCACAGAATAACCAACAAGGCAACCAGTAAGTCCACCAATTAGTACTTGATGAACTGTTGCCAAGCTGGCCGCTTCACTCTAACCGGCACTAGACTCGGTTTAGAATTAAAAACTTTTACTTTCACGGGCATATTGCTCGCTACCTCCAGCAACCTGAAACAAATATTTCACAGGCTACTTCTCTTGATTAATGATATTTTTGTTTTGTCTTCTGGCGGTGACTTCGTCACCAATATTGAAGTAGCATCAGTCTGACATAAGCACGAGCATGTTGTCAATATAGTTTTTGTACTTTTTTGGGTATCTTTAGTAAAATAAAGCCAGAAACGAAAAAATAAAAAATGCATCAAAGTATTTTCGCCGAGCTAAGTTTGATCATTGCCCTGGCTGCCGTTATCTCGTTAATTATGCGTCTCATCCGGCAGCCATTAATTATCGGACATATTCTGACCGGTATTATTGTTGGCCCCTCAGTGCTCCACCTAATCCAATCTCCTGAAACTATCGATATCTTTGCAAGCATCGGCATTGCACTATTGCTGTTTATTATAGGATTAGGCTTAAACCCTCAGGTCATTAAAGAAGTCGGCAAGGTATCAACCATCACCGGTGTACTGCAGGTGGCTGGTATTACAGCGTTTGGATGGGCAACTGGGATAGTCCTTGGGTTTGGCAAAACAGAATCGTTGTTTTTTGGGCTTGCACTTGCCTTTAGCAGCACAATTATTATCCTCAAACTTCTCAGCGATAAGAAAGAGCAATCACGCCTGTATGGGAAAGTGGTAATAGGTCTACTGCTCGTTCAGGATATTATCGCGGTCTTTGCACTGTTGCTTGTCACTTCCAAAGCAAACGGCGGGATACAAGCTTCACAGCTAAGTGCGCTGTTTATCAAAGGGGCTCTTATTGCCGTGCCAATTTTGCTAGTAGGGAATATCGTGTTGCCACGGCTGCACAAACTTATTGCTGGTAGTCCTGAATTTTTATTTCTCTTTGCGTTAGGTTGGGGTTTTGGCACCGCAGCATTGTTCGAACAAGCTGGATTCTCATTAGAGATTGGCGCTTTATTAGCAGGTATTTCGCTCGCTTCACTACCTTACGCCCAAGAGATCGGTGCTCGCCTTCGGCCACTGAGGGATTTCTTTATTATTGTATTCTTTATCACTCTAGGTGCTCGTCTCACCTTCGGCCATATTACCTTGCTGCTCCCAACCATATTGATGGGCTGCTTTATTGTGATTGTTCTCAAACCTTTAGTAGTACTTTCTATTATGGGGCTCTTGGGCTACACCAAGCGAACTAGCTTTAAAGCAGCGCTATCAACGGCCCAGATAAGTGAGTTCTCACTTGTACTACTTTTACTTGGTAATAGTCAGCATTTGGTATCAAACGACTTAGTGGTAATTATCACTGTTATTGCTCTCGCATCGATTGCCTGTTCAGCTTACTTAATTATCTACTCAGATAGTCTTTTCAAATTTGCTGATAAACACTTCACTTTGTTTGAGCGCCGAAAAACGCACTTCGAGCAAGATGGTCGGCACCACTACGATCTTGTACTGTTTGGTTATCGTAAAGGTGGTCACGAGTTTATGAAGGCATTCCAGGCAATCGGCAAGCGATTCGTAGTGGTTGATTACGATCCCGAGGTAATCGATATCTTGGAACAGCAAAAAGTCAATTACCTCTATGGCGATGTTGGTGATGTTGAACTGCTTGAAGAGATTGGTCTGGACAAAGTAAAGCTCGTCGTGTCC
This sequence comes from Saccharimonadales bacterium (SeqCode), assembly GCA_041910055.1. Taxonomy (GTDB): domain Bacteria; phylum Patescibacteriota; class Saccharimonadia; order Saccharimonadales; family JAYRRP01; genus JAYRRP01. The sequence goes on from JAYRRP010000003.1 coordinate 166,400, forward strand.
ACCATTACCGATTTTCCCACTACCCAAGTGCTTGTGTCACAACTGTTGAACCGTAATCCACATATGGTAATTGTCTGTCACGCTGAGTCTTTGCAACAAGCCGAAGAGCTTTATGACACTGGGGTTAGCTATGTAATGATGCCTCATTACCTTGGAAGCGAGAAGATTAGTGCCTTCATTAAACGTAGCGGCATAAAGAGAAGTGAGTTTAAGAAATTCCGTGAAAAACACTTGGCTTATCTTCATAGCCACTACGAAGCCGAAAGCGAAGAATAAAGCCAGTTTTTTCTCACGTATTGCTCAACGCTATAAAGTAATCCAATCGGGTGGCGTCCTTCTTCGACTGCTTGGCGAATTAGTGAGGAAGCAATTTTTGGCTGACCACTTTCTATAATATGTAGTTCCCTTGGCGACATTGGCAAAGCTTTGGCAGTAGTAAGAATTTCGGATATTTCTTGATGATTTCGGATTGCTACTATAAAACCACACTCAGTGAGTAATTGGTCTACCAGTGACCACTCTGCTAGGCCAGCATAGGTATCAGAGCCCATCATTATGACAAGGTGGTCATGAGGAAATTCTAAACGTAGGCGTGGCAGAGTGTGCGCAACAGTAAACTGTTTGTCTGGCAGATGAAGGACATGGCAATGAGAGTGAGGTCTAGTCGCTAATTTGAGCATTGCAGATCGGTGGGCAAAATGAGTCACCTGCGACTTACCTCGTGGTGATACTTCGGGTAAAAAATAGATCCTGCTAAGGTCCGCTTGTTCTCTTGCCCGCAGAGCAAAATCCAAATGCCCTGCATGAACAGGATCAAATGTACCGGCATAGATACCAATTCTAGCCATTTTTGTTATTCTTTCCTGTTTCATTCAGGACACTACTCATCAGCTGGTAATCCTTCGCAACATTTAGTAGGCACGTGGCATTCTGGGCAGACGTAGTGTCCATGTACAGGTACTAATGGATAGTGTCCACAAGTGTCGCAGCAAAGTTCCATGCAAATATTCTTATCGTTTAAACTGTTCACCATACTTCTATTCTACTTCAGCTTTATATCGCACACCCGGCAAATACCACAAGGACCACACATTTTTTTTGATTCACTTTCTTTGGGCGGTGCCTGACAAACAACGCAGTGCATATATTTGTTAAAGCTGTAGCTGCTTTCCGCATTATCTACTTTATTGCCATAGCCCTGGGTTGCAAGTTGGTCTGATAATGGTTCCTCTGAACTTCCTATACTCATACCACATCCACTGAAGACCAATCTCCCCACACGAGCTGCCTGACCGCCAGCAGCTAGTTCCTTAATAGCCTCTCCTAGATTTGTTGATTGAACCCAATGATTATTTGAGGACACCTGGTCAGACTGATATCGATTCCGCATAGCGGCCGCTAAATTATAGAGCTGGTCAGTACCACGTGACTCTCCAAACTCCTCATATGCCGCCAGCAAATCTGTCTGCGCCAGAACAAACTGATACGTATTGTTTGTATCGCCACATCGACCAGCATGCCATATTCCTCCGTAACGCTGTGCAAGAGACAGGTCATACGCAGCCATTAAATGATCTACAAGCTGTCTTTGTGCTTCTTCATCCAATTCCATATGCATTCTTTGGCCTAAAAGCTCTTGCTCCGTCGAGCACTGGAAACCTAACGCATCGTAAAGTTTTTCCAATGCCACACGATCACTCCTATCCAAGCTTTGAGAAACAACTTGCACTTTCCCATCAGGATTTCTGGTAATCACTCTTAGCATTGTTTGTTTGCGCTGGGCATTATACCCACCCACGTCTACTGGACTATCCATAAGCTCTGCCGGAAAATCTGATATCACCACCATTGTGTTTGGTAATTCACCCAGCGCCATTGCACACATCTCGTTATACTCATCGAGTTCATGACGACGGCGACGCAGTTCAAAAGCGATATTAGGAGAAGTACGAGTTAACTGTTCAGCCTCAGATACTGCGCTTAAAAATATTGGGCTAAGTGCGCTGCCATCATGTGCATAGAGTTCTTCACCCACAAAAGTATACTCAAAACTGGTACGCATCGTCCCATCTAATGCTTCTGCTAGCCAAGTAGTAGTGTCGTCAAAGAATCGCTGTTCAGCATTATATGTTTGTACTGGCTCAACCAAATGTAGTGTTTCCAAAATAAAAAACCTTGCTTGATAATCCAAGCAAGGTACTTCTCAACAATTGTGATTAGGGTATCCTGCTCGGGATTTTTCTAATGTTGCTGTATCTGGCTTATCCGCGAGAAGCGGAATCACAGTTGCGGCACAGCGCCGGAATTTTCTGTCGTAGTAGCTTATCGCTACAACAAGAAGCACCGGCTTCCAGCTTAAATTGTTAACAGTCTCATCATAGCACGTACGCTCGATTTAGCGGGCAATCGTAGCGAGAATAATCAGAGCAAGGAATATCCGATAGTATGCAAATACTGCCAGGCTATGCTTAGAAAGAAACCGAAGCAGAAATCGAATGGCCATAAGGCCCGCTAAGAAAGCCGTAAGGGCACCGACCGCAAATACCAATTGCTCACTCTTAATTTGCTGCAATGCATTATTACTCCCTAGAACTTTTGCAGCCGCTCCTAAAGTAATCGGAATAGCAAGTAAAAATGAAAAGCGAGTGGCTGCTACGCGGTCCATACCACTAAATAAACCGGCAGTAATAGTGACACCTGATCTTGATACCCCCGGAATAAGTGCAATTGCCTGGGCAATCCCCATCCACATCGCTTGGCTGAAACTCACCCGCTCCAACGTAGTGCGGGTGTGCCGGGCAGCACTGAGTTTTTCAGCAACTAACATCACTAACGCCATAATAAGTAATGCGAAACTAACTAGTCTCAAAGAGCGGAAAGACGTTTCTGCAGCAGACTCAAGCAATACTCCCGCAATCACTGCCGGTACCGTTGCTGCTGCCAATAACCAAGCTAGTCGCGTTTGCTTCGACTTTTTAAACAAAGCGACCGCAAGCGTAATGAGATCTCTGTGGAAAAAAACCAATAACGCCATCAACGTACCTAGATGCAGTGCTACGTCAAAGCTTAGACCTGTGGTTGAGACACCAAGCAGATGGTGCATGATTACCAAATGACCGGAGCTGGAAACAGGAATAAACTCAGTCAGACCTTGGACAAGGCCCAATATAATTGCTTGTACTATACTCATTCAACCTGACCTTTCGGTTTACTCGTAGGGGGAACGGCACGTTTCTTCAAAGACGTGAGACGAGGGATAAAAGACTGCGCGGCACCTTCTAGCCCAAGCACCTTAAGGGCGCCAATGAGCACATATAGTCCGTCAATAGTATTAGTTTCTAAAGATGCCTGTTGTTCTGCCTGGTTAAAATAGAAACTGACTTTCTCAATCAGCCACTTTTCTTCGTTCACATCAATTTGGTTAGTGGTAATCTTTATTTCGCTCAGAGGTTTTGTGATTTCTAGTGATCGGGCTGAATTATCCCTTTTTATTAAATGCCCACGTTTTACCAAACTGTTGACATGTAACGCCACAGTGGCAACAGAATTATACTGTAAGCCAGACATAATCTCTCGGTAACTTGGGCTATACCCATGTTGTTGAATAAATTTTTCAATAAATGTGAGTAGTTCCTTCTGTTTTTTGGTAGGTCGAATTGTCTCTGTCATGGTTTTCTTATCCTATTATACGCACTGTGCCCGTGCGCTCGGTGCGCCACCAGTCGAGCAGGTGTAACTCGTGCTGGTCGCCGGTTTTGGGTAAATTTTTCCGGAAAGACCCAAAATCGGTACCAAATATAATTCCATACTGTAAAAAAACCTGAGGAGACAAATTGTCCAATGTAAGGAGTAATTCCAAAACCCGCCAACAACCTAACAATGGCAAAATCAAGCACAAAATCGAGTAATGTAATACCTATATACCGAGTGGTAACTTGAGTCTGATGACGAGCAAGAGCAGGATTTTTAAAAACCCAGTAGCGTTGCAACAGGTAATTCACAATCCAGCCGAACGTATTAGCTGTCAACTTTGCCCACCAAAGGTTGAAGTGTAAACCCTTGTCGCAGATAAAGAACATTGCATAACCTGCCCAAAAGTATGCCCCGCCACTTAAGAGGTACTCCGCAATTCGTTTAACTTCTTGTTGTTTTGGCTTTCGCATAATAAGAGGTAGTTAGAGCAGCAAGAGTAAGAAAAACCCTCGCAAATGCTACAATTTAGTATAGCGAAGATGAAAAATAATGCCTCACTTATCTACAACATATTTTTAGTTATCGGTGACTTTTTGGCCCTGGTGGCGGCCTTCGTAGGTGCCTATATCCTAAGAGTAACCCTAGACGCCCGCCCATTGATAGAGGCCATTCCGGCCCGCACTTATTTAGGTATCTTCCTTACTCTCTTGCCCTTTTGGATTATCATTTTTGCTCTTTTGGGGCTTTATAACAGTAATGTATACGAGAAGCGTTTCTCTGAGCTCAGCCGCTTACTGGTTGGCTCTTTTATTGGATTACTATTTGTCATCGGCTACGATTTTGTTAGTAAAAGTCCTGTTTTCCCTGCTCGCTTGGTGCCTATATATGGCTTTATCCTCGCTTTCATATTCTTGGTCATATTCCGCAGCCTTGCCAGACTTATTAAGACCATCATGTTCCGCCATAAAGTGGGGCTTACCAATATATTAATTATTGGGGGCACTCCAATCAGCCAAGAACTTATAGAAAACTTATACGACAGCAGGCATTCAGGCTACCAGGTACTCGGCTATGTGGGCCATATACCCCTGCCAATTCATCTCCACATTAGTCACTTTACTACTTACGAGGAAGCCTTTAAGCACTTAGGCGCCCATAAAATCCATAGTATCGTCCAGACAGAACTGTACCCTCAGAGCGAGAAGAACAATGATATCCTCAACTTTGCCCAAACCCATCACATCGCTTACCGATTTGTGCCTGGCAATACCGAATTATTTGTTGGCAAATTGGCTGTTGAGCTCTTTCGCTCCTCGATTCCGGTAATTGCTGTCCACCAAACCCCCTTAATTGGTTGGGGACAGGTAGCAAAACGACTATTTGATCTATCAGTTTCTACTATTTTACTGGTTATTCTTTCTCCATTACTATTACTTATCGCTATAGCAAATAAAGTATTCGGTGGTGGTTCGGTGTTTTTCCGCCAAATCCGCCTCACTCGTTATGATCAGCGCTTCAAAGTTTATAAATTCCGCACCCAATACCAAAAATATGATGGTACCACCCCTGAACAGGCTTTTGCCATGCTTGGTAAACCCGAACTCGCCACTCGTTACCGTCAAAATGGTGATTACCTACCAAAGGACCCCCGTGTTACTCCTCTAGGCCGCTTTCTACGCAAAACAAGCTTAGATGAACTTCCTCAGCTCTTTAATGTACTAAGGGGACAACTTAGTTTGGTAGGGCCACGCGCTTTGGTTCCAGAAGAACTCGAGATGTATGCCAAAAAACACGCAATCCTTAGTGTGAAGTCAGGGTTAACAGGGTTAGCTCAAGTATCCGGCCGGCGCGATATCAACTTCGAAGAGCGGCGCAAGTTGGACGTCTACTACGTGCAGAACTGGACGTTCTGGCTAGACATTATCATCTTGCTAAAGACAATCAGAATAATTTTTTCTGGCCAAGGTGCGAAATGAATTCCCATCGCCAGGTTGCGATTGTCTGTGATTGGTTGACCGGAATCGGCGGCGCTGAACGCGTCGTACTGGAATTACACCGAATGTTTCCTGATGCCCCTATTTATACTTCACAGTACGATCCTGTAGCCTTGCCGTGGTTCAAAGATGCCGATGTACGGACAACTTGGTTGCAAAAACTTCCCAAAAGTTTACGCAAATTCTTGCCTATCTTACGTGCTAGGTCATTCAGCCGTTTAGATCTTTCTAACTACGACTTGGTCATTTCTTCCAGTGGCGCAGAAGCCAAGGCTGTCAAAACTGGACCGGACACTGTTCACGTCTGTTACTGCCACGCTCCCACTCACTACTATTGGGCTCGTTACGAAGCTTACCTACAAGAGCCAGGCTTCGGTTGGTTAAATCCTCTGGCCCGCTTTGGACTGAAAATATTTGTCGGGCCAATGAGAAAATGGGATAGACGGGCAGCAAAACGTCCGGATTATCTGATAGCAAATTCCACCTACACACAAAAGATGATTAAAAAGTACTACCAGCGTGAAGCACATGTCATTTTTCCGCCCGTGGACACCAACCGCTTCCAATTATCTAACCAACCTCGCCGTGGTTTCGTAGCAGCAGGACGTCAAGTACCTTATAAGCGTTTAGACCTAGCTGTGACCGCCTGTACTCAATTAGACCTGCCTCTAACTGTTATTGGCAATGGCCCTGAGCACAAAGCCTTACGCGGCCTTGCCGGGTCGTCTATCACCTTTGTTACCCAAGCAAGTGACAAAGAAATCTCTGGATACTTTAGCCGTGCACAGGCATTCATTTTTCCAGGTGTAGATGATTTTGGTATCGTGTCAGTTGAGGCTATGGCCGCTGGCACGCCAGTTATTGCCTACAAAGGAGGTGGTGCACTTGATTACTTGCTCCCTGGTGAGACAGGTGAATTCTTTGATACAGCTTCAGTTGAAAGTCTAAAAACTGTTCTTAAAGGTTTTACATCAGACGCCTACACGCCCTCGAGAATAGCAAAGCATGCCCAGCAATTTTCTACGAGTGCTTTCCATGCAAAAATCGATAAATACTTACAGGATATAATTCAGACCCACGCTTAAGTGATACGGAAGTCTTTATGTAGTGACGTGCAAAATAGCTTCCAGTGCATTGGCAGTATCTTTCCAGCTGGAAATTTCTAAAGTATCTACGCCCATAGCTTTCACCGGATAGTCATTACCACCAGGGTTAACACGGTCGCCAAAGAATAAAATCTCATCTTGAGATATGCCCAAAAGTTCACTCAGTCGTTTCATGCCATAGGCTTTGTCTATACCTGGTTTTGTCACATCAATAGAAGTAAGACCACCAGTGCGAACTTCAAATTCTGGCAGTAGTTCTGCCACTAGGTCTCTAAGCTTATACTTCTTGCGATTATCCGGATCCCAGGCTTCTTTCACTTCACGCGGTGCTTCTTGTCCTAGAGTTGAGAGAGTCACTTGGCTGCCACGGTCTTCCACCAGTTCTCCCCAGGTTTTTTTTGGCCAGTACGAGCTGGCTTTAAAAGCATTTGAAAGTGCGCGGCGAATTTTTTCTTTTTGGGCATGAGTCAAGTCTTCGGCATAAACCTTGCGCCAATCTTGCGTAGTAATGTCATAAATGTAGTAGCTGGTTCCACAGGTTGGCATAAGGTGCAGCCGCTCCAATCTGGCCGGCGCTACTTGCAAACCAGCAATAAACTGTTTTTTAAACTGCTCGAAACTGCCGCCAGAAATAACGCAGATATGAAAGTGATCAAGTAGACGATTCAGTAGCTCTGACATCCGGTCTTCCATTACCGTCTTGCTCTCTGTCAACGTCCCATCTAGGTCAAAAGCTAGTACTTTCTTCACTTTTCTCCTTTCTTCAATAGTACCAAAGCCGCGACAAAAATTTAATGCGCAGCTATCACTGCACGCTTGGTATAATAACCCTAATGAAACTACTTGTGACCGGAGGCGCGGGGTTTATCGGCTCAAACTTTGTTCGGTATGTAAATGACAAACGGCTCGATTGGGAAATTACGGTATTGGATGCCTTGACCTACGCTGGTAATCGTCAGAACTTGGCTGGACTAGATGAACGTGTCTCACTGGTGGTCGGTAATATCTGCGATGAAAAGACTGTAGAAAAAGTAGTATCAGAAGCTGATGCAGTAGTACACTTTGCCGCAGAATCACACAATGATAATTCATTGTCTTCCCCCTGGCCTTTTGTGGAAACGAACGTGGTTGGTACCTTTCGCCTTTTGGAAGCAGTTCGCAAGCACAAAAAGCGATTCCACCACATATCCACCGATGAGGTATATGGGGATTTAGAACTGGATGATCCTCATAAATTTACGCCCGAAACCCCCTATAACCCTTCCAGCCCTTATTCGAGCACCAAAGCAAGCTCTGACTTGCTAGTACGAGCGTGGGTCAGAAGTTTTGACGTCCAGGCTACCATTAGCAATTGCTCAAACAATTATGGACCTTACCAGCACGTTGAGAAATTTATACCCAGGCAAATTACCGAAATATTAAGTGGTAAACGGCCCAAATTATATGGCAGTGGCCAGAACGTACGGGATTGGATTCACGCCGAAGACCACTCTTCAGGGGTGCTAAAAATACTAGAAGAAGGCAAAATTGGTGAAACCTACTTGATTGGGGCGAACGGTGAAAAAAATAATAAAGAAGTGGTAGAACTTATCCTGGAACTGATGGGCAAAGACCCTCAAGGCTATGAACATGTCAGCGACCGTCCCGGCCATGACCTCCGCTATGCAATTGATGCCTCAAAACTCACAAACCAGCTTGGTTGGCGACCAAAGTACACCGACTTCCGTCAAGGATTAAAAGATACAATTAAGTGGTATACCGAGAATCGATCCTGGTGGGCGCCACAAAAGGCTGAGACCGAGGCAAAGTACCAAAAACTAGGGAGGTAGCATGGCCGAATTTAATCCTAACAATCACCAAAAATTAGCGGTCCACGAAACAAAAATTCCTGGTCTGCTTGAAATTGATCTCGCAGTGCATGGCGATAACCGCGGCTGGTTCAAGGAAAACTACCAACAGCAGAAACTTCAGGACTTAGGCTTGCCGGCCGATTTTGAGGTAGTACAAAACAATATTTCGTTTAACGAAAAGGCTGGTGTTACCCGAGGAATACACGCTGAGCCCTGGGAAAAATTCATATCCATTGGCTTTGGCAGAGTCTTTGCGGCAATCGTAGATTTCCGGCAAGGTGATAACTTTGGTGCATTAGAAACTTTTGAGCTGCACCCCGGGAAAGCTATATTCGTGCCGCGGGGCTGTGGTAACTCTTTCCAAACCTTGGAACCTAATACAGTCTATACATATCTCGTGAACGAACACTGGTATCCTGAGGCACAATATACGCTGGTGAACCTGGCTGACGAGCAACTTGGTATCAACTGGCCTATTCCGCTCAATCAAGCTGAAGTATCCGAAAAAGACCGCAATCATCCCCTGCTCGCACAAATAAAGCCAATGAGTTCTGACTCGTGAATCAAAAACGAATACTTATACTCGGTGCCAACGGCCAACTAGGTAGAGCACTGCAAGCCAAATATCCTGATGCCCGCACAGCAGATATTCAGGAGCTGGATATTAGCGACCCTCAATCTGTTGCTGCATATGATTGGAGCGCGATTGATACTATCCTCAACGCCGCTGCTTACACAAATGTTGACGGCGCGGAAACCCCAGAAGGAAGGTTAACTGCCTGGCAGGTCAATGCGGTAGCTGTCTCCTACCTTGCAAAAGCCGCCTCAGCGCACAAGCTTACACTCGTGCATATATCAACCGATTACGTATTTGACGGCACACGAAACCCTCACACAGAAGACGAGCCATTTTCGCCACTTAGTGTATACGGCACAAGCAAAGCTGCCGGTGACTTAGCTGCTTCCACAGTGCCTAATCATTACATTCTGCGCACCTCGTGGGTTATTGGTGAAGGCAAAAACTTTGTCCGCACGATGCTTGATATTGGTGCCAAAGGGATATCGCCAAAGGTGGTCAATGACCAAATTGGCCGTCTGACCTTCACATCCGAACTTGTTCGAGCCATTGACCATCTACTCACGCACAAGGCTGATGCAGGTACATACAATGTATCAAACAGCGGTAAGCCAGCTTCTTGGGCAGAGATTACAAGAATAATTTTTCAGCTGGCTGGGTATCACCAGTTATCAGTTACCGATACTTCTACTGACGAGTATTTTGCCGGCAAGGATAATATCGCTCCGCGCCCTCTCCAGAGTACGCTTGACCTGAACAAAATACACCAAACCGGCTTTGAGAGTCATAATTGGCACGAGGATCTACAAAAATATATCACTAGTCTAAAAGACCTTTAGTGGCACGCGGCCAATAAGATCAGCGCCCGATGTCCAAAGACCCCCTGCGGTAGTTTGCCAAGTAGAGCTGATATAGCCGGCGCTATTAGGCCCATATTGAGAAGCAGTATTGTTATAGCTTGCTTTTAGCATACTTGGAGTTCCTGTGGCGCTACCACCAATAGGAGAAGAGTACCAACCGCTGCCGACCGCCCATTGCCAACTAGTCATCAGTTGTCCATTCTCCGCCACATAATAAATACTCATCTCACCGCTATCTTCAATAGTTACTGTTACACCCGAATTTGTCCGTACAGTATTCATTGGTACCCACGGTCGCCACGTACTGCCTGGTGCCCACTGCCAAGTATGGGAAATTCCTCCGCTTGCATCGCGGGCAAAAACAACACCAATGCCTGATTTATTCATTATAAAACTGGGAGAACTTGTTAGGTTGCCTCCTAAGGCTGTCCACGGTGCCCAGCCTCCACCTGGTGTGGTCTGCCAGGTTGTCCATAGTTGGTTATCCGAGCCACGCACAAATGCCCCTAATGACCCGTCAGTGGCGCGCATCACTTCTGGGTCACCAGCAAAGTTACCGCCTAAGCTGTACCACGGTGTCCAGGTACTGCCAATCTGCGGCTGCCAGGAATGAATGAGTTCACCGCGAGAGTTGCGGGCAAACAGCACACTGGAACCCATAATTGTTTTGTTTACTTCTAGGTTGCTTGCGATGTCACCACCCAGATCTGCCCATAGCCATGTGCCGCTGCCCATTTCTGGTTGCCAGGCAGTATAGGCGTGATTATCCACACCACGAGCAAAGATAGCCTGTGCGCCGTTGCTCTCATTCACTAGTGCAATGGGTGCCCCGACTATCCGGATATCACCAAGTGGTACCCAGCCTTCCCAGCTACTGCCCGGTGAATTTTGCCAAGAAGTGTATACACGACCATCTGCGCCGCGCGTATAGGCCGCGCCCGTGCTGTTGGCACTCATGACTGTTGCCACTAAAGGCTGGCCATCCGGACACCCATCTACACTGCCGGCAATACGGGGACATTTATCGACTGCGTCTGGAACCCGATCACCATCCGAATCTGCTACCGGCTCACTACTACCAGTGTATTTATTTATTCCTAAGCCATCAAAATCCACGTAAATGTCGGCCCGTAAACGAGCACGTGTACCATAGTTACCATCCATGCCGTGGTTATATTCGCTCACATTCACCGTGCCGTCTGCGTTTACACTTTCAACGAAAGCCACATGTCCACTGTTCCAGACTGCAGCATTGCCGGGCTCTGGTATAGCAGTTGTTCTATATCCTTTCGCCGCCGCGTAGTCATCCCACGTTCCAGCGTTCCCTAATCCGGTCGGGCTTTTACCGAGGTAACTCTGCACTTTCCAGGCAACCCAATCGGTGCAGTTCCGAAATCCATAGCCACGCGGAGAATTTTCAACTTTCGTAGTTAGATTACCCCACCGGTAACCACTGCACCAATATCCCGTCCCTGTGGTTTTCCCATAAGAAGAACCAGTTGTGATGCAGGGCATGTTCCAGTCAGGGTATCCACCAGTATCTGCCGCTCTTGTTTTCGGCATATTTGCCATATTTACTACCGTCAAGGCAATTGCGGTCATTAGCAAGAAAGTTATAAATAGGCGGCAGGATATTGCAAAAGATTTAGGAGAATCGTTGGTCGCCAAATCAAAATCCTATCCCCCACCAGTAATTGTTACCTCTCCACTCACTACGATCGATGGCCAGTATAGTCAGCATGGCAAAGTCTATGCAAGCACAGCCGTTTTTCTTCTGTGGAAGCAATGTGGAAAAGCTGTGTACAGACGCCACCTACTGGACTTGAGGAAGGGCTCTCTGTACTATTTATACTGTGAAAGGTATCATCCTCGCCGGTGGATCAGGCACACGACTGTATCCTATTACCAAGGCAATCTCCAAACAGCTCATACCAATTTACGACAAGCCAATGGTCTACTATCCACTGAGCACCCTTATGAGCGCAGGAATTCGCGAGATTCTCATTATCACCACTCCCCACGATCAAGCTCAATTTCAAAGACTGCTCGGTGATGGATCCGATTGGGGCATACACCTCACCTATGCTGCCCAACCCAGACCCGAAGGTCTTGCTCAAGCCTTTCTTATCGGAGAAGAGTTTATTGGTAATGACAAAGTTGCACTTGTTCTTGGGGATAATATTTTCTACGGTCATACATTCAGTGAGAGTTTAGAGGAATGTACTGACCCAGATGGTGCCGTGATATTTGCCTACCAAGTATCTGATCCGGAACGTTATGGCGTCGTAGAATTCGATGAAAATATGCAGGCTCGATCTATTGAGGAAAAGCCCAATTCTCCGAAATCTAATTACGCAGTTACTGGATTGTACTTCTACGATAACGATGTGGTTGAGATTGCTAAGAACGTCACTCCCAGTGGACGAGGTGAGCTAGAAATAACAAGCGTCAATGAAGCTTACCTACACCGTGGCAAGTTGAAGGTACAGGTTATGGATCGCGGTTCAGCCTGGCTTGACACTGGTACATTCGGCTCAATGAGTGACGCCGGCGAATACATTCGCGTGATTGAAAAACGGACAGGCCTTAAAATTGGCTGTCCCGAAGAAGCCGCTTACCAACGTGGGTTCATCAGTAAAGAAAAGCTCATTGAGATTGCAGGACCTCTAGAAAAAAGCGGCTACGGCAAATACCTTACAAAATTACAAATTTAGTTTTTATTGTATGACTAAACCCTCAAGTTCACCTTGATTGGGTCTCTTTGAAAAAATAACAAATCGGAATAACAGAAAATTCCACGCAGCAATAAGTGCCGTTACAAAGCCTTTCGCAAGACCAATTTTAAGTGTTCCGGATCCTACAATTAATTGCATTAATACGCCAGTAACAATTAAGTTGAATAAACTTAAAAACATATACATACTTACTTGGGCTTTCATGCTGAAGCGATCATGCACCGAGTGATTAAATACATGCTTTCTGTTAACGGGAAAGTTAAAGAAAAAAGCCGACAAAAAGCCGATAGTACCCGCAAGGAATGGCGGTGCATGAAAGAAATTATACAAAGATGTTGTCACAAGTAAATCAATCAAAAAAGAAATACCACCGACAACCCCGAATAAAAAGAGTTGCTTTACAATCTTTGAACGCCTTCCCATTTGTCTTATTATAGTAAACGATGACTCAATTAATAAGTTTTGTGGGATTAAATAGTGTATAGAAACCTACGTATTGCAGTTGTAATACCATGTTACAACGAAGAGAAACTCATTAAAAAAACTGTAGATACGTTGCCTAAAGAGGTCGACCATATTATTGCTGTCAACGATGCAAGTAAGGATAATACTCTGCAGAGACTAAAGACGATCGCAAAATCAAATAAAAAAGTAGTCGTACTTAACAATGAACGGAATGGTGGTATTGGCTATTCACTCATGCAAGGCTATCAATACGCACTTGAGCACACACAGTCTGATGCAATCGGCATTGTTGCAGGAGACGCACAATGTGATCCCAAATATATACTGCCTATGCTAGATGTCATGTCTGATGAAAAACTTGACTATATTAAAGCAAACCGGTTTTTTCATCGTGACGCCTTAAAAGCTATGCCGACTTACCGAAAGATTGGCAATATTTTTATCTCTCTTTTAACGAAATTCTCAACAGGATACTACACAATATCCGACACACAGAATGGTTATGGATTTCTCAGTCGGCACATATTGCAAACAGTAAACTATTCATTTGTGAAAGAACGGTACGATTATGAAAATACTATGCTTGTAGCACTTTCTATTGCAGGAGCAAAAATAAAAGACCACCCGGTACCAGCGATTTATGGTGACGAAACCTCAACTATCAACTTTATGCCTACTGCAATTAGGGCACTACGAGCAGTCTGGGTAGGTTTCTGGAGACGTATATACTATAAATACATACTTTATAGCTTCCATCCAATCGCCTTATTCCTTTTTGGAGGCTTGTTTTTGTTTGGAGGTGGACTAATAGCTGGGGTTCTTCTAATTGTGGATCGCCTACTAACTGGTGTATCTCCAAGCACAGGCACAGTAATGCTTGTAGCTATCCCTCTCCTTGTAGGTTTTCAACTACTGTTGACCGCTATTACCATGGATATGAATAATGAGGGAAGATAGCTAGGCCAGTAGCTTTGGCAATTCAGCTACAGTTCCTATAATGTAGTCAGCCTCAAGATTGCTGAGTATATCTTTATTACGAATCCCCGATAGAACTCCCACAGTTATAAGCCCGAGTTGTTTGCCGGCTATAATATCAGATTCGGTGTCGCCAACAATCATTGAGTGTTCTCCTACAGTGATATCTTTTATTAGTCTTTTCTTTAATTCGAATCCTTCTTTCTGTGTATGACCAGAGATAACTTTTGTAAAATAAGATTTTAAGCCAAGCTCTTCGACTTCCTGTTGAAAAACACGGCTATTGCGTCGAAGACTAACAAGAAAAAGTTGGTGTCTTTTCGACCCTAGTTCGATTAGTGTCTTATCGACACCCGGAATAAGTTGATCAAGCTTAGTCATCTCAGCGGTTTCAATATTATTGATAAAATTATTCATAAATATTTTCCTCGCTGACTTCGCAATCCTGCTTCGGTCTAATATGTCCTCCCATGGTGTATTGGACCGCTTCATGCTCCAATAGATATTTCTATCTAAGATGTCACCGTTACTTTTCTTGCAGCACAATCTATAAACTGTGTAGTGTTTTTCAGAAATATCTATAAGTGTGCCGTCTAGATCAAAGATTATTTTCATGCTTTAGCCAATTTATGTAATTCTTTATACCCTCATCAAATGGAGTTAGTTGTTTTATTAAACCCAGAGTTCTTGCTTTTTCTATTTCAAGTGTATTATCAGGGGGAATACCTTCATTAAGTGGTTCACTAAATAATACGGCTGGATGATGAGTTGTCAGCTTTTTGACTGCCGAAGATATTGTTTCTCCTACCTCCTGAATTGATATCGCCTCACCACTTCCGACGTTTATGTCCTCTGAACCAGAGAAATCAGTATTCAGCAGTGCCCTAATAGTATTTACAAAATCATCAATATATAAATAGTCACGCTTCGTAGACTTGGCATTAAGTGTAATATCTCCGCCGACAAGTGCTTTTTTACTAACATTTGGTATAAGACCAGGAGTATTCTGTCCGGGGCCATAGATCGATGCCAAGCGTAGGTTGAGTACTTGAATTGATCCTGAATATTGCTTTAGGTATACCTCTGTGGCCTTTTTACTTTCACCGTACGGAGTTGAGGGCAGGAGAGGGGTGTTTGCTTCGTTATAAGGAGGGCTGCTTGTGTTGTCATAGACAACCCAGCCTGATATAAAAATAAGTTTATTGATCTTTAGGAAATGACAAAGTCTTAGTACATTCTTAGCCATTTTAATATCTTGTGAATAATCAGGATTAGCGCCCCACGGTGTTATCGCAGCACAATGAATAAACGCTTCGGGCAATGATGTACTATTTTTCTCTTTTGCAATAAAAGCATCAACTTGGTTGACATCAGTAATATCGAGCTCAATCTGCTCAAATATTGAATTTGGCATATGTTGACGAACAATACCTTTTGATGATTTGGGCATTGAGTTAGCAATAGCCTTTCCTAAAAAACCGGAGGCTCCGCTGATAAGTATCATGATAGGTGCTTTTTAAGTTCTTGTAGTTTCTTTACTTCGTTTTCAATTTCATTAGCCGACGCCAAGATAGGTTCAAAATCCATTCCACGTATCCAAATCATATGATTAGGTGCAGGGTTAAATTTTTGCTTGATTTTAGGTAACTCTTCACCAAATGCTAACTTAGTGAATACGAAAGGCATATTTACCCCTAGCTCAGTAAAGAACTGATGCGTGGTGAAGAAACGACCGATATTTATCTCGGTAGGGTTGGGAATACCAGCCTTATCATATGTAAGATCCACACCAAATAAACCCTCTGGCTTGTCATCGATTGCTTTCACGGCTTTTTGCGCAATTTCATCCAATACAGGATCGGATACAGTCTCCCCGCCTCCTGTGGCTCCGGTAACTCCAGACGGTGAAAGTTTAGAAAGCTCCCAATATAGACGACGACGGCCTTGGGCAAGCACTAATTCCCCTTTGTGCCATATAGACATCCAGGTAATTGTATCTTTCTCCAGCAACTCAGAAGCAGTGAAAGTTCCGTCCCATCCGTTCTGGAAATCTAGCCATTTGATAGCAGTTTCCATATCGTGTACAGGCAGAGAGCCTCGGCCACCTGCTCCAGTAGTAGCACGGATCCAAAGCTTTCCATCGTTTGTAGCAAAGGCTTTTTCGAGATCCTTTTTAGTATTTATAATTCTCGTATCTGGCACCTTGATACCTGCTGCTTCCCACTTTTCAAACGACAAAAACTTATCCTGGCAAATACGCACTGTCTTTTTTGATGGAAGTAACACCCTTGCTTTAATCTTGTCGCGATTCTCACTTAGAAAATTTACCTCAACATCATTCTGCGCATGAACAAATTCAATCTTGTTGTCCTCAATAATCTTATTAAGCACCTTTATATAAAGAGGATCTCTTGCCAAAGGAACAAGGTAACGCTTATCAGTCTCTGCTCGCATTAAGTAATATTTATCAGCATCTGTTCCAACAATATAGAAATTTTCTGGCGCCCTGCGCAGTGACCTAATAAAGTTTGCAGAAGGAGAGCCGCCTGCACCTGTAACTAAAATCCGCTTCATACTTTCTTCTCCATTTTCTCAAATCCTAACTTATATTTTTCCACTGCCTTTAATGCAGCTTGCAAAGCTTCTCGTGCATCTATTGGACTTACTATTTTCGCCTGTGGCTTGTCATTAATCGCATCAAGAAAATTTTGGAGCTCAATTAAAAGCGGTTCTTGAATCTTTACTACAATATCGTGTTTCTTCGGCTCTCCGAGTGCATGTATGAAATTCTCAAACCCATTATTGACTCGTTTCATATTATGTTCATAGTAAGTCAACTCCTGAGTAAGGTAGTTACCTTCTATATAGCCCTTTGAACCTGTAACTGAAATTGTTCTAATTTTTACCGGGGTAATCCAATTTGCTTGCACAAAGCCAGAAGCACTTCCATAATCAATGAATATCTCAGCGGCATCAATTTCATTCGAGTGCAATGTGCGTGACCCGTGGCTATAAATTAACTTTGGATGCTGACCCAACAAGTAGCTCATTATATCAATATCGTGAACTGCGAGATCAATAATGACATCTGTTTTTGGTTCGCGTATAGGAAACCCTCCTACGCGTTTGCAGTTTATTGCAGTAATTTTGCCTACTTTCTTATTGCCAACCAGCTCTTTAAGCTTTACGATAAGCGGATTAAATCTCTCTATGTGACCTACTGTGAGAATAACTTTGTTCTTTTCTGCTAATGCCACAAGTCTATCAGCCTCGTGAACGGTGCTCGCAATTGGTTTCTCTATCAAGCAGTGTATGCCTCTTGCTAAGAGGTCGCTGCCAATGGAGAAATGGTAGGGTGTAGGTACAACAATAGATACTGCTTGAGGTCTTTCCTGCTCTATTAAGGTACTATAATCTTTGTAGTAAGAAATCCCATATTCATCTGCTAGTTTTTGTGTAGCTGGATTAACGTCTGCTACTGCTGTCAGCTTCGCGTCTTTTAACTTGCTATAGGTCCGGATATGGTTTTTACCCATATTTCCTGCTCCAATAACCGCAATTTTTATTGGTTCAACCATTACACTGCATCCTTAAAAGCAGCTATGATAGTCTTTATATCATCTTGAGTTACTTTGGGATGGATTGGAAGCGAGAGTACTTCCGCTGCCGCTAGTTCGGCATTTGGAAATTGACCAATTTTATAGCCATACTTAGCTATATGAGGAAAGAAGTGCAGTGGTTTAGGATAATAAACACCGCTAATGATTTCCCTTTCTCGTAAGAACTTAATTAGTTCATCGCGTGTCATAGAAAAGTTCTTTTTTATCCTGATTGTGTATTGATGAAAAACATGAGTGCGGTCAGATGCTAATTGTGGTAGTTCTATGCCTGGAATACCAACTAGGCCCTTGTTTAGGGTATTGGCATTTTTCTGGCGTGCCTCATTAAAATCGTCAACTTTTTTGATTTGTTCCAAAGCAATTGCTGCATGCAGGTCAGACATTCGATAGTTGTATCCAATATGCTCATATTGATACTGGGCGTTCATACCATGCTGACGAAACCGGCGAATAGCATCAGCTTGTTGCTGACTGTTAGTTGTTACCACACCTCCTTCGCCACTCATAATATTCTTGGTTGCATACAGCGAAAAGCAACCTAAATCTCCTAGATTACCGGCTTTCTTGTTACCGTATGTTGCGCCGATAGCTTGACAAGCATCTTCAATAATTCTTAGTTTACGCCGTTTTGCTATTGTTTGAATTTTTGTCATATCAGCTGGCTGGCCATACAAGTGAACAGGTAAAATAGCTCTCGTTTTGTTTGTAACAGCTTGTTCAATTTTAGTAGCATCAATGTTAAATGTATTCGATTCAACATCAACGAAGATTGGTTTCGCACCAAGCATCAAAATAGGATTAACTGTTGCAATAAAGCTAAAAGGGGTCGTTATCACTTCATCACCAGGCTGAATGCCCGCTGCAAAGAGCGCACAGTGAATCGCAGCTGTACCGCTGTTTAAGGTCAGTGCATATTTTGTTCCACAATACTTCGCGAATGCTGCTTCAAGATCAACGACCTTGGGGCCTTGTGCTAACATGCCCGACGATAATACATCATTGACAGCTTTTATTTCTTCTTCAGCAATAATTGGCTGAGCGATCCGAATCATACCTCTCCTGTATTTGATTTAAATATAGCAGTTACAGGGGAGACACTCAAGCAACCAAAAGTGTAATATAATTGGCTGTATGCGAAAAAAGTTGGGGGTACAGTATCTACGTCATTTAATGCTGTTATCAAAATCGGTGTGGCTTTTCCCCGCTTTATTGCTAATTGCACTTATCTGTTTAACCTTCCTGAAGATTAATGGTAGTTCTGTAGGGGTTAATCAAATTGTTTATGGTTCAGAAGGAAAAGATACAGATCTAATTTTCGGTGAACCACGTGGTGTCCGTTCTGATGAATGGTTAGTGGTAACACAAATGACAGTCGCCCAAGCCAATAACGGATTTAAACGAGTCAATAATAATATCGGTAACGGCGAAGATATGTCGCTCATCGTTGATGTGCCTTATAAAGAATGGTCAGCCGCTTTCAAGCCACAAAATTTAGTGTTTTTTATCCTGCCACTTGAACAAGCCTTTGCATTGAAATGGTGGTTTTTACTTTTTCTGCTCATTTTAGCCTGTTACTTCTTTGTACTTGAGCTGTTTCCTAAAAAAATCGGGCGGGCTATTTTGGTATCTAGTTTGGTAGGCCTCTCTCCGTTTGTATTCTGGTGGTATCAAACGATTACGGTTCTGCCTTTGGCATATAGTTTTTTGTTGTTGATATTCATTATGCGTCTTGTAAAAGCTACGTCTTTTAGAGCAAGATTGGGGTATTCTCTTGCAGCTACATACATATTAATTTGTTTTGGTCTGCTCCTTTACCCACCATTTCAGATTCCTTGCTTAATCGTCAGTGGAATATTCCTCATAGGTTGGATTCTTGATAATCAGTCTTCGCAAGTAAAGCTAAAAAACCTCTGGAAACTTTGGCCTTATATAACCATGATTTTACTTTTAGTCGGATTAGTAGGCGGATTATTCTACTACACACGCAAGAGTGTGATTAGCACCATTAATAATACTGTCTATCCGGGTACAAGGATAATCACAAGTGGAGGACCTACTCCTTTACTTTCTTTTTCTAGTTTCCTGTCTCCAAATCTACAATATGACCAAAAGGCAGCTGTTGGATATCTAGGCAACCAAAGTGAAGCTTCTAACTTTATCTTTATGGCACCATTTTTGTTCTTGCCATCAATCTATGTGATTGTCCAACAAAAAAGGAAACACCACAAAATGTTATGGAGCCTTTTGCTCATTAATGCGTTACTGGCTTTCTTTTTAGCTAGAATGTACATTGCAACTCCCTCCTGGGTCGAGCCTATATATCGTGTATTTTTACTGCATAAAGTACCCAATACTCGCTTACTTATAGGTTTAGGATTTGCTGGTATTATTCAGCTTTTATTGTTCATGAGAGCTTTAGAAACCTCTGCACTTAAAAAGCGCGAGATTGGAGCCTTAGCAATAGTGGGAGGGCTTACCAGTATAACTACACTGCTATACATAGGTATCTACACTATTCACCATTTCCCCATCTTTATATCAAGCTACCCAAAGGTCTTGTTATTCTCGTTATGGGTCACAGCTGGGGTGGTTCTCATTTTACTAAAACGATTTGGCCTTGGATTAAGTGTTCTGGTTCTATTTTCCTTGCTGTCTGTCTATAGGGTCAACCCTTTATATCACGGTCTCGCACCTCTCACCAAAGCCAAAGCTATTACCACTATAAAATCTTACCCAAACAATGGTAATTGGGTAGTCCTGGATGATCGACTACTTATTAATTTTCCAGTAATTGCTGGTAAGCATTCTATTAACTCTGTCCAATTTTATCCTCAGCTAGATCTGTGGGCAAAACTTGATAAAAGTAAGCATTACCAAACCGTTTATAATCGATTTGCACATATTGTATTTGTGACTGATCCGGAATTACATGAGCCTTTCTCTTTAAAATACGCAGATACTTTTTATGTAAAATTTGAGCCTTGTGGTGAATTCTTGCAGACTAACGCTAAGTATGTGCTTTCTGAGAAGCCACTCACTCAATCTTGTATGCAATTAGATAGGCTTATAGACTTAGAAAAACGTGACTTTTACATATATAGACTAACTCCTGCCACCCCTTAGTCAGCTGAGGGAACTGATCTTGACTTTCAGCGGATGATATTTTAGAATGTAGGTACTGAATTTATAAAAATAAATAGCATGTATAAGAAAAGTGTTGGCACTCATAAGAAAAAAATGCTGACGCGAAAGCGCCTTGGTCTAATTGCAGTTACTCTTTTTTTGTTTGCGGCTATTCTTGCGGTACTTGACGTTGCTGGAGTTGTCAAGCTGCCCTTTATTCATAAAGCACCTCAAAAAACTTCTAGTAACGGTACCATTAACTACGGCCCCCCTACCGAACAAGAAAAAAAGGAAACGGAAGAGTTTAAAGATCGACAAGGCACAAACTCCGGCACTACATCTCCCAGTACTCCAGGACAGAAGAAGTCAGTCGTCCCCGTTATAACTTCCTGGGGACAGGATCCAACTACAAAAATTGTTGACGCCAGTGGCTATGTAGCAGGGATCTATGAGGCTGGGGGTAACTGTACCTTAACACTCGAGAAATCAGGTCAAAAAATAACTGAATCAAAAGAAGCGATAAAAGATGCACAAACTGTGAGTTGTGGTGTTATTAAAATTGACAGTGGTCGACTTAGTGCTGGAATATGGTCAGCCACACTGACCTATTCATCCAGCACCTCCCAAGGTACCTCACAAGCTGTTAATATAGAGGTGCAGTAAGATTATGTTTAGTAAAAAATGGGCTATACTTATCCTCCTTGTTGGCTTCTCGGCCTCTTTGTTTGCAGTCGCGATACCTAGCAAAGCAAAGGCTTTATCTGGCAGTGAGTTTCAAGCCGGTAGGATTATTGATGACTCAAAATTTTTTGCGGGTTCACCCATGTCAGTTGCCGACATCCAGAATTTCTTAAACGCAAAGGTACCCGTTTGTGATACTTGGGGCACACAAATGCATTCCTCTGGACAGACAAGAGCTCAATATTCTGCCTCACACGGCGTTTCAACTCCATTCACATGCTTAAAAGATGCTCGCGACACAGTACCGGCTAAAAGTCCTGAAGCAGGCCTATGCAATGGTTTGCCGCCGGGCAGTGGCACAGCAGCAGAAATAATTTACTGGGTTGGCGTAAGCTGCGGCGTTAATCCACAGGTTTTAATTGTACTGCTTCAAAAGGAACAATCACTTATTACTGATGACTGGCCTTGGCCCATTCAGTATAGAAGCGCTACAGGTTATGGATGTCCTGATTCAGCACCTTGCGATACAGAATATTACGGCTTCTTTAATCAGGTATATAACGCAGCTCGTCAATTTAAGCGTTATGGTCGCGATGCTGATTTATTTAATTACAGAGCTGGTCGAAATAACACCATTCTGTACAATCCAAATGCCGGATGTGGCAGCTCCGCAGTTTATATTCAAAATCAAGCCACGGCTGGTCTATACAACTACACACCATATCAGCCTAATGCTGTAGCACTTAATAACCTTTACGGAACTGGAGATGGTTGTAGTTCTTATGGTAATCGGAACTTTTGGCGCCTATTTAATGACTGGTTTGGTACAACATTCGGTCCGCCAGACTATTCATGTAAATTTGCTTCAAACGTTGGCGGCGCACCTTCTGGGGCTAAGGTCTTACCTAATCAACTAGTACCAAGCGGCAATATAAGTTTCTCTTTAACTTTCATGAACAATACTGGCTCAGCCTGTATGGAAGTTCATAATTGGGCATCTAATCTCCAGGGTTGGGTTTCAAATACCGCTACCAACCACCCCGCCTTTAATCCAGCAGATGGAGAAATAATATCAGGCAATCTTTACGGCGACGGTCGGTCAGAAATAATATTTGTGAAATATCGGAATACACAGAGTGGGCATATTGAAGTTCATGTCTGGGACTCTACCTATCAACGTTGGTTAAGTAATACAGCCACAAACCATCCTGCAGTGGATCCCGCCGACAATAGAGTTATTACAGCCGACGTTAATGGTGACGGAATAGATGAACTACTTTTTGTTAAATATCGCAACAATGGGAGTGGGCACATAGAAGTACACACCTGGTATCCTGGACTACAGACTTGGTATAACAACATAGCCACAAACCATCCTGCAGTGGATCCCGCCGACAATAGAGTTATTGGGGCAAATTTATATGGGGACAGCAAGGATGAGCTAGCATTGGTTAAATATCGCAACAATGGGAGTGGGCACATAGAAGTACACACCTGGAATCCAGGACTACAGTCTTGGTATAACAACATAGCCACAAACCATCCTGCAGTGGATCCCGCCGACGCAGATGTGATAGCAGGAAATCTTTATGGTGGCAGCCCAGATGAGCTAAATCTTATTAAATACAGAACTACACAGAGTGGACGTATTGAAATACATACTTGGGCATCAGGTCAACAGTACTGGCTAAGCAATATTGCAACCGGCTACCCTTCTATATAAATAATTCATTCACCGTCATTCTTGGTATAATTTGTTTATTGTATGAGAGGTTTAACTTGAAAAAAAGAGTGCTCGTTCTATGTCATGATGTGGTGGGCGCCAAAATGTCTGGTTCGGGGATCAGATACTACAATATTGCTCAACAAATTAAAAAAATAGCAAACGTAAGCCTGGGTGTTTATTCAGAAGGTAAAGATCAAGTAATCCCTAAAGATGTGTTTCAAGTAAAAACAACAGGGGATGACTATAAGTCTTTGTTTGATCAGCACGATATAATTTTTGCCCAATGGCTAAGTGGAGACATGCTTGCATATGCAAAATCCTCGGGCAAAATTGTCATCATTGATTTGTATGCTCCCGTTCCAGTCGAGTACTTAGCTAGCCTTGGTTTCGCAGCTCAAAAGGTAAACCCAGATAAAGATATAGAGTTTTCAGGCATTATAGAAACTTATTCGCAGTACTTAACTCTAGGTGACTATTTTGTTTGCTCAAACGATCGGCAACGTGACTATTGGCTGGGATTTATGACAGCAATTAAAGCCATAATGCCAACTAACTTTAATACTATTTCTAAAATGGAGCATTTCGCGCTATGTCCTATGGGTATCAGCTCTACTCCACCAACCAGAACTACGCTTCAACTACGCAAAAGAGCTGGTCTTGGTAAAGATGACTTCGTGATGCTCTGGACTGGAGGAATCTGGGATTGGTTTGATGCACAGGTAGTCATCAGAGCAATAAAAAAACTTGATAATCCTCACATCAAGCTTGTCTTTTTAGGAACGCAACACCCCAACTCAAAAGTACCAGAAATGGACGAAAGTAAAGCTGCCCGTAAACTCTCTAAGAAGCTCGGGCTATTGGGGCAGTCTGTTTTTTTCCTCGACGGGTGGATAGATTATGAGAAACGAGCTAGCTATTTAATGGATGCCGACATTGCAATTTATGCTGATAAAGAATCTATAGAGACTAGATTCTCGCACCGTACCAGAGTACTCGATCACATATGGGTAGGGTTGCCAACTATTTGCAGCAAGGGCGACTACTTATCAGAAGTAATCAAGCAAAATAACTTAGGGGATGTGGTAGATGATAGATCTTCAGACAGTTTTGCACGAGCCATTAACAAAGTATTTTCAAATCCTGAATTATTAGCAACAATGAAGAAAAATATCGCACACGTTCGTCCTGAATTTACGTGGGATCAAGTTACCAAGGACCTGCTTGGGTTTATAGAAAAAAGTCATTCGAATACGGTATCTCACATAGCAACCTCGCCGTCATCACTGCAACCAAAAAATCCGTCCTACAGTCAAAAAGTTAAACGTCGTGTTAAAAACTCCATTAAAGTGTTGCTAGGAAGAATCGATGTCTAAAGCTCCCCTCATCAGCTTTGTAGTGCTGAATTGGAATGGTCTTGAAGATACCAAACTATGCCTAGAATCATACAAGAAGCTCGTATACCCAAATAAGGAATTAATAATAGTAGATAATGGTTCGACTGATGGTTCGAAAGATTTCTTAGCCAAACTTAAAGATGTTAAGTTCATTGATCTACCTAAAAATACCGGATTCACTGGTGGGCATATTGCAGGACGCGAGGTAGCAAAGGGTGAATACGTAGCACTGATAAATAATGATTTGGTACTAGATAAGCACTGGGCAACAAACTGCTTAGCAACTTTTGAACGCCACCCAGACGCAGCCGTTGTTGGAGGGAAAGCATTTAAGTGGAACGATCAAAATCCAACTCACAATACCGATAACGATTTTTATAGCTATCAGGAAGTTGACCCTGAAACAGGCTACACTAGAACACTACTTGTTGGCGAAGAGGAATGTGTAGCTGACTCAATATCAGGTGCCGCTTTGTTGGTAAAACAATCCTGCCTAGAAAAAGTAGGCTACCTGGACAATGATTTTTTTGCTTATTACGAAGAGACTGACCTGATTGCACGACTCATGAGAGTAGGCCTAAAGGCATACTATAATCCTCAAGCTCACACCTGGCACAAGATAGCTGCGAGTACAAGTGAAGATTCAGATTTTTATCTCTACATGATGCATAGAAATCGCTATTACTATGCTGTGAAGAATCTGGATGAGAAATATCTTAAACTTTTCTTGAAAAATTATAGACGAGAGGTTCGTGAGGCACGGTGGACTTATTGGTACAACCGAAATAATGGCGACGCCAAAAACCGTCTGAAAGCCTACCACTGGGTGCAGCAAAATAACAAAAAGATATACCAAGCTAGGGCGAAAGTACAAAAACTCGGTCACTCTTATACTGATCGCTTAAAGGCTGCTGAGCACAATGACGTGACGGTTATCATCCCTTGTTATAACTATGGTCAATATGTTGCGGAGGCAGTGCAATCTGCCCTAGATCAAACTGTATTGCCAAAAAAAATAATTGTCATTAATGACGGTTCCACTGATAATAGCAAAACGGTACTTAACACATTTAAAGATAATCCATTGGTCGAAGTTATGAATAAGCCAAACACTGGCGTAATTGATACAAAGAATCTAGGCATAACTTTGTCTAAGACATATTGGACAGTGTTTTTGGACGCTGATGATAAGTTATCCAAATCCTTTATAAAGAACACCTTGCATATGGCTAAGAACGGGGCGAAAGATATTGTTTATACAGATATGCGTCTGTTCGGTGCTGTAAATGACGTATTTAAATCAAAGGCATTTAGTACGCATACCTTACTTAAAACTAATTACATTAACAATTCAGCACTCATAAAAACTTCCTTGTTGAAACAAGTGGGTGGCTACAAAAAAGAAATGGATCATGGACTCGAAGACTGGGAGCTGTATATTACCCTTGTTGAGGCTGGTGCAAAACCACAATACCTTCCCCTCGCTTTAGTGCAGTATCGACAGCACCAAGGAGCCATGAGCAGAAACACATCCGTGCTCACCAAGGAAAAAATATTAATAAAGCAAATCAAACAACTACATCGTGGGTTTTACAAAAAGCATGGCTACTACAGAACAGTTACTTGGCATGGTATTAAGCTTATTGCTTATACGGTGCGGTATCCAGGCCTCATACTCGTCATTATAAAAGCAGTCCCAGCAGCCTTTAAACAGGCGCTGTCTCATATTTACGGCAAGGGCCTCGCGTACATTCAGAAGAAAATCGGCCTGCTTGACTGAAATAATCGGTTTAATTTTGTAAGTATTTATACAACAGTCTTGCCAAATAGTTTTGCTATCTTATTTCTAAGCTTCCAAAAACGTGAAGCTTTAATAAGTCTCAATTCGTGTTGTAACTGATCTAAAGCTTGGTTCGCGGATTCGCTCGCTGCACGTAGATCCTTTATAGTATCGTCTTGATCTTTCAGTAAATGCTTTTTTGCTTTCAGCTCCTTATGTTGTCGCCCTACAAATCCATTAATATCATTTGGATATTTCTTTATTGCCTGCAAAAATAATTTACTGCCGTTTGTGGCTTCAACCTCTATAAAGCTATTAAAAAGTTCGTCTATTGATGACTGTACAATTTTGCTATATTCCGAATTACCACTGTAGAGTTTTAGAATTTCTTTATATAAATTGAGATGAGAAAAACCATGCCTTTGCCAGATGATAGCTAAATCTTTATCCGAATGCCACCACAGTCCGCCTGGGTGACGTCGATAAGCGCTCATTACGTTATTAATAAAACCAATTTCCCCAAACTGGGCATGATATAAATGCATAAACCAATCACCTGGCATTATGTCTTTTGGCATGTTTTTATAGTCCTGTCGCCGGTATACCACTGAATTTGTTTGAATAAAATTGTGTTTTAGCAGCTCTTTAACGGTAAAATTATTTTTTTCAGTTTGATCTGGGTATATAAAAGATGGCTCTGCATCATTTTCGAAAAAAACTTTTACCGGATGAAAACATAGGGCATATTTAGGGTTATTGTCTAAAAAGCTAACTTGCTTCTGGAGCTTATCTGGAACCGTCCAAAAGTCGTCTCCTTCGCAAAGAGCAATATATTCACCTTTGGCATGTGAGAGAGTGTCAAGAAAATTTAGCCAACTACCTAGGTTTTTCTTGCGGAAAATCGGTTTAATTATTTTGGGGTATCGCTCGGCGTAATCATGAATGATATTTGCTGTGTGATCACTTGAATTATCATCTGCAACAATAGCCTCAAAATCAAAATCAGTCTTTTGGCTAATAAAACTTTCTAAGGCCTCTTTAATATACTTTTCTTGATTGAAGGTTATAGCGATAATACTGACTCGTGGTTTGCTCATAGCCTATTTCTTGATTATATAAGCCTGCCCATTGAGATTGCTAATGAAAATTTTGTCTTTATCAGCCTTAATTTCATTGACAAATTTTGAGATTCCGGCACATGCAGAAAGCATACCGTAGTCATCAAAAGCTACAATCCCGGATTTTGAAACTTTATCCCACACAAAGTTAAAAGCATCTTTCGTTGATAAATATACGTCCAGGTCAAGATACACAAAAGCTAGTTTCTGGCTTACTATTTCTTGACCAGTTTCCTCGGGAAATATACCTTTCAGAATACGATAGTTCGTAACCCCAATTTGTTTACTTAAAAAACTCTTCACAAGGTTTTCGTCAGTATCAGCATGGGCTTTATCTATATAATGCTCCCAGGCTGCTGATTTGACTACACCCGTAAAGGTATCAGCCAGGAAGACTGTTTTACTGGGTAACATCTTGGTAAATATACCTGCTGTGCCACCTCGCCATGTCCCTACTTCTAGAACATTTCCAGGTATATTTTTAATCTGTTCCATCAACAAATAGAGCGCGTAACAACGTGGTCGGTCAACTAAAGTGTTCTTTCGTATGGCTTGATAAATTTTATTGAACTTTTTGTCCAGGAACCAAGGCGCGTCATATGGATAACTATGGACAGGCCCATCATCATAATGCAACAGAGCATAGCCCTTTTCCTTATAATCAACTCTGATTTTATCTACATCTTTCGTGATACTACCTCAAAACTTCTCTATTAAACTTTCAATCATGTGCGCATCGAATACTGGAATTTTACGTTTCTCATAAACCATTTTTCTCTCCGCAAATGAATCATCAATAAAGATAGCGTCTTTTTCGGTAATATAGCTATATTTTTCGGTATCATCCTGTATCCATATCAAATCGTCAAAGACACTTGTTAATCTATACCGCTTAAGACTGTCCTCAAGCTGCTTTTTGTGTTTCGTGAGCAAGTGAATTTTGATTTTTTTATTCATGCATTGATACACAAAAGCCATTACCATAGGGTTTACCTGGCCTTCAAAGATAACAAGGTCATCAAAATCTAAATAAACGTGTTTATAGGATAGGTCGTGGTGGTAGAGGTTATAGAGAGCACGGTCAATCGTTATATTGTAGTTGTTCTCAAAGATAGTTACGTCCTGCCCTAGTGCATCAAATAAGCTTAGCAACGCAAGATTTACACCCTTACTTCTTACTAACCCCATGGTACCGGCAACCCGTGGTGCTATTTCCATTAAGATGAGTTCATTATCATTGTTTTCTTTCACTTGGAAAAACCACACACCCCGAAATTGTAGCTGTGCGTTAATTGTGTGCGCCATACGTGTAAATCGTTCATCATTAACTGTTTCAGAACTCACACTAATGCCATTAGATATTCGTTTTCTTTCTCGCCCCTCGCTAAACAATAGCTTGCCATCTTTGTTTGTAAAGCAGTCTACAGTGTATTCTTTGCCCGGAAGGTATTCCAACATTAATAAAGTAGGGTCTTGTTGCAAATAAAAAGTTACATCTTCTAGCGTTTTTGCCAAAAAAGTACCCTTCGAGCCCTGACCAATATCAGGTTTCATAAAAATCGGGAAATCCTTTTGAGTAAGTTCTTGCACATCTTTGTACAGCTTGGGCGTTGGTAAAAGTTGCTGAAAGGTTTCTAGGGTCTTTCGTTTTGAGCGAGCTATTTCGCAAGTTGCTAGCGGCGAACCGACTACTTTACAGCGCAAACTTCCATCTGACTTAGCTCTAGCTAGCTTGACTGCCACACTATCATGGGCCGGAAACACAAAATCAATTTTATTTTGGTCTATTATTCCGTTGAGCCTATCAATAAAGCTACCCTCATCAACGTGGGGAATATTTTCAATGTAATTTCTGTATACAAAGCGGGCATGATCAGGTACAGAGGATCCTCCAAATATTGAGAAATGCGTCGATAAATGAAGAGACCTATAAATTTCCAACCCGATTTCTGAGCCAGCTGGAAATACCAAAACATTATATTTCATTTTTCAACCTCGGCTATCAAGTTTGATTCTTCCCGGGTTTCCAAATTGCGTAAGAGAGGATATTTACTCTGATTGAGTTTACACCGGCTGATCTTTCCCTGGTCAAAACCAGCCTCTACTAGACGTCGCTTTAGTTCCTCAAAGTCGTACAACCACTGATGTCCCCACCACCGAAAGGACATATTTATCCATTCTGCCTTGGTCTGGATAAAAGTTAGTTTCCGTCTTTTTATGACCGGGTCTTTATCAAGTGATAATTTAACGTAATTGTTTGTGATAACTTCAAGGTCAGGCATAGCTATTCGTAGCACACCTCCAGGTTCTAAAACCCTCATGAAATCTTTTAATATTTTTTGACCATCTTCAACGCTAAAATGCTCCATGAAGTGTTCGTTGTATATAAACTTTATGCTATTATCAGCAAAAGGTAATGGCTTCATTAGATCCCAATTGAGATCTAAGTTTTCAATATTATTATCCGAATTATTGTCGATATTTATCCAGCCTCGTTTGTAATCAGTACCACACCCAATATTTAACTTAAGGTCATCACGGTGACGCTTTAAGAATAATCTTAATTTTTGCCTGTCCAAGATCTGCTTCATGATTTAAGTACCTCACATATTTTGTGAATTATATCTGTATCAAGTTCACTATAGAGGGGTAAACACATAATACGTGTAGCGATATCTTCAGCAACGGGACATGATTGATGGTCGTCCTTCAAATAAGGTAAGGTGTTGAGTGCTGGATAGAAATAGCGCCTAGGATAAATGTGCTTTTTGTTCAGATCCTTTATCTTTTGCTGCAGCTGTGCGTGGTTATCTAGAATAATAGGGTAGTATGCGTAATTGCTGGCTGTACCGTTCGCAACAAGTGGGCGCTCGAAAGTATCCTTGAGCAAACTATCATAAAGCTCTACACGAACTTTTCGTTCTTTTATTATTTTATCAATGTATTTTAGATTACAGAGACCCATGGCAGCATGAAATTCAGAAGCTTTAGCATTGATACCTAGTCTGAGATGATCATCACCGTTATGCCCAAATCTTTTTATAAGATCTATTTTCTCGTTTATAGCTTTATCAGGTGAAATAATACAGCCGCCCTCAATTGTATGGAATAGTTTTGTGGCGTGAAAACTGCAGGTAGAAATGTCCCCGTAGCTAAGTAATGGCTTGCCACCATAATTTGTTCCAAAGGCATGCGCCCCATCATAAATTACTTTAAGGTTGTACCTTTTCGAAATCTTTTCAATTTGTTCAATATCACATGGATTACCGAAAATATGCACCGGCATGAGTGCTTTCGTATCTTTCGTGATAGCAGCCTCTATTTTAGATGGGTCTATGCATAAAGTCCGGGGATCGATGTCAACAAACACTGGGCTACATCCTTCCCATAGAATAGCAGAGGTAGTTGCTACATAGGAAAAGGGTGTAGTGATAATTTCTCCAGATGTAAGGTTGAAGGCTCTCAACGCAATTTGCAAAGCTAAGGTGCCATTGGTAACAAATTGTAAGTTTGGCACTCCTAGGTATTGTTCCAGTCGACGCTCCAATACGCTTAAGAGTGGGCCTTGGTTAGTTACTTGTCCGTTATCCCATATCTGAGCCAGGTAATTTTGGTATTCGGTAATAGGCGGCAAGAAAGTTTTGGTTACATTAACTTTTTCCACTGTTATATCAGAACCTCCCGATACGGTCTCTATACAATCATATCATTAAGTAACCCTTAAAGACGAAAGACAATATAGCGCACAAACACAAGTAAGCTTATGTACTATCCCAATTATTCTCGAGCTTAAGGGCGCCGCCTTTGGTTGGGTCATTTTGCTTCACCACAAACTCAGCCTTTGTTTTGCCAATGGCTACAATTTCTCTGTTTTTTGCCCTAAACAAAGCTACTGCAACTTGATACATGCCACCGTTTAAGTGAGTAGTATCAAGCCTATATGTAATTTTGCCTTCCTTTATTAGCTTTAGAGCATTAAGTGTGTTTATCTCGGCAATAGATGCTCCATCTTTCAAAACAGCTATACCCACGTATAACTCTTCGGTTTTCTCTGCCCCAAACTTAACTTGAAGCGTAAGGGATTCTTCTGTTTGCCTGACAGTTTTTATTGATATTTTATGAAGGGACGAAAGACCATCTGGTTCGTGGTTTGTTTTAGCTTTAGCAGCAGATTCAATATTATCCTGTGCATAGGTATCGGCTATCTCGGATGGATTACCTATTTGCGTAAGTCTGCCGTTGCGAATGTAAACAGCCCGATTGCAGAACCTCCTGACCGCTGCCATGTCATGCGAGACAAAAACTACAGTCTTTTTTTGCTCCTTTAGCTGTTCAAAATAATCAAAACATTTTTGCTGGAAAGCCGCGTCACCCACCGCCAGGACCTCGTCAATAAGCAAGATGTCGCTGTTCGCCCTAATAGCTATAGAGAATGCAAGACGAACCTGCATGCCAGATGAGTAATTCTTAAGCTTTTGGTCCATGAATCTCTCTAGTTCGGCAAAGTCGACGATCTCCTTATACATTCCTTCCATTTGTTTTCGAGTGAAGCCAAGTAACGCCCCATTCAAGTACACATTTTCTCTACCCGTCAACTCATGATTAAATCCTACGCCTAGTTCAATAAAAGGGGTAAGTCTGCCATTTACGTGAATTGTACCTTGCGAGGGCGCATAAATACCCGCTAACAATTTGAGTAAAGTACTTTTGCCACTACCATTGCGACCAACTATGCCAAAAAATTCACCCTTGTTAACTTCAAAAGAGATATTTTTTAGTGCTTTTTGCTGCTCGTAGGTACGGCTAGCATTAAATAAACTCGTAAATAAACTTTTTATTGACGACTGCTTCTCATGGGGTAATTTAAACGACTTGCTAACCCCTTCAATTTGTACCGAATACTCACTCACTTATAGATTCTCCGCAAAGTTAGGGGCTTCTTTTTTGAAATAAAGTATGCCACAAATGAGCAGTAGGAGCGTGATTCCATAAGGAATAATCCAAGCAGCGTTTGACCCATACACTTGGCCAATAGTTTGCGTAGAATGCGTAACTGCTGCATAGCGTGCATCCTGAATTGCTACAGCAACTGGATTCAGTAAAAGTATCTTTTGAAAAGTAACATTTGTTATGCGACTCAGGGGATATAATATGGGAGTCAGGTAAAAGAGAGCTTGTAGACATACTTCCCAAATGTGCGTTACATCACGGTATTTTACAAATAGTGCAGCTAAAAATAATGAAACGCCGAGGGCACATAAATAAAGTTGAATAAATATAATAGGCAGCCACAGACCAGTTCGAAGTAAATCAACATGGTTGAACAGCATAAATACAGCGACCACTATTAGGTTAAGGCCAAAATTTATCAGCGCAGTGACACTGCTTGATAGCACAATAATCCAACGTGGAATCCTTATTTTTCGAATAAGATCTCCTCTTCCAACGATTGAACCTAAGCTAAGGCTTGTCATCTCAGCAAAGAAATTCCACATTACAATGCCGAGTAACAGATAGATGGGATAATGTGGTACCCCAGTCCCAAGTTTTAAAAATTTCACAAATACAATATATAAGATCAGAAACAATAAAAGGGGGCGCAGCAGCGACCATGTATAGCCAAGCACGGAACCCTGGTAACGCAGCTTAAAGTCGGTTCTAACGAGCTCTGCCAATAATGAGCGGTTCTTTTGAGACCAAATCTGTTTCATGAAAGCTGGTTCATATTATAAACCAAACCTATCCCTTAGGTGCGTTATACTTAAAAAATAATGAAAGTTGCTGTAGTAATCCCAAACTGGAATGGGGCTGAGCTTATAACAACTTGCCTTCACTCACTTGAAAAACAAACTATTAAGGCTGAAATAATAGTGGTCGATAACGGTTCTCACGACGAATCAGTACAAATCATTAAGTCTACATTCCCAAAAACTCTACTCCAAGAGAATCATAAGAATCTTGGATTTGCCAGGGGTGTAAACCAAGGCATTAAAAAAGCCATGGCGCTTGATGTGCAATATGTCGCTTTGTTTAATAATGATGCGGAGGCAGATGCACAATGGTTGGAACGACTTGTGCGCTGCCTTGACGAGCATCCAGATACCGCCATTGCAACATGTAAATTTTTGAATTCAGATGGTAAAAAAATTGATAGTACTAGTGAGAGGTATACCATCTGGGGATTGTCTTATCCACGTGGACGTGACGAGCCGGTTTCCGATAAATATGATAATCAAAAACTGGTGTTTGGTGCAAGCGGTGGTGCAAGCCTATATCGAGTTGAAGCACTGAAGGAAATTGGTTTGTTTGATGAAGGATTTTTTGCCTACTATGAAGATGTTGACATTAGCTTCCGCGCCCAGCTGGCTGGTTGGAAAGTGCGTTATGTGCCCGAAGCAATCGCCACTCACCAAATCAGCGCCACAACCGGCAAAATTAAAGGTTTTGCCACCTATCACACCATTAAGAACTTGCCTCTACTTTTATGGAAAAACGTTCCGAGAAAATTATTGCCCACCCTGTTACCCCGATTTATCTTGGCCCATAAAGCGTTCGTATTCAGCGCCATTGCCCGCGGGGAAGTCTGGCCGGCTATCAAGGGGGTTGCGATGGCAACATGGTTACTTCCTGGGGCGCTGGTGCAACGACACCGTATCCAACGAAAATGCAAAGTAAGTCCAGCCTATATTGCCTCTATTCTAGTATGGGACTTGCCTCCCAACGCCTATAAACTGCGCCGATTGCGCGCTAAATGGTGGCACTTGGTAGGCCGCAGTTAGGCCGGTTGCCTGTGCTTACTATCTAATCTGTATTTTTCTTTGGTACTGAGACCTAATATTGTTCCCGCTACTAACCACCATTGGGCCGCTACAGCCTCATTACTCCAAGTTAGTAGCAACAAACTGCACAAGAAAATACCAATGAAAGTGGTGGTGAGCGCCATAGCTGCTGGCCCACGGATTTGCACTAGCCACTGGAGCATCAGGCCCATAATTAGCAACAGCAATATCAGACCGAGAATACCCACCTCATAGCCAATTTGAATATAGTAATTCTCAGTGAGCACTACTGCTGTTCTAGTGCGGATTGACACTAAGCCGGCTGTGCCCGGCCCGTGGCCTAGTGGTTTCCCGACGATTCCCTCGAGGCCTTGTCGCGCTAGCTCTACGTGCAAATTGTTCGAGTCAGTCAGTTTTGTGTTCTCATCTGCGTGAAAAACTACATTCTGCACTACGTATTGATCTCGCAGTAGAAAAATGCTCACTAATAACCCTACCATCGTTAGCGCGATAAGTGGCGCATATTTTCTTGTAAATATCGCCAAACGCTGTTTGAAATGCCAGACTACCACCAGAAAGACACTCACCACACAACCAAGCCACGCACTTCTTGAAAAGGTCAACAATAGTACCCAGCCATGCAACAGTAATAATCCTCCCACGAGTATTTTTGAACCTGCTCGGCGTAGCCAGGCTACTACTAACAAAGTGATGGGGAATATAAGGTAGGCGCCTAATGAATTCGGATCACGCAAAGTTGACATGATACGGGGCAGATCCGGCTTGTTATCGATAAAAAAGGCTGGCCGTGCCCCACGTTCTAGTGAGTATCCAACATGAACAAGGATATCTTTGGGTAACAGGTACTGAATGATGCCCAGTAAACAAACCAAGCTGCTCATCGCAACTGCCACCCGTAGCAGAGACTGAATGCGTACTTTGCCAGGATAGATCAGTACGGCTCCCCATGCCAAAAGCGCAAAGCCCGGCAGTCGACAATTATAAGCTGTCGCTAGTAAGGCATTGCCTGTATCCACGGCCGGATTTTGCCGCCATACCAGCAAATGAATAAGACCATAGGTAAGACTTAATATAAGCAGCCATTTATACCGGCTATCTTTTTTGTAAGCCCCAGTGTAAAGCACAAGTCCAATGGTCAACGCGAGTCCACCAAGGAGTACGAAATCTTTGGCCACTTTCCATACTTCTAATCCTCCAGTAACCAAGCTTGCCGATTGGGCAATAAAAATATGCAGCGGCATATAGATGAGCAAGCCTATTACCAAGTAGTAGGGCAACTGGCGAAGTTTATTCATCACCAATAATTGTATAGACTTATGCTATGGCTCACCAGCCTTTCCATATCGTCATCGATGCGCGCCTGCGCCGTAGCAGTACCGGCCGGTACGTGGATCGTCTTATTGAATACCTGC
Organism: Saccharimonadales bacterium (SeqCode); assembly: GCA_041910055.1. Taxonomy (GTDB): domain Bacteria; phylum Patescibacteriota; class Saccharimonadia; order Saccharimonadales; family JAYRRP01; genus JAYRRP01. The sequence continues at coordinate 202,309 of JAYRRP010000003.1, forward strand.
AAACTCTTGATACAACGAATCACTACACCTTATTGCTTGAGCCTGATGATCCCTTTCAGCCTACGGCTGAAAACTTTGCGACCCAGCCTTGCCACTTTAAGCAATTTTCTTTTAATCCTTGGCAGCAAATTGCCTTTAGTTGGCAACTTTACCGGCTGAAACCCGATCTGGTTCACTTTACTATGAGTGGGCAGGAACCGCTGTTTTACTTTGGGCGGCAGGTTACCACCACCCACGATCTAACAATGTTTAAGTATGCCCGCCGTGGACGCCTGCCCCGCTGGCTGCACTGGGTGCGAATGAAGGGCTATAAGCTGCTTATATGGCAAAGCCACCGTAAGGCAAAAATGATCCTGGTACCGACTGAGTTTGTGAGAGATGACGTTGCAAAATTCCACCTTTTCACTAACCGCAAAATTTTTATTACCCCCGAAGCGGCTGATCTGCCCCATTCTGAGACAGCTGAACCGCCTGATTTCTACTCAAGCGGTGAGTTCATTCTGTACGTTGGCACAGCCTTTCCGCATAAAAACCTCCGTCGGTTAGTGCGGGCGTTTGGGCACTTGCAGGCGTCATACCCCACTCTCAAACTTTTTTTGGTTGGCAAGAAAGAGTATCACGCTCATAAGCTTGAGCGTTGGGTGAAAAGCCAAAGCATCAGCGGAGTAATATTTACTGGTAGAGCTAGTGATGGCCAATTAAAGTGGCTCTATGACCATGCTGCGGTATACGTTTTCCCTTCACTGAGCGAAGGTTTCGGTCTACCCGGACTTGAAGCTATGACATATGGCTGCCCGGTCGCATCAAGTAATGCTACCTGTCTACCCGAGGTTTATGGCGAGGCAGCTGTCTATTTTGACCCGAAAGATATTGGTGACATGACACAGGCTATCACCCAAGTGCTGGCCGATAAAAAGTTGCGCCGGAATCTAGTCAAACGCGGACATAATCAAGTAAAGAAATATTCTTGGAAACGTATGGCTGACCAGACTCTTTCGGTCTATTTACAAACGATTGATCAGACTTGAGCCTCGATTGCCTCACTTGCTTCACCATTAGCTGGCGGTTTTAGCACAATGTGTCGATCCCGACCTTCGCCTTCAGAAACTGTTTCGAGGCCATATTCGCCGGCCAGTTTATGGATGGTGCGTCGATCAGCCGCATTCATTGGGTTAAGATGCTTCGGCTGCTTGGAAGCAACTACCTCATCAATCCACTCTTTGGCTTTGGCACTTAGCCGGTCGGCTCTCGCCTTTTTGTAATCAGCAATATCAACGTTCACCCGCACAATGGGGTATTGGTTATTTTTCAAGGCACTGCTTACCATATACTGCATGGCCCGCATTGTCTCACCGCGTTGGCCAATTAAAAAACCGTTGAGGTGGGTCGATGGCACGTGAAGTTCAACCACTTCGTCATCGCTACTGGTCGCATAAACATCGGTGTTTAGCCCAAAAAACGACAACAGGTCTTCCATGTATTTTTTGGCAAAAGTGATGGATTCTTCCATCAGCGCTTCCTTTTCTTTTTAGAAGCACCTGACTTTTTATTCTTTGCCTTGTTTTTTGGCGGAATGACTTCACCTTCAATAATTTTTTTGCTATTTTTATCAGTTACTTCTTCAAGTTCTTCTGTATCTTTGCCAAGCACCTTTGCCTGCTGTATGTACGCTACCACTCCACTGGTTAACCAATATAACGATATAGCAGAGGCAATATTGACTGTAATAAGGAAGATCATACCGGGCAGCAAAAATCGTGTACTACGACCTATCGCCGCGTTGACTTCGCTCTGGTCGGCCGATTTGCCGCCACCTGCCTCTTTCAGTATTTTGCGCAAGCTTCGCCCATCTTTCGTGTCAGGCATGAGTTGTTTGCTTTGGTAATACTGGACTACTACACTGGCGATAACAATCACCATGGCCGGCCAGTAAATTCCACCGCCTTTAGCAATGGCGCTTTTCGTCAGGTCAACTACTCCAAAGAGTGTGCTGTCGAACTTTGAAATATCGGCAGCCAGTGTTTTCATCCAGCTCAAGTTGTGGAGTATGGGGTAGGAGAAATCGAGTATGGCCTGGGGGTTTTCCACGACTCGGCGCAATCCGCTATAGAGGGCAATAAATACTGGAATCTGAACAATAAGCAAGCCAATGCTGGCAAAGGGGTTAATTTCCCGCTCTTTATACAGTTCCATCACCATGGCCGACTCTTTCTGACGATTGCCTTTGGCAGCTGCTTTGATGCGCTTGAGCTCTGGTTGTAGTTCCCGCATTGCTTTGGCGTGATGAAGTTGCTTCTTGACTAGGGGCCACATCAAAAGCCGAACCAAAACAGTAAAGAGAATAATGGCCACGCCGAAGTTGTGTCCAGGCAGCAGGGCATAGATAAGTACCAACAGGTTAAAAATCGGTTGGACGATTAAAGTCGTGAACATCAATTCTCCTTTTTGTCTATGATAGCATGGCTGTTGTCAGTTGATGGTAGCTTTGCCAACTTCGTCAGCTTCATTTGTTTGTGGAATTCAAGTCTTAGTTCATCAGCAGGCATAGAGGCTACTTGGTCACTAAACACGCTGCAAACCACATCAAAAGGAGTTTGTTCATCAAGGTAGAGACGGAATAGCTCGTAGAGTCGGCGGCGAATGCGGTTTCGAACCACGGCGGATTTACTGACTTTTTTACTTACCACAACAGCACAGCGATAATTGTCGCCTTTTGAGCGACGGATATATTTAAGCGAGAAGAGCGGTCCGCGAACAACTTGGCCGCTCCGGTAGACGTGATTCAGACTCCTGCGCCCATGAAAACGATATCGCTTCGACAACATACCAACTTAGTTATGTACCGTGCGAAACCTCAGTGGGTCAGGCGAGCACGTCCTTTAAGACGGCGGGCTTTTAAGACACGTCGGCCAGCGCGGTTAGCCATTCGTTTAAAAAATCCGTGCTCCCGGGAACGCTGTCTTTTTTTTGGTTGGTAGGTTCGTTTTGGCATACTGCTCCTTTGGTTGGTCTGTCACTTAGTATATAAAGCTCTGTGCTCTTTTTACCACTATCCCGTCTTTGATTACGCAAAGGGCGGTGAGCGATGTAAGTGAAATTAACAATATTTACCCCCTAATCTTAACAACTTTTCCACTGCTGACCAAGTATTATCCACAGATTTTAAGGTGGTACGAATCTCTGTGTAAAAATATTTCCCTGTTTGTGAATTTTTCTACCGACCAACAATTTTGCTAATTTTTACATGTGGAAAACTATCGAAAATCGATATATAGTAGGTAACTACCATAACAAAAAGAGGGTGTGATGGACGAGAGTGTGTGGCAAGCGGTACTGGGAGAGGTTGAGCTGTCTGTTTCTCGGGCGAGCTACCTGACTTGGTTTAAAAACACCCGCATGTTGCAATTTAAAGATGACGTACTGGTGATTGGGGTTGCAAATATCTTTGTCAAGCAGCAGCTTGAGCATAAGTTTAATGAGCTGGTGACAGAAACCCTCAAAAATAACGGCGTAGATCCTACCCGTATCGAATACAAGATTCACGCAGGTATTGCCAAGCCAAAATCAGATGAATCGGTGATTAATTTTAACACCCGCCCCCGCTCAGCTAAACCAGAGAGCCAGAAAACCCCCTTAAAAGGTCTGTCGCATGCTTATCGCCAGGGCCTTAACGAACGCTACACGTTTGAAAATTTTATTGTTGGCTCAGGGAATGAACTTGCTTACGCAGCCTGCCAGGCGATTGCCCAAAACCCAGGCAAAAAATACAATCCATTGTTTGTGTATGGGGGAGTCGGTATCGGCAAAACTCATCTTATCCAAGCTGTTGGCAACGCTTTGCTAGCCCGAAAGTCTGCCGCGCACGTGGTGTACGTTTCTACTGAGCAATTTGTCCAGGAATTTATAGACGCGGTGCGCTTTAAGAAAAATACTGATTTCGCTGGATATTATCGGAACGCTGACGTGCTTATTTTGGACGATATCCAGTTTATTTCCGGCAAAGATAAAACGCAGGAAGAATTTTTTCATACTTTTAATGCACTCTATCAAGCAAACAAACAGATTATTATTAGCAGCGACAAACCACCCAAGGATATACCAACCTTGGAAGAACGCCTCCGGTCACGTTTCGCGTGGGGCATGAGTATTGACATGCAAAGCCCTGATTTTGAAACGCGGTGCGCAATTATTCAGACAAAGGCAAGTGGACACGAAGTGGAGCTACCCCAATCAGTCGTAGAGTATCTTGCTACGCACGTTCAAACGAATGTGCGCGAGCTTGAAGGCGCTCTTAATCAATTACTCGCGTATTGTGAAATGAGGGGGCTGGCGCCAGATATTCACACTGCTACTGGGCTACTAGGCAGCACGAAGAATCGCCCCAAACACCTTAGCCCGAAACAAATAATTGAGCGTACCGCGAAGCATTTCCAAGTACCGCTTGACGAGATGCTGGGCCCAAAACGTGATAAAGATATTGTGGTGCCCAGGCAAATTGCTATGTACATGCTCCGAAGCGAGCTGCACCTCAGCTTTCCAAAGATCGCGAAAGAACTTGGTCGAAAAGATCACACTACTGCCATTCACTCAGTCGAAAAAATTGAGAAAGAATCTTCACTTGATGCCGATATGCGTTCAGCGATTGCTGAAATTAAGGATCGTCTCTATGCCTAAATTATTACTTTCTCTTTGTGGACAGACTGTGAATAGTAGTGAGCAAAACTACCCAACTTTGTACACATTTTTTGCACACGTATTGCAAAAATCACAGTATTTATTCCCATTTTCATTATTTTATTCACATGTTTTCCCAAATGTTTTCACACCCTTTTCCTCATATTATTCTGGTATTTCTAACCTGTTTTTCACTACTTTTTCCCACTTTCCACAAACCTTAATAACTAAAACAACTACATATAAATAAATTGTTTAGGAGTTTTGTTTATGAAGCTGCAAATTACTCAGGAAAACCTTACAAAAGCACTACACACGGTTGCGCGAGTGGCCAATACCCGGAATACCTTACCTATCCTGGCAAACATTATGATAAAGACAGTTGGGACAAGGGTTGCCATAGCCGCCACAAACCTGGATATTGCGATTACTCAGTTTGTTGGGTCAAAAGTCAGCGAACAGGGATCTATTACTGTACCTGCCCGACTTACCCAAGAATTTGTGAGCAGCTTACCAGAAGGAATCATTAGCCTTTCGCTTGAAGATAATAAATTACACATATCAACTGACAAATATCAGTCGGTCATTAATGGGATTGCCGCCGAAGAATTTCCAGTTATGCCAGCAATCAAGGAAGGAAAAAAATGGAAGGTTGCGGCGGGAACCCTTCACAGAGGCTTACAACAAGTAGTGTTTGCGGCCAGTAATGACGAAGCTCGCCCCACCCTTACTGGTGTCTATTTTCATACCCGACAAGGGGAGCTGATTATTGCGGCTACCGACAGTTATCGTTTGGCTGAGAAAAAGCTTACAAAAACCGCCCAAGAAGTAGACTTGCTTGTGCCGGCTTCAGCCATGCAGGATCTACTAAGAATACTGGCAGACACTGATGATGAAGTACAGATTACCAGCGATGATCAACAAGCATTATTTAAGGTAAATGATGTCGAGCTCATGACTAGGTTAATTGAAGGGAAATATCCAGATTACACCAAACTCATTCCTTCAAAATTTGCGATAAGTGCGACCATTAAAAGAAATGACTTTGCGAATATCACTAAAGTTTCCAGTCTTTTCGCCCGTGAGAGCGCTGGTAGCGTGACACTTCACATCACTGAAAACCAGGCAAGTATTCGTTCGGTTGCCTCCCAGCTTGGTGAAAACACTGCCAACGCAGATGCGCGTACCAAGGGGACAGGCGAGGTCACCCTTAACTCACGCTATCTTCTCGATGCCCTTGGTGCTACTACGAGCGATGAAGTAACCTTCGGCTTTAATGGAAAGCTTGATCCGTGTGTGCTCCAGGAAGTTGGTAGCAAAGACTACACCCATGTCATTATGCCCTTAAAAAGCTAAAATAAGAGGTATGATCCGCAACATTCGGTTGCAAAACTACCGTTCTTATAAAGACGAGAGTTTTGAATTTAGCAATAGGGTAAACATTGTCGTTGGTCCAAATGCGAGTGGAAAAACCAACCTACTGGAAGCTTTGCAGGTGGTGTTAACTGGTGAGGCATATCGCGGTAAAGACAGTCTCCTAATTCGTGACGGGGCAAATTGGGCGAAACTAAACGCGGCCACTACCTCATCTGAAAGAAGTGTGTTGCTCACTAAAGTGAACGAGACTACTACCAGCAAGGTAGTTACTATTAATGATCAAGAAATACGCCGGATCAAACTCGAGCACACTCTGCCGCTAGTTTTATTTGAGCCAAACGATCTTATGCTCATTAGCGGCTCCCCAGAGAGAAGACGAGATTATTTGGATGAGCTGCTTGAAAGAACGGTAAGTGGTTACCGGCAGCTACGGCGGCAGTATGCCCGAGCCCTGCAACAACGGAATGCGCTACTAAAAAGAGGTGTCGATCAGCCTGATAAATTGTTTCCTTGGAATATTCGGCTTAGCGAACTTGGTGGCAGCATCGCTAGTTACCGTAGCCAACTAATCGATAAATTTGCGGCTCAGCTGTCGGTTGTGTATAGCGACCTTGCCTCAAATAAGGTAATAGTAGGTGTACATTACCAGAGTATTCACAATCTTCATGCTTACGGCAGCGATCTGCTCCACAAGCTGGAACAGAACACACGCGTTGATATTGCTCGTGGTTATACAGGATGTGGGCCACACCGGGACGACTTTGCCCTTCAAATTAACGATCGATCAGCCCAAAACCACGCTTCACGCGGTGAAGCCCGAACATTAGTACTCTCACTGAAGATTGTCGAACTTGGACTGTCAGAAAAAGCCAGAGATAAACAGCCGATTATGTTACTCGATGATGTATTTAGTGAATTAGACGGTGCCCGCCGCCACGCCTTAACTAATCACCTACAAAACTATCAAACCTTTATCACCACCACAGACGCCGACGCAATCCTAGGGCGCTTTTTGGATAAAGCCCTGATAATTCCTACCGAAAAATAATTTATTCAATATTAGTGGTATCAATGATAAATACAAGCATATCAGGGTTTACCCCTTTGCTTTTAATATACGCATTTACTTTATTCATTGTAGCCTCGAGAGGTGGAGTAAGGATAGAAATCATTACACGCTTGTCTTTGTATTGGATGAGCAAATAACCGTCCTTTCCTCCTGGATCACCCGAGGGGACACTTACCGGAGGGTTCGTAACTTTTATTTCATCTTTTGATAAATAGCGAATTCCATCCTCTGTAGTGAAGGCAGTAAAGCCATTATCGAGTGACGTGAGTGCTATAACTTTGTTGGGTGGGATTTTTAAAGAGGGGGAGATTAGCTTCGCGGCGTTGTCTTCCACCCCATATTGCCTGAACACTGTGAGGTCAACTTCTTTTTGACTTTTGTTCTCGCTGGGTTTTTCGAGGGTAACTAAAAACTTACTGTCTTTCGTAAAACTAGCGATATTGCGGGCCACATTATCGTGAGTTACCTTATGGGCCTTTGATTTATTCTGGGTCGATTGAAGATAAAATGTGCCCGTATTAGCAGTCGCAGGATCGTCCCTCTCGACCTTTTTATTAAGAATAAAATAAGCTGCCTGTGTACCATCTCCGGAGACCAGAATATCGCTCGCGCCATTCGTTAAAATCTGGTTCTCGCTTCCTGCCTTGTCTCGTCGGTAAAGAATGTATTTATTATCTTTAAAACGGGTATAGTACAGATCATCTGTACGAGTGTCATAAATTTTGCCCAGTGCCTTGATTTCGTCAACGCTTATTTTGAAGAGCTCTCGGCTCGAGCCGTCTTGGGTGCTTACTGCGTTAATGGATAGATTGCTGCCTACTGTGGCTGCATCATCAGGGTCATAGGCGCTTGTGTCTGGAATGGTCACCAGTTCATCACGGTGCCAAAAAACTTCCCGAAGTTGCTTATTAATAGGGTGAAAAATTTGATCGCCCCGAAGACTTATGTACCACCAACTAGTTTGCGATAGATCCAGCTTATTTTGCGTTAAAATTTTTCCTAGATATGAGTTGGGGGACTGAGGTCCTGCCTTAAATGCAACTTTATTGCCATCACTAGACCAGCGAAAATCTTTCAGGCTTGCAAGTGTATAAATATCCGTCGGTAATAACTTGGTTGTTTGGTTGGCCACCGGATCGAAAGAGATAAAATTTCTCCCGTTAAAGAAACGGACGTCGTTTTTACTGAGTAACAGCGGATCTTTTATGTTTGACCCAAATGAATCAGTGGCCCGATAGGTTATTTTTTTGGCTTTGTCTGATCTAATAAAGTGAACAACAAAAACAAGTAACGCAATCAAAAGTAGAGCAGCTACACCGATTACGGCTATCTTTTTTGTTGGCAACTGGGGCGTATTAGGTGGCTCCATCGGATTCCTCTCTACTTTTAAGGCAGTGTGTTGTACGTTTCATATAATTTTTCAGGGAGCTGTATTTTGTCGCTACCCTGTTGAAAAATTGCAGCGTTTGCCGGCGGACAGTTTTCTCTTTTACATCCCGGTCTGTCGTGTCCTGCAGCAGCATCTATGTGGAGATGTGGATCGCCACAGCCGGCACTCGGAGGACCTACAATTCCGATTTGCTGCCCGGCTTGGATAGCCTGTCCATCACTCACCATAGTATTTGTGTTCATGTGTAAATAAGAAATCACTACGTCGTTTTCTGCGTTATATATAGAGATTAATCGTCCACCGCATTTATCTTCACCAATATGGGTCACAGTGCCTCCCAATGCAGCCACCACTGGTATATCTGAAGCCTCCATTATGTCGTAAGCGGCATAGGGGTGTCCTCCCTGGGCCGTTTTTCCATCCTTAAGCTGATTACCGTTTCTGGAAGTCATATCTGCTTTGGTGGTTTTTAGAGGGAAGACAAACCCGCCGGCTCCTCCACCACCACAACCAGATCCAGTTGAAGCTGGCGCACCGTTGGTGCTGCCGGTTGGTGCAGCGGAGGCACTAGTGGGCCCAACTTGAGCATTTTGGTCTGGTGCCCAAGCGTAAAGCAACTCATCACCTTCTCCATGCACCCATGTAACTGCCCCTAATGAATCAATAGCTTCTTGTGTCATGCCGGAAACCCGGCCGTTGTAGCCACTTCCGTCGGGTAGTGGCTCTTCCTGGGGATCATGCCAGTATGGCGGCACTGAACCTGGATTATTTTCAGGAGTACCTGTCCAGGCTGCGGGCCCATAATCTGCAATTACTAGTATCACGCTTTTCTGGGTTTTGGGGTTAGTAACGAGAACTTTACGTGGTGCTGCTGAATACCATCCGCCGTCTTCCGGACCTGGTGACGAGGTGTGTCCATTCCACAGAGCCTTAACATAACGCCAACGCATGTTGATGTAGTAGTATCCACCATCGGGCCCCGTCATATCAGCTGCACCAATTTTGCCAAAGATGGCTGCACCATGGCCTCTTGCTTCGACTTCCGTCATTGTGCCGCCTTTAGCAGCCGGTAATTTATGCCCTTCTAATTCTGAAACTCCACTTCCACCAGCAGAGCAACAGCTGGCTTGGTCGGCGGGTAACGATGAGGCGCCTGAGCCTGGATCGGCAGTGCCAAGATCTGCCCTAATTTTTGCTAAGAAGTTATTTCCTGGATCACTGTTTCCGGGCATTACTTCAGAGTGGCCAAATATACCCTTATGATTTGCAGCATCTTTTTCATTTTTAATGCCATATTTAGTCATTAATTCTTTTACTACTCCTAGATAAGTTTGATATTCAGGACTCGACATAATATCTTTCTCGTACCCGGAAGCTTCAATACCAATACTGGATTGGTTCCAAGGATCCTCTGGGCCGCCTGGCATACTCTGAATAGGTTTTGTTTCGAGCGTTTCAGATAGCTGCCATAAGCTACCATCCACCATTATTCCCAACTGCACTGCTCTTCCATTTGGATATTTTGCGCGATTGTCAGTTCGACCCCGGAGAATACCAACTAGTTCATCACCAGTCTTTGGATGCCCTTCTGTAAAATGAAGAATAATCGCTGTCGGTTTGATTTGTGGACCCCTGAAGGGATCACTGACTTTTTTTGCCCCAGACAGTAAGGGGCCTGAGGTACCAGCTCCCCCGGAGGCCTCACCACCGCCACCGGTTGCGCAGTATGTTTTATGATGAACGCTGTCATAATCTGCTGCGTGTAAGTCGTCTTGAGGTAAGGGAGCAGCAAAAACAGGGTTTATTAACACAGCAGTATTCAAGAATGTGAAGAATAATGCACAAGCAAAAACAAGTATCCTCAAAAAGTAGCTATTATTACCCACTTTTTTTATCATGTATCTGGTCCGCATCGGTTACTTACTTGCATAGGATCCCAGTGCCAAGATTCAGCAGAGTATTGTTTATAGCCATATTTATCAGCATTATCATGTAGCCATTGCCATACATTGCTAGACGGGTCGCGGGCGCGTGAGCTACATGACCCTCCACCCTTTACGTTAGTACCAGCAAAATCAATTGCCAAACCCATCTGGTGATTTGAATTACCTGGATGGGCTACGTACGCAGGGTCGGGATGCTTATCCCATAACGCTTGTTGATGTGCCATTGTTCTAAAGGAACTATTTGCACTAAAGGTGATGCCGGCTGTCTTTGCATCATTAAACATAGACAAGATTGCGCCGGAAACACGTGAATTAACTAAAACTCGCCCATTTGCATTCTCCACGTACCAGCTACCGCCAGGTGTACTCTCATCACTACTGCTGTTAAAACCGGGTATGGCACAAAGCCGGATTTTCACTAATACACCATCATGGTATCCGTCATTGATACCTGCATCGTCAGTGCCAGTCGCACAAGCTACATCTACGGATGACTCATAAATATCGCCAACAATACCACCGGGGTTATTGCCTGTAGCCTGTCCTGAGCTAACGCCACCAGGATCCTGAAGATCTTCAGGGCGCAAAACGTCAGTGCTGAACAGTCCGCCGGCACTGCCGGTGGCAGCCCTCTCTAATAAGCACGGACTAACATCGTTATGCTCATCTAAGTGGGTGTCAGGATTTTCCGTGGCACTATCGGCCCAAGTCTGGATTTGCTCATCACAATATGCATCGGTGTACTTATCGCCATCTGCGTTAATTGCTGGATCACCTAGCGGATATCCATATTGTGGTACCCCAAATGGATCAGCGGTGGTAGCGGCTTTGGTTTTTGGAGTCATAAATAACGAACTGAAACCAGTTTGAATTTTGCCAATCGGGTTAGAGAATAATGATGCAACAGAGGATTGAGATAGTTTACTGAAATTCATAGGCATGCTCATGGCTAACTGGCTCACCATAGATTTAGAGTCTTCTTTGTCAAACATGCGTGCAAACAGGCTTTTATGCGAGAAAGTTTCTTGTTCTTCCTGCATACGGTCAGTGCGGATAGCGGCAACTTCGGCATCACTCAACTTTTTGCCGCCTAGTGCATAGTGGGCATAATCATTACCAGACACATCAGCACCACCGGCTGCCATATTGAAGGTTCGGGCACCGCTCATACCGTCATACATTGGTGAGGGAATGAAATATTTTGTAACCCTCTCCACCAAGCCCTGTACCATTTCTCCTAATTTAGCTTCAATGGTACTGTAGCCGGGTATCAAACCGGCGACGTAGCTTATCCCATCTCCTATTGCTCCAGTTATTCCATTTATTACCCAACCAATTGAGTTATTCCACCAGTCCGCGGCAGTGCCGAGTGTGGCGAGTGGTTCGTCTTTAAAGAATTCTGAAGCTCTCGTGACAAAGTTATTCGGAATCAACTTTTCCTCGGGGCAAACCAATTCACCGGCAGCTATTGGCTGACCATCGTCACAGGTGTACTTGGCCTGTGTGCCTTGAGCATATGCACTTGGCGACAAGAGGTTTAAGAAAGATGTTTTGACTGGAGCAGGTGTGGCCATAAGGTTGTCGTACAAAGGGCTGACTTCGGCTGATTGGCCTTTATGCTGGTCATTGCCTGCGGCGTCACTGAGGGTATCAACACTGCCACCGAGCATCTCTACGTCGATGTCTGCATTCTTTAGCTCATCCGCGTGGCTTCGGTACAATTGATAGAGTGTGGCCATAGACGTTCCATTTATCAAAAACGTCCATCGTTTTACCTGAGGCCCCGCACCCTTTATTGTCTTGATAAATTTTGCAGCTGTATCGATATACCCCACGACCGGGAGAACCTTTCCCGTTGCTTCTTTTACATATTCCTGGGTGGCTTCTTTGGTAAACACTTTCTCAATAGATTTATCGAGCAGGTATTTGCTTATGCCCCCCTTGGTATCGAGTATTTTTTCTACCTCATCTGTTAATTCTTTGGCAGAATACTTCAAAAAATCTCCACCTTGGCTTTCGACATAAGAGGCAACTTTCTTTTCAAGCGCATCCCGGCGTTTCTCATGGTCTTTGCCCTCATCAGTATCGCTACCGTCATCGACGCATTTTCCTGAAATAATACAGCCCATTGCTTCCTGAACAAGATCGTTATGAGGCAAAATTACCCGTTTAACAATCATTATCCTGGCGGCTTGCTTCTTTTTGTCTTTCCAGTCGTCAAATTTGTCGGTTGTCTTGCAAAAGAACATACAACGCCTAACTCCGTACTTGCGTTCCATTAACCGCCCTACCTTAAAACGGTACATAATTTGCCGGATCTTCGTTTCGTCCTTAAAGGCGTCTTTAACTGCAGATCGAATATTAGAGCGGCTTTTTATCGTCGCTACGTCATCCAGTGTCGCGGCTTTTCCATTTGCCAAGTCGCTGACATCGATCCCACTCTTCTCACCCTTCACAAACATTTTTATTCCACTTCCATCTGATTGAAACGTCAGGCCATAGTTGGTCGCTAGTTTGTTTTCTAATCTGTTTTCACTCCACGCTTTATACAAACGTTTAGAAGGTGTGTCGGTTATATCAATCTTAACGCAGTCTTTGTTGGTCAGAGTGGATTTACAGTTAGGTTTACCTTTCATAGAGGGAAACACGTGTTTGCGTAAATAATCGGCAAATAGCTTATCACCGCGTTTCTCAACGGCGGATTCCCCACTGGAATAATAGTGCTTTTGTAGGTTTTCGGCGATATGGTTTACCTTCAATGGCAAGAAAGACAGAAAAGATCCAACTAAGATACCGCCAATTCCGGCACCAATCCCACCACCAATGATAATTTTTTTTCGCCGCGACCCGGCTACCTTATGCTTCAGGCGACTTAAGCGTCCACCGTCATCGCTGTCGTTGTAGCCTTCCCCGATTTGTTTCTCGTGCTGACCAAGTGCTCCAGCCTCGGCAGCTTCGGCCTTACTTTTTGCACCAGCACCGCCACCTTCCTCGGCTGATTTTAATTGATCCGGGCTTTTTGTGCCTTTGTCTGCTTTTTTGCTTGCCTTCCGCGAACGCTCAAAAGTATCATCATATACTGATTTTTTATCATCACCATTGAATAACGGCTCCTTAATCTCTTCACCGTGTTCATTCAATTCTTCTGTTGGTGTTGGTTTGTCCTCTTCGGGCAATGTATTATTCCTTTAGCGGTTGTATCTAGCTACCTGGATAGAGCCGGTTATTGAGGTCTATAGTCCCCTCCGGCTTGTCTAAATCCCCTTGTTGTTCAAGCTGCTTAATTTGCTCTGGATTAGTCGTTATAAGTCCAGTCTCGGTCGGGCTGGCAGCCACTTGTATGTGCACGTGGCTTTGACCGGCAAAAAACAAGCCTTGGCCGATGGGGAACTGACTCAAGCGCTTTCTTTCCTCACTGGTAAGTTTAAACACGTCTGTTAACACATCAACTGAAGAAGTAGACTGCTTCAGCAATAACTGCATGCTAGCATTCGCTACAATTGCCCGGCCCATTCGCGAACCCATAAAGTCCTCGACGTCTTGGCTGATAGTTGTGATGCCAAGGTTATACTTACGGGCTCGCTTGGCTAGGCTGAACATAAAGTTGGCCGAGTCCTCATACTTCATTAGTTGCCAAGCTTCATCTATAACGAGTATGCGGCGCTTTTTATCTGATTTGGTTTTGTTCCAAATGAAGTTCAAGACGATGTACATTGCCACTGGCCGTAGCTCGTCTTCCAAATCGCGGATATTAAATACCACCATGGGATTATTAATGTCGATATTTGATTGTTGGGAGAAAATACCTGCGAAAGTTCCGGAAGTGTACTTACGCAAGCGTTGGCCGAGTGACGGACCGCTGCCACCCATATGCAGAAGGGTGTCGTATAAGTCGGCAATAGTTGGCGGCACGGCGGTGTGAGTCAGCGGATCGTTGGTAATACCAGCCTTGGCGTAAGTTTCAATTAGGGCTGCATCCAGATCAGCTTCTTCAACGGGGCTTAGCGCTGGCATGGCCGCGACGCCACCTGATACCATCTGCGCCTGAGCGCCCCCCATCATTAACCTCAATAAGCCGTGTAGAGTAATTAGATTGCTGCGCAAGGCGTTATCCGCTTCTTCGGGGTCGACTACCGTGGGCAGTTCAAACGGATTAATACGAGTGGCCGAGTTGAGGCTCAACCGCACGTAGGCGCCCCCCACCGCGTCGCACATTCGTTGGTACTCGTTCTCTGGGTCGATAATGAATATTTCCGTGCCAAACATCATACTGCGCAAAGCCTCGAGCTTGACGGCGAACGACTTGCCTGCCCCTGATTTGGCAAACACTACTGAGTTACCGTTTTCCAACGTGAAACGGTCAAATATCACCAGCCCTGAGTTATGCATGTTAATGCCATAGAGGATGCCGTTATCCTGGCTGAGGTCAGCGCTGGTAAAAGGGAAGCTGGTGCTTATAGCACCGGTATTCATGTTGCGCCGGATTAGCAATTGGTCGATTAGTTGTGGCACGGTGCTGTTAAAGCCTTGCTCTTGCTGGGCCGACGCTACTTTGGAATACACTAATTGCTGGCCAAGCAGTGACTCGACTTTGTGGGTGACAAAGTCCAACTCTTCCAATGAGTTAGCGTAGAGAGTGAAGTAAAGCCCGAAACGGAAGAATCGCTCCTCGCCCACCTGCAATTTGTCACGCATCTCTTCGGCGTCCTGGATGGCAGCCTGTTTGCCCGGATCACGAACCCGTCCCTTTTCGCTGTCTATCTGGATACCTGCCTCGAGCTGGGAAACTTTTTTACGCAGATTTTCTAGGATTACCTGACTGTCTACCGGATACACATACATGGTCAGATCTATTACTTCATCCAGATTCACCATACTGCTGAGCCAGCCGGTCATGACCTGACGCGGATAGCCATACACATACATGGTACGGGCAAAGCGAGTTCCTAAATGAAAGAAGCCATTTTCATATACCAGCGAACTTGGGGCGATAAAGTCGCGGAGTGCCGTGACTCCCTTTTGGAAAGCGGCCTGGACCTCTTGCTCCTCCTGAAGTCGTTGGGCTGCGGCAATTGCCGCCGGATCCGCAGGCTGATTCTTTTTACCGAACGCCATTACTGCAGCTCCTTTTCGAGGTTTGGCTGCGGAGCCATGCCTTCACCTTTGGTCACAACTGGTGCGGTCAGGTCGTTAAAATTCTTAAGCTGCTGACGGGTGGCAGTGTCTGGGTTGTAGGTGTCGTAGTACAGTTCTATCAGTTCCTGAGTATCAAGTGGCAAGCCTTGGATACCGCACTGCAGGAGTCCATTCAATACTGCCTGGACACGGTTGCGCAGCTCGGCTTTACCTTTCTCCAGATCAGCCTCATTAATAACTACGTGTTGGGGTTTCTTTTTCTCGCCAAAACTACCGAATATCTTTTTGCCGGCATCAAGCGCTTTTTGGACGTCTTGCGAAGGATAATAAGGAATTATCACGTAGAATTTCTTATCCATAATATTCGTTTCGGCAGCCAAGCCATCCATGTAGGTGATGTAATCTTCCATCAAAAGTGCCAGGAGCATGTTCTCGTGCTCACTGCGAATTTTGTCGAGTTTTTGCAAGTAAGGGGTGAGGTCTACCTTTTGGGAGCGGATAAAAATTTGAATCGGGAAATACAAAGAATTCAAAAAGCCTTGATAGGCAAACTCGACTGCCTCGCGTTCTTCCGGGCTCATGAGGTCAAAGTTGATAGATTTTACCATCAGTACAGAGCGGAACGACCCATCATTCATAATCACAATGCCATCCCGTACTTCGGCGATTTGCAATGAATTCTGGGTACTGTTGGGATTTTTCTTGGCTTTATCGAGTTTGGGTGAAGAAACCTGACCTTGGCCTATTTGCTCAGGAGGAGGTGTGGCAGTAGCCGGCGGGTAGTTTCCTTGCGGCGACGCTGAACTATAACCCGGTGGTGGGGGCATCATTTGATTAGGTGGCATACCAGGCTGGCCAGGTGGCGGATATGGGCCCGCGCCTTGAGGACCCTGTGGGGGTTGGTATGGTGATGACGGATTCATATGTTAGTTAGCCCACCCTCCAAAAGATATTGCTCGATCACTAATGCAACGAAACCACGATTTCATCCGTCGACTGCCTTTTGGTCTTGTGCTTTTGGTTTGCTTCTCGCTCCAGGCTAGCCACGGACCGGTCGTTGTTTCTCGCCAGCCTTATTTTATCAGGAACACTGCCCCCTGTCATTCCGTTAGTGCTTTTGGATTGGGGAGGTTTTGTACCTAGCGGGTCAATAACTTTCATATGGGCATAACCGGTTAAAGTGTCCTGCTTGTCTTTCCGTACTTTTGCCAGCAAGGCTTGTTCGTCTGCGCTTGCTGGTTCGGCCGCGAAAGGGCTGGGCGGCGGAGGCTCAGACACGTGAGTAGTGAAGGTTACCAGATCCGCCGGTGGCAGAGGCGGTGTATTCATAAACCAATAATTCGGGGCGGGTGTTGGCTCGGTTTTTCCGGGTGGGGCCGTGGAGGCTTCCCGGGCCTGTTCTACCCGTTCTATGGCAGCGGCACGGTGTTGCTTGGCGGCTGCATTAATCATATTGTCGAGTTTTTGGGCGGTGGGGTTGGATTGTGCGTCCATGATATCGTCGGCTGCTCCCACATCAACCGCTGGTACTGCCGGTGCGACGGCTGCTGGGTCTAACAAACGGTCCGTTTGTTGTTGGTAAGCACTGCTGGCATAAGCTGGCTGTGTATACATATTCAGGGCCGCGTTTTTGATAGCCCAACCACGACTGTCCAGGGTCGTCGATAATGCCTGCAGCCGGCTGCGCACTTCAGTTTCGCTCAGTTCGTTGGAAGTATAGGGATTTTCTATTTTTGGGGCAGTTATAGTAACTAATTCTTCGATGCCGTCTTGATCCCACACCCGTTTGCGGGGTTTGAACATAAAACGCAGTTTGGCAGCCAGCCAAACCTCGGTGGGCTGATCACGTCCCCACGGAAAGGCCAAAAAACCAAAACTCACCACGAAAGGTACGAGGACTAACGCCACATACCACAGCTTTTTGGTAAACAAAAAGAACGCCACATACGCACAAATGGCGGTAATAGCGGCAAAGATAAATTGCTTAAGCGTGAGAGGGCCTAAGAATTTATCCTCGGCCTCGATATCCTGGATAACCTTATACGTCGACATAATCTTACACTAAAGTATAAGCGTTAATCAGATAAGAGCAAGCGGTCTCTTCGCTAGGCATTAAGTACTAAGGACTGGGTACTATGAAGTGTGGCCTAGAAATCTTGCCCATTTGGGGGTTTAAGCTCCTAAGTCTGTGCCTAAGTTCTTCGCGCGTGACGGGGAGTGTAACCCTTTGATGCCCTCTGGTGTTGGCGACTTCTTTTCTTTTGCTCATGTTGTTCAGAGAGTTCGGTAAGCCTATCCTGCAAATCTTGTTGACGCAGATTATGCTCATGTGCCTTGTGACGATGGCGCACCATTCTTTTACCCATGCGCAATCCTGTTGTGTCTCTTCCACGTAGAGCCTTAAGATTCCGCTCCTCTTTTCTGTCTAAAACCCTTTGGTGTCGCATGTTACTGATGGCGCCCTGTCTCTCACTTCTTCGCTCAGCTCTAGTGTATCGTCCTGTACGTATCCTATCCCAATGATCATCACTACCAACATCGTCCCCGTGTACATATCCGAGACGCCATTGCTTATATGATCTTTTTACAGCGCGCGCATTTCTTCGCGAAGTTTTGTATGCAATCCTTCTCTCTTGGTGGGTAGCAAGAACATAGGCAGGGTCTCTGGGATTGCTAGGCCTTTCTTTTACCTTTGCAAGCTGTACTTTTACTATATGTTTACGTTCTTTCCTTGTCTCAAATAATTCACGTGCGTCAGCGTCATGATCAGCGGCCGCTCTCTCATGATGCCTGATACGCAATTTTGTAACTAATTTTCGCAAGCCAGTAAGTGCGGGTGAGGAAGGCTCAATTGCTCTGTGTTGAGGAGTATAATCTTCAGGAGTTGAGGGAGGAGCGACTGTTGCCGCTATTTCTTCCAGTCCTAACGCGGGATCAATTGCAGGAGTGGGTAGCCCGCTATTTTCCTCCTGATATTTCTCAGGAACTGGAGGTGTATTCGGGGGAAGCGGAAATGATTCTGGAGTGTTTGTGTTTTCTGACATTATTATTAAACACTAGCATAATATATGTAAAACGTCAATTTTTATGTTTAGTATTGTTTTTGGTTTATTTTTTGCAGTGGCGGGCTAGGTTATTTTCTTTCCATTTCTCTAATGTGACCATCTGTATACCTAGAATGTCGTAGTCCACTTCATAGAAACCGGTTTCATTAACATATACTGCGTGTGGGTGGGTAAGCAGGAGTTCTTGGGCAATCACTCCCACATATATTTGGTCGCTCCACAGGTATTGGAAGCTATATAGATTAATGTTGTAAATATAATCAATACGTGTAATATTGCGCTTAAGTCGTCGATCAGATGGAGTGATGGATGGCCCTGGTGGTCCTGCTGCAGGACCACCGCCAGCGGGTGGAGTTGGGGGGGCTCCACCACCCACGCTTCCACTAGTAGATTGTTGGGCACTAAGCTCACGTCGCATGTCCAGGTATGCTTGATTGTTTGGACCATATCGCCGACTTTCCATTACTTCTCGCAGTGTCGCTCCAGCAATACCAGGAGGTAGTGCTGTAGGTGGCAGAGACAGTAACTCATCTGCAAGTATGTCTGCCTTGTTGGGGGAAGTAGCCGCCATAGTATCGTAAAGATTTGCCACTCGAGCCAATTCTCTGTCGTAAGCGGCCCCTCCCTGGCTGGCTGCCTGAGTAAGTCTGTCCCGCATTTCGGGTATAAGTGCTCTAACTGCTGCAGGCTTCATACTTGCGTGTGCTATAGTGCCTGCCGCCTGTGAGTTGACAACGTCTCTGGAAACATCAACTGTTGCAGCTCTTGCATCATAGGCAGGACCTGCGGGCGTTCTGCCTGTTTGCAGGTTTTCCATAGCGGTGGCCATAGTTGCAAAACCAGCTCCACCAAGGTCGACTCTACCAGATCCCATTGCCCCACCTCGCATTTCCGCGAGCATTCTGCCAGCTACGCTTCTATCTCCTCCAGATGCGGCATTAATGGCCTCAAGCATTTCACCTGAATCTGAGAAACCCGTACCAGTAGCTGCCTGCGCTCTCGTGGCAGCAACACGAGCAACAGAATCACTCGTTTCTCTTTTGGCTCTCATCACTTCACCAACAGCTTCATCTAATACTCGTGGGTCACTAAATCTTTGGGGCGCTCTTCTTTGCAGTACTGATCGTATACTTGCCTCGTCTGTGCCAGTCATCAGTGCCCAGAGCTTATCATCGTCACCCTTTATTGCTCCAAATGATGCGCTTTCTTCCATATATTTACTCGCTAAATCGAAATCTGCTGACCCTCTTGCAGTGGCCATATTCCTGCGCCACTTGCTTGGCCGGAGGCCAGCCTTAGGTACTAGTGTAGCACCCATTAGAAATGAACTAGCCCCTCTAGATACTGCATTGTTGCCCTTAAATCTGTTGCCAGCTTTCGTATCTTGCCAATTTTGGGCGGTTTGTTGCTTTCTGAAGCCCTTGAGGCGGTCGAAGGCGCCGCGCGAGCGGTCGTTTACGATGCCACCAATTTGCCCAACCGCACCGCCAGCCAGGCGGAAGGCAAACGGCAAAGCAAAGTAAGGCCCAAAATATGCAGCAAACGCAATAAGTGAAGCCAGCGTATCGTGGAGCGTTGAATCACTCCCGGGTACAGTAGTAGAATATGATGCTACTTTTGCAAAGGCATGTCCCGTTGCAATAAATGCTGAGATTATAGGAAAGGCGACCAAAGCTCGCCAAAAGAAATCCCACCACATTTTCCAAACTCGTTCTGTATTGGGCAGTATGTAACAGGCTATGGCAATGGGAGCAACTATCACCAGCATCAGAATTAATAGTTGCCGAGCTGTTAGTACCAGAAATGCTATGAGTACCGCAAGTATGGCTGTTCCCATGAGGCTGAGTATTCCCAGGAAACCAAGTGATAATCCCGCTGCACCAACAGCAACGGTTCCTATCGTCAGTGCGCCATTATTAAATGTTACCCCATTACTAAAATTAGCATCAAATAACCTCTCAATTAATTCTCTAATACCTACTCCTGCCACATTTGAGAATTCAATCATTATACGCAAGATTGGTAGTGAAATTGAGATAAATATCACCGCAAATACAAGACGAGGCATCACCTTTTTGATCGTATAAGCATCAAATGGTCCCCAGCTGACAGCTTGCGAAATAACCATTACAAGACCGGCAATTACCAGTAAGCCAAGCGAAAGGTTGCGCATACTTCCCCACGCATTCCCGAGACTGTTGTTACTATTGTCGAAATAGTCCGAAGTAGGGAACGTCAACATATAGGTAATGAGATTATCTAGTTGTCTAACTGCGCTTTCCGCTAAGTGTAACAGCGGACACATGAACCACTTAAGTGGATTCCAAGAGACAGCATCACAATCTATACCAGTTTTGCTATCACTGCTGCCGTTAGTGCTCCCTGTATCCTTGCCCGGCCCAAACTGTTCTGCCTTTTTAGCGACGCAAGCCTTTAGTGCTTCTTCGGTAAGGTCTTCGTTCGGATGCTCGTTAATACAATCATCCTCGTATTCCAACATATTTGCTGCATCTTGGGAATAAATATGCAACCGGAGTGCTTCGTTTACGATATTTCCACAAGAAACTTGTCCATCATCTCCTCCATCAAAGTCATAATCATGCCCGACCGGAACTCTCTGTGCTGCTCCACCGTCATCATAGACAAATTTCCTACCATCTATCTCAAAACCGCCTGCGCTTGGATTCTTGTCTCCCTCTACTGCGCACATATTAGTCAGGTTCCACCTTATACGCCTAATCATTTCTGAATACGTTAAAGGCATGCGCTCCGTAACGAAATCTTCAGCTTTGTTTCTTACTTCATCTACTTTTTCATTTATAAGAATCCAGTCTGAGCCGCTTTTTGTATAAAGTTCTTCTGTTTTAAACCCTAAGTATGATTCTACGGAACCGAGTTGATCGCATCGAACTATGCCATTTGAATAGCCTAAATCGTTCCCAATAGGTACTTCGCGGTGTGTGCCAAGTACGAACCCAGAATCATTCCATGCGGTTGCAAAAGTCGGAGCGTCAGTAAGTGATGGGGTTGTAGCTACTCTATTTCTTATGCCTATGTCTAAACAGTTTATGAACGCTCTTACTTCACGTCGTTTCTTCTGCTCTTCTTCAGAAATGCGTTGAGCGGCATCAGCCTCTACTTTTCCGGTATTTATTATCAAAAAAGAAAAAGTGTGTATACCTACAGAAACGGCGAACAATAACAGGATACCTAATAAGGAAGTTTTAGTTTTTGCTTTCATGAATTTAATGCATAAGAACTATAGGGTGCATTATAGACTACTATTCCAAAGAAAAGAATAGAACAGGCTTTCACGCTACCAGCTTGCCGTAATCGCCAAATAACGCTATAGTTTAAATATCTAAAGCTTGTTTTGCTAGAAACATGAAACAAAAAATAACACTGAACATTCGTTTGCTAGGAGTAATTCTTGTCAGTGCATTTGTAGCTACAATGTTACTCATTCCTGGTAGCGCACAGGCCCACTCTAACTATTTAGTTCCACCACGAATTGTTGCCCAAGCCTCTACCCCTGATCAGCAAGCGCAGCAGGATCCAGAGAAAACACCCGTAAAAGAATTGCCAAGATCTGAGGGTTCAAGGGAGTGTAATAAAGACGTCGCAGGAGAGTGTGTTTCCAAAATGTTTGACTACATCAATTATGCTATTGCTGCCATAGCGGCACTTACGGGGGTAGTGATAATAATTGCAATCATTGCAGCTGGGATCGAGTATGCTTCTGCCGGGGGGGACCCGCAAAAGGTAGCCAGCGCCAAAAATCGCATCCGAAACGCAATTATCGGATTAATTGCCTTTGGGCTATTGTTTGGATTCTTAAGTTGGCTCGTGCCTGGAGGGATAGGCTAAGATGCTCCAATATCTTCATTTATTTGCGGCAGCATGTAATAGCAAAAATTTCTTAGGTATTTTACCCACTTGGTATAAATATCTGCCAACCTCACCAGGTAACGGGCTAGAATGTAATGTGAACTTTGACCCTAGGCAAGCTGACCAGTGGGGTTTCATAGCCTTAGCATTTGTGGATATTTTGGTACGCGTAGCCGGAATAGTCGCCTTGGGTTTTATCATATATGGCGGTATACGATATATCACTAGCCAGGGAGAACCGGATGCGACCCGTGAGGCGCAGCATACAGTTACAAATGCAGTGATTGGCCTTGTCATTGCCATAATCGGCGCTACCGTTATAGCGTTCATTGGCAAAACCTTGGGAGGGTCATAAATCATGCTACCTGCCATGTTTACAATTATTTCCCAGATATCTACCGCACCATTGCCGAAAGTTGACGACAGTACGACGGTTACGGTGTTACTTCAACTAACTTTTGGTATTGCGGGTGCGCTAACAGTGTTGTTTCTTGTGTGGGGCGGCTTTAAGTATGTGACCAGCCAGGGCGAGCCAGATCGGATTGCCAAAGCCAAAGATACAATATTATATTCGGTTATTGGGCTGGTAGTTACCATTGCATCATATGGAATAGTAGCGTACGTGACGAGGTGGCTATGAGACATAGAGCAATAGTTGCATCAGTAATTGTACTTTTGAGCATGAGCGTGGTGACATTTGCGCTGGTGCCGACAGCAAGAGCTTTTTCACCAGTCAAAACTGCTTGCCCAGCGGAATCAGCGGGCTGCCCAGCAAATCCATCCAACCCTTTTTATGGCCCTAATGGGCTTATTACCAAGCTTACCACTGTAGTAGCAATTTTTACTGGAGTGGCGGCGGTGTTTGTGCTGGTAATTGCCGGTATATCATTTATGACCTCTGGCGGTGAACCGAATAAAATTGCCACGGCACGACGCATGGTGCTCTACGCAATAGTCGGTATTGTCGTCGCAGTACTAGCGCAAGGTATCGCAAGTTTTGTATTATCTAAGCTATGAGCAACAAAATAAAACAATTTAACAGATTTTTGGTAGCTGGCTTATTGGTAAGCGTGTTCTTCAGTAGCTTTGCATTAGCTACCCCCCAACATTCTTATGCACAAGACGCAAAAAATGCCGCCTGTGAGGGGGCGCAGCTAACAAATTGCAATGTGCAAAATGGCGGTCTGACTGTAGACAAGGTGCTGAGGTTTGCCTTGAACACCCTCAGCATTGCTGCCGGCATCGTCGCGGTAGTGATGATTATTGTCGGTGGATTTAAGTATATGACTTCGCAAGGAGACGCCAACCAAACGGCAGCGGCCAAGAACACCATATTATATGCTGTGGTTGGCGTTATAATTGCGGTACTGGCGCAGGTGATTGTGCATTTCGTGCTCAGCCGAGTCAATAAAACGTGACCCCTTCTTGAATAAATATAAGCATATATGGTATAACCAAAAGCAAGATAAGAAAGGCCAAAAATAATTATGATCAAGAAAATCAAGACACTATTGCTTACCGCCAGTTTAGTGGGAAGTGTGCTCGTACCGGCTGTGGTGCCTATAGCGGCGCACGCTCAAGAGCTGATTAGCCCCACCCGATGCGGTACTGATTTAACAGCTAACAACGTAAACTGTGAAGCCAATGATCCTACTTCTGAAGAGCGAGTCAACAACATTATTAAATTGGCGATTAATACTTTCTCTATCCTTGTCGGTATCGTTTCGGTGGTCATGATAATTGTCGGCGGCCTGAAGTACATCACCTCTGGTGGTGAATCAGCCAACGTCACCAGTGCCAAGAATACGATTCTTTACGCGGTCATTGGTCTGGTTATTGTGGCGCTAGCCCAGATAATCGTGCGCTTTGTTCTATCTCGAACTGCCAGCGCCGGCTAGCCAAAATTAGTCCTTCGAACCTAGTCCGTAGCGTTTAGAAGTTTGCAGTAAGTGCAAGTGGATATAGGCAATTCCCAAATGAGGACTATAGACTAAGGACTTACAGGACTTGGATTTTCTTGACTGTGTCTTGCTTGAGTTTCTTAAACGATACAGTTAGCACGCCATCTTTAAGGACGGCTTCAATCTCATCTTCTTTTACAGGTACCGGTAGGGCAATGCTGCGTGAAAACTCACCCCAATAGCATTCCTGAATAAAGTAGTTCTCTACATCATCTTCATTCCCGGCCGAAAGTGTGCCGCGGATACTTAGAGTGTTGTCAGCAATACTTACGTCAAGCTCGTTCTTATTCACTCCGGCGGTGCGAGCCTTGACTACCAGTTTTTCTTTCGTTTCGTATACATCTAGTGCCAACTGGCCAGGAACTGCTTCTTCCTCATCCCACTGCTCTTCGGCAGGTGTAGATGGTGTTTCGGCTTGTGGTGTCTCTTCTTGTGCGGCAGCTGGTGTGTCTTCTTCACCCAAAAACGCAGCGGTCAGTTCATCTTCCATCAACAAATCTTCATCGCGATTTCGTCGCGCCATAGTTGTTACCCTCCGCTTTAGTCATTAAACTTGCGTTTTTGTGTTATCAGCAGTATAGCTTAGGTTATAATAGCCAGCAACCGGTGGGGGTACATATTTACAACGGTAGTAATTACAACATGCTAGTGTTTGAACCCTTTCTGAAATTGTTTGCCCCGTATTCCTGCTTGATTTGCGGACAGGAAGGAGTATTAGTATGCAAAGAGTGTCGGCCCGACTTGAGCCTCCCCTTGCCTTCGCGCTGCTACTGCTGTCAGGCGGCGAGCCAGGAGTTTGCCGTTTGTGAGCGATGTCGCCCTCAGAGCAAACTCCGTCACGTCTGGATTTACACAGAGTACACTGGGCAGGCAAAAGAGTTGGTGCGAGTGCTGAAATACCACTTTGCCCGTGATGCGGCCAAAATTATGGCTGAATGTATGGTTGAAACGCTACCGCACTTCAAGCCAGAGGATGTACTGCTTGTTCCCGTTCCCACTGCTACCAGCCGTCGGCGGGCACGTGGCTTTGACCAGGCGCAGCTTCTTGCCAAACATATTGCCCGTGCCACAGGCTGGCAATATATGGATGCACTAGGCCGCCGCGGGCAATCACGACAAGTAGGCAATAAACGAGACCAGCGGCTGAGGCAACTACATTCTTCATTCTATCGACGCGCATCTATGCCAGCTGGGAAACATATTATCTTAGTGGATGATGTGGTGACGACAGGAGCGACAATTGAAACCGCGGCGCGAGTAATGAGGAGTGCCGGAGCGGCGACAGTTGATGCCGTACTGTTTGCCCAGGCTAATTGAGGCTATCCTTAGAAGTTAGGTATACTATTAGTTGGTATAGGGAGAGGTGTCCGAGTGGTTGAAGGAACTGGTCTTGAAAACCAGCGGGCCGGCAACGGTCTCGTGGGTTCGAATCCCACCCTCTCCGCCAAGTTTTATAGCCAGGTTCAGGCCTGGTTATAAAACTTGTTGAAGTGATATGAGAACCCAATCTTTTGCGTAGCAAAAGGGGTTCGGTGGAGCGAAAGCTCTCGCAGAAACTTGTTTCGAGAAAGCGTGAACGGAAGAGGACGAAGTCCGCTATCCCACCTCTCTAAGTTTAAGTGTACCCACGAGCGAGTTTTCAAATTAGCTTTTGAGCGTATAATAATTTCTACTATGTCAGATGATTACACAGGTGTATTACTCGAGAAAATCCAAGATCAGCTGCAGCGGTTAGCAGAAGCTATGGCTGACGTGCCGACTAAGGTAGATGATATTGATCAGCGTCTTCGTGAAGTGGAGTCAGACGTTAAAGTGATAAAAGCAGCTGTGACTGATCAAAGCCGCCAGCTCCAAGAGCAAAGTCAGCGCCTAAACACGCTTGAATCACATGCTTAGTACTGGCATCTAATTATCGTAGCAATATATTATGGGGCGAGAGTTGATCATCTCCTATCTGTAATTATGTATGTTTTTGGAACCGTTGTACAATACGCTTATGCCAGAGAGTCAAACCGATCCCGCTGTGGCGCCTCCTCAGGGGCAATGGCAGTTTCATGCCGAAGATGCCTCTACTGAAACGGGCGAAGCTGGAATTGAACCTTTAGCGGATATAGAACCAGTGACATGGACTGCCTCAGAGTTTATTGCGCACCATAAATCTGCCGGTTGGTACGTCGTATTAGCGGTGGTCACAATTATCTTTAGTGGGCTAATTTTTTGGTTCACGAGGGACTTTATAACGGTTGGACTTATTGCGGTAGCGTCAGTGTTATTTGGTGTCATGGCTTCCAGAAAGCCGCGCGAGTTGCAGTACCAGATCGACGGTAGCGGCATCCAGGTTGGCGAGAAATTATACCCTTACAGCAGCTTTAAGTCATTTGCGGTTGTGCAAGAAGAAGGTATAGAGTCGATTTGGTTTATGCCACTCAAAAGGTTCATGCCAAGCCTAAGCATTTACTTTGCTCCAGACGAAAAGGAGAAAATTGCGAACGCCCTTTCGGCGGCTCTGCCGTTTGAGAACCGACAACTTGACCCACTCGACAAGCTCATACACAAAATTCGGTTTTAGAACAGTAGTAACAAGAGAGGGTATGTGGTAAACTCTTCCCTGTTCTTTAAGGACGTGCACCCGTAGCTCAGCTGGATAGAGCGTTGGCTTGCGGAGCCAAAGGCCACAGGTTCGAATCCTGTCGGGTGTACCACGCATGAACCCCACCTTGCGTGGGGTTTTTGCGTGGTTTGGTTGTCTCATGAATGAGAACCGTACGGCGTAGCCGAGGTTCGGCGAAGTGAGGGCACGCGCAGAAATGTATATTGCATTTCGAGCATGGCCGAATGAAGGAGCCGCGGAGGCGGCGATATCCTGTCGGGTGTACCAGACAAAATTTTAAGCCATCACGTGAGTGATGGTTTTAAATTTAGGCTCGCAAAAAGTGAGCCATTCTATCTAAATAACTTACTTGGGTTGCGTGACTAAGCAGACTTGCGGCGTCGTATTGTAGAGTTTGCCTGTACCTGACCACCTATTAACTCGACGATCAATACAAGTAAAAGCAAAATACCGAGATACACCAACAGGCTTCGAATGGTTAGGCGTGCCAGCAACATTAGGAGTGTTAAAAAGGCAACAATAAACCACTGGATTGTCCTTTTATGTTCATAAAAGAACCTAGTGATACGGTTTTCTTGTGAGAATAATCTTTGATGCAGTTTGCCACTAAACAGTAATGCTACTTGCTTTTTGATGGCGCTGGCGTAGCGCGAAGGGCCACTGACCCAGGCGATAATTCCAATAATAAGTAAGGCACATAAAATGGTGGTAGTTTGAACTGCCAACGGATTAAGTACAATTTGCAGTGCATTACGCACACCTGCTTGGTATTGGGAATCTGCTCGTCCAGTAATCGTCTCGATGGCAATGCGGCGGGCAATAAGGGTGGCTATCATCATGCCGGCTGAAGCCCAACAAAAGACATATAGAGTGCGCCGGCGATAACGGCTGAGCCACATTGCTCCTACTAAGGCCAGTACCATCAATGTAACTGCTAAAAATCTCCATGTGTTTATATTTGTCACAACATTATGTGCTTCGGGCAGCCAGGAGGCAGTGACCACGTTTACATTCCCAATATTTGCAGGCAGAGTCTTATTAGCTAAAAACGACAACTTTGTATAAGATAATCGGCTGCTGAGTTGGTTATAGATGTCATTGAGTGAGATAGAACCATCACCTTCATACTTCGTGACAAAGCCGATAAGTCGTTGATGTTGGTTGGCTATGGCCGTATTCCAACGATCCTGAAAAGCCGGTCGGGCCAACACACTTTGCAGCGTGTTCTGGGTCTGTGTTTTTATTTGGCTGGTTAATTGCGGAGCCAAAAAATCAGCTCGTGGAGGCAGGACTTGTTCGGTAAATGCCTGGACATCTACCTGCGCAAATAAGTTATTCGTTACATAAAGAGCCATTGCCTGTTGCACTTCCGGGTCTTGAATAACTGGCTGAACAGAAGCCGTGAAACGGTCTTGTTTGACGAGAGTATTTCCAGTCCAGAAAAATATATTGCCAACTCCCAGGGTCACAACTGCAATACTGATGAGTAGTACCACGGTTGCCTTGCGAAACCATTCGCCTATGTTTCTGCTTTTTTTGGTAGTTTTTTGGCTATTCTGGGTTCGCTGAAGCCGCTTGACCTCAGCTTTTAAGGCCGTGTTTTCAGATCGAAGTTTTTTCAGTTGCTCGGTGGTTGACAATCTCGCTGCCATATCGGTCCCTCCAGACTAATCCACCCTATTCCTTATTAATAACACGTAAACCTCAATAAAACCAACTTTCATGTTAATGTAAGCAGTTATTGGTAGTGTAGAATGAGTGATAGCAGGATATTGTGGGGCTGCATAACAGGAGAGGTTACCTATGAAAAAGTGGCTGGTGATTGCAATTTTAGCTATTTCACAATTCGTGATGATCCTTGATAGCACAGTTATGAATGTGTCGATTAGTACGGTTGCCAAAGATCTAGGAACGACCATATCTGGTATGCAAGCCGCCATTACCTTCTATGCATTGACTATGGCTGCATTGATGCTGACTGGCGGGAAGATGGGTGATAAATGGGGCAGGCATAACGCGTTTAAGATAGGTTCTATAGTTTATGGGGTGGGTTCGCTCACGACAGCGCTTGCACCCAGCTTAGGTGTTTTACTGCTCGGATGGTCATTGGTGGAAGGCTTGGGAGCAGTCCTGGTGATACCTGCTATCGCCGCTCTGGCGGCAATTAATTACAAAGGTAAAGACCGGGTAGTTGCATTTTCTATACTTGGCGCTGCCACAGGTCTGGCCGCCGCCGCTGGCCCGCTCATCGGTGGCATGGTGACGACATACTTTTCCTGGCGTTATGTATTTGCTGCTGAAACGGTAGTTATGGCGGTGGTCTTACTCGTTAGCAATAAGATTTATGACGTGAAACCAAAAAAGAAGACCAGCTTTGATATTTTGAGCACATTTTTATCTGCCATCGGCATGGCGCTATTAGTGTTTGGTGTTTTGCAAAGCAAAACGTGGGGATGGATAAAGCCATTGGGCTACCCAGAAATTAATGGACACAAAATTGCGCCACTTGGCATATCACTTGTTTCCTATCTTGTTCTGTCCGGTATTGTGGTGTTGTGGATCTTTCTTCAGCGCCAGAAGAAACTCGAAGCAACAGGAGGCAACCCTTTGCTACGGGTATCTTTGCTAAGAATACCAACCTTGCGAAGTGGATTGAGTGTGCTGATGGGGCAATACTTTACTATTGCAGCTCTGTTTTTTGTCATTCCGGTTTACTTGCAAACTATTCTTGGTTACGATGCATTGCAAACCGGTATAAAAATTATTCCTTTATCAATCGGGCTGGTAGCGTTCTCAGCGCTTGGCTCCAGGATGTCGTCTAAGCGTTCGGCCAAACAAATTACAAGGCTTGGTCAGTTCATTATGGCACTTGGTGTATTGCTCACGCTTGCATCAGTTCAGCCAGAACTAAGAGGAGCCCTATTCTGGATAGGTATGCTTATCGTTGGTGCTGGTTTTGGTTTGCTGGCAAGCCAACTGGGGAATGTCAACATGTCGGCTGTTGAGAAAAAAGACACTGCAGAGGTGGGCGGACTACAAGGAACTTACCAAAACCTTGGTTCATCGTTTGGCACCGCGATTGTAGGCTCTATATTCATGCTTTCATTGACGTCTGGTTTTATAGCTTCTGTTAACAGTAGCCCCAATCTTTCTCAAACTGCAAAGCAACAGGTAGCTACTCAGGCCCAGTATGGTGTTCAAATTGTCTCACAATCCCAAGTCCAGCAGTATGTTGTAAAAAGTGGGGGTAGCAAACAAACGGCTGACACTATTGCAAACCTCTACCAGGAGTCTCAAATTGCTGCCCTCAAACAGGCTCTCTTTATTGTGTTCGCTGTCGGTATATTATCAATATTATTTGCCCGCAATTTACCAATCACTATCCAAAACAAATAGAAAAACGCAAGCAAAACCAATTTATTAGCTACAAATAGCATATAATAAAAATAGATAGGACCTTGGAGGGTATGGAGAGTGATATATTAGAAATTGACAAGCCCCGTGAAGCCTGTGGAGTGTTTGGTATTTATGCGCCCGGTGAAGATGTAGTTGCTTCTGCCTACTTAGGAGCCGCGGCTTTGCAACATCGTGGGCAAGATGCTGCCGGTATAGCGGTGTGGAATGAGGGCAAATTGAATGGTTATAAAGATACTGGTCTTGTTTCAGAAGTGCTAACTCACGCGGTGCGGGAGAGCTTGGAGCCAGCTGAGGCAGCAATTGCGCACACACGTTATGGGACTGTTGAAGGTAAAGGATTTCAAGCAGCTCAACCAATTCCAAAAGAAGGGCCTGACGGAGAATATTTCGCACTTGCTCACAACGGCCATATTGCCATCGGGCCACCGAAACTTTCGGCTCACACGACGGATTCGGAGTGGTTTGCTGATCAGGTTGCAAAGAGGTGGGCAGAGGGCGCACCGCTACCGCAAGCGTTGGCGGAAACAGCGCGCGGAGTGGTTGGAGCATATTCTATTGTTGTCTTAGGGCAAGGCCAGCTTATTGCCATGCGTGATCCTAATGGTTTTCGTCCGCTTGAACTAGGTAAGCTAGAAAATAAAGATGCCTATGTGGTGGCCAGTGAAAGCGTGGCTTTAGATCAAGTTGGCGCGACACATTTGCGAGAAATAAATCCCGGTGAACTGGTAGTGATTAACAATGAAGGAGTGCATAGCCGACAATTTGCCGAGCCAAATCCTAAGTTATGTTCCTTTGAGAACGTTTACTTTGCGCGCCCCGACAGCATTATCAATGGTGAGGTTGTGCAGGAAACTCGATTCCGCATGGGGGAGTATCTGGCAGAGCAAAATGAGGTCGAAGCTGATATGGTAATTGGAGTGCCTAATTCAGGATTAGCAGCTGCTGAAGGCTTTGCCGAAGCCAGCGGCATTCCTATGAGGCAAGCGTTAATTAAAAACCCGTATGTTACCAGGACATTTATCAAAGATAATCAGGCAGACCGCGAAGCAGCTGTAAGAATGAAGCTTAATCCTCTCAAAAACAGAATTGCTGGCCAGCGGCTTATTATCATAGATGATTCGATTGTCCGCGGCACAACAACGAAGGCACTGGTTTCTATGTTCCGAAAAGCTGGCGCTAGTGAAATACACATGAAAGTATCGTCGCCGCCCTACTCATTTCCCTGTTATTACGGCATGGACACAGGACGGACGTCAGAGTTGCTCGCGAACAGAATGGACAAAAGTGAAATGACTGAGTATCTGGGCCTTGATTCGCTTGATTTTTTGAGCCTAGATAATTTACAAAAAGCAATTGCTCGACCGGTGGGCACACTTTGCATGGCTTGTATGAACGGAGAATATCCGACGGAAATAGAAACACCACACTTATTAATAAATCCCCAAAATATATTGAGAGTAATGGGGTCCCATGGGCCCTACCGCATAATGAATTTATAAAGTAGACTACATCCCGGAGAGGTGCAGGAGTGGTTGAACTGGACGCTCTCGAAAAGCGTTGTGCCCTTTACGGGTACCGAGGGTTCGAATCCCTCTCTCTCCGCCAAGTTTTGCAGCCAAGTGCAGGCTTAGTTATAAAACTTGTTGAAGTGAAGTGATATGAGAACCCGATAGGGTGAGCAATGCCGGTGGCATTGTGCAAGGGAATCTTCCGATGAAAACTTGTTTTCAATCGTGGAGTTCCGGGGTCGCCGGAGGTGACCGAATCCCTCTCTCTCCACCAGAATGATCATGCTACCTGCACGGGCCGGCAGTATAGGCAAAAAACCTATGCGACAGGTGGAGGCGGGGTAATGGTCGGTGGAGTTTCATTTGGTGGAGGAGTTGGGGTAGGTTGCCGATAAGAAGGAGTCGGTATCTGTTGCGATGGTTGAGGAGGGATAGGAACGGCTGGTGGTTGCGGCATTGGCGAAGTCACACCAGGACTAACTGGAGGGCTAACGGGTGTTGGAGGCATTTGCGGAGTAGGAGTATTAAGAACACTAGATACCGAACCAGTTACAGGAGACATCACAGGGGTTTGATTTGATGGCATTTGGGGTAAAACGGCATTTGCGGGCTGTGGCTTTTTGAGAATATTTATGATAATTCCAACCGCTGCAGCCAATAAGGCTAAGCTACCAACCATTGAGATCCAATATCCCGGGGCCACCGCTATATCATAATCCTTTAGCTTGCCGATTGATCTTAGATTGTTTAAGACGGCAAGGGCAATGAACCCGCTTAACGGCAAAATAATTATTGGCAAAAAAAGCTTGCGGAACCGAGCTGCCAGCACGACCAGTGCTAAACAAACAATACCCACGAACATGGATACGCCCTTTACGGCGTTGATGGTTTCCCGTAAAGCTTGATCGCTGCTTGTTAACTCCTGGAGATTGGGAGGAAAAGAAAACCACCCTATTAACCCTCCTAGAACTACCATAATACTGGCTACTAACCCGATAACAACAAAAACATTTTTAAAATTGTTTTTCATATGCACCAGTATAACTTCGATTTACCCAAATACGCTAATGCTTATCTACTTGGATCTAATTTTTGGTTATTAAAAGTAGCCAATTATTTTGGCAATCATAACGATAATTACCCTTCTAACGCCTCCAAGTCTTATTCTTACTTTAGCCTCTAGTTATGCGAGTATGGCGGCGGAAAAGGGCGATACCAATAAGAGCAAATAACCCAATTATTGCTGCGCCTGCGTAGTAGATGAGCATTTCCCGTTGTAGTTGTGCGAGAAAGGCGAGTGCTGCCCTCTGTACTGCGGCAGGTGCTTCGCTTGATAGATTTGCTTTTACTTCTGTAGCCGCGATTTTACTGGCAAGAGTGATGCCAATTGCACCCAGCAAACCAAATATCAGCAAAATATAAAAGACAGCTTTGGCACCTTTGAGCCTTTGTGGCGCAGTCAGCACTAATAATGCGGCCAGCACAATACTCAATATACCGGCAATCCATGGCAAACGCATAAGCCACCGGTAGCCATTCTTTATTGATTGGAATGATTGGGCAGGCTGGCTAGTTTTGGTCAGGTCGCCATTTTGCAGTGTGTCGACTGAAACGGTTGCTTGCGGCAAAAAGTCTTGATTACTCAGCACATTCTTTTTAATCGCTTCAGATTCAGTCTGGATATCTAAACCGGGCGGACGGCAAGTGATCTCGAAAGGATCGGTACTGCCTGTAACTGATTTGCACACTGGCAAGGTGTTTAATCTGGTGGTGACACGCTGAGCCAGGCTGTCAGCGAATGATTGCTTAACCTCACTGACGTCGAGGCTTATTTGAGGATTGCCGGATGGTGAAGCCAGTGAGGAGTAAAAAGTATCGATACTTGCCTCTGTGAGCTTTTGTAAGCGTGCTGGGGAGAGTGCTTCCAGAAAGGCTTCTTTGATCTCAGGCCTGCTTACTGGAGCACCCACAATGGTAGAGTCTGAGTTAAGGGATTTTTGAATTTTTGCGTAAAACTCTTCCGGTAAATCTTTGTAGAAACCACTCTTTAAGAGTTGTGCTTTCACATTGCTTGGTTGTCCGAGCACAGTACTAAGGCTACGGCTCACGACAAAGAGCGAAATTGCAGACACAAATAATATGCCAAATAAGGCGACTAAAAAACGTCGTAAAACGAGCATGAAACTTATTGTAAAGGCTGGCCTCGTCAGCTGGCAATGGGCTCGTTATACTAAAAGCTATGCAAGACTCAATTTTCACAAGAATCATTAAGGGTGAAATTCCCTGTCACAAAATTTATGAAGATGAGAAAACCTTGGCTTTTCTGGATATCCATCCTATCCAGCCAGGCCATACCCTTGTGATCCCAAAAGTACAGATTGACCACCTCTGGGACCTACCAGATGAGGATTATCAAGAAGTCATGATGACATGTAAAAAAGTTGCCTTACACCTGCGAGAGGTGTTAAAAGTGGCCCGGATTGGCGTGCAAGTTATTGGGGTAGATGTGCCGCATGCTCATGTGCAACTAATCCCCTTTGAACACATCGAGCAATTTAGAGCGCCGCAAGATGTGGAGACTTCACCTGACCACCCTTCCCTTTCCAAGCTTGCTGAGAAACTGCGTTTGCAATAGTGCTACAATAATAACCATGAGCAACTTCCTGGTGTCGTTATTTTTGGCGCTAGGCACTGGCGCCTGGGTTTATTCTTTTACCTACCATCGAACCGGGGGTAACACACGCAATTCTTTAGTGGTAGCCGGGGTTTGCGGTGCGATTGTCTTCTTGGTGCTGTTTTTGATCCTTACTTACTCGTTATCTAACAACGGGAACTTCGTTTAAGTCTCTAGCCGCATAGTACTAATTATCTCGCATTTCTGAGTAATTATTGGTACTATATGGTCTATGCAATCAGGTGGAGCCTCGGAAGAGAAGGGCTTGGGGCAGAGGCTGCAACAGGCTCGTCGTAAGGCTGGTTTAACACAGCAAGCGTTGTGTCAAAAAGCTGGTTTGAGTTACTCAACGCTGGCTAAAATCGAGCGCGGTGCCATCAAGTCGCCGTCTATTTTTACCATCAGCAATATCGCAGAAGTAGTCAGTATATCTTTAGATGAACTGATGGGAACAGCTGTTCCCAGCGCTGGACAGAAGAAACGTTCTAAAAGTGGTATAAGGTTTGTCTATTTTGATATTAACGGTTGCCTAGTACGATTCTTTCACCGGGCTTTTACCCGAATCGCCGAAGATACGGGTATAGCCTCAGATATAGTTGAAACTGCATTCTGGCATTTTAATGATGACGTTTGCAAAGGGGTAATGAGTACCAAAGAATTCAACAAAGCTTTTGCCAAACGTCTAGACATACCTACCATTGATTGGCAGCAGTATTATCTTAAAGCGGTTGATCCTATTAAGGAGATGCACGAGTTGGTGACATGGGTGGCTGAAAATTATCGGCTGGGGTTGCTCAGTAACATTGGTAGCGGATTTGTAGAAGATATGCGGCGCAACCATCTCATTCCGGATGTTCATTTTGATGCGGTAATTGATTCTTCAAAGGTCGGTGTTATTAAGCCCGACCCTAAGATTTATGAAATTGCCGAGGCTGCTACAGGGGTAAACCCTGAGGAAATTCTGTTCGTTGATGATAGCCGCGCCAATCTTATTCCTGCCCAGAAGCGCGGTTGGCATGTCATGTGGTTTAACGATTACGATTCAATCGAGTCAACCGAACGGGTTCGGTCTTCACTCGAGCCAGCCGAAGACTAACTTTCGCGAATTCTAGCTAATTCGTTATCAATCTGGGTGTGGGCCGACTTCGCTGCTGCTAGCTGGTCTTTAGTTTCTTGAACTAGAGCGGCAGGTGCGTTTTGTAAATACCGTTTGTTCGCTAAGCGTGCCTCAAGCTGGCCAATAAGTTTGGCCTGCCCTTCCCTGTCTTTTTGTAGTTTCTGGATGTACGCATGAACAGTTTTATTGTCAACGTCGAGCCAGCTTTGAAAGCCGGTGGTAGGCAATTGGAGTCCCCTACCCTCGCTGGTTTTGCGCACTTCTCCAAGCTTCGCGAGGCGCTTCACTATTTCGTGGTGGGTATCCAGAAGTGGAGAATTGTGCAATAAGACAGGTTGTGTAAGTCCCATCGCTTTTATGGTGCGCCGGCATTCTTTCACGAGATTTTGAACCACTTCAAATTCATGCGCCAAACGATGATTACCAGAGATGGGACGGGGCCAAGCAGAAATAATAAGTGGTTGGTCGCTCCAGCTAAGGAGTTGCCAGATAGTTTCGGTAACAAAGGGCGCAAATGGATGCAAGAGTGTAAGAGTTGCTTCAAGCACATAGCGTAGCACTGATAAGTTGGCTTCTGATTTCGAAACCTCGATATACCAGTCCGCCAAGTCATCCCATACAAAGTGATAGAGTTTTTCGTAGGCTTCGCTGAAGCGGAATTTATCCAAATCAGCAGTAACTACCCCTGTTATATGTTGTAACTTAGACAATATCCAGTGATCCGCTATCGTTAATGGTTCGGGTTTGTCTGGAGGTACGGCGCCGCTAGACTTTGACTCGATAAAACGGGCAATATTCCATAATTTGTTGCAGAAGTTACGCGCATCCTGGACTTTTCGAGGGTCGTACCCCCTATTTACACCGGCGGCTCTGCCGGCAACAACCCCCATCCGCAGCGCGTCGGAACCGTATTGATCAATGACCTCCATGGGGTCAATTACGTTACCTAAGGACTTGCTCATTTTGCTGCCGTCTTCGGCCATGACGTAGCCATGGATATACACAGCCTGGAACGGTACCTTGCCGGTTACGTACAACCCCATCATTATCATGCGTGAGACCCATGGATATAAGATCTCCCCACCTGTTTCCATTAAGCTTAAGGGGTAAAACTGCTTGTAGTCCTTCCCTTCTGGGTAATCCAAGGTTGCGTAGGGCCATGAACTGCTGCTGAACCACGTATCAAAAACATCTGGGTCACGACGATAGGTATGGCCATTTACCTCTACCTCTTCTTTATTGACACGATCGTCAAATATCCAGTCGTCAGGATTATCTACGTTTTGGAAAGCCGGAATGGGAATACCCCACGCAATCTGGCGGCTGATATTCCAGTCTTTTAGCCCCTCAAGGTAGCGGATTAATTGGTCTTTTTTAGAATCAGGATAAAAGGTTATCTTCTCTGCCTTTAATTCTTTGATTGCGGCTTGGGCCAGCGGTTTCATGTCAACAAACCACTGTTCTTTGAGCAATGGTTCAATAACAGTTCCACATTTATAACAGTGGCCAACACTATGCCTATGTTGTTCTGACTTGGCGAGGAACTTTCCTTTGGTAAGATCTTTTATAACACGCTGTCGGGCTTGTGATACCGTAAAGCCGCGATAGGTTTCTCCAGCGTGATTTGTCATCTTACCTTCGTGGTCAATTACATTGATAAGTGGCAGGTCATGGCGCTGGGCTACTTCGTAGTCGTTTGGATCGTGTGCAGGTGTAATCTTTACGGCGCCAGTGCCAAAGGAAGTATCAACCATGTTATCAGCAATCACCGGGATTTCCCTGTTGGTTAGAGGCAAATGCACAGTTTTGCCAATGAATTGTTTGTACCGTTTGTCACGCGGGTTTACTGCCACTGCTACGTCACCCAGCATAGTTTCCGGGCGTGTAGTTGCAACTGTAACTTCCCCGTCGCCTTCGGTGAGTGGATAACGTATGTACCAGAGGTTGCCATCAATCTCTTTATACTCCACTTCAATATCAGCAAAGCCGGTACCATGAAACGTACAAAAATTAACAAGCCGCTCCCCTCTGTAGATCAACCCTTGATCCCACATTTTCTTGAAGGTGGCATAGGCACGCTTTACGATTTTTTCATCAAGGGTGAAGGTGTAACGATCCCAGTCAACACTTCCCCCTAAACGACGGAATTGGGTTTCGAAATTTGTGCGGTTTTGGGCAACAAAATCCCATATTTGTCGGTAAAGCTCTTCGCGGCTGAAGTCGAAGCGGCTCTTCCCTGCCTTAGCGAGATGTTTTTCGTATACCACTTGTGTTTCAAAGCCCGCATGATCGGCCCCTGGTACGAACAGGGTAGCCTTTCCAAGTAAGCGGTTATATCGGATAGCAATATCTTCCAGTGCCATGACCAGACCAAAACCAATATGGAGGTTTGCGTTGGCGTTCGGTGGAGGCACAACTATGCTGAAATACTCATTATTACCCCTGTGAACTGGGGCAAATGCCTGGCGTTCTTCCCAGAGCTGGTAAATCGTACTCTCGTGTTTCGCCGGTTCGTATGCTTTTGGCAATCTCATAGTTTAAACGCTGTTCTTTACACCTATCAGATTTAGTCATCATACCACCCTACCACTGAAAAATAAAAAAACTGCCTCTGGCAGTTTCATGTGAAAAGTACAAACAATAACAAGGGTTTGTTTTTTCAGAAACCCTCAAAACATTGCCCACCGTTTCTACTTTTGGTCGCCTGCACCAAGCTAATTAAATAACTTAGTGCTCTCCCGCCCGAAAGCGGGAGGGCACGGTTTTTGTTTTCAAGGCTAAGCATAACCCCAAAAATACGAACGCGCAATATTGACAATGGTAATCATAAGTGTTATCGTAGCCGCTTGATGAATCATAATATTTTTCCTTCCATCTCTTCAGCTCCAGAGGTCATTCAAACATTACCTGAAAATAATTATGAGCAAGTGGTTCACAAGGTAGTCGGCGAATTTACCTGGCAAGAGCTAGACGCTGGCAGCGGAATTTTCCAAGATAATGGAGGCGAACTGTCGAATTTGCAGGCCATAGAGCTAATCAATAATGCACATGGTGCCCAAGGGGTGTTCCTTTCTGCGAATGGTTATTTGAGTCCAGAAGGGCACCAATACAATAGAGAGGTGACCCGTGAAATTGAATTTGCTCGTAGGCCACGCGACCCATCTCTCTACAAAGTCGCAGTTGTGGCGAGATACCCTGGCAACCTGTCTTAAAAACAACCTAAACTACATAGAGAGGTTAGGGGAGACATTTAAGCTATAAGGGTCGGCGAGTGGTTGTCGACATTGAGCCATAAAGCCGCCTAAGGCGGCGATCATCGCTCCGTTATCGGTACATAATTTTGGATCAGTGAAATGGGCAGGCAATGGCAGACGTGCTTTCAACTGGTGGCGCAACTCCTGGTTAGCAGCCACTCCGCCAGCAATTACAACGCTGGCTGGTTTAAACTCTTCATAAGCCTGGAGGGTTTTATCTATAACTGTTTCGACGGCGGTATACTGGAAGCTCGCCGCAAAATCCGCTTTCTGTGCAGCATCCAGGAGCTCTGAGAGCTTGAATGAGGGAAATTCGTAACTTTTATCGCACTCAGCTTGCACGCGTCTAAGAACGGCTGTTTTAAGCCCAGAAAAACTGAAATCATATTTATCTTTGGTTTTGGCTTTCGGTAAGCTATAGACATTAGGATTACCGGCTTGAGCTGCCTGGCTAATACTGGGTCCACCAGGGTAGGGAAGGCCAAGGATTTTTGCAACTTTATCAAAGGCTTCGCCAATGGCATCATCATGTGTTTGGCCTAGCAGCGTGTAATTAAAATAGTCCTTAAACAGGGCTAGTTGCGTGTGGCCACCGCTGACAATTAAGGCCAGCATAGGGAAACGGGGCGGCTGAGAGGGAAGTCGGTAACCTTTTAGAGGGGTGTCGGTAATAAAATTGGCGTAAACATGTCCCATCACATGATTACAGGCATAGAGGGCTTTTTGGTGCACAATGGCGAGAGTGCGGGCAGCCATTACCCCAACCAATAAGCTGCCTCCTAATCCTGCTCCATAGGTAACCGCGATAGCGTCGATATTTTGCCAATGTTTTTGTAGAGAACCTTCAGGAAGGTCAGGGAAGGCTTCCTTGAGCGCTTGGTTAATGACAGGGTTGATAGATTCGATGTGGCTGCGGGCGGCAATTTCCGGCACAACACCGCCATATTGGGCATGCAAATCTAAAGAAGTGGCGACAACATTACTTAAAAGTCGCTGGCCGTTTTCGACGACAGCTGCACTTGTTTCATCGCAACTAGTCTCAATCCCTAATATTTTCATTAGATGCTTAGTATACTTGAATTACGATGGCACTGCGTCGAATTGCAAAAAAGCTAATTCCTAAGAAGGTATTTCCGAAGGTTGAACAGCAAGGACACCTAGCGGAAGCTGTATTTCTTAATACAGTAAACCAATTTCCGGCTCGTGACTTGAAGGTTATAGGGGTGACAGGCACCAATGGTAAAACGACCACCTGCTTTTTGATTCATAAAATGTTAGAGAAAGCTGGTTATAAAGTAGGGCTGATGACCACTGTAGCTTATGGCAGTGGACAGAACATTCGGCCGCAAATTGAGCACATGACTAACGTGCCCGTGCCGCAACTGATGCGACGTATTAAAGAGCTAAAAGCAGAAGGAATAGAGTGGCTGGTGCTCGAAACTACCAGTCATGCGCTCGCCCAAAACAGGGTGTGGGGTATTCCGTATTCCATTGCGGTGATGACCAATATTACACACGAGCATTTGGACTATCACGGTACGTTTGAAAATTACCGGGACGCAAAGAAAAAATTATTTACATTATGTAACCGCAATCAGAAGGGTTTGCAGGCGGGCATTATTAATGCTGAAGATCCAAGTGCTGAGCTCTTTGCCGGTGCGATTAAGCATCCAGTAATGTACGGAGTTGATAAGGGTGATATCCGGGCAAATGACTTAGAGCTCAGTCCTTTAGGCAGTTCATTTTCAGTGGTGGCCGGTGACGAACACTATAAAATTACTTGTCACTTACCCGGGAACTTCAATGTCTATAACTCACTGGCGGCAGTAGCCGTAGGACGAGCGGTAGGGCTTACCAAAACACAAATAGAACAGGGAATTGCCGCGCTGGAGGGGGTGGAAGGCAGGATGACGCGGATTAATGAAGGTCAGGATTTTGCGGTTATCGTGGATTTTGCTCACACGCCAGATAGTTTTGAGAAATTATTCAAGGACTTACGCCCGGTGGCGAAGGGGAAGCTTATTGCTATGTTTGGTTCGGCAGGCCGGCGTGATGAAACTAAACGGACAATCCAGGGTGAGTTGGCGGGCAGATATTGCGATGAGGTGATAGTAACAGAAGAAGATGATCGGGATGTGGATGGCATCGAAATTATGAACCAGATTGCTAAAGGTGCTGAGAAAGTGGGTAAAGTAAGAGAGAGAGATTTATTCCTGGTTCACGACCGCACTGAGGCGATCAGTTTTTCTATTAATCGTGCCAAAAAGGGCGATACAGTGTTGTTATTAGGTAAGGGTCACGAGAAAACCATTGAACGTGCCGATGGTGAACACCCTTGGGATGAGATATCAACTGCTCATCAAGCGTTAAAGAGAATGTAACCTTTAAGAGCGTAGTTCCAGGGTAAGGCATTTGACGCCGCCCCCAGATTTTTGGAATTCACCGATAGGAGTAGGGAAGACCTGCATACCTTTTTGCTTGTAGGTGTCAATTAAGCCGGTGGCACGGTCGCTGAGCACGATATTATGTCCGTCACTCATAGCGTTTAAGCCATAGGCATAGGCATCTTCGTGGCTAGATTCAATGACATTTGGAACCACTGCGTGAATATCTCTCAGGCTCTCTGCGCTGAAAAGAGAAGGGTAAAGGGCGACAGTTTCTTTATCGACAATCGTAAGAGCAGTATCGAGATGGTAAAAACTGGCATTCGTGAGCTGCAAACTGATGACTTTGTATCCGAAAAACTCGGCAATTTCACGATGGGCAGCTTTATCGCTACGCCATGGATAACCAGCAAAAATTATATCGTTCCAAACTAGAGCATCACCTTCGC
Organism: Saccharimonadales bacterium (SeqCode); assembly: GCA_041910055.1. GTDB lineage: Bacteria > Patescibacteriota > Saccharimonadia > Saccharimonadales > JAYRRP01 > JAYRRP01. Next base: position 244,229 of record JAYRRP010000003.1, read on the forward strand.
CTTCGAAATCTGCTTTTGGTTTGAAAATATCGCTATAGCCAGCGGACTTGAACCATTTGTCATCATATTCGGTTTCTGGTTGACGTTCAGGAGAGCGAAATTGACTGAGGGCTACCTTACTACCGATAACTAGGCCAGCATTTGCGGTAAAAACCATATCCGGCAGATGCTCAATAGGGGGCTGCAACTTAACATTCCAGCCGAGCTTATCTTTGTAGATTGATGATAGCTGCTGCCACTGCAAGCGGGCCACATTACTATTTATCTGGTTGTTGGTGTGCATCCAAGGGTTGATTTCGTACTCAATATCAAAAAAATCGGGCGCACACATAAGCACAGATAAAGGCATAACCATAAGTATATAACACTGTGAAACCGTAGCGGATGTGAGAGTATATCAGCATCATCGCTTGACAGGACTTTTGGCAATCGGCTAGTATGAGTGCTGAAAGTTAGCACTCGTTATCATAAAGTGCTAACGACCTCAATAAAGGTATAGTAATGAAGGAGGAGTTATGAGCGCAAAAATCAGTCCCTTAGCGGATTATGTGGTGGCTCAATCTGAAGAGCCAGAAACTAAAACCGCCAGCGGACTTTACTTGCCAGGCAATGCACAGGAAAAGCCGAAAGTTGCCAAGGTGCTGTCGGTGGGTAAAGATGTAAAACAAGTAAAAACCGGTGATCGGATTATTTATAAAAGTTACAGTACTACCGATGTAAAAGTTGGCAGTGACGAGTACATCTTGGTTAAAGAAGAAGATATTTTGGCAACAGTAAAGTAGGAGGAATTAGATGGCAAAGAAAGTATTTTATGACGAGGATGCCCGCCGACGCGTACTTGGCGGCGCCCAAGCACTCTATGACGCAGTCAAAACAACTATGGGTCCGAAAGGCCGCAATGTAGTTATTAGTAAAAGCTATGGCAATCCAACTGTAACGCACGATGGGGTGACGGTTGCCAAAGGTGTTGAACTTGAAGACGTTGATGACGAAACATTGGGCTATAAGGTTGGCGCCGAACTTATTAAACAAGCAGCAAGCAAAATGAACGATATGGCTGGCGACGGAACTACCACCGTAACTGTCCTTACATACCACTTACTAAATGAAGCAAATAAGCTCATTGCAGCTGGCCACAACCCTATGCAACTCAGAAAAGGTCTGGAAGCTGCTGCACACACCGTGCTTACGAAGTTGGACAGTTTGTCAGAAGACATTAAGGACAAGAAATCCCGTGTGGCTGAGGTAGCAACAATTAGTGCTGGTGATGCTGAGATTGGCTCTTTGATAGCTGATGTGATTGAGAAAGTCGGCAAGGAAGGGGTTGTGACAGTTGAAGAAGGTCAGGGTCTCAATCTAGAGAGTGAAGTAGTCGAGGGCTTTACGATGGATCGTGGCTTCGTGAGTCCATACATGGTAAGCGATACTGCCCGTATGGAAGCAGCTGTTGATAAGCCAGCTATTGTGATAACCGACAAAAAGATCAGCTCTATACAAGAGTTTTTACCCTTACTTGAAAAACTAGCCCAAGCTGGCAAGAAGGATCTGGTGCTTATTGCCGAAGATGTAGAGGGTGAGGCTCTCGCGACGTTGGTACTCAATAAACTCAAAGGTGTCTTTAACACCGTAGCAGTCAAAGCACCAGCATATGGCGATCGACGAAAGGATGTCTTGCAAGATATCGCGGTACTAACTGGTGCGACTGTTATTACAGAGGATCGTGGTTATACTTTTGAAAATGCCGAGTTAGATATGGTTGGTAGTGCCCGAAAAATAATTGTCACTAAAGATGACACGACAATTATTGAAGGAGGCGGGAATACCACTGAGGTGAGTGCTCGTATTGACCAAATTGCTCACCAAGTTGCTGTAGCGACAAGTGAGTATGACAAAGAAAACCTTGAGAAGCGTCGTGCTGCGTTAAGTGGCAAGGTAGCGGTGATTAAGGTAGGTGGAGCTACTGAGACAGAAATTGAGGAAAAGAAGTTTCGGGTTGATGATGCGGTAGCGGCAGTGAAAGCTGCCCTTGATGAGGGCGTGGTGCCAGGTGGGGGCGTAACGCTTGTTAACTTAGCTGACGCTGTCGGCCAAGTCCAAAAAGCTGCTGCGCGTGCTGAGGATGATGCGCTTAGTAATGGTAAGTCTCTTTTGAAGCGGGCTTTGGAGCAACCATTCCGTATTCTGCTGACAAATTCAGGATTAAATGCTGACGAATGGCTGCCAGCAGTACGGTCAGCCAAAGTAGGACAGGGTATTGACGTGAATAATTCTGGTAAACTAGTGGATCTGAAGTCCAAAGGTATTGTTGATCCGACTAGAGTTACCAAAGAAGCAATCCAAAACGCTGTTTCTATCGCCGGTACGGCTATGACAATGGGCGCGTTGGTAGTAGACATTCCAGAAAAAGAACCAGCTGTACCTGCCGGTGGTGGTATGCCAGGCGGTGGCATGGGAATGATGTAACAAAAAAGAGACACCTAGCTAGTTTGCATCAGTAATCATAGCTATTGATTGTGTGAACGTGGTGGCGGAGACGTGACCAGTTATGCTTACTACATTATGTTGCAAGGAAAGCTATTTTGTCCTATTATTTGGTTACTAAGTTGGGAGTAACACATGGTGTGGAATCCTTTTCGTCGCTACCGAAATGACATGGACACTGGTACGGTGCCTTCAGGCGTACAGGAATATTACCAATCAGAGAGAGGCGAACGAATGGGAGTTGCCTGGCTAATCGCTTTTGTTTCTTTAATCGTTACTATTCTCGTTGTTTTACTACTCTTCTTCGGTGGGCGTTGGATATATCGAAAAATTACCAATCATAATAAATCTACTACGGCTCCTACCTCACAAACTAGTAATTCTAATGTGGGTAATAATAGCGGTAATACTTCAACAGGGAACAACAATACGCCCGGTGGGAGTGGCCAACCTGCCCAGAATCCTAGCCAGAACAATACTACCTCGCCGACTACTGGTCCTTCTACTACGCCTGCAACGGGAGATACTACTGAAATACCTCGGACAGGTCCCGAAACTGACGAATAACCCTCTTTAGCGCCAAAAAGCTAAATATCTTACAGCACACCCTAGTACTCTGGGTTGTAATAATAGGCAGACATTCCAGTGATGTTATGGCTGGGGTAAGGAGAGGAGAATAGAGAAGGGAGGTCATCCAAGTAAAAGAGGCCATTTAACTGCGAAAAACAAATAAAAGAGATTAAGGTGAATATGGGAGGGGAAGATGCAAGTTTCATTAACGCGCCAGGATTTACAAGGGGCTTTGGATTATGCCAAAAACCGTCTGGTTGAGCGATTGGTGACGAAACAGGAATTGCAGGCAGCAGTAGGTTCAGTAAAAAGCTATCTGTCTACCACTGTAGCTGAGGTACACCAACGCGAGACTCAATGGTCTAAGCAGGCACTCTTGCAATCAGGGCAGGCATTGCGGCAGCTCTAATAGTATTGAGGCACGTTTGGCTCTACTTGAAACACAGTTAAGGCTGTTAACTAGCTCAATAAGCCGCCTTGAAGTCTTTAACGTTGAGCAGCCGTCGCAAACCTAGTGAGAGACCAAAAGTTATCAGTTAACCTCTAGTCTTTGGTAGTTTCCTTTGTTTGGCCGGCAAAGTAGTTGATTTCATTTACCACATCAAGGAGTGCTTGAGCACGTGCCTTATCATCCTTGATTTGCTTGGCTGTTTCGTATGCTGTAGGGATAAGACTTTGGTTGTCGGCAGCCTGAATCATCATCATAGTGGTTCGGAATTTTTCTTCTGGCGCCTGGTCAAGCTGACCTAACAGAGGTGAAATTTCTTGCAGGGCTTGTTGTTTGATAGAAGCAAGGTCTGTTGTACCACTGACTTCACTTGCGACTGAAGAGGTATCTTCAGAAGTCGATTCGATCACTTCGGGAGTTGAAGAAATAGCCTGTTCGCTGCTGGAAGAGCCCGAAGGGATACTTGAATCGGTGCTAGAAATCGCTGTATCGGTTCCATTTGAAGGGCTACTCGCAGCGATTGTGTCTATAACGGTAGGATCAAATGGGCTAGCTGAGCTGCTGGTACTATCGGTGCTCGTGGAGGTAGGAGTAGAAGTAGATTCTTGGGGAGTACTAGGCTCAAAGGTGGCAGGGGTGCCGCTTGCATCGTTATGAGTGGAAAGAGTGCCGTCTGCAGAAGTAGTGCTATCACTTGGCGTTGTTAAGTTTTGGTTATCGTCGAACATATCCACCCCCGGATTTATATGTATAAATGATATTCATTAGCACTATACCATAATCACGATGAGTGGTGTACTGCCGAAGATTTTTACATTCAAAGCCACTTGGTATACTTAACGTGGAGTAAGGCATAAGTTAAATTGACCAATAGTTATGCTAGACGATCTGAAATATATTCACCAAAAAGATGCTCAAGACGCGCTCGGTATTGCCCAGCGACAAAACGAGCAGTTGCGACAGGATTTAGAGCTTAAGCAATGGAAGCCCCTGGCAAGCAAACCACAGAACGTGGTTTTTGCCGGTATGGGCGGATCAGCTCTGGCTGGTCTTGTAGGTAGTGTTTGGCCTGGCTTTGGGATTCCATTTGAGCTATGCCGGGATTATTTAATACCACGTTATGTCTCTAACCAGACCTTATTTATTGCCGCTAGTTACTCTGGGAATACGGAGGAGACGTTGGCGGCGGTGACTGAAGCTGAAGCTCGGGGTGCAGTAATAGCTGTGATGGCTGACGGTGGGAAACTTCAGGAAATGGCAGAGCAAAAGAACTGGCCTTTTATAATTATTCCCAAGGCTCAGCAGCCTCGTTTTGCGGTATTATCTGCCCTGAAAGCACTCGTGCAATTAATGCAGAGTGCTTCATTGGCACCCTCAGCGGTTATAGATGAGCTGACAAGTGTAGCAGATTTTTTGCAACAAATGACTCAGAATTGGGCCAGTGTGATACCGACCTCAAAAAATCCTGCCAAGCAATTAGCGCAGGAATTAATGGGCAAGTCAGTGGTCATTTACTCTGGTCCTAAGCTTATACCAGCAGCCTATAAATGGAAGATAAGTTTTAACGAAAACGCCAAGAATATCGCGTGGCAGGGTACATTACCAGAGTTTAACCACAATGAATTTATTGGTTGGAGTGGCCAACCTTCACAAAAGCCATATGCGATTGTAGACTTGCGCTCTAACTTGGAGCATCAACGTACCCAGAAACGTTTTTTGGTGAGTGAAACTTTGTTATCGGGTTTACGACCAGCTCCCCAAGTAGTAGAGGCGCAAGGCGGTACTCTGCTTCAACAATTACTGTGGACCATCGCTTATGGAGATTTTGTGAGTATCTATCTGGCACTCCTAAACGGAGTAAATCCGACTCCCGTTGACTTGGTAGAAAAGTTTAAAGTTGCACTTAATTCTTAAACTACTCTTTTCGTAATGCTTGTATAAGGGAGTATTATGGAACTGGGAGGGGAGTATGGAGTACCAGGACATCTTTGCCAAGGCATTGCAGCAGGCAACATCTATAATTCGCCTTGTATCTACCGATCAGTTAACTAACTCTACTCCCTGCCAGGAATGGGACTTACGGACCCTAATAAACCACATGGTATATGAACTTCTGTGGGCCCCAGAAATTATTAAGAGTAAAGATCTTAAAGAAGTAGGGAATCGGTTCGACGGTGATCTTTTAGGGAGTGATCCACAATTTTCCTGGAAACATGCAGCTGATGCGGCCCTGGTGGCAGTGCATTCAAGTAATCCCAAAGCGAAAGTACAGCTTTCGTATGGAAGAGTAGCTTTACCGCGCTATATTACTGAACTTGCGGCAGATCTGCTTATCCATGGGTGGGACGTGGGGAAATCTATTGGTTGTACGGTTTTGTTTAACTCAGACCTCACTCAAGCTGTCTATAAATTCTCGAGGGCACATGCGAGAGAAATGGCATCAAGCCAGCTCTTTGGTAAGCCACTAACAGTAGCGCCTACTGAAGGGTTGCAGACAAAACTGCTTGGTTTATATGGCCGCCGGGCTGCCTGGGTAACTGCATGAGACAAATTACCTCGCCGCGTGATGTACTGCGGCTGGGGACAATTCTTTCGGTGTGGGCTCATCCGGATGATGAAACATTTTTGGCAGCAGGTATCATGGCTACGGCCGCTAGAAATGGTCAAAAAGTAGTTTGCGTAACTGCCACAAAAGGTGAAGCTGGTTCGCAAAACCTTAAGAAATGGCCGCTGAAAACGTTAGCTCAAACCAGAGCTAGTGAGCTAAACAAGGCTCTTCAGATACTGGGTGTAAAAGCACACTATTGGCTAGGTTATTATGACGGTGAGTGTGAAAAAGCGGACAAGGCTAAAGCAGTTGGGAAACTTACGGACCTAATTATTAAACATCAACCAGATTCCATTTTGACTTTTGGGCCTGAGGGCATGACAGGTCATCCAGATCACCAGGCAGTGTCGAGATGGTGTACCTCTGCGGCTCATCACACTAAAGCACCCATCACTTGTTTTCACGCAGTGCATACTACCAGCCAATATGATCGCTACCTAAAAGATGCTGATGCGAAGCTCAATATATTCTTTAACATTGATCAGCCACCTTTGAAGGACGCCATCGATTGTGAAATTTGTTACGCACTACCGACTGATATCCGTCGTCTCAAGCGTGATGCCCTGGCTGCTATGCCTTCCCAAACTGAAGTGTTATTAAAGTTATTTGATAAGGACTTCCTGGATGGGGCTTTTGCAAATGAATATTTTGTAGTTGCCTCCGCTTAGATTGGCTTGTCTTTGAGATGTAATCGCCAACCGATATAACTGGCGATCAGGTGCAAACCAAACCAAACACCTATAGTTAGCAGGTAGTCTTTAAAAGCCAGACGTACAATTACTGTGCTGAATAAGAGTCCTCCTGCAATATAATCCAGCTGGTCAAAAGGGAACCAACTATCACCAGGCTTCACGCCGGATTGTCGCTTTAATAAACTTTCGACTGCATCACCAAAGAGCGCGCCGGCGGCGAGAAAGCCTCCCAACAGAACGGGGTTAATTGCGGAATAATCCACGGCTGATGAAAATGAACGGATAGTCTCGTGTTGAAGAAACATAATTTTTTGCAGAGCACAGACCAGGATACCGACAATAACCCCAAAACAAAGACCTCGCCATGTTTTGTTAGGTCCTAGTAAGCGTTTTCTATTCCATTCCATGTTCAGGTCAAGCGGTGTATGCCAACGGTTGAGATAAGGAATTTTATTCGCAAATACCGGTGCGGCGTTTGCGAGTCCAGCGGGCAGGAAGAACCAGAGACTAAACAATATATCTTTCAATGTGACTGGCCTATGCGTTTACGTAAGCGGTTGATTTTCGGGTAAAGGAGTGATCGCAAAGGAGGATGGGTGGTAACATAGTGAGCTTTTGCAAGAGAGTTCACTAGAGTGAGACGATGAGGTCTGTCCTCCAGGACTGTGTAAGTAGTACCAACACCTTTCTTGCCATGGGCATCGCTACTGGCGGCCATTACTTTGTGATGGAGTCGTGCCCATGTAGTTGCTTGGGGGCCACGGTTTTGAAAAAAAGCCCGCCCATTGTGGATCTCTACGATGTCAATTTTATCGGCAAGCGTATCCAATACCGCGCGGGACAAGCCCTTTCTCACGGATTCAAAAGGGTGGGGGACGTAAACAAGTCCACCTTGGTCTTTGATCATTAGGATCGTATCGAGCAATCCACGTCCGGCTGGAATCTCAGATGAGAGGAAAAGACCAATTATTTCACCTTGCTGTGTCATGATTTCTTCACCAACAATAATATGGTCACCGAGCGACTCATGCATCTTAAGGGCTGCCTTAATGGTGTTATGGTCGGTGATCGCTATGAAGTCGAGAGTGTTGTCCTCTATTAATTTTGTGTAGTCGGCATATGTCAGGCCTCCATCGGGGGAAGCCCAGGAATGCGTATGGAAATCTACCTTATACATGTATTGAGGTGGCTTAAAGCTTCCTTCTAATTAAGATGAGCCGCTGAAAGGCGGTCCACCAGCTAAGTGTTGCAATTAAGACTACCGCTATATCCAGTCGCTGCAAAACTAAACAAACTATTAATATAAACATACGTACCTCATACCGCATCAGTCCGTCCTGAAAGACACGATTAATTTCGTTTGCAGTCAGGTGCTTACCTGTCAGGGCAGTTTCTCCCTTGGCTTTGACATAACTTACTAGCAACGATCCGCCGCAGGCAGCAACTGCCCAGACCGCCCAATAAGGTTGTACTATCCCTACGAATGCGTAAGCTATGCCACAAAATAGCAGTATTTCCTTCATGCGGTCAGTACTGGCATCGAGTAGCATACCGCCACTGCTGTCTCTTTTTTGTAAGCGGGCCAGTTCGCCGTCGAGGGCATCAAATAAGCCAAAGACTACAAGTAAGACTGCCGCAATGAAATAAAACCTTGCTCCAATGAGCAACGCAATAGGAAGATGAGCAACCAACGCCGTAATAGTTATCATATCGGGTGAAATGCGGCCATGGCTCAGCCGATCTAAAAAGACAGCTACATGGTGCAACATTCTTTTGACAGCTTTTCTTACAGAATCTAATGATGAGGGCTTTGCCACAATACCTCTATTATAGCTTAGGCTAACCTACCGAATATGTTCACTGGCATCGGTAGCTGTATACTAAATAGTATGAAATACTCGGCACCCTCGAGGGATATTGGGTTTGCGGTTGGCAGCACAGTGGCAACGAGCATAGGTTTATTTATTATGCGCGCACTTCGTTACCAGAGCATGGACTATTGGTTTTTGAACTGGAACCTCCTTTTGGCAGTCATGCCTGTCGTTTTTGCTGTGTGGTTATCGCGATACCTTCAGAAGGGCCGTTGGGTCAGCTGGCAAGGGATAGTTTTGACCGTTCTGTGGCTTAGCTTTCTACCTAACAGCTTTTATCTGGCGAGTGATCTTATCCATGTACAGAATAGCTTTGATGTGACGCTATTGTTCGACGTAGTAATGCTCCTTTCTTTTACGTTTAGCGGGTTTGTTTTGGGATACCTAAGTCTCTACCTTGTGCATCAACAGCTACTAAAACGTCTTAAGCGTGACACTGCACATTTACTCGTAGCGGCTGTGTTGCTGCTCTGTGGCTTGGCTATTTATTTGGGAAGGTATCTGCGTTGGAGCACGTGGGATGTCATCATAAATCCTACCGGATTACTCTTTGATGTATCGGATCGATTTCTTAACCCTGCTGCCCACGAAATCACGTTCCGTACCACAGCCACGTTCTTCTGGTTATTAGTAAGTCTTTATATTACTATTTGGTATTTTATTAGGGCTTTACGTCGCCCAGATAAACACAGCTAATCTGTTATACTGCAACCAATGGATGAGTTGCGTCAGCAGATCAGTAGGGTGTGCGCCGCTTTGTACGGAGTGAAACACGAGGCGGAGCTTTACCGCCCTGCGGAGAATTTCGGTGATTTTGCCACAAATATTGCCCTGAAAATTGCGCAAAAAAACGGCCAATCTGCACGGGATATCGCCTTGAAAATTATCGAGAATCTACAACAAGACCAACCAACAGCAGTCCAGGAAATCACAGTAGCTGGCCCAGGTTTTATTAACTTTAGCCTGACTGATAAAGCGCTGGAAGCCTTGAGCCAGACAGCCAAGATCACTTCTTTTGTTGGCCAAAAAGTTGTGATTGAAACTAATAACCCCAATCCTTTTAAAGATATTCACATTGGGCACGCTTTCAACGCGGTGGTGGCGGATACAATTGCGAATTTGCTCGAGCGGGGCGGGGCTGAAGTCCATCGGGTGAGCTATCACGGTGATGTAGGCTTGCATGTAGGCATGAGCCTGTGGGCAATATTCCACCACTATGGAGACAAGGCGCTTGAAGAACTATCACGTATTTCACCACAAGAGGCACCCGAAAAGTTGCGTGACTGGTATGCGTTTGGGGCTGGCATGTACCAAGAAGAGCCAGCCTGCCGCGAAGACATTGGAGAACTCGCCAAACAGAGCTTTTCCCCAAATGGGGTGACAGGGCAAATCTATCAGGTGTGTAAAGAGTGGAGCTTTACCTATTTTGACGAAGTATTCAAGCGATTAAATAACCGGTCTGTGGAACGACGCTACTTAGAGAGCCAAGCTGACCAAAGCGGTCGACAGGTGGTAGAAGAAAACATTCCCAAAGTTTTTGAGGAAAGTGGGGGAGCGATTATCTTTCGTGGCGAAAAATATGGTCTACACACCAGAGTGTTCATCAGTAAGCGCGATACTACTCTGTATGAAGCTCGTGACCTAGGGCTTATGAGGTTAAAAGCCAAGGACTACGCTCCAGATAAAAGCTATATCATTACTGCTACTGAGCAGAAAGAATACTTTAATGTAGTGCTTAAGGCAGCCGAACTTGCGATGCCTGATCTTCGTACAGTCACAGTGAATATTCCAACCGGTACCGTAAAGTTGAGTACCGGCAAGATGAGTTCACGAACTGGTGAAGTGGTTACAATTGAATGGTTATTTGACCAAATCAGGACAAGAGTGACTGCACTATCGAATGACCCGACAATTATTGACCAAACAGAAGTAGGGGCTACTCGTTACGCTTTATTAAAGACCCGGTTAGATAGCGACGTGATCTTTGATCTTAACCAGTCTGTGTCATTAGAGGGGAATACTGGCCCTTATTTACAATATGCGCATGCCCGAGCCTGTTCTATCTTAAAAAAAGCAGAGAATTCTTCTTCCACTTTGCTTAATGTGCCGTTAGAGCCAGCTGAACGATCACTGCTACGGAAATTTAGTGAATATACCGATGCATTGCAGAAAGCATGCCAGGAATTGATGCCTCATTATATCTGTACATATCTCTATGAACTTGCCCATGGCTTTAACCGATTTTATGAACAGAACAGAGTACTGGATGATCCACGGCAGGAAGTACGGTTGGCGTTAGTAGTACGCTACCAGGCAATCCTTAAAGACGGCCTGTCATTGTTAGGTATTCCAACGCCGGAACAAATGTAATGCTGGATACGGCCCAAAAGTTGATACAAAGGGTTAGTCAGCAAATGGGCCTGAGCAAAAAGGAGATAGAGTATTTACTTGCCTACCATGCAGAACACACTTTTGATATCAAATTGCAGTCTGGGCAGGTGTACCAAGCCTATCGTGTACAGCACAATAACACTTTGGGTCCCCATAAGGGTGGAATTCGTTTCCATCATAAGGTAACCCTCGATGAAGTGAGGGCTCTTGCGTTGTTGATGTCACTAAAAACGGCCGCTGTAGGTCTGCCGCTTGGAGGTGGCAAAGGAGGAGTAGCCGTTAACCCCAAGCTTTTGACTCCTAGTGAGTTAGAAGAATTATCACGGGCTTACGCGGCAAATTTAGCTGACCAGATTGGCCCCGATAAGGATGTCCCGGCACCCGACGTGAACACAAATCCACAAATAATAGACTGGATGTTGGATGAGTATCAACGACACACAGGAAATACTTCGGCTGCTGCGTTTACAGGTAAATCACTTGAAAATGGCGGTAGCCAGGGTCGAGATGAAGCAACAGGACGAGGGGGTGTAATTGTACTCGGTGAACTATTGAAACTCCAGAAAATCCATCGACCGATTACTTTCGTGGTGCAAGGATTTGGAAATGTGGGAGCGTATTTCAGCACTATTGCCACAAAAGAGCAAGGATGGAGACTCGTCGCGGCAACCGACTCAAGGGGTGGCATTGCTAATAGGGAAGGCCTTAAGTCTGAGGAGCTTATTGAGCATAAACAATCTAGACAATCACTTAACACCTATAAGAAGGGCGATAGGATAACGAATCAAGACCTTATTGGCTATGACGCTGATGTACTGGTACTAGCGGCATTAGGTAATGCTGTCACTCCTAAAAATATGCACCAGGTACGGGCAAAAGTGGTGCTTGAATTAGCGAATGCCCCAGTTAGTGATGCAGCCCATGAATACCTCACTCAACTGGGGGTGCACGTGGTCCCAGACATACTAGCCAACGCCGGAGGTGTGGTGGTGAGCTATCTCGAGTGGCTGCAGAATCGTCGGGGTGAGCAGTGGCCACTCGCAAAGGTCCAAAGTGAGCTTGAAACCTACTTAGTACCAGCTACGCATGCAATATATAGATACTCACTAGAGCATAAGGTTTCCTTAAAAGATGCGGCAGTTGCAGTTGCGATTACTCGATTGCTTGCTGCGAAAGCGTAAAGCCCGCGTATAATATTAAAGATAAGCACTTTCTAAACCTTTATATTGTTGTATACTAATGCTTCGAACAGGAGCTCTATGGCAGATGATCAAGAAGTAACTTCCCAAAAATCAAAGATTATTTCTCGTAAAGAGGTAAAACTTAATGTGCCAGTACTTCGGGTACCCGCCCCTTTTCAGGGTTTTGTTGATTTTGTCCGCCAACAGGGGGTGATTGGACTTGCAGTTGGGTTAGTACTTGGTTCAGCAGCCAAAACTGTAGTGGATTCATTGGTAGCAAATGTATTTAACCCAATTATAGGTCTGCTTACTGGTGGTATTGACTTGAGTCAAAAATATATTTGCCTACAGCATGACAGTGTGGGTGTATGCACTGCGAAGTTAGGGTATGGACGTCTTATTAGTGACATCATTGCCTTTTTAACGGTTGCATTCGTAATGTTCTTAGTTGTCCACATGCTGAAACTTGACCGTTTAGATAAGAAAAAAGCGGCATAAATATTACTCTTCTACTTCAGAAGCACAAGTGCTATACTCACCAGCCAGGAGCGAAAGCATGAGCACGCACAACAATTTTGTAAAGCAAACGTGGAGCGACGGGAAACCGTCGCTTTTTTTATGGGGAGGACATGATGGAAGCAATGCCGCCAGAACCAATTAATGGCGATTTTACTGGCAAGGATATCATATCTATTAGTCAGTTTGATCGACCAGATGTGCAGCGGCTATTCCATGAAGCTGAGGCAATGGGTCGCTTGGATGATACACAGGCAGAAAACTTTGAACAGGTGCCAGACGGCAGTGATTTGCTGCGAGGAAAACGGCTGGCTAACTTGTTTTATGAGCCCTCTACTCGTACTTCATCTTCCTTTGCTGCTGCAGCGCAAGCCCTAGGCGGTTCTGTGATTTCCATTAATGAAGTGAACTATTCTTCTGTTGCCAAAGGTGAGGACCTAGAAGACACTGTGCGTACTCTTGAACAATATGCTCACATGGTTGTTCTTCGCCACAAAGAAGTCGGTTCGGCGACGCTCGCGGCGGCGGCGATTGAAAAACCGCTTATCAATGCCGGTGATGGAGTAGGTGAACACCCAACCCAAGCTCTACTGGATCTCTACACAATTCATGAGGAACGAGGACACATCGATGAGTTAAATGTTACCTTAATGGGTGACCTTAAACATGGCCGAACGGTACATTCGCTAGCCCGTCTCCTCTCAAAATATGACGCAACCCTTAACTACGTCTCACCTGAATCTCTAGCGATGCCATCACATATAGTAAAAGAACTGGAAGCGGAAGGGATTGTCCAAAACCAAACTTCAAACCTAAATGAAGTGCTACCTGATACTGACGCATTGTATATGACAAGAGTGCAGAAGGAACGTTTTGAGGATCAAAATGAGTACTAAGCGGTACAAGGTTCATATGTTATCGACTCTCCTACGATGATGCGTGCACCAGCTAACATGGTACTCATGCATCCTTTACCGCGTGTAGGCGAGATTGATAAACAAGTAGATAATGATCCTAGAGCGGCTTATTTTCGACAAATGAAATACGGTTTGCATATTCGCATGGGTTTGCTTGCGCTTGTAAATGGAAAAACTCTATTACAACGGGAGAGGCCTACGCCGAATCAACTATCACTTGAAGGGATGACTCCATGGGAGATGGCAATTGGCGCGTAAGTTAACACCCGAACAATACCGGGTCTTACGTCAAAAGGGTACCGAGGCGCCGTTTACAGGTAAGTTTCTTCATCATAAAGCCGAGGGTACCTATGTATGTGCAGGCTGCGGAGCAGTCTTATTCTCAAGTCAGCAAAAATTTGATTCCGGTAGCGGCTGGCCCAGTTTTTATGATGTGGCCAAAAGTGGCAATGTTGAACTCAAAACAGATAAATCGCACGGAATGAGCAGAGTAGAAGTGCTATGCCATCAATGTGGTGGTCATTTAGGACACGTGTTTGATGATGCGCCACAACAGCCTACAGGTAAGAGGTATTGCATTAATTCGTGCGCACTTGATTTTAAGCCAGATAAGACAAACTAATCCTCTGACCGAGAAAGCGACGCCTTTAAGGTACAATCATATATGTGAACCGGGTGTATCGGTATGGTGGAAAGTCCAGTAAACATTCTTTGATTTTCTATGTGGTGATTTTGATGAGTCTTCTGCTGATAGGGTTGATTGGCTGGCGGATCGTCAATCGTGCGCCTCCTAACCACCAAACTGCACGTCCGTCTTCTGCTGTGTCTAATCCTGAATCGGCTACTACCTGGACTATTCAGGGTCGTTATTTACTCAATGGGACGATAGTATGGGCCAGGGGCATAGAAAAATGGTCGCAACGGCCGAATGGGAGCTATGATTACGCGCATCCTTTCAGCGGGCTGCCTACTTTTAATCGAGGTCAGTATGATGCATGGGTAGCAGATTTAGAATGTCCTATTACTGACAAGACTATCCCATTCCAAACCCAGGTTGATGACCTGATGTTTAATTGCCGTCCGGAGTACTTAAATGAAGCAGCCAAATATTTTAATTTATTTGATCTGGCTAATAACCATACTGACAATATGCAGCACGAGGGATTACTTTCAACCCGTAAATATCTTGATGATGCAAAAGTACAATATTTTGGTAATTATGACCCGGGTGTACCTGAAGATACCTGTGAAGTTATAAGTTTGCCGGTAAAAGCAGTACAAAAAGACAAACCGCCCAAAGGAGGTGCTTTACCAGTCGCCTTTTGCGCTTGGCACTACTTTTATCGCACACCAAAAGAAGGCGAAATCGAACGCATGCGTGAGTATGCTAAAGTGATGCCCGTATTTGCCTTTGTCCATGCTGGTGTAGAGTACCGAGAAAGTGCAGATGACAACCAAGTAAGTACGGCGCACAAGGTTATTGACCAAAATGCCGAATTTGTAATTGTAAACAATCCTCACTGGGTTCAGAACAGCGAAGTATACAAGGGTAAACTTATTGTCTACTCGACAGGTAATTTTATTTTTGACCAACTTGATAGCGAGGGTATGAGGAGTGCAAGTATTGATGTGACTATGACTATGCCTTATGACCAAACCACCGAAAAATGGTTAGAGCTGGGCTCGACATGCAGTAAGTGGCATGATGACTGCTTAAAATATGTAAAAGAGAAAGGATTATCAAAACCTAAATTAAGCCTCACATATCAAGTAGTGGCTGGCGATAATAGTAATCACCTCACTAAACGCGGCAGCCTCACCTTACAACAAGCAGTTGAGAATCGCTTGGGGTGGCAGCGAACAATCAAGGAGTTAGGACAGAAACAATAATCGACAAGGTATAATAAAAACCAACGTGACAAAAGAAGACTTTCCGACAAAGCTATTTTGGGTAGACCTGGAAATGACAGGACTCGACCCGCAGAAGGATCTTATCCTTGAAGTTGCGGCCGAGATAACAGATTTTAACTTTAAGACACTGGCCAGTTATGAGGCTTGCGTTAAACAGTCCCGTGATACAGTGGCGAGCAGAATGCAGTCTAATCTCTGGTGGCGGGATTTTCCAGATAATCGTGATGAATTTTTGCACAAACTTGACCAAGGAAAACCTATGCGCCAAGTCGAGCAAGAGCTAGTGGCAATACTGGGAGAACAATTTGGTGATGAGCAGGCGGTGCTGGCTGGAAACTCCATTCACAATGACCGTAATTTTATTCGTCACTGGTGGCCCGCTCTCGATCTTAAGCTTCACTACCGTATGTTAGACGTGAGTAGTTTTAAAGTGTTGATGCAGGGTAAATATGGTGAAAAGTTTGAAAAGAAGGAAGTCCATCGGGCGTTTGATGACATTCAAGCGTCAATTGCCGAGCTGCAGCATTATCTCGATGTCTTACAACGACCGTAAAAGTTGATACAATCACATTTATGACACATAAAAGGGTTGAGGATTACTTATTAGGATTGCCAGACGCAGTTCTGGATTATCCGTTTGGCGAACAAGTTGCGGTTTACAAGATTAACGGTAAAATGTTTGCCCTGGTGGCTGAAAAATCCTCACCAGTACGTATCAGTTTGAAGTGTGACCCACAACTTTCAGAATTACTTCGTCAAAAGTATGAGAGCGTTATGCCGGGTTACCATTTAAATAAGAAACACTGGATAACCGTGGTGATGAGCGGACAACTTAGCTGGCAAGAAATAAAAGACCTCATTAACCTTAGTTATAATCAGGTAAAGGGTTTACCTACCACAAAGTGATTAGTTTTGACTGGAGGATGAGGTATTATCTGTCGTATCAAGGCCCAGAAGTATACTGACGTCTTTGAAGTTTTTGGCTAATACCTCTTTTTCAGTCTTATTGGTACTCCCTTTATACGTTTCCTGTAAACGCTGGCGGTAAGCTAGTAGCTGGGCGCGAACTGTTTCCGAAAATGTGTCGTCGAAGCGGTTGGTAAGGAAGGCTTCATTGAGCAATTGATCAGTTTTCGCATTCTTCTTTTTGCTTAACAATTGTATATTAAGCTTATGGCCTCGTTTTTTAAGAAGTGCCAAAATTTCTTTTTGAGAGGTATCAATACTGAGTCTTACATTCACGGCAAAATCTTTCGCTGCTGAAGTGCGTGCCTTAGAGGTCCCAATGTCAGCTATTCGCATGAGTTCTTGTTGTTCTTGAGCGATACTTACCATTCGGGCAGTTGTTTGCTTACTAGCCCGCGTCAGGAAGTAAGAAGCAATCATACTTAGTAGAATAAATCCCACAATACCGATAATGACTACCATAATTCGGGACTTCTTTGAGCTGCCAGCACCAAATGGATTGCCTGATTTTTTGGGCGTATTTGGTTTCATTATGAAGTCATAAGAACTATTTCCGCTAGGGGATGAAGCGGTGGCAGCTGCAGAATAAATCATGGGTACCATTTAATCATAAGTAGGTTCATGTTCCCAGAAGGGAGTAGCGTACAATATGCCTATGGACGCCGTGGAGGACATAAAATCCCGTTTGAGTATAGAGGATGTTATTGGTCGTTATGTGGAGTTAAAACGGGCGGGACGAAACTTCAAGGGCTTAAGTCCCTTTACGAATGAGAAGACCCCAAGCCTTATGGTTAGTCCCGAAAAGCAAATCTGGCACGATTTTAGCTCTGGCAAAGGGGGAAATATATTCAGCTTCGTCATGGAAATGGAAGGGGTTGATTTTAAAGGAGCTTTAGAACAGTTAGCGCGCCAAGCAGGGGTAGATCTAAGTCTATATCGTAGTAATGCCCAGGCTGGGCGAAGTCGACAAAAAGAACGGCTGCAGGAAGCATTAGAGCTGGCAACGAGGTACTACCAGGTCCAATTAACCAAAAATACTGATGCTCTCACCTATGTTCGGCGACAAAGACGGTTTAAGAAAGAGACGATGTTGGAGTTTCGCCTTGGTTATGCGCCAGATGATGGAACAGCATTAACGCGTGTGCTAACCCGCAAAGGTTTTCAGCCACAAGAACTGAAGGCTGCTGGTCTTACAACTCTACGCTATCAACGTCCAACTGATATGTTCCGGGGGAGGCTAATGATCCCGTTAATGGATCCTTTTGGCAAGGTAGTAGGCTTTACTGCTCGCTTACTTATTGATAATCCGAATGCACCTAAATATATTAATACCTCCCAAACGGTGTTGTACGACAAGAGCCGGCATATCTTTGGATTACATCTAGCGAAACAGGCAATTCGCCAATCTAAATTTGCGGTCTTGGTCGAGGGTAACCTAGACGTAATAGCTAGCCACCAAGCGGGAATACATCAAACGGTGGCTACGGCTGGGACTGCCGTTACTGAACCACACCTCAAGGCATTGGGCCGCTTGACGCATGATGTTCGCTTAGCCTTTGACCAAGATGAAGCAGGTTTACGAGCAACTGAACGGGCGATTCCTCTGGCAAACAAAAGTGGTTTGAGCCTAAGTATTATTACAATTTCGGGTGGTAAGGATCCAGATGAGGTTATTCGAAAAGATCCGCACCTTTGGGCGCGGACAGTTCAGGACTCGCAATATGCAATTGATTGGCTGATTAGCCACTACCAGAAACAAACCGATATTGGTACTGCGGAAGGGAAGCGAAAGTTTAGTGATAATATTTTACCCATCATAAGAGGCTTAACAGACACTGTTGAACAGGATCATTACCTCCGTCAACTGGCTGATTTATTAGGTGTCAGTCAAGAGTCATTAAAAGCCAAATTTCTACGCCATGGTAAACAGACTCCTCTGATACGCCGTAAGACAGTACCACCGCAGGCATTGGATCCGGTACAAATTGATAGCGTGAAGGCTCAGAATCAGCTTCTGGCGCTTGCCTGGGCTTTACCAAGTATCCGGCCTTTCTTAAAAACTCTCTTACCAGAGATGTTACCAGACAAACCGGCTCGCCAAATACTACAGTTTCTACACAATAATCCGGACTACAATAACCCCGAAGATGACCACCCCTTGTTGAAAGAAGTTAACGATTATGTTAGAATCTTAAAATTATTATATGAAGAGTTCTACCAGGGCCTCGAGGTTATGGAGCTTCGCTACGAAGCCGCTCGATTGCAGGTACGCTTGGTAGAAAGGTATGTAAAATCGCAAAAAGCAGAGCTGGCCTTACAAATGAGGACAGCCAATGAAACACAAACAAAAGCTCTTTTAAATAGAGCGAAAGAATTAGACAAATTACTACAATCTATGGAGGAGGTAGAAAAAGCCTATGGTACAGGATAATTTACCATCAGAAGACCCTACAAGGTCCAGTCAAGAAGAAAAACAGCGAGAACTTGTTGAAAAAGCCAAAAAACAAGGTAATATTGACCAACGTGAAATTAATGACACTTTTCCAGATACGCCAGATAATGTAGATATTTTGGACCGCTTATATACTGCTCTGGCCGATGCAGGCATTAAGATAACTACTGCCAACGGTGCGGGCAATGGTGATTTTAATGATGAATGGTCATCGGAAGAGGAAGAAGAGCCTGCTATTACTGAGCAGGTTTACTTGGACGATATTGCCGACGACTCAGTCCGGCTATACTTAAGAGAAATTGGCAAGATTCCCTTACTTAATGCTGAGCAAGAACTGGAGCTAGCGCAGCGGGTGGTGGCTGGCGACAAGGATGCTAAGGACAAGATGGCTGAAGCGAATATGCGGCTCGTGGTTAGCATCGCGAAGCGTTATGTAGGCCGGGGACTTGATCTCCTTGATCTTATCCAAGAGGGAAATACTGGCTTACTACGTGCTGTTGAAAAATTTGATCCAGACAAAGGATTTAAGTTCAGTACCTATGCTACGTGGTGGATTCGGCAGGCAATTACTCGCGCCATTGCTGACCAGGCCCGTACTATCCGGATTCCGGTACATATGGTCGAGACTATTAACAAACTTCTTCGGACTCAACGTCGCCTTACTCAGGAATTAAACCGTGAACCCACCAACGAAGAAATCGCCGCTGCTATGGAAATAGACGTGGATAAAGTTGAACATATTATGAAGATTAAGCAGGACATTTCCAGCCTTGATGCCAGCGTGCGGGACGATGAAGAAGATTCGGTTTTAGGTGACTTTATTGAGGATGAGGATACCATCAGTCCAGAAGAGTCAGCCACAAACCAGTTACTCAAGGAACATGTCAAAGATATGTTGGGTGCACTTACTGAGCGGGAACAGAAAATATTAAAACTGCGTTTTGGCTTAGAAGATGGCAAGAGTCACACACTTGAAGAAGTGGGACAGGAGTTTAATGTGACGCGTGAGCGTATACGGCAAATAGAAGCAAAGGCGCTCGCAAAACTTCGTAAACACAAGGATGCGCGCAAGCTCCACGATTACATTAAGTAGCTCCTAAATGATAAACCTTCATAATTACCACCGGGTGGTGGAATCGGTAGCCGCCGAAGCATATGCTTGCACTCCTGAAATGAGCCATAATGCTCATATCGACGAAAGCTGGCGACGGCGTCTAGGTTTTCGCGCGCTTGTGGGGGCTGCCAGAACATTTCCAGAAGTGTGGGACAAATTTTATGAGACAACTATGCTCGAAAGAGGCTATAAATATGTTGCTACCGGCAATGAACAATTGGTTGTGGCTCAGGAGGACACTGCTTTAAAAATAGACCGTGCTTCACTGGATATGGAATCAGACTCACGGCAAAGCCATGCGTACAAGAGGCAAGAGCTTTACGAAATTGCAAGTCTGTATTTTGGTCAATATATTTTGCCGCAGACTGTTCAGGTGGAGACGGCGCCTCTTAAATATGCGGCTGAGGCAGTTGTCACTCGTCAGCCTTTCGTGGACATTGCAGTAGATGATTTACATCAAGCTCCTGAAAAGCTTTCTGAGCTTATAGATCGCCAGAGATTAAATGGTAGTTATATCGCTGAACAGATTAATGTGTTCAGCAAAACTGCCAAAAATGTTCGTTGGTCAGAAGGCTTTGCACCGGATATTGGTGGCAGGGGTAACTTGGTTGTCGATGCCGATAGTAATCTTGTTCTCCTTGATTCATATTTAACTACTCCAGAATTTCGTTCTCGCCCTTCAATCAAGCCTGGCTTTGAAACAATCGAACAAGAACACACAGCACTGACCGATAAGCTCTGGATGACGGCAAAAATGCTCGCTGAGTTATCGGGAGTACCTATATACTAATGTCTATGATAAAACTCATTGGACTTGCTGGCACCAATGGCAGCGGTAAGGATACCGTAGGGCAAATGCTTGCCGAGCGTCACCATTTTTTGTTCGTTTCTGTGACTGACTTACTGCGGCAAGAAGCCAGAACAAAAAATTTACCTGTGGAGCGCGAAGTGCTACGTACCATAAGCTCACAATGGCGTAATGAAGGCGGCCAAGGGGTCCTGGTAGATAAAGCTTATTCTATGTATGAATCTGCTGGCCAAAGTTCAGCTGGATTAGTAGTTGCCAGTTTACGGCACCCGGCAGAAGCAGATCGTGTGCATGAACTTGGTGGAATAGTAGTTTGGGTGGATGCTGATCCTAGAGTGCGTTACCAACGTGTTCAAGCTAATATGACTAGCCGTGGACGAGCTCAAGAAGACAGAAAAACTTTCCAGCAATTTTTGGCAGAAGAACAGGCCGAGATGACTGCAACAGCAAATGACGCAAATCTAGACATGTCTGGGGTTAAACAACGAGCGGACATTACACTGGATAATAGTAGTGAAGACATAGAAGTGTTCAAAGAACAGGCCGAGGAAGCCTTGTCACAAAACTTATAATAGAATCTTATTGACTAATAAACATAAGCATGTTATCTTATATTTATTCTAATTTAATATAACTAGCTTAATAAAAACAAAAAAGAAAAAAAATGATCGAACACATTACAGAAGGACAGCCTGTTGGTCAGTCGGTTCCTGAACACGATCAACATAAAGTTGCGAGGGCAGCTGTCGCAGGTGTTGTAGCTCTTGGCTCCCTTGTGGGGGTGGGTCAAAACGCAGAGATAGAACATGCAACAGAAGTTTCTCCTCCGGTCGTGCATGAGACAGTGCAAAATACAACTGTAACGATTCAAGAACAGCTAGATAGTGATGTATTAAATGACTGGGCGCGGACTTTTGAGACAAGTCCCGAAGACAGTACAGAGTCTTTTGAACAAGTAGACAGATTTATCGAGGATCACTTAGATGTATTTTTGCATCCTGAAAAAATTACCTCAGTAAAAGTAACTGGCTTGGCATCGGCAGAAGGCGACACGCAAGGTGCGGATCTGGCAGAAGCTAATCCGAAAAATGAGCAGCTAGCTGCTCAACGGGCAGAGCTTGCCAGGGGGGCACTTATAGAAAGAGTAAAACAACGCTTTGGTTATGATTTAAATGAAAAAACTACGGTAAGTGCGATTGAAGACTCACTTACTCCGGCAGAAATAACACAAATCGATGAACTTGCCAGCAAATATAAATTTGAAAGTCACACTGAGATGATCAAGTTATATAATCGTGGGAAATTGACTAAAAATTCTGAGATTATTGAAATACTCGATACTTTGCTGAAAAAAGAGCGTGGAGCACTGATAGAAATAGAAGCTGATGAGGTGCAGGACGTAACTGTGCCTGGCTGGTACGTTGAATCTGGACAAAGCGACCCTACTCCTAAAGAAAAGGAAATGACTTCGCGATACGAAGAAAAGGGCTATATTCCCGAGGAATCACAATTACAAGAAGAAAGCGACACTCCAGAACCAGAAGACTCCTATGATACTCACGAGCCTCAACTTATCAAAAAGAGTAATCGTGTAAAATCTGTAATTACGAAACGTGCAGAAGTTAATCCTCCAGAAGAGATTCACACAGATATAGGTCATGTAACGAAAGATTCTAAATATACACAGAAAATTACCGATCCTAGCCAGGTACACAAACAAACCGCTGCTTATAATCATAAACAACCTTTGCCGCATAATTATTTTTCGGCAACTTCACGCCCAGCCCGTCGTACTGAAAGGAGTGGGCATAAATCAGTTAGCCGTAACAGGCAGGGTCGCCGGGGCTAAGTAGCTTGACAGTACTACAGTTGGGCCTTTAAAAAAACCGATTTAGCCCGTGGGCGGTGAGGATTTTGGCTTATGATACGTTGTACTTCACGAACAGATAGGAAAATTGCAGCTGCACCGATTGCATATAGCCAATCGATAACTGATAACGGCCCAGCATTGAAATAAGGTGCTACCCAAGGTACATAAATAATGCCAAGTACACAAACTAATGATAGGGCTAAGGCTAACCAGAGTTCTTTATTATGCAGTTGGTAGCGTGTGAATAAGCCATCTTGACTGCGCCGCTGCAGAATATTACCAAGTTGGCACAAAACAATCGTTACATACGTTACTGCCGTCGCTTTCATGTGCCATGGGCTGCCGTGCATTAAACCACTTGGGTTTACGTGGTTTCGGTTGAAAAACAGCATATAGTTTGCGAAAGCGAGCCCGCCAATAAGTAGTCCGCACCACAGCAAGTCAGTAATACTCCCATGGTTAAGGATATGGTGTTTAGGGTTACGTGGCGGTTCGTCCATGAGTTCGCGATCGGCTTGATCCCAACCAAGTGCGGCGATGGGGAATAACTCAGCAACAAGGTCGATAGCCAAAATTTCCATAACACTGAGGGCGAGAGGTACATGGAATAAGCTGGCGGCTGCTAAACTGGACAAGTTCACAACTAGTTCAGCTGCATTGGAAGTAAAGCAGCTGAGTGTTCCTTTCTTGATATTTTGAAAAACAATCCTTCCTTGTTGAATGGCACCTACTAGCGTGTGGAAACTGTCATCTAATAAAACTATTTCAGCAGACTGTTTTGACACGTCTGTTCCGGTTCGTCCCATAGCTACTCCAATATCTGCTCGCTTTAGGGCAGGTGCATCATTAATACCGTCACCAGTCACTGCCACAATATGTCCACTGTCCTTCACGAGCCCTACAATACGTAGTTTATCTTCGGGACTAACACGGGAAAATATCACACTCCCATTCACCACCATATCAATGATTTGGGTATCACTTAAGTTACGGATTTCTTCGCCGGTAACCAAAGTGATATCTCCCTCCTTCGTCGCTAAGCCTGCCTTTGCTGCAATCGCCTTGGCGGTAACAGAGTGATCTCCAGTGATAATAGAGACCTTAATATGGGCCTTATGCGAATCAGCCATGGCCACGGGTACCTCATCACGGAGGGGGTCAATCATTGAAACCATCCCAAGGTAAGTTAAGCCTGACTCGGCTTGTTCCATGGTGATTGAATCTGGCTTAGTGTTGGCAGGCAAAACTTTATAGGCGAAAGCTAAATTTCGCATTGCTTTCTGAGCAAGCTGTATATTTTCATTGAGTATCCAATTTCGGGTCTTTTGGCCAAGAGGTCGCGTATGGTCATGGTCCCAAATGTCGTCACATTTTTCGATGATACTTTCGGGTGCGCCTTTGGCGAATACATAAAGTTGCTTGCCATCACCCCACACCCGTATAGAGCTCATACGTTTGCGGGCAGAGTCGAAGGTAAACTCCTTTAGTTCTGGAAATTGCTTGTCTAGCTTTTCGGGGTCCAGTCCCGCCTTTTTTGCGAGAGTGATAAGGGCTCCTTCGGTTGGGTCTCCCACTGTGTACCAAACTGGATGTTCTTGATCTGGTGGGTGAACGTGGGCATTACTGGCGAAAACGCCGGTGACAAAAAACAAGTTGAAATTCTGGATTTGTCGCGCATTCAGTGGCTGTTTATTTTCGTTCAGAATGTGGCCATTGGCTTCATAACCGGTGCCGGCAACCGGGTAGGGAGTGTCACCTATTAATATACTTTCTACAGTCATTTGATTTTGGGTAAGGGTGCCGGTTTTATCAGTACAAATGATACTAGTCGCACCTAAAGTTTCAACGGCTGATAATTTTTTGACAAGAGCCCGGGCTCTGGCAAGTTTGTTGGCTGCCTGGGCAAGCGTTGTATTAATTTCGGCGGGCAAGCCTTGGGGAATAATTGAGCTGGCAATGCCAATAGCGAATAGAAATGCTTCTTTGTAACCTAGTCCAGCTTTTACGGCAATGGGAAGTAAAACTGCACACAGAATAACAGTACCCTGGGTAACACGGGTGGCAATATTGTTCATTTCTTTCTGCAAAGGACTAATATCAGCTGGTGCATCTTGGCTCAGGTTGGCGATTCTTCCTAATTCCGTACCCATTCCGGTAGCAATGACTACCCCGTGACCGTGGCCGGTTGCTACCGTTGTCCCCATGAACACTAAATTGTGCCGATCAGCCAATGGTACCTCACTGCTGATAGCGTGGATGAATTTGCGGCTAGGGTTAGATTCGCCGGTAAGGGCAAAGTCATTAGTGGCAAGTTCAGACTCATCCAGCAATCGCAAATCACTTGGTACAGAATCTCCCTCCTCAATAAATACAACGTCTCCTGGTACTAAATCAGTTGAGGCCATTGATTGTAGGGTGCCATCACGCAAAACCTTGGCTTCTGGCACCACCAGCCGGTCTAAACTCTCCATGATACGCTCGGCTTTAAACTCCTGGATAAAGCCGATTCCAGTATTAAAGAGGACAAGTGCAAGGAGTACATAACTGGTACGATGATCTCCTAGGTAAAACGAGATAATGCTGCTGACGAGCAACAACACAATCATGAGGTCTTTATAAAGTCGCAAGTATCGTCGTAACCACGAAACCTTATGCACTTGCTTGAGCTGGTTCGGTCCATATTCAGTCAGACGGGATTGTGCCTGGCTTGAGGTTAATCCTTCAGTCTGGCTATTCCATTGTGTGAGTGTTTCTTCGGGTGTGCACAGATAGGAAGGCTTATTTGTATTTGTGTTTGGCATGCCACTAGCAGTATACGCTTTTACTCTGTTTGCGCGCAAAACTGACAATAGTTGCAAGAGAAGAGAAAAAACAGGTATAATTTATAGTAGTGTAAGCTGCAAATTTATTTCTTAGGTTTTACAAATGGTATTTGAGCAAGCGAGAGATGAAATATACGAGAATCGTCCACTGACAGATGAACAGTCAGTGCTTCAACTTGTACCGAAAATTGGCGAAATGGTTCTCTGCAATGAGGTGCAAGAGGCATGGGCTACCGATGAACGATCAGAAGAACTACTTGCTTTATACGCCAAACCGCCTGGTTTTGAGCTACCTGAAGACATTGGGCAATTACCTATTTACGAGAGGCAAGAGAAGAAGCGACATAATGGGAAAGACAAAGCTGAGTCAGGTGTAGTCACCAGTGCACTCAGGCAGTACGAGATAGAGATTGGCAAATACTCTCTGCTGGAAAGGGCCGATGAAGTAAGGCTGGCAAAATATATTGAGGTCGGCAAAACTGCCTCCACTTATCTTGAAACGCATAGTGAGGAACTGACAGAACCGCAACGGAATTACTTGCGCGAGACTATTCAACAAGGTTGGCTGGCAAAAGAAGATTTTGCACGGGCAAACCTACGGTTAGTAGCCAAGATTGCCTACAAGTATAGGCCGGCAGCTGATGACCAGATGAAACTGGATACAATCCAAGAGGGCAACATTGGCTTACAAACAGCCGTTGAAAAGTTTGAATGGCGAAGAGGTTTCAAGTTTTCCACCTATGCCTCCTGGTGGATTAAACAATCAATTACAAAGGGTGACAATCAAAACGAAGGGGCGATACGGGTTCCAGTGAACGTGAAAAGTATGATTAGAAGGCTCGATAATATAGAGCAAGAATTCGTGATTACGCACGGCGAAATGCCTGATTCAGAGGTTGTTGCAGATGAATTAAATGTTAAGCCAGAGGTTATTGATGAACTGCGACGAACTCGTAATAACATGAAAACCATGAGTCTCGATGCTCCTATGACCGGGGGTGATATGAGTGACCTCGACTTCGATAGTACTTCCTGGGCATTTGATTTAGCGAATGAGTCTCGTAGTCTGGATCCCGCATATCATGCAATTGAGAAAGACAGTTCGAGAATTACGGAAGAGGTGTTGGCCACAGAACTGGATGAGGATGAACAGAGGGTGATATGTTTGAAACTGGGTATCGGGCAAGAAGCCCAAAAACAAATCAGGATCATTACTCAAAAGACAAAAGAAGAGAACAGAGATGGGCTAACGGATGGAGAGATAGCCAAAGAGATGGGTAAAAAGAGTGACGAAATAAAGTGGATATACTACCGAGCTCTTGAAAGATTAAAGGATAATAGTGCTGCCATCCTTCGTTTAAACCGCTTGAGAGATAATGAGTCTCTGAACGAAGCTGAGTATCAATAAGCCATAGTTTATTGAATAGCTGTATGGTAGTTACACCTTAGGCTATACTGATTGATATGGCGAGGAAGAAGTTGGCTATCATAGATGGCAAGAGTGTATTTTATCGTGGCTACTATGCTATGCCTAACCTGAGCACTAAAGATGGTACGCCAACCGGCGGAGTATATGGTTTCGCGGTGATGGCTCTTGAACTTATCAAAAAGCTTCAGCCTGATTATGTGTGTGTTGCCTGGGATAAACCAAAAACAAACATTCGCAAACGTCTGGAGATGTATCCAGCCTACAAAGCAGGTAGAAAGCCAGCTCCCCCGGATTTTTATGACCAAATTCCGCTTTTGCATGAACTTCTGGAGGCATTTGGTTGGCCACTGTATGAGCTTGATGATTATGAGGCTGACGATATTATGGGAACTTTAGCCGTCAAGGCTAAAGAAAAAGATATTGAAACAATGCTCATTACGAGTGACCTCGATGCCCTGCAACTCATCAATGCGCATGTCAAGGTATATGCTCTTAAGAAGGGATTTAGCAATATTGATTTATTTCACCCTGAGAGTTTTACCGCCAAGTACGGATTACACCCCGACCAGTTCTTGGACCTCAAAGCTCTTAAAGGTGACGCATCGGATAATATCCCGGGCGTACCTGGTATCGGTGAAAAGGGTGCAATAGGGCTCCTGCAACAGTTTGGATCACTAGAAGAGATCTATCAGAACTTGGATTTAGTCAAGGACAGTATCCGCAAGAAACTAGAAGCTGGTAAAGAATCAGCTGACTTGAGTAAAAAACTTGCAGCCATCTGGACCGATGCACCTGTTCAGCTGCACCTGACTGCCATGGATGGCAGTAAGTGTAACCCGACTAGAATACAAGAGATTCTGCAGAAACTGGAATTTAGGACGTTGGCGAGGCAGTTACCCCAGTATATGCATGTCCCCGAACAGGAACTTGCTGCGTCAAAAGCGGACTTATTGATACCCCGTGAGATATTAGTGTCGCGCAACGAAGATTTAAAAAATTTATCGTGGCCGAAGAGCAAAGAAGTCGTTATTTATGCTATGAGTAGCCAGCCGCACGGCCAAACTCCCGAAACTCTTGTTATATCTCCAGGCAAAGACACGGTAGTAACGTTTAACCTGGCAAAACTTGATCAGAAAAAGGTAAAGACTTACTTGCAGAAATACTTAGAGTCACAAGTACTGGTCGGTTACAACCTAAAGGCAAGCTTGCAAGTACTTAGAAGCCTAGGCATTAATGCGCGAAATACTGGGCATGATGTGCTGGTTGGTGCTTTTTTGCTTAATCCATTAAGACGAGAGCAGGGTCTGGATGAGTTGGCGGCGGTCGAATTGGGTGTTCATCTTCCTACAATTGAAGAAAACGGTGGTAAATCGGTCTGGCCAACAACAGTTGCAGTGATCCGTACTCTTACGGAACTGCAACGAATTGAACTCGATAAAATCCCAAAGCTGGCTGTACTGAATCACGATATTGAGCTACCGGTTATTCCAGTATTATCTGACATGGAATACGTAGGTATCAGATTGGATACTGGCTATCTTAAAGTTATCTCAGCACAGATAGACGATATGGTGAGTGACCTTGAACAACAAATTTATGGACATGCCGATTATGAGTTCAATATCAGCTCGCCAGGCCAGTTAGCTGAAGTGTTGTTCGATAAATTGCAGCTACCAACAGATTCAATTAAGAGGGGCAAAACAGGGTTTTCGACCGCGGCAAGTGAGCTGGAAAAGCTGAAGCCGATCCATCCGATTATTAGTCTGATCCTAAGCTATCGAGAAGTAACTAAACTCAAGAATACTTATGTTGATACGTTGCCAAAAATGGTAGATAAAGACTCCCGGTTGCATACAACTTATAACCTTACAATTGCCCAAACAGGGCGGTTAAGTTCTACTGACCCGAATCTCCAGAACATCCCGGTCAGGACAGAACTTGGCAAACAGATACGCGGGGCGTTTGTTGCAGGAGAAGGCAATGCATTAGTCAGTGCTGATTATTCACAGTTCGAACTGAGATTGGCTGCCGTGCTGGCTGACGACAAAGAATTAATACATATGTTTAACCAGGGGGCAGATATTCACACCATGACCGCTGCCCAAGTTTACAACCGTGATCCGGAAGATATCAGCAAACAAATGCGACGTGATGCGAAAGTGATTAATTTTGGCGTGTTGTATGGAATGAGTCCTCATGGCTTAAGCGTGGCTACAGGAATGAGTCGTGAGCAGGCCAAGACTTACATTGAGAAATATTTTGAATTACGTAAGCCGCTGCTTGATTACTTAAATGAACTGAAGGAAAAAGCTCGAAAAGATGGCTATGTGGAGACGCTATTTGGGAGACGGCGTCCTATGCCCGATATTAAATCTAGTAACTTCATGGTTCGTGCGGCTGCCGAAAGAGCAGCCATTAATATGCCAATCCAGGGCACAGAAGCAGATCTAATGAAAATGGCCATGATCCAGGTAAGCCACAAGTTAGCAGATAGTTCGTGCAAACTGTTGCTACAAGTTCATGATTCAATACTTGTAGAATGTCCTTCTAATGAAGCGCAGGCAACAGCGGACCTACTCAAAAATACTATGGAGTCAGTTTATAAATTACCAGTGAACTTAGATGTCGATACCGCAATCGGGCAGAACTGGGGAGAACTTTGATGCCAACGTATGTCTATTGAGAGTTTAGGACAATGTCGGGGCACTAGATAAGCAGAAAAATAACCACTACATAAGGTTGAAAAATCACAAACAAAGTTGTATGATATATTATCATATAACCTAATGGGTTTTGGTGATAAATGCGTTACTATACTCGCTACATTATTATCGGCATTCTTCTTTTGGTGGTTTTCTTCTTCGGCTTTCGATTTGCGTGGAGATTGGTTTTTCGTCGTACTGGCACACCTGCACAGCCAAAAGTTGTACTGACCAACTATATTACGCCTGATTCTTATGTGCGCCTCACTATGCGGGGTATTGTCAACAGTGAAGAACATCATCGCAATATACGAATTACTGTTAGCCAGAGCCAACGCTCAATTGATATATTGCAGGGCTACCAGAACCACTTATTAAAATCTGAGACCCTGGATAACAACGCTTCAGCTTATGATGTGTTTATGCACGCCTTGCAGCGACAGAATTTTACTGGGATACGATATGATCGTTCGGCAGACTCCACGGGAGCTTGTTCCCTAGGAAATGTCTTTACCTATGAACTAGTGAATGGGAGCCAGCAAGTATTACAAAGCTGGTCAGCAACTTGTTCAGCCTTAGGTACCTATACTGGCAACACACCTAATACTCTCACGCTTTTTCAGCGTCAAATACCTGATTATGGCAAATTCATTCAGGGCGTGAGCCTCAGCACACCGTAGAAAAGCATAAACACTTGACAAAGGTGTTTATTGACAGTATATTTAACTTTAGTTAGTTCGATCATGAAAATATAAAAAGGATAGATTCATGGCAGAAACCGGACATGTCTACGTGGTTGGTAAAGCAGACCAAGTCGGGGAAGATAACCCGTTTGTGATTGCTGGCAGCGTCTTTCCTGAGGCATACGAACTGGATGCCACTGAATCATTGTTTGATGAGTTTACCGAGCAATTAGTCGGTGCAACCGCTTTAAGTTCTTACCTAGAAACCCACTCGGATAATTAAATTTTTTTTGGTATTTACTGCTTGGCGTAAGGCGTCTATTTCTAGCCTTAAAGTGGCAGCGAGGGCACTGTTGGGGGCGTGAATGACTATAGATTTACCCATAGTGGCAATATGAACTTTTGCACCGTATTTTTTGAATATATAGTTTTGGAGGGCAGTAAACTCGGCAGGTTCCTGGTATTTATCTCTAACTATATCACCGATTTCCATACCTATCATTCTACACACAACGGGAAGTTCGGGAGAAGCTTATTGACAAGATTAAAGTTTGATAGTACAGTAATGTCGATTTTAAATGAGTGAACGGAGTAAGAATGAGCAGAATGGAACGTCAATCTAACCCTAACCGAGTACGCCGTGCTATGGTAGCAGCCGGAGCTGCTCTTGCTATTATAGGAGCTACAAATGCTTGCAATGATAACGAAAAGGCCGCACCAACAAGTCAGAATGATACTGAAGCAACTTCACCATCATTAGCTCCAACAACTACACTTGAACAAGGGCCCCATAACGAAAGAGTGCGTACTCAGGTACTCGAGCCATTGCTGGTCACCGCCCGTTCCTTTTATGAAACAAATAAGGCAGCAGCTACTGTCCAACACTCGGCGGATGATAGAACATATGTAAATTTTGTGAGACAAACCAAAGATGGGCTGTCCGTAGAAGTACATATTGATTCCGAGCCGGGAGTAGGAAATCCTCTTTATGCCAATTCCGACCAGATATCTAGGTTGGAAATGACTGCTGTTAAAAGGGGGCAAGGGGAAGTTACTTCAGATAATCCTCGAGGGGATCTAGTCCTACAAGAAATCCGAGTTTTTACTGCGCCTATGGGTAAGGTTGAACGGTTAGATGTCACTGGTAGCCAGTACGAATCTGACTCAGGCGAGGTAATTTTCGGCAGCCAAGGTGATATTTCAGGTATCAAAAATGAGAACTGGATAATTAGCCAACCTGATGAAGCAATAAGTATTGCTGCTCAGGTTGCACAGCAGATGCCGCCTTCACTCTAAACCGTTGAAGTTTTGTGATTGCCAGCTACTTAATTCAAAGACTAGTACTTCTTAATTAAGTTTCGCCGGTTAAGCCAAGCCAGCTCATGTTTTTCGCCGAGCCAAAAAGCGAATAATATTATTGCTACCACCGCATAGATTTGCCAGATAAGATAGAGCGGGGATCGTCCTGAAGGAAACTTTGGCCGAGTTGGCGAGGCGCCCCCAGCCAATCCGGATTTGTCATAGACAATGGCCATAACTTGCAAAAAGGTCTCGTGGCTATCTTTATCGGTTGCCTTTAATTCAACTGTAAAAGTCCCGGCTTGCTGATACGCATGCTGGAGCGTAATTTTTCCACTTGATGAGATACTTTTTAGATCTTGCTGACCATCCCCCCACTTTATAAGTAAGGCGTAGGGAGGGCTGCCATTAATAAGTTCGAATTCCCACTCAAGGTTATCAGTTAATCTCACCCCCTTTACTCCAGTACTAGTGGTCATAATAAATTGCATAGTAGCCAATTGCTGTTGCGCGTCCCTTGAGGTTGGGCGAGAGCCGATCTGAGAGTTACTGTACCCGCCATTTCCGGTATTCTTTTGGTATATGACGGTCACATCTGAAGAATCAGGACCTGGTTGATCAGCAAAATCGTAATTACGGGCACGTAAGATGTTTTGTCCTTCCAGCAGACTCACCAGAAGCTGGAAACTGCCAGAATTGTTACAGATTGTACTGCCGGCGAACACATCATTTCGCCAAATTTTCACTACTAGATTTGGACCACATGTACCGCTAATAGCAATGGGAGTATCATGGACTACCTGGCCATTGGTGGGGCTCGTTATGGTAGCTGGAGTAGTTGGTGGCGGTCCGGCTACTACTCCTGATATATCCATTGAGCCGTTATAAGTAAGCGTAAGTGCTTGACTAATAATGGGGGTGACACAAGCGAAGATTACCCCGCTAATAAACATAATAAGAGCGAGAGTCCAATACGAAGTATGGAAATGTGGCAATAACTTTCCGCTATGTTTGTGAGGACTGAAGCGTCTTGTGCGATTTTTATTTTTCGTGGCAGAGCGCCGGGACATGTGTCAATTATATCATTGCGTGCGTCGGCGTTTACTTGTTTCTTGATTTTCGGATTATATAGCGGTTATATCGTTTTAAGGTGAAACCAAACAGCAGGATTACTGTTATTACGAGTGCCAGGATGGCGAACAGTAGTTTCCAAGGGATAATCCAAAAGGTAATTTCGCGGGCAAGATTCTGTCCGGAATTGCCGTATGTTAGTTGTAGCTTTGCTTTGAAGCGGCCAATGAGCCAAGGCTTGTTCCATGTTTGCTCAAAGCGTCTGATACTTTTGGGTAACACATTTTTTGGCGGATCGTTGACGGGGAGGGAAGCAACCGTTTTACCAAATAAATTTTTTACTTCAACAGTTCCTTTTGTTTTGACATGAATATTACCTGTATTTTGGATCCTCTCTACAAAGGTGAGGGGGCCTCGTTCAAAAAAGCTGCGTTGATACTCATTCTGGCTGGCGTAAAAACTGGCGATTTGAGCTGATTCTTTCACGTTACCTGAGACTCGTATCAGTACCAGTGTACCAATACTGGCAGATAGGGCGACTGCGCTATCATCGTTTTCAAGTTCTGGCGGGACGCCGCTAAATCGCACTACTCCGTAATGACCGCCCGGCTCGGCATCACCTGGAACATTGATGGTTACAGGTATTACTTTGCTTTCTTGTGTCTTGAAAAGATTATTGGGTATAGACGCAACCCAGTGCCGCATCGAGAAGGTTTGATTCTCTGGTGAGTCTTGTAGGAATATTTCCGGGTCACCAGACTCATTTTTGGCACCAAAATCATTTACTTGGGCTTTCGCCAAAAGTGACCCTGAAGTCGTATTTTTTAACTTGAGATTAATCGTATAACTTTTCCCGGGATCAGCATTAAGTTCAAGCAGTACAGGGGATATCTGAAAGCCTTGACCATTTGACGAAGGAGTGGACTGCGCCCATGCCCATGAAGCTATATTGAATACGGTTGAGCCTATAATAAGAAGACTTGCAGTAAATCCAAAAACCAAGCGGGCAAAGCGGCGTTGTCTCATTCTATGGTTATTATAACAGGGCTAGAAGGTGGCAGTGCAGATGTAGGTGTAGGTGCCAGTATAGGTGCCCGGTTCTGTGGTGCCAGCAATATTGGCGATGTATGAGACGGTAAATTTAGTAGCATTGGAGGCAGCACTTTTGCTTACGACAGTGTTGCCAGTAACAAATTTAAAACTGTCTATTGTGCCATAACCAGTTCCATAGGTAAGGTTTGTGGTGTCAGTTGGATCAGTTCCCACATTTGGGGTGGCGTTGTCCCGCACGTTAATTCCGAATTGTTCGCTGCCCTGGGATGACGCTGAGCCGGATCCAGAAGTGATGGCGTCTATGGTATTTCCGCCTGACGTGAGTGTGGCGCCGTTGATGGTAATTGCGTAGCCGCTGCTGCCGTTAGTGGAAGCTGCCATTACTGATGTACCGTTACCAGTTGAGGTAGTAGTGAGATTACCGAGCGAAACTGATGTACCAGAAATTGTTCCACAATCTGTGCCTGTTATAGAGGTACCGGCACAAAAGGTCAATGTTTCATCAACTGAAGCAGAGACAGTGATCTGGCTGGCAGTGCTTGTCGCTACCGTGCCGGAGTCTACGGCCGTCGTCCAGGCGTCGTCCGAATAGGTAGTGATACGAGCAAAAAAGCTAGTATTGTTTGCTGTTGGATTGGTAACATTCCCAAAAGTAATGGTAGTAGTACCGGAGGGCGCAGCCGAGTTGCCGGTCTTTTTAAGACGAAGTTTGCCAGCAGTCGAAGTGTTCACTGTCCACCCGGAGGCATCACCAAGATTCGTTGGTTGCGAGGGGAGGGTAGTGCTTGAGTTTGAGAAGCCAGAGGGAGTGCTGCAGCTGCCGCTGGCAGTGGTGCAAATAACTGCTTCAGCCGATTGCAGGGTAGTACCCGAAGGAAGCGTCATAGTAAAGGTGTAGGTGACCCCGGTGGCAGCGCCTGCAGAATCAGATAAGGTGAGCTTGCGACCAGTAATCTGTGCGGCAGAAACAGTAAGAGGAAGCAGTGCGTAAGCAACAAGTGCAAGGGATAAGGCAAGTGCCAGCGGTCGGGTAATTAAGGTGTTTTTTACCATTTTTACTGTAAGCAGTTTAATTGGTAGTATAGTAACAGGCTATGCATCAAAAAACAAATCAGGTCAAGAGAAAATTACGCAGGTATATAAACGTGCTTGTCATCGGGGTATTTGTGGCTTTCTTAGGTAAGGTGGCGGCACAGCCATACGGCCAAGGGAAGTATAACGAAAACGTACCCTATGGTTCACAAACCTCCTTAACTATCTCTAACAACGGGAATGTATCTATTCCCATTACACCTGCCGATACAGCGATTCTAGGGACTGGCTCGAGTGTAGTCACAGTGACGAGTACGGATGTGGTTGGGTATAAGCTCTATATTCGGGCGAATCAAGCGACCACGAATTTGGTAAATGGGCCAGATACTATCCCGGCAAGTGCTAACGGTACACCTGCGGCGTTGGCGGTTAATACCTGGGGCTATAACACGGACGCTTCAAGTAACTTTACTGGTATTATTCTAAGTGACGCATTAATCAAGACTGCCAATGGCCCTTTTCCGTCTGGTGATAATACGACAGTTACCTATGGGATAAAAATAGATAATTCTAAACCAGCCGGCGTATACTCAGCCACTGTAATGTACACCGCCGCGCCTATGACTGATTGATGTGTTTCTTTTGTTTATACCGATGGGAACGCCTATCGGTCAAGTATTTTCGCACAAGCCAAATGACAGCAATGAACAAAAGGATAGAGAAACAAATAAGCCAAAAGATAGGGAATACCACTACCCAAGTTGACTTAACAGACTTTGTTTGGTCTGCAAATCTCATGTCAGCCTGTAGCTTATAAATACCGGGTAAGCGGGGGGATTTTAGGGTTGTTTTAAACGAGCGGATAGTACCAGGCAGGAGTAAGCCATGTACACGTACTTGCGATAATTCAGAGTTCCAGATTGTCTTAAGACGTACCCACCCATCAATACTATAGTGCGTATTACCAGTATCTTCGATCCTAAGCGTGGCCGGTATAGCACCCCTCTTTTGCCAGAAGGGTGTGCGAAAGTCTGTAAAACGTGCAGATTTTACAAGCTGTCCGGCTACCTCAAAATAGAAGAGAGAAGCAACCCGTTTAATTTGGACGATGTCTTTGTTGGTATCACTGGATGGCTCAATCTGAGCAAAAATAGCTACATAATGTCCGCCGGGTTCGGCTAATGGTGGCGTTTTAATTTGGTAATTTATAAGTTGAGAAGAATTTGCCGGCATGTGAATTTTGGTTTGATCAAAACGAAACCAGTTACTAGCTGATAATGGATTATTCGGTTGATCAAATTCTTGATCGTAGGCTTCATTTTTTACCGTAAAGTTTGCAGCATAAACGTCGACGTTGAAATCTACGTCGCCACTGTTTTTTAACTTTATAGAACCCATCGACGTCTGGCCAGGGACAAGTTTGATGTCTTGTCTGAGAGGGCTAATTGTCAAGCTTTCGCGGCTAGCTAAAGCACTGGTTGGTATACCCAAAAATAAGATAAATAAAAAGCTAAAAATTAATCGTTTCGACATTGGATGATGCGTCAAAAATCCGTTCCCATCAGCGGGGCGTTGTGGAGCTGACTATGAATAATCAACCTCGGACCAACAGCAGTCGAAGTTACAGCTGCACTGGCTCGCAGCTGCGGATTGTAATTAGTGGCATTAGCCAAAGTGACTGCCGAAGTGGAACGAACCCGTGTTTTGGTCGTCGAGGTCGTACTTATAGTTACTAGATCAGTACTGCCATCATTGAGATCAAGGTAAGCCGTGTTAGCACCACTGATAAGCATGGTAGCCTCAAAGTAGACAGTATTGGTAGCCACAAACCATTCGCTGGTATTCCAAGTAATCAATCCATCAAGACTTGTATCTGTCGTTGCCGAAGCGGTCAATTGGGCTGTACGCAGCGGGTAATGTGTTTCTGTTTTCGTAAAGCCTGTTTGTTGAATAATAATTTTACAACTGCCGATTTGAGCATTAAATAAGGCGTTGGCCGATCTAATCCTTGCAATGTAGGTTGTACCATCGGTCAATGTTATTGCTCCAGATCGCGTACGAGCACCGGTAGTGCCTGTAACCGAGACTGAAGTTATTTGATTTGAACTAGTATCATAAAGATACGCTGTAGCTGCTATGCCTGCACCAGTCGAGCGGCAACCGGCTTCGAAATAAATACTAACAGTTCCATCGTACTTACTAGCATCATAGAAGAAACGATATGTAAAGGTGTGATCAACAATAGCCGTACTGGTTGTGGCCTGTAATTGACCACACAGCGGTATTTGAGTCTCGGTTTTAGTAATGCCGCCAGTTTGAATTACTATTAAACGAGCTGTGTAGAGCGTCGTCGTGACTCCGGAAGCTGATCTGATACCTACTATGTAGTTGGTATTGTCTGATAGATTAGCACTAATATCACCAGAGCGGACGACTTGAGTAGTAGTGCTAGTAGTAGTTACTTCACTGCTGGTGACAAGCGTGCCCGATGTATTAGTTAATCGCGCGTAAGCATTACTTCCGTTACTACTTTTTAAAACCGCTTCAAAATAAACTGCCACCGTACCATCATAGGCATCGACATCCCAATAGTGCCCTGAAGCATCATTGGTACTTGCTGTCACCGCAGTGGTACTAGTAGTGGTGGCACTTGTTTCAGAAAACAGGTTGATAACCTTAACTATTTTGGCCATCAATCATCCCTATTAACGTTAGCTAAAATTAAGGTTAGCTGCAGCATAATAATTAGTTCCATCATAATAAAAA
Source organism: Saccharimonadales bacterium (SeqCode) (assembly GCA_041910055.1). Classification (GTDB taxonomy): domain Bacteria; phylum Patescibacteriota; class Saccharimonadia; order Saccharimonadales; family JAYRRP01; genus JAYRRP01. Next base: position 281,882 of record JAYRRP010000003.1, read on the forward strand.
GTCACTATATCTATTGCACTAACGGCAGTCGACAGAGTCGGAGCCGTTCCACCGGGCCACTTAAAATTAGTCGGCCAGGTACCAATTGTTTTACTACCTCCCGACCCTTGAATCAAACGCAGCAGAAAATTCCCCGGACCGGGCGGGGCTGTCCAGTTGGTATTAAGATTAACATTAGTGTTATCAATCGTCATTGATTGTTTTTGGCCGTTATTCCAGTTAATTGTCGGTGCAGTTCCGGAATTGCCATTGCTATACTCTGAGAAATAGACATCCTTGCCAGACATGTTGACGTGGCTCTGGGGGGCTATTTTGCCCGTGCCCTTACCGGCAAGTTTAATGTCAATGTTTGTATCATTACCAGTCGCCGAAAGCTGTGGGGAGGTTGTAGTAGCCGCATTCGTAATAGTCAGCTCATTTACAGCCGAGGCAGTTTGTGAAAACTTGATATATTCATTGCTGTTACCATCAATGATGGAGCCGGTATCCGCGATCTTTGGAGTTGTCAGGGTTTTATTACTCAATGTCTCGGTGCCCGCAAGCGTTGCTAGGGTAGCGTCATAATCCGGCACGGATAAAGTTCGAGTAGTACTGGTAGAAATCGCGCTAACTTCGAAGGCTAGTTTCTTGGTGTTATCACCGTTATCTTTAATGCGAAAAACATTATCGACATACTCATTGCCTCCACTAGGAGCTGCCCAGCTAGGGAGACCGCTTGCTACAGTGAGCACATCATTGGTCGATCCAATCGCTAAGCGGACAATATTACCACCTGAATCCCGGTAAAAGACGTCACCGGTGGCAGCTGAGCCTGCATCATAGTACATTACTCTCCGTCGGTTGCTAGAACCAGAAGTCTGGGTGTAATAAAGTAGTCCGGAAGAATCAACTTCTAGTGAACCAGCCACTGGCGTAGTTAGAAGCGCAGCGCTAGTCGTGGTGAATGTTAGGGGTGCTAGTGACGAAGTGCCCGCACGAACGGTGATGCCTTGATGCATACCATTGCTGGCGTTGTCAGATCCAGTGTTGTAATGTTCTTTTCCGAGGAACTGATTAAGAATGGTGCCCCATTGCCCATCATCACCTCCTACTGTCGGTAGTCTTTGCTCAGCCATACTTTCTATGTGCTCACTTGCTTTTGATCACGAAAACAGCTTAAAACAGATTGTGCCAGCTGTCAGTGTTAATTATAAGGCAAGCATAAGGAGCAGACAAAATCAAAGAAACCCCTATTTAGGCTTGGGGTGGTGATTTCCGTGGACTAATAAGCACGTTGAGGTCATCTGCATCGGCAACAGTATTGGCGCGAGCTACTTGAGCGGCCGTATCGCTTCGCGCGGCAATAATGACTTCACGCACATAATTTTTGAGCAGGCTTTCGCAATCCTTGAACCCTACGCTCTTTGCCACTGATAAAAGTTCAACATAAAGAGCAGCAGGAAGTGTTAGGCGAATTTCTTTTTGGTCTCTCATCGTCTCTTATGATACGGCGGAGAGGAGTGAAGCGCAAACGGTAGTTTATTTAAATTCCGTATTTGCCGTTTCCAAATTTACTTTTGCTCTGTGGTGACGATGGAGTAGAAGGTCTGTGTAGCTGCTGATTAGTGCGTAATAATGAAGAAATCACTGCGTTTATCCCAATTAAACCGAGCAGAGCCAAACCGATTTCTTTTAAGAAATCCTTGCGGCTCATCGGCCGATCCATGATTTTCTGTACGATATCTTTTCTTTTCATGACCCTATTCCGTTATAGCATGAAACCATAAGTATTCAACCAAGAAAGTCTTATATCAAATGGTAACACTCTGGACAGGGTGGGATGTGGCAAGTTTCGGCCGATAAGGAGGCTTAAACACGTCCATGGCAACTCTCCGATGAGAGGTGGAACGAAGGGAGGAGAGCGCAGGAGTTGGTTTTACATAAGGCTGAGCCTGCTGAGTAATAGGTTGTGGTTTTAGCGGAAAAACTTTAGGCAGCAGATTTGGTTGAGGAGCGGGAACAGTGAATGTTTGTTGTGGAGCAGTTACTAGCTTGGGCTGGCGCCGCGTACGTGCATTAATGATCCAAACCCCCAACGCGCCTGTTTCAAACAATACTAGCATAGGTGCGGCCATTAGTATTTGATTTACCGGATCAATCGTAGGGGTGAGTACAGCGGATAATACTGCAATACCTACAATAACCGGCCGTTGTGACTTTCGTATACCACCCGGGGGAAACATGCGGATTTTGTTCATAAAAAACATTAACAAAGGGAATTGGAACGCTAGCACGCAGCCAATAAAATAGGCGAATATAAAGTGTAGGTACTCGTTCGCACCTATGAGTGGTTTTATATGAGGGCCACTAAATTCTACAAGAAAGCGTAGCGTATTGGGGAGGCTGACATAGTAAGCATACGCGAGGCCTAAGGCCGCGAGCCCCACTGAACTACAGACTAACAATACTACTATTCTGCTACGTATTGGCTTAAAGGCCGGTCGTATAAACTGGGCGATATGAAAAAGCATGATCGGAATACTTAGGAGAAGACCGGTCAAGAAGCTAACCTGTACTACAAAACTAAGACCTCCGGCGGGACTAGTAAAGTAAAGGCTCTGGTCTAGTGGTTTACGCAGAATCTCTTCTATATGGTGATAGGCCAGAAATCCTATGCAGGCACCCATAATGAAAACAGCGAGTACATAAAAAAACCGCTTTTTTAACTCAGATAGATGCTCGCCGAATGTTTTTTGTGTTTCCATTTTAATTTTCGCTTTTGATTTTTGATTTGAGGGGCTAGTTTTTTGGGTTTAACCTTTCTTCTTCGTTTTATCCTTTGAATTGTCGTCTTCGTTCAGTCCCTTTTTTACTTCACGCCCGAAAGAGCCGATACTGCGTCCAAGTTCTGGCAATTTCTTGGCACCAAAGAGCAACAGTATGATCAATACAATTATGATAAGCTCAGGTAAACCGATTCCAAGAAATTCCATGATTAACTTAAATCTTTCTTTACTTATCTTTTCGGTTGCATTTTAGCACAGAAAGTAAAGCATAGACAATTACCAGAAAAGTGTGCATGAATAGCTGCGAGGGACATATCACTGGTACAATTAGATAACAATGCCGGAGTTACCAGAGGTAGAGGCTATTCGTATAGGTTTGGCTGAATTATTGCCTGGCTTGAGCGTGCGCGGAGTCAACATATTAAGTGAGAAAAATTTCCAGGTTGCTCCTGGGGATGTGCAATCTTTTGTAGCGGGCGCAAAGATAAAAAAAGTCCGGCGCCGTGCGAAGGTATTAATTATTGACCTCAGTACCGATTATTCTTTGATGGTACATCTTAAGATGACTGGACAACTGGTATTTTGTGCGACTGACGGACGTCGATTTGGTGCAGGACATCCAACTGACAGTTTAGTAGGTACGCTACCTGACCTTTCTACGAGAGTAGAGTTTAAGCTCGATGGCGCCAGTCTTTACTTTAATGACCAACGGAAATTTGGTTGGATACGTTTGGTGCCCACCTCTCAAATACCAGAAGTAGATTTCATAAAAAAACTTGGCCCCGAGCCACTTGCAACTGATTTTTTGGCCACTGACTTTATCGTTCGTTTGTCAAAGCGGCCAGGTACTTCTATCAAAGCTGCTCTACTCGACCAAACAGTTATCGCTGGGGTGGGGAACATATATGCTGACGAAAGCTTATGGGGTGCTCGGCTGCATCCAGCGACTCTTGTACGTGATCTCACCGAGCGGCAAATGGAACTACTGCTCAATGAACTAAAAAAGGTGTTAGAGCTAAGCATCAGAAGTGGTGGCTCTACTGACCGTAACTACGTTGACGCAAATGGGAAAAAAGGGAGTTACTTGAATTTTGCTCGCGTATTTCGACGTGAGGGCCTTCGCTGCCCTCGTTGCGACACTATTATCCTCAAAACAAAAGTGGCTGGCCGGGGCACCCATTATTGTCCACGCTGTCAGCGTGATCCCAGATCAAAGGATGCCGCCACATGAGTCGTCGCTACGTAAAAACAGTCGCTGTCACTATTAAAAGGATACTGGTGCTGGTGATCAGTGCAGTAATAATTTTGAATATCTATCTTATTTTGCTACCGAACGTATGGTATCGAGATCATCTATTAATAAGTTTGATTATATTATGGCTATTAAGCGCATATATTGTCTTACCGAGGCTACACCGACTGCTGTCTAAACTATACGTTCCGCAATATTTTATTGGTCGGACCCGTACTGCCGATGGGTTACTCGGTGACCCGGTTAACTTAGCAGTAATTGGTAAACAGCGAGATCTGACGAAAGCCTTAAAGAAGGCTGGTTGGCAACCAGCAGACCCCAAAACGCTAAAAACCGGTTTGAAAATTGTGTGGTGCGGCCTGCGCCGCCGCCCCTATCCCAGTGCTCCAGTGAGCGACTTATTTATCTTTGGGCGTAAACAGGATTTGGCTTATCAAATGGAAGTAGGGGGTAATCCTCGGCAACGTCATCACGTGCGTTTCTGGAAAACACCCACTGGCTGGTATTTGCCCGGCGGGCATAAAGCCGATTGGCTCGGGGCAGCTACGTATGATAAGGCGGTTGGATTATCTTGGTTTACGGGGCAAATCACACACACTATAGACATAAATATTGATAAAGAACGTGATTTTCTGCTAGAGAGTTTAAGACAGGCGGAAACAGTCAATTCATATGATGAGATTAAGCACTTCTTTCCCGCTTACCGATCTATTAATGGTGGCGGTAACCGAGTAATGACGGATGGGTCATTAGCATTTGTACACTTGCTTGAGAGGCACTCTAAATGACGGCTATAACTCTCACAGGTGACAATAGCTACCTAATATTTACGGAGTTGCGTCGTCTGGAAGAGAACTTTCGTAATGAAAATGATGCTATTGGGATTGAACGTATTGACGCAGGGGAGATGGAAGCAGCCGATTTCTTACACCATTTACAATCCGTTCCATTGCTATCTAGTAAGCGTTTTCTAGCGGTACGTGGCTTCTCTCGCAATAAATATCTGAGTGAAAAAGTTGAACAAATTATTAGTTCGCTGGACGAGGGTACTGATTTAGTTATTCTTGAGCCGAACCCTGATAAACGAACCCGGTCGTACAAAGCATTACATCAACTCACTGATTGGCATGAGTATACAGTTCTAGATGAACGCAAACTTGTAGGTTGGATAGTTGAGTACGTTGAGGCGGACGGAGGCAGGATTAACCGTACTGACGCTGCCTATATAGTTACTAGACTCACCGCTGACCAACAACTTTTGAAAAACGAATTAGATAAATTACTAAACTACCAAGCTGAAATTACTCGGCAAACAATCGATTTATTAACTGAACCGTCACCACAGAGTAATGTATTTGACCTGCTTGACGCTGCCTTTTCATCTTCCGCTAGACGAACAATATTACTCTATCGTGAATTGCGTCAGCAGAACGTTGAACCCTTAAGTATTTTAGCGATGATTGGTTGGCAGTTGTGCGTATTGGCTCTTGTAAGCGCTGCTGGCACACGTGACGCTGGAAGCATTAGCCGAGAGGCTGGTCTGAATCCTTTTGTGATCCGTAAAAGCCAGCGAGTGCTTCAAGCATTAAGCAGGGAGAGGGTAGAGAGACTCTTACGGCAGACCATGAAGACAGAATATGAACTTAAAACCCAATCAATAGATGCCGATGAGGCAATTATCCAGCTTCTGATAGAGATTGCGCTTACTTAACTTATTTTTTTGATTTCGCTGTAGGAGTAGACTTTTTGGCTGCTGTTTTCTTAGTTGCTGGTTTTTTTGTGGTTGTCGGCTTTTTGACAGAAGACTTTTTCGCGGCTGGCTTGGCAGCTTGGTGGGCATGGGCTTTGCTCATCGCTTTGGCAAGTTGTCGTTTCTTGCGGGCGGCTTTGTTTTTGTGCATCACCCCTTTCTTTACCGCTTTATCAAGAGAGCTTTGGCTTTTATTGGCAGCTGCTTCGGCTTGTTTCTTGTTGCCACTGAGGCTTGTCTGGAAAGATTTAAGTGCAATTCTTAGTGATCGCTTAGTTCTACGATTACGGATAGTGGCTTTCTTAGCAACGCGAACGCGTTTTTTGGCCGATTTAATGATAGGCATGTAATATTCTTTAACCTTGGTTATTTACAAATCGAAGGTAACTATACAAGAAGAGACCCTATTTTGTAAAGTAATTACCAGTAAAATATAGACAAGATATTTACGTTTATGGTAATCTTGTCACTAAAGAGTTATAAAAATAAAAACTATCTATAAAAAAGTCCCATGAACCCGCAACAGCATCAACCACCCCCTGGCCAACCGCCAATTGTACCTCCAGGCCAACCTCCTTACAACCTGCCGCCTTCTATGGGGCCAGCTACTCCACCTCCGTCATATAGTCCCCCCTCTACGCCAAATCCTTACAACCTGCCGCCTTCAATTGGACCTGCCCAGCCTTCGCTTGGGGCAACGCCTCCCTCTATGCAACCGTTGCAACCTCTTGTGCCTTTGTCGCCAAATGCACCACCACCGGATAACAATAATAATTCAGCAGGTGCTGCGCGTTCACAAGTGGCCGATAGCATTAAAAATGCGGTCAATGTATTAGTAACAGTTAGCAATAACCCTTCAGTTGACCAATTGGCAGCAGCGATAGGGCTGACACTTGTGTTAAACAAACTCAACAAGCACGGTACCGCGGTTTTTAGTGGAGAAGTTCCTTCTACAATAGAATTTCTGCAACCTGAACAGACTCTAGAGAAAAATACAGATTCTTTGCGTGATTTCATCATTGCTCTTGATAAAGCGAAAGCAGACAAATTGCGCTACAAGCTCGAAGACAAGTTTGTAAAAATTTTTATTACGCCTTATCACACGAGTTTAAGTGAAGATGACCTGGAGTTTAGCCAGGGTGATTTTAACGTAGATGTGGTGGTTGCGCTTGGTGTTAAGCAAAAAGATGAGCTTGACCAGGCCATTACTGCTCATGGCCGGATCCTGCATGATGCCAGTGTAGTGAGCATTAATGATACGCCAGGCGGAGAACTTGGCACGATAAATATGACTGATACGAAGGCCAGCTCATTGAGTGAGATTGTAGTGGGATTACTAGATGAGATAAATGGTGCGAGTAAAGCATTTGACGGACAGATTGCTACTGCCTTTCTCACGGGTATTGTCGCCGAAACTGAACGTTTCAGTAATGATAAGACTACTTCGTTGACAATGAACACTGCTGCCAAACTTATGAGTGCAGGTGCCAATCAGCAGCTTATTGCAACTAAACTAGAGGAGCCTAAGCCAATTCCGCAAGATGATGGCCAAGCAGTCGCGCCTGCTACACCTAGTGACACTACAGCAGGACCACCTAAACCGATACAGAGTAAAGACGGTTCATTGCAGATTGAACACGATGAAGAAGATGATGAAAATACAAAAACACTTGCTGACATTGAAGAAGAAGTGGCCGGTGAAGATGGTGAGAATGCAGTGGATAAGATACACATTGATGAGGAGGGAACCTTGCACCGCGCGGCGGATCCAGATCAGGAAATGCTTCCAGAGCCTCCAAAACTCCCAACTCCTTCTCGTATCGTGACCCAGCCGCCAGTTTTGGGTGGTGCATTGTCAGCCAACACTAAAAGGGAATCGGTTGATCCTTCTGTTGACCCATTGACCCCCCAGGTTGCACCGCTGCCGACACCAGCGCTTGAACACTCTAAAGCGCAAGCGGTTGATCCTAATCATAAGTTTGACGATGAAACTCTGTCAGAGATTGAACAAGACGTGGCGAGTCCACATGCTCAGCAGAATGCTGCTCCGTTTCCTTCACCTCTCTCTCCCCTCGTACCACCAGCCACAGAGGCACCATTACAACCAATTGCAGCCCTGAATGCCCAGCCAGTAGACCTTGAACTTGGTCACAATGACCAGAAGCTACCTACTCCTGATAATGCGCCTCAATATCCTTCACAATTAGTGCCACCTGTCAACCAACTGCCGCCAGATAGTACAGCCGGCAGTCCAACGCCCTCAGCTCCTCCCCCGGTACCGCCACCATTTATGCCCCCTACTGATAACCAATTGCCACCACCCGCTCCCCAATAGATACACTCTCTGCTCTCTATTACACATAGCGTATAATCACCGATAATGACTGATGTTTTTGGAGGAGTTCTACTTATTGATAAGCCAAAACACTGGACTTCTTTTGACGTGGTTGCCAAAGTAAGAGGTATCCTCACGCGCAGTGGCCTAACAAAACCAAAAGTGGGGCACACCGGCACCCTTGATCCCTTAGCTACAGGTTTGCTAGTTCTACTGATAGGTGGCTATACAAAACAAGCCGGTGCGTTTACGAAGCTGGATAAAACTTATGAGGTTGAAATGATTTTGGGTCAGACTAGTAGTACGGGCGATGAAGAAGGGGAAAAGACGAAGTATAATGACTCGATTCCAACCCTGGAAGAAGTTCAAGCTGCTTTTAGTCAATTTACTGGGAAGATATCACAAGTACCTCCTTCTTACTCAGCACGGAAGATAAATGGGACACGAGCTTACAAATTAGCGAGAGAAGGCAAAATAGTTACCTTAAAACCCAGTACAGTAACGGTCTATTCAATAGAATTAAAGGAATACGAATACCCTATAGTGCGTTTTGTATCTAAGGTCTCAAGCGGTACCTATATACGGAGTCTTGTAGAAGACATAGGAAAGGTACTTGGAAGTGGTGCTTACACTAAGGAGTTGCATCGAACCTCTGTCGGGCTTTTTCACCTTAAGAACGCGCTGGCTGTAGATGACCTTAAGGCTGAACAGATGTATGACTCATTACTAAAGGCTTGATTAAATTGCCGCTATCTGTTAAGATGAAGGCGACGTATGATCAGTGGTGAGAATAAACAGGCAGTAATTGCCAAGTTGCAGTCCAAAAAAACCGATACGGGCTCCAGTGCCGTTCAGGTCGGTATCCTTACTGCACGGATTGCTGAATTAACAGACCATTTGAAAGTTCATAAGAAAGATTACGCTTCCCGCCGTGGATTACTGCAGATGGTAGGTGAACGGCGACGGTTGCTACGCTTTATCGCCTCCAAAGATAGTGAAGAATATCTGAAGCTCATTGAAAAATTAGGCATACGCCGGTAGTCTGCTGCAGGCAGACAACTTTCGACTTTTGCTTGAATTCCCGGCAGGTGACCAAAAGGCACGTATATCACCCCTCCCAATCGATATACATGCAAATGGTTGACCTGCCTCGAACTCAGGCGGGAGCAGACAGTTGTCTGAATCAATAAATTAAAGGATTTGGAATCGCACACGTAAGTCTAAGTGACAGAGTACAGGTGTCCTTCGCGGCAAGGATAACTGACCCCTGTTACTTAACGGTTCCGGTAGAGAGGTAAAAACTATATGTCACAAACCATTAATCCCTTTGGTAAGAAAATTATCAAAGTAGAGACTGAATTCTGTGGACGCACCCTCAGCTTGGAAGTTGGCCGGGTTGGTTTTCGCACTACAAGCTCAGTTATTGCTCGCTATGGCGATACGGTTGTACTTGGCACCGCCATGGTAGGCAATGAGCCAATCAGCGGCTTTGATTACTTTCCACTCAGTATTGATTATGAAGAAAGAATGTATGCTGCCGGAAAAATCAGTGGTAGCCGGTTTATCAAGCGTGAAGGCCGCCCCAGCGAAGATGCGATTTTAATCGGCCGGCTTATTGACCGTCCAATTCGCCCGCTTTGGCCTAAGGGTTATCGGCATGAGGTTCAAGGGGTGGCTACTGTACTCAGCATGGATCCTGAGTTTCGACCGGATATGGTTGCGATGCTGGCAATGAGTGCGGCTTTTATGCTGACAGGTGCACCTTTTGAAGGTCCGGTAGCCGGGGTACGGATCGGTTGGGTAGAGAACAAACCAGTAGCATTTGTCTCGCCAGAAACTCTCCAGACTGGACCGTTAGATTTAGTGGTGGCTGGTACCAAAGACGCCATTATGATGGTGGAGGCTGGTGCCCAAGAAGTGAGCGAAGAGGATGTTGTCACTGCGCTGGAATATGGCCACAAGGCAATCCAGCCTGCTCTACGTCTCCAAGAGGAACTAGTGAAAAAAATTGGGGTGAAGAAACAGAAATATACACTTTCACTGCCCGATGAGGATATTCAAAACCGCGTAGGAACTTGGCTGGAGGGTAAATTAGGCGTGGGCTTGCGTTTACCATACCCAGAACGGAATGATTTAGTGAGAAACCTTCGTGACCAAATGCTCGCGCACTTTGCTGATGAACTAGGTGAGGCGTATGATGAGAAAACCCAAGAATATGAAGATGCCTTCACGATGGCACTGCATAAAGATGTCAGAAAAGGCATTATAAGTGATGGCGTTCGTCCTGATGGACGTAAGCTGGAAGAGATACGCCCACTATCGAGTGAAGTGAGTATCTTACCGCGCGTGCATGGCTCGAGCTTATTTAGCCGTGGTCTAACCCAAGCAATGAATATTGTCACCCTGGCTCCCCTGAGCTATTCCCAATTGATTGATACCATGGAAAAAGAAGGCGGAAAGCGTTACATGCACCATTACAATGCTCCCGGCTATACAGTAGGTGAGATTCGTCGCTTAGGTGGTCCTGGACGCCGTGAAATTGGCCACAGTGCGTTGGCGGAAAGAGCTCTTACTCCCGTTTTACCAGGTGAGGATGAATTTCCTTACAGCATCCGTTCAGTTACCGAGATTATGAGCCAGAACGGAAGCACCAGTATGGCGGCGACCTGTTCAAGCTGCTTGGCCTTGATGGATGCAGGTGTATCGCTAAAACGGCCGGTAAGTGGCATTGCAATGGGACTGATGATAGATGGCAAGAAGCCTTATATTCTCAGTGATATTGCTGACGCTGAAGATTTTGCAGGGGATATGGACTTTAAGGTGGCTGGTACAGAAAAAGGGATTACTGCACTGCAAATGGATATGAAAGTACATGGTTTACCGGTATCGGTTCTAAAGCAAGCGCTGCTGCAGGGGAAGGAAGGAAGAGCTGAGATTCTTCGCCACATGCTATCAGTGTTGCCGCAGCCGCGCCAGACTCTCAGTCCACACGCACCTCGAGTGGAATCTATTAAGATCAACCCTGAAAAAATTCGGGAAGTTATTGGCAAGGGCGGTGAGACAATTAACAAAATAATTGCTGAGACAGGTGCCACTATTGATATTAAAGATGACGGTACGGTTATGATAGCCAGCCCAAACTCGGCCAGCATCGAAGCCGCTATCGCGTGGATACAAACACTTACTGCCGAACCGGAAGTAGGCAAAATCTATCAGAATGCCCGGGTGGTAAGCGTACTTGATTTTGGGGCATTCGTAGAGATTCTTCCTGGCCGTGAAGGACTAGTCCATGTCAGTGAAATGGCAGAGGAGCGTGTCAATAAACCGAGCGATATTGTCAAAGAAGGTGATCATGTTACCGTTAAATTAGTAGCTATAGATGATCGTGGGCGTTTACAGTTGAGCATTAAAGCTGCCAAGAGGGAACAGAAAAAATGAATCACGCTTTGCATAAGAGTGCTCTTTTGCATACGCGCCGCGCGAAGTTCTCAGTTTCACTTTTAGCGCTATTGGCGGCCTATGTGATGGGATCGAGAGCCCTTGATACTGGTAGTCTAGGGCAATATGGCTTGACACTGGCCTTATTATTTTTTGCCATCAAGTATTTTTATCGATCTGTTCGTTCCGCTTAAGTATTGATTATGAAAACAACAAATTCTCAGCATCAGCTTGATCGTATCAAAGATGATATTGCAGCAGCTGATGTATGCCCAGAACTGGCAAAACAGGCTACACAGTTAGTTTTTGGAGATGGCCTGCCTGAGGCACGAATAGTATTCATTGGAGAAGCGCCAGGTAAAAATGAAGATCTACAGGGCAAACCATTTGTAGGGGCCGCCGGGAAATTTCTGGATGAAATGCTGACCATGAATGGGTTAAAGAGAGAAGAAGTTTATATCACCAATATCGTTAAGTATCGGCCACCACAAAATCGCGATCCACTACCTGAAGAAAAAAAAGCTTTTATGCCATATCTATTGCGTCAGATACAGGCTATCAAGCCAGCACTAGTGGTGACACTTGGCCGTCACAGCATGGAAGCATTCTTGCCGGGCCTGAAAATTTCAACTGTTCATGGCCAACCAAAACGGATAAAGATTCAGCAGAAGGGAGAGGGTGAAGAGGTGAAAACGAAAGGAAAAACACTCTCTAGTGATGAAGCAAGCGCAATGTCACTGGTCATCTTGCCCTTGTTCCATCCAGCAGCAGCCCTCTATAACGGCGATATGCGTCAGACACTTATAGATGACTTCGCCAGGATCCCTTCGATTGTGAAGCAATTATCAACAAGCAACCAATTAACCTAAATGAAAGAAAGGAAATTACTAAATACTTAAGTTATGAAAAATCCTAAACCAAAAAACCCTAGACCTAATAAACCCGGACTTCGAGCGCAACCTGTATCAGTGGGGCGAAATGTCTCACGTGGAGCGGCCATCCGGGCTCAGAAGCGCAGCCAAGAGGACGCGCACCGCATTGCCAGCCAATATTTGGATGCCAGTGCAAAACAAGCGAAACCAATCAGAAAGGCGAATGTAATTGATGATAGTCCGCGGTTGAACATTATTGCCCTTGGCGGTATGGACGGCGGCGGTTCGAAAAACATGCTGATAGTCGAATACCAAAATGACGCTATCGTAATGGACTGCGGCAATGATCTCAGTGTTGATTTACCCGGTATTAATTATGGTATCGCCGATACGGCCTATCTTGAGAGCATACGCCATAAATTACGTGCTTATATTATTACTCACGGTCACCTCGACCACATAGGTGGCCTGCCTCATATTGTGCCCAAGCTGCCCGCACCTATTTACGGTAGCCGGTTTACTATCGGCATGGTGGAGAAGGTGTTCGAAAACTTTGGCGTACCGTTGCCGGAAGGTTTTGAACTTCGCACCACTATTATGAATGAAAATACACATGAACGTCTGAAGATTGGACCGTTCATGGTAGAGCTGGTGCGCATTACCCATTCAATTCCCGGCAGCACCTGTATTATTCTCGATACACCGGTAGGGCGGATTATTAACACGGGTGACTTTCGTCTGGACCCTAATCCATTAGATCATGAAAGGACAGATACTGATCGCTTGAAACAATTGGGCGACGAAGGGGTGCTGGTACTGATGAGTGACAGCACTACGTCGGAACGTCCCGGTCGTACCCCAAGTGAAAGCACCATTGAACCAACCTTTATAGACCTATTTGACCGTGCCCCCGGACGCGTATTTGTGGCTATATTTTCTTCAAATATGAATCGCATCCAAATGGTGGTAAATGCGGCGGTTCATCACGGACGCAAAGTTGCCTTTGACGGTCGGAGTATGATGACGACATTAGAGCTCGCAGTGCGTCTGGGTATGATGAAGATACCAAAAGGCCAGGTAGTACCGATGGCGAGCGTGGGTAATCTCAAAGATGAAGAGACAGTCATTATTTGTACTGGTTCACAGGGTGAGCCAAACTCTGCGCTGCAGCGTATGGCCAGTGGAGACCACAAGCATATCAAGCTCAAAGAACAGGATACTGTTGTTTTGAGTTCCACTCCGATTCCCGAGAGCGGTAATGATGCACTCATTGGTGATATGGTAGACAACCTTATGCGTAATGGCGTACACGTGTTCAGGCATGTGACCCATGATGTCGATGGCATTGGTCCATTGCATGTATCAGGACATGCCAGTCTGGAAGAATATGGCGAAATGATTGCCATGACCAAACCCAAGTTCTTCATACCGATTTATGGTGCCTACCGTTCCAAGCAATACCATATAGAAGAAGCGATTCAACAAGGTGTGCCACGGAAGAATACCGTCAACGCGGAAAATGGCCAGATTATCTCTCTCACTCCTGACAATATCGAGATTACTGGTGAAGTGCCACACGGCACTGTGCTGGTAGACCAAACTGGTGCGGTTGTCAGCAATGTGGTGGTGAAGGACCGCTTAATGTTGGCTGAAGAAGGACTAGTGGTGGTAATTCTCACCGTTGATAAAAAAGCAGGCACTCTTCTAACCAGCCCTGATATTATTAGCCGAGGCTTTATTTATATCCGGGATAATGAAGAATTAATGAATGAGTTCCGTACCGAGCTGCGACGAGCGGTCGCCCAACGCTTTAAACGGATCGATCTGGATCGCTTCAAGCAGGAACTAAAAGAGCATGTTACACACTTCTTGTTCGAACGAACTCAGCGAAGCCCAATTATCATTCCTGTCGTCAATGTGATAGGTGGAAAAAATAATGATAAGCCCACAGGGAATGACCAAACCGTGAAGAAGAGCGGTGATGAGCAGGCCGAAGAACTGCAAAAACGTTTCGCAATGATGCGTCAGCGGTTGCTGAACCAAGATGCCCGGACTGATTAGACCTAGCCCTGAGCAAGCAATAGTCAATTGACAAATGATGTAATTTTTGCTATAATACAGTTTATGGAATTTTATAATGATAGTGCAGCTGAAGGGGCTTTCAAGGAGCGTTTAGAGTCCTCTTCTGAGCATATTGAGCGTTTCGACAATCCCGAATGGCTCATTGCAGAAGCGCGAGTTCCTGGTGCTCCTGAGGATGCAAATATCGATAAGGTTTTATTTGGTCTTATTTTGGACAGGGAAGTTCTGTGGGAAAAGGCCTCTGCTCCAGGCAACGATATCGATGATGAAAAGGTTAGGGATGTTGCCAGGGCAATTACTCAACGTAAAAAAGAACTCGGCATAGATTCGCCATCATTTTTACATCCCGGGGAGTATACAGATACAGAAGACAACTAGAGAAGACTTGCTATAATAAAAACACTTATGCCCAAAAAGAAAAAGACAGCCCGAAAAAAAGTAGAACCAGTTGATAACCAAGCTGGTTTTTGGCCGTTAGCTGGTGCAATTCTACTCATGCTACTTGCAGTGTTTTTGCTATTGGGTGGCTTTGGTACGGGTGGTCCGCTGCCAACCACCTTGTTTAGAGGAGCTTTTTGGGCACTTGGTTGGGCAGCCTACTTCACCCCTGTAGCCTGCGCGTACATCGGGATTATGAAGTTTAGGAGCGAGGACAGACGAATCCCGTTAGCCAAACTTATGAGTATGCTGTGTGCGCTAGTTTTTACTGCCAGTTGGTTCCAGGTTATGTTTTCACAGCCCCAGCCTGACGGAACATACGCCGGTGGACATGGCGGACAAATCGGGCAATTCGTTGGCAATGCGGCGCTCAACCTTATTGACAAGTGGCCAGCTACCTTATTGTTCTTAGTGTTTGCAGTACTGTCATTTTTCTTTGCGTTCGGTATTTCGCCCAAAGAAATCTTAAAACTTGGACAGTTGTTTAAGAAGCCGCAAGAAGAAGGGGAGTTAGCCGGATTGAAACAGGCTGGCTCAAACTTTACTCTGAATGAAGGGGTACCGGTAGAGCACCACTCTGGCGCTTCGCGGCATTCCAGCTTCAAGAATGCGGCTGCCCATATGGCACCAAATGAACAACACGAAGCTCTGACTACCACTAGTGACCCTGACTGGCAATTTCCCTCAGTTAGTTTACTGAACCAAAAGCAAGACAAGGCAGATGCGGGGGATATCGAAGCAAATGCTGGTGCCATTAAAGATACCTTTGAGAACTTCAGTATCAATGTAGATATGCAGGGCGCGAACATTGGCCCAAGGGTTACCCAGTATACGCTGCGGCCGCCTACGGGAGTAAAGTTAACCAAAATCACGGCGCTTGAGAACAACCTTGCGCTTGACCTGGCGGCCCATTCTATACGCATTGAAGCGCCGATTCCAGGCAAAAAGTTGGTGGGCATCGAAGTGCCAAATGTGAAACCGGCGATTGTACGTATCAGTAGCTTGCTTCAGTCTGATGACTGGCAGAGATTAAAGGGGCCGCTTGGGTTCGTAATTGGCAAAGACATTGCCGGCAATCCAATCGTGGGCGAGCTCGATAAAATGCCTCACCTGTTAGTGGCTGGCCAAACTGGTTCTGGAAAATCGGTGATGATAAATACCGTTCTCACTAGTTTGCTATATCGAAGCAGCCCAAGTGACCTGAAACTCATTTTGGTTGACCCTAAACAAGTTGAATTGACACCATACAATGACATTCCTCACCTTCTTGCCCCTGTCATTCATGATCCCGAGAAGTGTATTTCTGCACTCAAATGGGCAGTCGCTGAGATGGATCGACGTCTTCGAGCTATGGCAGAAGTAAACCGGCGTAATATTGCTGAATACAACGCACTCAAAAAAGAAGAGGGTATGCCCTATATCGTAATTGTTATTGACGAGCTCGCCGATCTTATGATGATGGCAGCCCGTGACGTGGAAGCTCTGGTAGTCCGTTTAGCCCAAAAAGCCCGTGCGGCTGGTATACACCTAGTGTTCGCTACCCAGAGGCCAAGCGTGGACGTCATAACAGGTTTAATTAAGGCGAATGTGCCTGGCCGTATTGCGTTTACTACTCAAAGCCAGGTAGACAGCCGTACGATTATTGACCAAGCTGGTGCCGAAAAACTGCTCGGCCAAGGTGATATGCTCTTGCTCACCTCTGATATGCCGAAACCAAAACGCGTCCAGGGCGCTTTTATATCCGACGCTGAAACGTTGAAGGTAACTGATTTCTTGCGTTCACAACGAGCACCGACTTATGATGATGAAGTAGTCAGCCAACCTGTCCAATTAACTGGACGGGGAGGTAGCTTGTCGGCAGTCGGTGAGGTAAGCTCATCAGATGAGCCAATTTTTCGAGAAGCCCTGCAAGTTGTTATTGAAGCCCGCAAGGCCAGTACAAGTCTGTTGCAGCGGCGCCTCAGAATTGGTTATGGCAAGGCAGCCAGGATAATTGAGACCATGGAAGAGCAGGGTATCGTGGGGCCACAGGACGGTTCCCGGCCACGGGAAGTGCTTGTACATAGTGTTGAAGAAGTTTTTCAAACACACCAAACACACGACTATGACAACAAACCGTCTGAACCTGAAGAAGAATCTCACGAAACAGACGAAGAGTAGACTTTTGCCCATACAATTGCAGATTAGCGGTGGAAGTGTATTATTAAAGCAAAGCATAAGCAAAATAAAGGATATAAATGCCTCCCCAAGATCCGCAAAACCCGGCGCTTCCGCCCCAGCAGCCTAGTCAACCATTACCAACTACTCCTCCCCAACCATCTCCAGTAGTATCACCGGCACCAGAACCGCAGACTGTATCACCTGTGCCTCCTGTAGGCCAGCCGGCTCCTCAGGTGAGTGCAGTTCCTCCAGTCAGCGGCAATACTTCAACTGATCCCACGCCAGTATCGACACCTGGACCTTTGCCACCCCCAACGCCTATCTCTTCTCCGCAAGCTATGCCGCAAAACCCGGCGGTAGTTCCGTCTGTAACACCAGTTCCACCAGTGGCACCCATTTCGCCCGTGCCTCCGCCACCTCCTCCAGCTCCAGCTGCTCCTGTCTCTCTACCTCCTTCACCAGGACCAGTGGTGGGAGGGCAAGTGGCTGCATCTCCTCAAGCTGTGCCCCAACCTATTATTACCGCCAGTTCATATAACGAGGGAAGAAAAGCTTCAAAGCTACTCCTGTTCATTGGTATTGGAGTGGCAGCCCTGATTTTATTAACTGGAGCTTTCTTCGCAGTTACCAAACTGACGGGTGGCATAAAGCTTACGACTTACGCAGATAACAACGTTGAAATTCTTTACCCGAAAGATTATGAGAAGAAGGACCACAATACCGAAGAGTTCAAGAATGAGGACACCGGCGGTGCAGGGAGTAATGTTACCGGCGTGAGCATGAGTGAAAGAGGTGGTGAGGATATTCATCGTTCCAACCTCGGATTGCTGGTGAGTCCAGCCTCTGGTGAACTAAAATCACAAGTTGATGATATTGAGAAAAACCCTTCGACAGTAGAGACTTTCGTCGAAGACTCGGATGTGAAGCTTAGCAATTCAAAGGCTACAAGATTCAAGCTTAACGGTAATGATGCGGTGAAAGTTACTTCAGATTACACTAAGAGTGCGGATGGAAAAAAGAGCGATGGGAAGATGCATTGGTTAGTAACGTATAATTCTAGTAATAAGTTTGCCATTGTTATGGTACAGGCCGACCAGTCAGACAAAGGGCTTGAGAAATCAGTTGATAAGATTTTCAACTCAGTCAAAATTAAATAAAGAGTCTTCTCGATGGGTTGAAAAAGACCTTATTCTAAGGTATAATTAACCTGTAACATAATTCTTCTGGTTGGCGCCGCTTGTGCAGCCAGCCCTAAGGCCAAAGGAAGGAGTGAGATTTGGGAAACTTATACGAGATTGCTGTGATTCTGCACGCAGATTTAGAGATCGACCCTGCAAAAGGCATGGCAAAGATCGAAAAGATCTTCAAAGATAATGGTGGCAAGATCAAAAATACTGATAATTGGGGTAAACGCAAACTGGCTTATCCTATCCGTAAGCAAGAGCATGGGCTTTATGTGTTCTACCAAGTTGACTTGCCAGCTGAAAACGTAAAGAAGGTAGAATCAACCTTAAATATTACTGATGAAGCAATCCGCTTTTTAATTACTCGGCCAGACTTTAAGGCGATCCAAAAAGCTGAAGCCGACAAAGCCGAAAAGCAAAAGAAGGCCAAAGCTCGTCAAGAAGCAGCGGAGTCTGAAGGTAAATCAGACGAAAAAGAAGAGAAGCAAGAAGTAACCAAAGAAGAAGGAGCCTAAAATGGCACGATCACTGAACCAAGTTTTTTTGATGGGAAATCTTACCCGTGATCCTGAATTGCGTCAAATCCCAAGCGGACAAAGTGTCTGCAGTTTTAGTCTGGCATTGAACCGAGCTTATAAAGACCAAAGCGGAGAATGGCAAGAGGCAACTGATTATATAGATGTGGTGGCTTGGGCAGCTTTAGGTGAACGAGTAGCCCAGTATCTTACAAAAGGCCGGCGTTGTTTGGTGCAGGGTCGCTTGCAGAGCCGTAGTTGGGAACAAGACGGCCAGAAGCGCAGCAAAGTAGAGGTGCTCGCGACTGATGTGACGTTCTTGGATAGCCGCGGTGCGGGCGAAAATAACGAAGCCCCAACGCCTACACCTACCAGTAAGCCAAGTGGATCGAAGAAAACGAAGGGTGAAGAGGTGGCAATCGAAGACCTCAGCGACGACCCGATTAATCTAGACGACATTCCGTTTTAATAAAATTGATAAATTTTTGGAGAAGAACAGCACATGGCAAAAATTTTTAAGCACTATACTGACGTTGCTTACTTTGATTACAAAGATTTCAAGACTCTGCAGCGTTATATTAATGTCTATGGCCAGATTGAAACTCGCAAAAAGACTGGTCTTACTGAAAGCCAACAGCGGCGTTTAGCGAAAGCTATCAAACGGGCTCGCCATTTGGCGTTACTACCATTTGTAACGAATGGTTAACACCAGGAGAGATTTAGGATGTGTGAATCACATAATATTTTAGTGGGTGGACGCGAAGTAGAATTTAATCATTTTGGTGAAGTTTCTCTTTTGGGACAAGTAGCACTGAGGTCAATGAGTGAAAATAAAGAGCAGGCTTTACAGTATTCTGCAGAGCAGGAGCTGGATGGTCCTTCAAATGTAAGCTACGCCGAGGAACAATAATGGCTTTATCGATTACTGACTTGAAGAAAGGGACTATTTTTCAGCTGGATGGCACTCCTTATCGGGTGTTAGATTATGCCCAGAAAGTTATGGGTCGTGGCGGGTCTATAGTGAATGTGAAAATAAAAAGTTTGCTCGACGGCAAAGTATTGGATAAAACCTTCAAAGGCAATGAACAAATTGAAGGTGCGGATGTTCTAAACCGTTCTTTGCAATACCTTTACCAACAGGGTGAAACTTTTTATTTTATGGATCAAGATAACTACGACCAGCATGAACTGGCAGGGGATATAGTAGGCGACCAGGTTAAGTTTTTGAAAGAAGGCGACCAGGTTCAGGCCCAGTTATTTAATGGGCGAATCATCAATGTGGAGTTACCTAAGAATGTCGCGCTAGAAGTGACGTATACAGAGGCAGCCGTGAAGGGTGATACTACCAGCAGCGTCATGAAAGATGCAACGCTGGAAACAGGCATTACGATTAAAGTACCCGCATTTATCCAACAAGGCGATCTGGTGAGCGTAGACACGACAACTGGTGCTTATCGGGAACGCGTAAAGTGACATGCAGGGATCTGAACGGTTATATCTGGCATACCTCACTGAGAATTGGTCAGTAGGGACAAACGGGCCGCGTAACCCTCAGCATCTTACATTAGTACCACCGTTTCAAGCCTCACCGAAGGCTGCTGTAGAAGTTGCTTCTTCTGCGGCCCATGAGTTTTCGCCGTTTACGGTGCAAGTTAGTCGGCGAAGTCACTTGGGCCGGAGCCGATCGATACCAGTTTTTCTCATTGAACCAAACCAAGCGTTAATCGATTTGCATACGAGTCTGATAAGGTTGGTGGCGGCTATAGGCGTTGATGTTGAAAGCCTTAGCCATACAAAGACTAATTATCGCCCTCATATTACTCTCAGGCTTTCTCAACAGACCGATCTACAAGTGGGACAGACCTTACTCATTGATCATATTGCAGTTATCCAGAAGGTGAAGGAGCAACGGACAGTAATTGCGAAAGAATATCTTCAATGACGCCAAAGAAAAGACTTGATGCGGCATTGGTGGCCTACGGGCAAGCGGCGACACGGTCACAAGCCGCTAATTTGATCCAGCTTGGTATGGTGAAAGTGAATGGTAAGATTGCTTCCAAACCCGGACAGTTAGTCAGCCAGGATGCACGCATTGAAGTGGAAAAGGGTCCCCGTTATGTTTCGCGGGCTGCCTATAAACTTGAATCGGTAGCAGGTAGTTTGGGAATAAATTTTCATGGTAAGACAGTGCTAGATGTGGGATCAAGCACTGGAGGGTTTACTGATTATGCTTTGCAACACGGGGCAAAAAAGGTGGTCGGCGTTGACGTGGGGAGTGACCAGTTACACCCGCGCCTGCGGACTGATGAAAGGGTTGAACTACATGAACAGACGGATATACGTGATTTTGTCCCGAAACAAGTAGTTGATATAGTGACCATTGACGTGTCATTTATTAGCCTGCGGCAAATTCTGCCGTATCTTGCTCAGTCATTAGTAATCACTGACTGCATTGTCGCCCTATTCAAGCCGCAGTTTGAGGCTGGTGATGTGTTGAAACATAAGGGGGTAGTGAAAAATGAAAAAGTGCGGCGCCAATTGCTCCGTGATTTCGAGGCATGGGTTAAACGTTATTTTGTAATCTCAGGCAAAATGGATTCTGCCGTAAAAGGGGCACAAGGCAATCAGGAACGGTTTTATTTATTGCGTAAGTTAAAAAGAGTAGATTAGACTGGTACATATGTATTTAAAAAGCCGGGTATCAGCAGGCAAACAGTTAGCGAGTAGACTCAAACACTACAAAGGCCAACCGAGCGTGGTGGTAGCGTTGTCAGACGGCGGGGTAGTGGTGGGGGCACAAATCGCTAAGTCACTTAAGTGTGCTATGACCATGTTGCTGATTGAACCAATTAAGGTTCCTGGTGAACCCGAGGCAATTGCTGTCATCAATCAAGATGGTCAATATACCTATAACCGAATGTATTCAACTGGACAGCTCGAAGCATTCGATATGGAATATCACGGCTATATTGAACAAGCCAAGCTACAAAAGATGCACAAGATGCACCGAGCCTATGGCATTAGTGGGCTAATCGATAAGAGCCTCCTTCGGGATCGGAACATAATTTTAGTATCTGATGGTCTTAGTAATGCCTTTTCCTTAGATGCGGCCATTGAGTACCTGAAGCCTGTGTCTATAAGACGGCTAATTATTGCCACGCCTTTAGCTACCATTAATGCTACCGACCGGATGCACGTAGAAACAGATGAAATCCAATGTCTAAGTGTGGTTAACAACTATATTTCAACTGATCACTATTATGATGACAACAAAATACCTTCTCACATGAAAATAGTTCGCTATATCCAAAATTTCATGGCCTCAAAAACAGAAAAATAAACAACATAATATTGACAAAACAGCCCAATATATGGTATATATTTATTTGTTAGTTCAATAAAATAAAAAATGTCCAAACTTATTACCACCCTGGTGGGTCCCCTCACCGGTAGGGTTACTATTACCAAACTTCAGATATTGACACGGGTGTTCACTCTCGGTGGTGAACTCGCGAAAGTGCTGATTGTCAGTTTCGGTTTGCTCACGTTTGTACAGTTAATATATCCGCCACAATTGGCACGGCCATTTGCTATTTCCTCTTATGGTCGAGTAGGGTTCAAGACTCGCCAATCAGTTGTAAACCAAATACACAAGCTTAATTCCACTCCAGTGGTCATAAAGCTAGAAAACCTTACCTATACCGAACAACCTTCTAGAATTGGAATTAGCGTGGAACCGCAAAAGGCAGCGAACCAGGCAGTAAACTATGGCTTAATGGAGCGGCTAAAGCCGTTCAGCCTGTTTAACCGTCGCGATTTGTATTTCGATAAGGAAATCGATAGCCATAAGCTTGATGAATTTGTGCAAAAAGCAATTGAAGAGAATAAACGGCCAGCGAAAAATGCAAAGCTAAGCCAAGATGCCAACGGTAATTACCGGGTGCAGAGCGGGGAAGTAGGCACTGAGTATCACTCTCAAGAATTGAAAGAGGCTATTGTGGCGATGGCTTTCGGTAAAAATGTCCAGGTTGCAATAAAGGGTTCACCAGTCGATCCTCCAATTACTGAACAGGAATTGAAAGCAGTAGTGGTCAAAGCTGATGCGGCAGCACGTCTGGGCATGGTAGTTATCTTGGGCGGTGAAAGTCATTCTATTCCTAGTAATTTATTGAAGGATTGGGTACATGTGTCAGCTAATGAGGCGAATGGCACCGTAAGCCTAAGTTACGATAGAAAATCGATAGCCACTTGGGTGCAAAGCAAGTCCTCTCATTATTATCTATCGGCTACACCGACGGTCACAAAACTAGTTGATGGCAAAACGGTGGAAACTCGACCGGGTAAAGCTGGGCAGCAGGTTGATATCGAACAGTCTGTAAAAGCAATTACCGATTCACTTGATAAAGGTTCTTTTCTTGCGCAGGGAGTAATAAAACCAGTTTCGCCAAGTGCACAAATCTCACGTGGTTATTCGGCTACTAGCTATGGCCTTCAATTACTTATTAATGACTGGGCACATGAACAGGGCCGAGTACAGGTCGGTGTGGTGTTGCGCGAAATGGGCGGCCAGGGACGGCAGGCTTCTATCAATGCAGGACAGAGTTTTTTCACGGCTAGTTTTTATAAGCTCTTTGTAGCCCACTATTTGCTCTCTAAGATTATGAGTGGCCAACTCAATCCTAATACTCAGCTACAAGGGGGTAGAAGTATCATTACATGCGCAGAAGTAATGATTGTAAACTCCGATAATCCTTGTCCGGAAGCCGCGGCTGCGGTGTTTGGCTGGAGTCAGTTGCATGCGTTTGCCCGCGCAGCAGGCTTTGGTTCTACGACGCTTGCCGCTGGTAATATTCGTACCACTGCGGCGGACACTGCAGATTACATGACCCGGCTCTACCAAGGTAGTTTATTGGGTAGTTACACTGGTACTATGCAAGGATGGATGCAGCGCCAAATCTACCGTTCTGCTATCCCAGCTGGCGCGAAGGGGAGTACTGTGGCAGATAAAGTTGGCTTCTATAACGGTTCGTGGCACGATGCGGCAATTGTATCGGGCCCGAAAACTACTTATGTTTTGGTAGTCATGACAGAGGGTGTTGGCCCTGGTCCTATCGCTACCTTGACGCAGCGGATTCAGGCTACCTTTGGACAATAAACTTACACGTTAAATCGAAATTCCACAACGTCGTCTGGTTTGAGCACGTAATTTTTACCTTCAGTGCGGACCTTGCCGGCGGCTTTAGCGGCAGCAACTGAACCGGTAGCAATCATATCAGCATAGCTAACGACTTCGGCGGCGATGAAACCTCGCTCAAAATCAGTATGGATAACGCCGGCAGCTTGTGGGGCAGTGGATCCTTTGGGAATTGTCCAAGCCCGTACTTCTTTTGGTCCGGCCGTCAAAAAGCTTTGCAAACCGAGCATGTCATAAGCAGCATGAATTAGTTGGTTCAGTCCTGATTCCTGCTGACCGTAGCTCGCAAGTAGTTCCATAGTTTCCGCTTCGTCCAACCCACGTAGCTCACTTTCAAGTTTGGCGCATAAAAAAAGGGCTTGGGCTGGTGCGACCATACTACTGAGTTCAACCCGTTTTGCTTCATTCCCAAGTGCTTCTTCATCGACATTAAAGATATAAATGACCGGTTTCGCGGTGATTAGATGCAAATCAGCTATATATGTCGGGTCGACACCTGCTTCACTGGCGAGTTTTCCTTCATCTAAATAACGCTCAACAGCCTGATAGGCCTCTAGGATGGGTTGGAGCTTAGGGTTGGCGCGCACTTCCTTCTCGAATCGTACGAGACGTTTTTGGACAGTATGTAGATCTGCTAACACTAATTCGGTTTGAATAGTTTGGATATCTTTTTTGGGGTTAGGCGCAGCATCAACGTGAACAACATTTGTGTCCGAAAAGGTGCGGACGACGTGAGCTAAGACCTGGCATGAGCGAATATGACTCAAGAACTGATTGCCCAGGCCTTCTCCCTGGCTTGCGCCTGCTACAAGGCCGGCAATATCCACGAATGTAATAGTGGCTGGAATAATCCGATCCGTCTTATAAAGTGCCGCCAATTTTTCCAATCGGGGGTCGGGGATTGGCACGGTTCCGGTGTTAGGTTCAATCGTTGCGAAAGGGTAATTCGCCGCCAGTATATTATTGTCGGTGAGTGCGTTGAATAAGGTCGACTTTCCTACGTTCGGCAGCCCAACAATCCCTATGCTCAGCATGTAGCCCAGCTTATTTTATTCATCTGTTAATTCTAACAACTAACTATTTTTTCGCATATAGCTGAGTACATGATATTACTCGTTGTAGCTCAATTTCACTTGTGCTTGACAACAATAGATAAATGGATAGATACTAAGGTATACATCAAGGGTGGGAAAAAGGAGGTTCTATGGCTGTACAAAATAACACTCCCACCGGTTGGGTCGGTTGGGCATATTTCGCGAGTTTTATGATGATTTTCCTTGGCTCGTTCAAGGCTATCGCGGGTCTTGCAGGTATCTTCAGGGATAATTTTTACGTGGTTACAGAAAACCATTTGTTAGCGTTCAATTACAAAACATGGGGATGGATCTATCTAATTCTGGGTATTGTAATCTTCATGGCTGGACTTGAGCTCTTGCGTGGGGCAGTTTGGGCGAGAATAGTTGCCATTACACTTGCCATAATAAGTTTGGTGGCAAATGCGGCATTTCTAAAGGCATATCCGTTCTGGACCATAACAATGATGGTTGTCGATGTACTTGTTATCTATGCCCTGACAGTACATGGCGCAGAACTCAAACAACGCGACTAAGTATTTCTACAAGCTTGGATATTTCTTGATATAAGCCTTCTGGCCTCATTGCTGCGAGAGGGCATCTCGGAGAGCGTAGAAGGCTGGCTTTGGTCGGTAGGATTTGTCAAATGGCAAGGGGCGTGGATCTTTTAAGCCGAGGTGGTTATACCATGTTTCCTTGTCCGTGATGCCGAGTAGGGCAAAGCAAAATACTTGCAAATGAGATAATTCACAGATTGACTTTTCACACTTATTTTGCTACAATTTGGACAGTTAAGCAAAAATAAAAACTTATAATACTATTTATGGAAATTACTCCAAAATCACCTCAGGAATTGGTCGCCCAGGCGAAGGACGCATATCCGTATTTTGGCGGTCTTTCTATGCCTGAAGACGAGGTGACGCGTTTGGACAATCATGCCAGTGAATTAAAAGAAGACATTGAAGAGCTCACGCCCTATACGCTACCAGACCAAGAACTGGCATCAAAGTTGGCAGAAGTACAGCAAAGAGCAGTCGAAAGTGGGGTGTGGCGGGCTGATAAAGGTGAAGGGTCAGAAAAACGGCTTACTTTTGCTACTCGCAAAAGACAAGAGTGGGGTTATAACCAAGAAGAAGCAGCCACAGAGGCAGCTAAAGATTTACAGAGAAATGGCTATTTAGAGGCTATTAGGGATCAGCGAAAAGAGAAGGAGCGTCTATTTAGAAATCCGATCAATGAGTACATTGGTCGCCATCAAATAAATGCAGAAACGGAAATACAAGAAATGAACAGTTTACTAGGGCGAACTGTTGATATTGCGACCCTAACCGAAATAGAACGCACCAGGTTAGCTGGTGATTTTCCTTCAGGTAATTTTTTGTACCATGGCACTGGCACTGAACAGCTCGTGAAAGTATTAGATTCAGGTGTATTGGCGAGCGGCCAGGCGTTACATACACGTGAGGCACGGGCTGCGGAAGCTGAGAGCCGCGATCCTGAGTTTATCCGTCGCAACTCAGGTTTTGAGGGTGTGTCGTGGAGCATGAACGGCATTGATGCGCTACCCGGTGACCGCTACCACTTAGCCGGTTTTGTTGCTGCTCCAGAGAGGGTACTGACTAGTAAGCAACAGCTAGCGGTGCCATCGCGGCCTGCACCAAATGAGGTTTTGCAGATTTCTGATGAAATTGAAGCGAATGAGTTTTATGATGCCAAAACACAATTTGAACTGTACGGTAGCGTAGGCATGTTTGGTGAGACAAACTCTGTCTATAACAATCTCTTGGCTGCTAGTAAGTGGAAGGCAGAAGGACAATCAAAACCAAGCGAAGAACCGATGCTGTATAGGGCCCGGCGTGGTGTATTGAGTCAAAAAAACTATAGAGAAAAGCTTCGCGAATTATTTAGCGTTGATGATAATGGCGTAATTCAGCTCGACCCGGATTTACTCCAACAGGTAGATGATGAAA
Organism: Saccharimonadales bacterium (SeqCode); assembly: GCA_041910055.1. Taxonomy (GTDB): domain Bacteria; phylum Patescibacteriota; class Saccharimonadia; order Saccharimonadales; family JAYRRP01; genus JAYRRP01. The sequence continues at coordinate 308,910 of JAYRRP010000003.1, forward strand.
TTCCTGTTGCTGCTGTATGGTTGCAGGCAGCCATCGACACTGGGCGGCTTAAGGATACTGAGTTTACAAGTAAAGACGTGCTGACTATTATAGGGCAGCTTGATGAAGAGAATGTAAAGGAGCTTCTGCGAATCAGTCATCAGGACAAGCAAAAATATGAAGAAATAATTGATGAGAACGAATCTCATGCCGAGAACATAGAAGTTCCAGTGGAAAGTATGTATTTTGTGGCACCACGAAAGGACGCAGAAGCGTGGCTCAAAGTGATTGCTCGCAGTGACCATAAGCCAGCCGGTATCCTACTTTATGATGATAAAAAAGTTCGTTTGGAAAACTTTGCATCGTCACATAGGGGCGACCACGTAGAACTTACCGAGGAACTTCGCTCCGCAATTGAACCTGGCGAAGGCTATATCGATTACTCACAAGTGCTTGGTTCTGAGATGCGTGATGATATGCGAGCAGGCTACAAGCATCATGTGATTGGCGATAAACACTTACAAAATCGCCGATCTATCAAGAAAGCTGGAGATGAGTTAGTCATCACGTAGACAAATTCTTAAGTTAAAGACAATATCGCTTGAAAGTTTCTGGTATAATCGAAACCATAAACACTTTTTGGTGGGCAGTATTACTGTAAATAATCAATGTTCAATATAAAAAAACCTTCTGGAGATCATCTTGCTCATCGAGTTGAGCTGTTGGGGCGCGTGGATAATGTTCAAAATCCTTCCAAGAAGAAAACAATCTTGCTTATTACAGCGGTAGCGTTATTGATCACAGTAGGAGTAAGTATATTTTTAATACAGAAAAATCATAAACCATCCGGCTCCAAACCAGCGGGTGCCGGTCAAGATAATCAGCAATATACCAATGGTAACTCTGATAAGCTCAAGCAAAAGCTTGACCAAGAAATTCAGCAAAAAGGTGAAAAACAAAGAGGAGAAGCCAAGAGTGAGTAATAGCATACCAGCCCGGCTGCTTATCCGTATTCCACGCAAGTGGTTGCTAGTAGGTCTTACAATCACCGCTTTGCTATTTATTATTCCGGGCAAAGCTCATGCGGCCGTGTCTGCGCCCGGTGGACCCGGTGGGCCGCCTTCTCCGGTCAATACTGCTTATTTTGATGGGAGTGTTGCTTTAGGGAATGCTATTGCCTGTGGCGATGGAACGTATACACGTTATCTCAAACATTTTTCCGCGCCGGAGCTTGACGATGCCGGGTCATATTATGTTTCCCATCAAAAGATAGTTAATTTGACAGGATGGTCGGGCTACTATGTATGTCCAGGGACAAATTATCGCTATAATTCGAGCCAGCACATTGTTTTTGCTATAGCTCCCGGCATGAAAACAAAAGCGGACATGGCGGCTGCCGGAGGATGGGATCGAGGCACACAGGTGCTTGGAGGAACAGTCAACAGCGGCAGTGGTTCTTGGTGGCTTCAGTGGGGTATTGGCCCCACAAACTTGGCGCCAGGTTGGAATACTATATCGCTTAATTTTCAACCCGACAGCTGTACAACTCTCTCATCAGGTATTTGTAGTCCAATAGCTTCAATTTCACCGATTATAAGTTATATCTATTACAATCCAGGCGTACAAGATGCTGCTAACTGTAATGCTATTTCGGGCTGGGCCTTTGACTCGGACAACTGGTGGACATCTATAAATGTAGATATGTATGATGGGCAGGCTGGAGCCGGAGGCACGCCTATAGGTAGATATCCTACTAATGTGCTTAGAAATGACGTAAACGCATTATTCGGCATATCCGGTAATCACGGCTATTCTATCGCCACGCCTGCTGTGCTTAAGGACGGCAATGTGCATCAAATATATATGTATGCCATAGGTGTCGATGGAGCAGGCAACATAGACGGCGGTAACTGGATGTTAGCAAACTCCCCAATTACAATAGGTCCGTGTGCCAAAAAACCTGTAGGCACAATAGATACTGCTGATTGTGCGTCTATTACTGGTTGGGTGTATGATCCGGATAATACGAGTAAGTCGTTGGATATTAATATCTGGAATGGTCCTCCTGGATCTCCTTCGACTCTTCTCCAGACGCTCAGCGCAAACGTTCCCAGACCGGATGTTAATACCGCATTTGGTATATCGGGTAACCATGGCTTTAATATTGATCCTAGAACAATACCAGGCGTAGATCTTAGCCGGACAAATACTATATATATTGCGGCATATGGCGTGGATTCAGCTGGGAATAGGGATGGCTCAGATGCAATATTGGGTAAAGGAGCCCAACTGGCCCAATCAATCGGTCCGTGCGGTACCACCTCTGCCAATTTCACTCTCTCGCCAACCGCCCAGCTCCCAGTCCTGGATAATGACGAAGCTCCTAGTGTTATACAGTTTAATACCAGCTATGTAACCGGTACCGGCATACCGGCCGCTGGCGTCCAAGCAACCGCAACTCGCACCTACTTCTGGAAAAGGGGCGGGGTACGCCAAGTACCAGACATGCGTCCAGCAGCTGCCACTACTCAAAAGTTCACGAACGCGCAATTTACCTTTGCTGATCCGCCACTTAACGTACCGCCTCCGAACTTACAGGCAGGAGATGAAGTCTGCATAGGCCTTACGATTAACCCAGGCGGCGGTAGCGTTGATGGCGCTGGCAACGTAACCAGTCCCACACCGGCAAAATACTCTGAAGCTTGTGTTCGGCTTGCCAATAAACCCTACGTCTCTTTCTTTGGCAATGATGTCTTTACCGGCGCCCGCTTTGCCGGCCCTAGCGGCTGTAGTGGTGCGGTGCCTTCCAGTAACATTAAAGCCTTCAACCGTGGAGGGGCAGGCAGCCCTGGCTCTGGTAACCAACTGGGTGTCTTTGCCGTCGGCTCAATTGACCAGTTTGCCTCCGCCGCTCTACGAACGACTGCACCTACTCCCGCCACTGGTCTAACCTTCGCCAACTCGCCCCCTAGTTCCTGGGGTGGCAACTTCGGTGCCTCCACTTGTTTGCCAGATTACTTTGCCAGTGCCACCAGTCCCCAACCAAACAACTACCGAGTCTCTCCGGCAGCTAAAACAGTCATGGCCAACCCGGCTGGCAACCCAGAAATTATCTACGTCAACGGTGATGCTATCATTGACAACAATATTGTCTATGCAAACGCTGGTACCTGGAGCGCCCAAAACCAGATCCCTAGTTTCTACCTCATCGTCAAAGGCAATATCTATATTAGCCAAAACGTGAGCCAACTAGACGGCGTCTACATTGCCCAACCTACTGGTAGTTCGAATACCGGCCAGATATATACCTGCGCCAACACACTTGCCAAGTCACTCTATCCAATGAGCCAGCTCTATACCCTCTGCAACAGACAACTGACCGTCAACGGCTCCTTCATCGCTTCCCAGGTCAAGCTGCTCCGGACTTTTGGCAGCTTGCGTGACTCTGTCACCCCTCCCGGCCGACCCGCTGAAGTTTTCCGCTTTAGCCCCGAAACCTACCTGACCTCAGGCCCCGTTCCTACTGGCACTACCTCGATTAAGAAGTACGACTACGTCACTTCATTGCCACCGGTGTTGTAGATAAGATTAGGTAAGTTCTTTATATAAACTTAGTAGGTATTTGAAGCCTTTTGGTATAATCAAGCGTAAGTAGTATTGGCGAGTAATCGTACGCAGATAATTTATGTTCAATATAAAAAAACCTTCCGGAGATCATCTTACCCATAAAGTTGAGCTGTCTGGGCGCGTTACTACAGTCCAAAAACCTCATAATAAGAAGCTCATCTTACTTGTAGTGGTATTTTTAATCCTCCTCGCCGCAGCCGGCTACTTCTGGTACACCAAACAACAATCAGCCAAGACCGCCAAGAACCCAGTCTGCGCAGAAGATCTTCTCCATCAAGCGGAACCACTGCTCGACAGCTCCAAGCGAGAACAGCTAAAACCCCTGGTTGACAACATCAAAAGCAAGAAGAACTATGACAAAGACGCCAACTGTCTCTACATAGTAGTGACGTACCACGTCAACATGGCCGAAGGGAAGAACGCCCGTAAGTACTTTGAGCAATTGAAACAGATTTATGATCCGAACAAACGGTTCAGCTTAACCGTTGGCAAACATGGTGGGATTGAAGATTTACAACTTCAAGTAGAGTACGCAGAAGCAAGAGAAAAGATAAAGGTAACGCCACGCTATGCCCCAAGTCACTAATCATATAAGCATTACCGGTGCGCAGCCCAGGCTACAGAAGGTATTTTTGTTTAGCCTTAAGCTTGCGGTCTTAAGTGCAATGGTGATGGTAGGAATGAGTATATTCAAGCCCAAGCCGGCCGCCGCATTAACCCCTAGAGATATCCCCGCAGATATTAGAGCAGCTATCGCTACCTACGAAGGTGGGTGTGCGGGTATGGCAGAAAAATATTTTTTGGTAGATTGGATATCGCCTCGTGGTGACTCAACCAACCGTGGCCCTGTAAACGTGAGCCCAGGTACGTCAGTAGTGCCTTTGCAGATCAACTATCTTATCTTTGTCTGTCATGACCAAACAAACTACTCCGGGGGTACGTGGGGTTACTTGGGTGACGTTGGCTTACCAGATGATTTGCAAACACCGAGTGCAAGTCTTACACAAGACTATCGCTGGAAGAGCAATAGTTGGGCAACACCAGATGGAGTTGTATCGCCCAATCTTATTGGTGACGCCTACAATGTGGGTATCGGCAAAGATGCGAATAGTCGTTATTGGTTTGGCTATCAGTTTTTTGACTACGTCTCTCCATCGCCGATGTATAGATCAAAGAATATCACCGTGAATCTTACTGTGCACGAGTGGCTGACCTACCACAACGACTGGGGAAACACATGGTGCGCCATGCCGCCTGGCCAGACACAGCGGATTAGCGGAGGTGCTGCACCGTTTGGCTGTCCGGGTGGAAATGTCACGTATCCAATGCTGATTAATGTTACTGGGTGGGGTGCACTTGGCGTGCTCGATAAAATAGATTGTCCTCTTGGTTTTAAGGGCTGGGCCTTAGATATGGACAGCCCTAGTACCAGTATCGCAGTTCATATATATGCCGATGCACCGGCAGGGTCTCCTGGAGCAAAGTTTGTCGGCGCCTATATGGCAGATCAGCCACGTCCGGATGTGAACGCTGTACTGGGGGTTACCGGCAACCATGGATTTGTAATTCCGCCGGGCAGCATACCGGCTCAGTTCAAAACAGGAGCAAGAACATTCTATTTATATGCCATTGGTGTAGATGGTAGCGGAAATATTGATGGCCTGAACCCGCAAATTGCGACTCAAACGACAAACTTTACCGTTTGTGGCGGAGGGACCTCCACTTCCTTCACATTAACACCTGTTGCCCAGACACCTACCAGTGAAGATGATGAAAGCGTGGGTGGGCAAACCTATCATAGTTATGTAACTGGAAGCACAGGAATACCTTCGGCAGGTGTCCAAGCCACAGTTACCCGAACAATAACTTATCACCGAGGGAGTTCATCTACTCCGTATATCAATTTAATTCCGCCTATCACAGAGACTCGTCGCTTTGGTTCTGGCCAAACGCCGAACCCGCCCTATGAGGACTTTACTTATGCGGCTCCGCCTGGCGGCTGGCAAGCTGGTGACCAGTACTGTGTATTAATGACGGTATCCCCGGCGGCTGGCAATATAGATGGGTCAGGGAATGTCACGGCAGTGACAACTCCTTCGGCGGCTTCCGGGACGCCAGCTGGAACACCAACTTGTGCAAGAGTGTCAAACAAACCCTACGTGCAGTTTTACGGTAACGATGTGCGATCTGGCGCAGGATTTATAAAGAGCGATGGAACTTGCGACCAAAGTACTGGCAATATCAAGACTTTTAATAAAGTCTGGGTCGATGTCGGTTGGATAGGATCAGGCGTCCAATTTGCCGCTTTTGCCCGTGGTGCTATAGATGGATTTATGACAGTGTCAGTTCGTAACCCTTCACTAGTTGATCCCCTAGCGCCAGTGGGATTATCCTTTGCGAATAATAATGTAGGGAATGTTCATACCGATTTGGCTGGGAATTTCGGGGCGAATTCTTGTCTGCCAGACTATTTTTCAGGAAAACCAACCACACCCCCTGGTAACACTGATGTGTATACAATTCCAACTACAGCCACACAGGAAAGTATTTATATTAAGCCGTCTGCACCCTATACGACAACTTTGGGTCTGCTAGGTGGTAGTTATGGCCCCGGTGCACGCAAAGCACTCTATGTGGACGGCGATGTGTTTATCCTAGGGAATATTACTTATAGCGGTACTTGGACTAAACGAGAAGATATACCCGCCATTTACATTATTGCGAAAGGGAATATATATATAAGTAAGGACGTTACCCAACTAGATGGTGTCTATATCGCCCAGCCTGATCCTGCTAAACCGGCCAGCGGTACGCTTAATACGTGTGTTGCCGATACCAGCAGGATACGATTATTACCAGCGCCAACAACCTATCATTCACCTACCCAAATGACTATGATTGATCTAATGACTGCCGGACAATGGAATTGTCTTAAAAAACTTACCTTTAATGGTGCCGTAATTGCAAAGCAGGTTAAATTACTGCGTACCTACAGCAGTTTACGTAACGCAGCTCTTCGCGAGCCATCCGCCACCAGCCAAGCCGCTGAGGTGTTTAATTTTAGCCCAGAAGTATATTTAACAAATGATTTACCATTACCACTTACTGGGGGAGCCAATAAAGGAAAATATGGTAGCGCAACTACGTTGCCGCCTGTATTATAGAGGGGTGAAAACAGTGCAAAAACAAATAACGCTTATGGTATAATCGGGTCAACATGAGCTTACTGAGTGGGGTATCTGACTTTTTTGGACTCGACATCGGCACTTCGGCTATCCGTTTAGTGCAATTGCAGGGTAGCGGACGGAGTAAATCGTTAATTCGCTACGCCCACGTACCAATTGATAGTAAGGTTGCGATGAGTGATTCGAAGGCTGACCAACAAAAGCTGGTGCAGGCTATCCATGACTTGCTTTTGCAAGCAAGGGTTACTTCTCACCACGTGGCAGTAGGCATACCGTCTCAACGTGTTTTTACTACAATTGTTGATATTGACCGGATGTCTCCGAGTGAGATCGCACATTCTATCGAACTTCAAGCTGATTCGCTTATTCCTACCCCTATCGCTGAATCTAAGCTTGATTGGGCAGTCTTAGGTGATTCGCCCAAAGACAAAAACAAAGTTGAGGTGCTACTCAGCAGTGTGACCAATGAATATATAGAATCGCGTTTGGATATGCTGGAATCTATTGGCTTGAACGTGATTGCCTTTGAACCGGATATGATGGCGCTGACCCGAGCGGTTATTCCAGCTGATGCGACCACACCGCAAATGGTAGTCGATCTTGGCTTTAAGGCAACTGATATCGTGGTTTCGTATAACGGTACTCCTCGCTTGGCTCGGACTATTCCCACCGGCATGGAGGCTATCATCAAATCTGCCGCCCAAAACCTGAATATTGACGATAAACAAGCTAACCAGTTTGTGAACAAATTTGGCCTGGGCAAAGACAAGCTAGAAGGCCAGATCTATAATGCGATTAGCGGCACGGTTGAGATTTTGGTCAGTGAAATCGAGAAATCTATCAAGTTTTTCCAGAGTCGCTATACGTCTGTAAGGATTGACCGCATTATTGTGACGGGTAGTGCTTCATCATTGCCCGAATTTCCACTATTTATTGCGAATAAATTTGGCTTAAACGTAGAAATTGGTAATGCGTGGCGAAATGTCGCGTTTCCGGCTGATAGGCAAAATGAATTACTGGCAGCGGCCAGCCAGTTTGGCGTGGCGGCAGGCCTGGCGGAGCGAACAGAATGATACAGTTTAACCTTCTCCCAGACGTAAAGTTGCAATATATTCGGGCCCGCCGGCTCAAGCAGACTATGATTACTGTTAGTGGTGTAGTCATTATTGCCAGCTTGGCAGTGACTATATTTCTTTTTATGGCTGTCCAAGTGTTCCAGAAAGAGCACATCAGTCATATCAATAAAGACATTAAGGAGTCAACTGACAAACTGCAAGGCACGAAAGATCTGGATAAGCTTTTGACAATCCAAAACCAACTGTCTAGCCTCTCCAGCTTGCATGACAGCAAGAAGGTCGGCTCACGGACATTTGGCTACCTTGCCCAGGTTACCCCCAAAGACGTGACTATTTCAAATCTTGAGGTTGACTTTGACGCTGGTACGATGAAGATTACCGGTGGCGCAAAAGAGCTAAGTGCTGCGAACCAATACGTGGATACTCTCAAGTTCACTACCTACACCTATCCAGAAACGAAACCAGACGGCGGCACCGAAAATAAAACAGGTAACGCCTTTACAAATGTTGTGCTGAGCAGCTGGTCCCGGAATGACAAAGAAACGACCTATACGATTGATCTTAGATTTGATCCGGCTATTTTTGATGTCCAGAAGCAAACTTCTCTCGTTGTTCCCAACCAGATCACAACCCGATCTTCCACTGAAAAACCAAGCAGTGACTCCGATATTTTCAAGCAACCGCAAACTAATAATCCAAAACAATAAGGTGTAAGTAGTATGCCAAAACTTCAATTTTCATCCAAAAGGCTACAAATAGATCGGGCGAATGCGACAATGATTATATTTATTGCGGCCGCTGTGTTTGTGCTTATATTTTCGATAGTGGCGGTTAAGGCATTGTGGAGCCAGCGCGGCTACCAGGCCAGGGTGATTAAAAGCAAAGAAGAGGCTCGGGATCAATTGAAGAAGAATATTGACACGGTTGGTAAACTGGCCCAATCTTATCAGCAGTTTGTGACTGCTCCAGAAAATGTACTGGGTGGTAGCTCTACCGGTGGAAGTGAAAAAGATGGCGATAATGCCAAGATTGTGCTCGATGCACTGCCTAGTAAGTATGATTATCCGGCCCTTACCAGTAGTGTAGAAAAAATCCTTACCGACAAAGGCTTTAAAATCAATTCTATAACTGGTACTGATGATGAAGCCAATCAGACGAACAAAGATGAGAACCAAAAACCTGAAAAAGTTGAAATGCCTGTCAGTTTTAGTGTTACCGGTTCGTACCGATCCATTCAGGACCTGGTGCCAGTGTTCGAGCTTTCTATACGTCCGTTCCTCCTCAAGAAGATAACTTTGAGTGCCCAGGACAAAGACAAGCTGGATCTTAAAATGGACTTAAGTACCTACTACCAACCGAAGAAAAACCTCCAAATTACTACAAAGGAAGTGAAATGAAACAAAAAGACATCATCTTACTTATCGTTGTTGCTTTTATAAGCGGTGTGCTGGCAATCTTAGCTACCAAATTCTTCATTGCGCCGCCCAAAAAACGTCAACAAAAAGTTGAAGTAGTAGAGGCTATTAATGCTGACTTCAAAGAACCAGATAAGAAATATTTCAATCCATCTGCTATCAACCCGACCAAAGTGATCCAGATAGGCCCTAGCGATAATCAAGACCCGATAAATAAGCAACAATAGGGAAGCGCCACCATGAGCGTTTTATCCGCATCTACCCAAAAACAGGTCGAGGATGAATTGGTGAGCCAAGGCTTGTTGAGTGAAGAACGACTTAAGGAGTTAAAGACGCAGTCAGAGCGCGAAAATACCCCTTTTTTGGGTCTAGTTGTAAGCAGTGGCTATGTATCTGAAGAAGATTTAACTAAATCTATTTCTAAGGTCACCCGTGTCCCGTATGTGAACTTAAGCAATGCGCACATTGACCCGGAAGTGCTGACGCTGTTGCCGCAGGAAATAGCCGAGCGTTATATGGCTGTACCTTTGGGTGAAATGCAACATCGCCTGGTGGTGGCCATGCTCGATGCCGACAACGTGCAGGCAGCGGATTTTCTTTCTAACAAGATTGGCCGCCCTCTGAAAGTGTATGCCGCCAGCGAAATGGGCATTAAACGTGTCCTCAAGCAATATCAGGGCAGGATAGACAGTAAGATTGCCGGTGATCTTGAATCGGTGGGGAAAGAAGTGCTTGCCAACACGAACCTGGCCAAAGAAACCATGGCTGGGAACCACAGCAATATCCGAACTATTGTGCAGGATTCGCCGATCAGTAAGGCACTGACCACTATTCTTGAATATGCTGCCAAAAACCGTGCCAGTGATGTCCATATTGAACCCCTTGAGAAGTCCTTAAAGATTCGAGCCCGGGTGGACGGGGTGTTGCGCGAAATCATGAAGTTACCCAAAAGTACCGAGGCGCCGTTGGTGTCCCGTATAAAGATTTTATCCAATCTTAAGATTGACGAACACCGTATTCCACAAGATGGGCAATTTACTATTGCCGTTGATAGTCGGCCGATTGACTTACGTATTGCAATTTCACCGGTGGTGTGGGGAGAGCAGGTGGTCATACGTTTGCTAGACAAATCTGGTACAAGCTTACACCTTGAGGATATGGGATATCATGGGCGGGCTCTGCGGGCGATTCGTAAAGGTCTTGAGCAGCCGCACGGCATGATTCTCACCAGTGGCCCGACCGGCTCGGGCAAAACCACCTCTATGTACGCGCTTTTGCAGGAGATTAAGAAAGATACTATCAATATTGTTACTCTGGAAGATCCAGTTGAGTACAAAATGCCTGGCGTCAACCAGATACAAGTTAATACCGAAGTTGGGCTGACTTTTGCCACTGGTCTTCGCTCCATCTTGCGGCAGGACCCTGACGTGGTGATGGTCGGTGAGATTCGCGATAAAGAAACAGCCAACCTGGCAGTCCAGGCGGCCCTGACCGGGCATCTTGTATTCTCAACCTTGCACACAAATTCGGCCTCTGGTATTCTGCCGCGACTGCTCGATATGGGGGTTGAGCCATTTTTGATTGCCAGTACAGTGCACACTGTCATCGGTCAGCGTCTGGTGCGGCGCATTAGCAAGGAAAACTCTTCTTATCAGTCGGACAAGGCCGAAACCGAAGCTATTCGCCAAACCCTGGGCAAATTATTACCAGCTACGGATGCTGAGAAGGCCAGCGTGGGGGAAGATCTGGGCTATGAGAGCTTGCCACTGCGGGGGCAAAACGCTTATACTTTATTTAAGGGCAAAGATAATCCCGATACTCCAGGAGGCTTCAAAGGTCGTATGGGCTTGTACGAAGTGTTTGAGATAACAGAAAAAATCCAAGACCTTATCCTAAAGCGGTCAACGAGCAATGAAATCCAAAAGGCTGCTCAAGAGGAAGGCATGGTAACTATGCGTGAAGATGGCTATCTCAAAGCATTGGCTGGCTATACAACCTTGGCAGAAGTGAACCGCGTGGCGGCGATGGAGAGCGCGTAAGTTATGGGAATTATTCAGACAGAAAGTTTGCAAAGGGGGTGGAAATGCCGCAAATACGAATAGAATTACTACTCGAAGAAGTGATTAAAAAGAAGGCTTCTGACCTTCACCTTCAGGTTGGTTTGCCGCCAATGCTCAGGGTAGATGGGGCACTTACACCGGTAGCTAACGCCGATGTGCTAAACGAAGAAGCGGTAGAATCTCTTACCTTTGCCATACTCGATGAAGATCAAAAACAGATCTTACTTAAAGATAAAGAGTTTGACTTCAGCTTCGCTTTTGGTGACCTTGGCCGATTTCGGGTCAATGCCTTCCACGAACGCGGTAACCTGGCAGCCGCTTTCCGGCTTATTCCCACTGAAATTTTAAGCGTAGAGCAGCTTGGTTTGCCACAAATAGTCAATAGGTTTGCTGATTATCCACGTGGACTCGTACTCTTTACTGGTCCGACTGGTTCGGGCAAGTCAACTTCTTTGGCAGCGATTATCAAGAAGATTAACAACGAACGCGCAGCTCACATAATTACTATCGAAGATCCAATTGAATACACCCATAAGTCCAAGAGATCAGTCATTGTTCAGCGCGAAGTGCACTACGACACCTATTCGTTCTCAGCGGCGCTGCGCTCCAGCTTGCGCGAAGACCCTGATGTAGTACTAATCGGTGAAATGCGTGACCTTGAGACAATTTCTTCAGCAATTACTATTGCTGAAACCGGACACTTAGTGTTAGCGACATTGCACACTAACTCTGCCGCTCAGAGTATTGACCGTATGATTGACGTATTCCCGCCACACCAGCAGCCACAAATCCGAGCCCAGCTTGCAAACATGTTGATGGCAATTTGTTCGCAGCGTTTGATCCCAGCTATTGGTGGTGGGCGGATTGCTGCTGCCGAAATTCTCATCGCCACACCTGCAGTGCGCAATATTATTCGTGAAGGCAAGAGCCACCAGCTCGAAGCAGTTATTCAAACTGGGGCAGAGCACGGCATGCAGTCGATGGATAAGACACTCGTGAACCTCATTCATAGCGGTACTATCACCTATGATGAGGCTCGTAACTTTGCCGTTGACCTTGATGAACTCGACAGGATGATGAGGGGATAATCACGTCATGCTCACCTTTGAGTACACTGCCCGTGACCCTAAAACCGGTCAGAAAATTAAGGCACAGGTGCAGGCTGAGAACCAGCAAGCGGCTGCCAAGCTGATCCACGAGGAGGGTTTAAGCCCAATAGATATTAGGGCTATGAATGTCTCCAGCAGAGGCCTGGGACGGATTTTTAATCACATTAGCACCAAAGACAAGGTATTGTTCTCTCGCCAGCTGGCGACACTTATTAACGCTGGGCTGCCACTGGTGCAGAGTTTACAGAACGTCAGCGGCCAGACCCAAAATAAGATGTTCAAGGTTATTATCAATCAGGTTATTACCGATGTAGAAGGCGGAACTTCATTCTCTGCAGCACTGGCTCAACATCCAACGGTTTTTAACCGCGTTTTTATTAGCATGATTGCCGCCGGAGAGGCATCGGGCACTCTCGATAAAGCTCTGGAGCGCCTGGCCAACCAACAGGAACGTGATGCCGAAATCCTCAGCAAAGTCCGCGGTGCCATGATTTACCCAGCTGTGGTGCTATTTGTGATGGTACTGGTGGTTGGATTTATGATAGTCAAGGTCTTACCGCAGGTTGAGGTGATGTACAAAGATTTGCCTGGGGCATCGCTGCCGCTTATTACTAAAATATTGCTGGCAATATCCCACTTCATTATTAAGTTTTGGTGGGCAATTATTATAGGGCTAGGAATTGGCGGCTTTTTCTTTAGCCGCTGGGCGCGAACTTTCGGCGGCAAGCGAGTTATAGACAAGGCCAAGATGCGCTGGTGGCCTATTGGTACATTGTTTATGAAGCTTTATATGGCTCGGTTTGCCCGTATTGGCGCCACGTTAATTGGTAGCGGTGTACCATTAATCCAAATGCTCGATATCTCTGCCGATTCAATTAACAACGTCCATATAGAGTCCTCTATTAAGAAAGCTATTGAGAAGGTGAAGGGGGGGAAAGCCCTATCTGACTCCCTCGAGGGTGATCCAAATGTCTTGCAGCTAGTGCCGAACATGCTGCGCATTGGCGAACAATCCGGTGCCATGGAGGAAATGATGAACAAAGTGGCGGATTATTACGAAAAAGAGGTGGACACTGCTATTAAGAATGTCTCGACTATTATCGAGCCGGTTTTAATGATAGTACTCGGCGTGTTTGCTTTTATCATCGTGGCTGCGGTGTTATTGCCAATCTATAGCCTGGCCGGCAAAACAATCATTAAGTAGCTCTCAGGGGCCTGGGGAAAACCCCCTTGCTTTTTAAGCACAAGCACATTAATATGCTTGCATAAGCATAAACTATAAACAACCACAGGGGGGCATAAATCAATGCTTAAAAATTTAAAAAAACGTTCACAAGGCTTCACTATTATCGAAGTCCTGATCGTGCTAGCTATTGCTGGCTTAATCATTCTGATCGTGTTCTTAGCAGTACCAGCACTACAGAGGAATAACAGAAACACGCAAATAAGAAATAATGCTGGCTCAGTGCTTGGAGGAGTTAACGAATTTGTTTCTAACAATAACGGACAACTACCAACTGGTATAGCTACGGCAGCTGATGGGACAGTTACAATTAGTGGTGGTGCTGGTACCTCAGCGGTAACCACAAAAATTAAAGCTGGCACCACGGCAATAAATGGTACCGCAATGCCTGCTAACACCGGAAGCATTGTAGTTTACCTTGATCGTAAGTGTAATGGCAATGCATTTGCCGCTGCTGCTACACCTCGTGCGTATGCAGCTGGTTTCTTAGTAGAAAGTGGCGCAGGGACTCCTACGCAGTGTCAAGAAAGCTAAAAAGTTTAGCTCCAATGCAAAAAGAAGCCCACAAAGGGCTTCTTTTTCAATGGCTGCTTATTTGTAATATGATTCCTGCAATACTGATATATTAGAAGCAATGATTACTATTGTTCTGTTGCTTTTAGGCCTGTGCTTTGGGAGCTTTGCGAATGCGGCAGTTTGGCGACTGTATAAGCAAGAGTCAGTTAAATCTAAGAAAGTAAAAAAGCAGTACTCAATTACGCAAGGGCGTTCAATGTGCCCGCACTGTCGGCACACACTGGGCTTGACGGATCTTATCCCAGTCATCAGCTGGCTGACACTCAAGGGCAAATGCCGCTACTGCAAAAAGCCGATATCTGCCCAGTATCCGGCTGTGGAGCTCACAACTGCCACACTTTTTATTACCTCTTACATATGGTGGCCGTATGGCTTTCATAATGGAGGGTTACTACAGTTTGTACTGTGGCTGGTGTTTTTAGTAGGCTTTATGGTGCTTTTGGTGTATGACCTGCGCTGGTTTTTACTGCCGGATAGGGTAGTTTATCCATTGATATGGCTGGCATTAGCTCAAGTTTTGGTTTTGGCAACAGTGTATGGCGGTGGCCTACACACGGTTACCACGGCTTTATGGGGTGTAGTGGTCGCCAGCGGGCTATTTTGGGCTTTATTTCAGATATCAGATGGCAAATGGATAGGTGGGGGAGACGTGAAGCTTGGGGTGGTGCTCGGGCTACTAGTGGGTGGTCCAGTGCCAAGTATGCTGATGATTTTTACTGCATCGCTGCTTGGGACAGTCTATGCCTTGCCACTCATGCTCATGGGTAGGGCCAAAGCCAGTAGCCGTGTACCATTTGGACCCTTTATGATTATGGCCACGATAATTGTCTATTTATTTGGTAGCAGCCTCATCGCGTGGTTCAAACAGCACTTTTTAGTGGCCTATTAGTTTCATAGACTTAAGAGGCTAGAGAAGTGTTGCACGAATATCGCTTATGCTATACTGAAGCGTATGAAAACAGGGTGGAAAGCCCAAGGTTATACTATTGTCGAAGTAATGATATTTTTGGTGGTTTCGAGTGCTTTACTCATTAGTGCTTTCAACCTTATCGCTGGCCAGCAGCGTAAAACCGAGTTTGCTCAATCTATCCGTGACGTTGACCAGGTAATACAAGAGGTGATTAACAATGTGCAAACCGGGTATTATCCTAATACCGGCGGATTTTCATGTAGTGCCTCGGGGAGTGGCCCAT
Organism: Saccharimonadales bacterium (SeqCode); assembly: GCA_041910055.1. Classification (GTDB taxonomy): domain Bacteria; phylum Patescibacteriota; class Saccharimonadia; order Saccharimonadales; family JAYRRP01; genus JAYRRP01. The sequence goes on from JAYRRP010000003.1 coordinate 324,373, forward strand.
CTTTTACAGGAGCCAGTACAAGTCGAGGCGAGAATAAAGACTGTATATTCCTAGGCCGGGTTATGCAATTTGGTGTGCACGGAAGCCCGGATGATGTAAATGTATTTTCAATTGTCGGCTTGAGGGAAACCGTTATTCCTCCCACACGACCTGTGAATTCATGGCAAGAAGCGAAAGCCCGACCGCTGGCACCAGGTTCCTCAGAAAGTACACCTGACGTTACAGAAGTGAAACAGCTAAAGTATGGCCTTGAAGCGGTTAAGATAGAAGCAGACGGTGTGCCAGTGGGTGCGGTGGGCTTTTTATCAAGTCCTAATGCGCAACAAACCCCTAGCGGTGGGTTGTTGTCAGGCAGTCTGGAAGCAAAATTGACCGCTTTCGGTTCACTTGACACAGATAAGCCGACGATGGTAGATGCGATTAAGAATAAGTTTGCGGCGGCAGATACCACAATTAACACCGCTACAATTTGCTTCAAAAGTGGCGGTACGGACCAATACGGCATTGTTACCATTCATGGAGATCGTACAATTACCACACAAGTCACGATTAAATCAGCATCACCTGTGCCAGCGGAGTGTTCATGAAGTTAGGCAGTCGTGGTGACACTATAGTAGAGGTGTTAATCGCGGTGGCAGTAGTGGGAGTAGTTTTAACGGGTGCCTATGCAAGTGCCCGCAGTAGTCTTAACGCAGTGCGGGCTAGCCAGGAAAGGGCCGAAGCGCTTAAGATCGCCGAAGGTCAACTGGAGATGCTCAAATATTACGCAGCTGCGAACCCGAGTGCTGTCTATCCCCCTTCATTCTGTGTGTATGTATCCGGTGCAACAGTAGCAACAATAACAAGCGCTGATATCACACATTGTAAAAACCAAGGGCCTGGAACACGGTACAACATTGCCATTACAAAAGATGCGGCAAACCTTTTTACTCTTTCTACCACTTGGCCCCAGATAAACGGTGGCACTGGACAACTAAGTATCGCGTATAGGCCGACAATATGAAGCATTATATTCGCCAATCTGGATTTACTATTATCGAACTAATGATTGCCACTACCGTGTTCTCGGTGATTTTACTGATTTGCTCCTACGCAATGCTTCAGATTGGACGCACATATTACAAAGGTATTACTCAATCTCGTACCCAAAACGTGGCCAGGGCAGTGCTAGATGATATTTCACAAAGTATTCAATTTAGCGGCGGCACAGTTACACCTCCGCCAGCTGGTCCGCCAACTACTGGTGTTTTCTGCGTTGACAACAAGGTTTATTACTATAAGCTCAACAATCCGGTGGGTCAAAATCCACCACCAAATGACTATGCCCTGAAACTCAATAAAGAGGCTTGTCCGGGAGGCGGTGTAAATGGCAAAGAACTCCTTGGACCTAATATGCGACTGGATGCTCTGCAGGTAACCGAATCTCCAGCGGGGAGCGGATTGTGGAGCGTGAAAGTAAGGATAGTGTACGGTGATGATACAGTTTTGAGCGGTTCGCCTGGTTCGTATCAGTGCAAAGAAAACCGGGCGGGCGGGCAATTTTGCGCCGTCTCCGAGTTAGCAACAGTAGTGCAAAAAAGAATATAAAGGTATATACTAGGGGTAAATAAGCATATGCGTGTCATAAAACTCCACCGCAATGAGTCAGGGCTGGTATCGATTATCGTTACCATGATTATTATGATTGTCCTGAGCATTACGGTGATTGGTTTTGCCCAGATTGCTCGTCGCGAACAACGACAGACCCTTGACCGTCAGTTGAGCACCGGCGCGTACTACGCGGCAGAATCAGGCATTAATGACGCTATTAAGAAGCTAAATGCTGATTCTACTTTTACGATCAATACCTGTGCCGAAACAGCAACGAAATTGCCGACTCTAGGCGCTTCTTCTCCCTCTTCTTATAGCTGCGTACTGGTTGGCCAGAGTCCGACAACACTTGAATATGGCGCTATTAGCACCGACAAGTCTCAGATAGTTAATATATCAACTGACGGCGGAGTCAATCTAGACACGCTTACTATCAGTTGGAATGACAAAGACGGTACGAGTACTAACTTTAATAATCCTTATCCTAATTTTCCTCCATACAGCTCTCCAGATTGGAAATCGGACACTGGTGTACTCGAGGTGAGCCTTACACCTACCACTGATACAACTGATTTTAGCAGGGCTAATTTAGTAGACAGGACATATACGGCTTATCTTTATCCGAGTAACGGGGGAAGTAATTCGACCAATTATAAACCCGGTGCGTCCAATCAGGGTGATATTGTAGAAGTAAAGTGCAACGGGGGTGGTACACCGAAGAAATGTACCGTAGATATAAATTTCCCCGCTCCCTATAACAATAAATCGAAGTACCTACTTCGGCTTAAACCAATATACAAGACTGCCTCGGTGACCGTATCAGGTAAAAACGGTTCCAACAACGTCAAGTTTGTAGGCTCCCAGGTCATTATAGATTCAACTGGCAAGGCGAACGATGTGTTGCGTCGTTTGCAGGTAAGGGTACCTATCGGCAAGGAGTTTAACTACCCTGAGTATGTGCTTGATAGCGCCGATTCAATTTGTAAGCGCCTGCAGGTTTATCCCGGCGGTGGCAGCACTGATTCCAGTGATCCAGCTTGTGCGATCAATTAGTTTATACAGTTTCTCTTTATAGGGTGTGAAATTATTGGTGGGTGCCGTGGAACTTTTCGTGCACTGCTTTGAGGTGCGGATCGGTAATATGGGTGTAGATTTGGGTGGTAGAAATATTGCTGTGGCCCAGTAATGCCTGCACACTGCGAAGGTCGGCTCCATTCATTAGCAAATCCGTGGCAAATGAATGCCTGAGTGAGTGTGGCGACACATGCTTGGTGATGCCGGCCAATCGGGCATAACGACTTACCATGCGCTGGATACTGCGCGCGGTCAGGCGGTGGAAATTACCGCTTAGGTCTACCTTTTTGGTGCCGCTGTAGCGTATAAACAGGGGCCTGACATTGTCGGTTCGTTTGTCCAAATAACGTTCTAGCCACTCAGCCGCCGCTGGACTAATAAAGATCGGGCGATCCTTCTGGCCTTTGCCGCGAACCATAAATTCACGTCGCTTGAGATTTATGTGGTCACGGTCCAGGCCAACAAGTTCGGATACCCTTAGCCCGCTCGAAAAGAGCAGCTCAAGGATGGCCCGGTCACGCAGCCCGGGCAATGTATCGGTTTTTGGCTGGGAAAAGAGTCGCTGCAGCTCCTCGGTGGCCAAAAATGTCACTTGTTTGCGTTTAGTAGTCGCGAGTTCGACTTTATCGGCTGGCATGGTGTTGATATCACGCTTCGCACAGTACTTTAGGAAGCTTCTGAGGGCGATAAGGTGGTAATTCTGCGTTGTCTTCTGCAGTTCATCCGAAACGTTTGTCCCAAGCCTGTTTAACCAGAGGCGCCACTTACGGATGAGTTCGGGGTTTATTTCGCTGACGTTTATGTCACCAGCATAATCGATTAAGCGAGTAAGGTAGTGGTCATAATTGGCAATAGTCTTTTGGGAACGGTTTTGCTCAATCTCAAGATGTTCCAAAAAGTCCGTTTTCGCCTTGCTAAACCGCATATCTTTATTATATACGACAGACTCATCTGTTATAATGGGTCGAAATAATCAGAGGAAGATAAATGGAACGAACCCTTATTGTTCTGAAACCCGATACTCTCAAGCGGGGTATTGCCGGTGAAATACTCACTCGGTTCGAAAAGGCCGGCCTTAAAGTAGTGGGCATTAAGATGTTGGCTCCCGATTATGACCACTATTTTAAACATTACGAAAGCATCGGCCAGATGGTGTCAAGACGCGGCCAAGAAGCGTTTGACGTCACACTGGAGTTCATGCAGGAAGGCCCTGTTATTGCGATAGTATTGGAAGGCATCGAGGCCGTCTCATTGGTCCGCAAGATGGTCGGCACCACTGAGCCAAAATCCGCCTTGCCGGGTACCATCAGGGGTGATTATGCCCATATGAGCTTTGCCTACGCGAACAACGCTGGAGTTGGAATCCCCAACCTCATCCATGCCTCTGGTGACGTCAAAGAAGCGAAGAAAGAAATTGCCCATTGGTTCAGCGACAGCGAATTGTTTGAGTACAAGACGGTACACGAAGTCTACACGCAGGCCACCACCCCTAAAAAGCGCTGAGTGAGCGGCTGTTATAATTGCAACGAGGGTCCCCATAGTTCAATGGATAGAATAACTCCGTCCTAAGGAGCAGATCCGTGTTCGAATCGCGGTGGGGACGCCAGATTATTCATCTTTTTACAGTATAAGCTTGCAATTTGAGACGCATGTTTGTATATTGTGCTTATGCTATAAGGATAGGTGAAAGTGAAAAAGTCCTTGGGTAAAATTAAAAAGCTTAAAACTCCTCTCCGTTTCAACAAGATAACAATTGCTGCTATTGTAGTGGTCTTCGGTGTAATTGGTTATTTGGTTTTGCAGCGGTCTCTGGCAGCTGATTCGGTCGTTGATGTGCAAGGTGAAAGCCTGACTGCTGCCGGCGGAGCAGGCACCGGCAGCGATGCCAATGCCGCCGGTGGGCAATATTTCAAATTTGCGAGTGAAACTCCACCACCACCTCCGCCGAGTAGCGGGGCAGACCCAATTTTACCGAGTGTGAGCGGCACCTGTCCGACGATCAAGAACGGTCAGGTCGCGTTCTCGCAGGACAGTGGTCGTGTAGTCCACTTCAGAATGGGTAGTAACGCGAGTGCCAAAAGCCCGCTAATCTTTTTATGGCACGGCGCAGAAACAGCTGACACTACAGATTCTGATGCTAATGTCATAGCAAACAATCTGTTGCAAAGCTCTACTGTCACTAACTTAGTTAATTCCGGCGCTGTTTTAGCCATAATGAAGATGTATGCTCCAAGCACTTGGGATAACGCGAATAGCTGGAGCACCAGTAATCGTGATTTGACTTTGGTTGATGCGGTAGCGGCCTGTGCCGTGAAACAGGGCATCACCGATCCAAAACGGATTCATTCGACCGGTATGAGCTGGGGCGGTTTTCAAACCTCTCATTTAGCCTACTTGCGATCAAACTACATTGCCAGTGCGGTGGCGATGTCAGGCGGCTTTACTGGCAGTGCGCCAAGTAATGCTATACAGCGGCCAACTAATAAGTTTGCTACGATTACTACCTTGGGTTCAACATCTGCAGGTGAGCTAAAAACGGTGGTAGCTCCATTACAGGGCTACCGTGATTTCGCCAAATCGAACGGCCAATTCGTGGTCTACTGTCAGCATACTGGCGGACATATTCCAATACCTAACGGCGGGCCAATGCAGCAAACATTCTTCCAGGACCACCCTTACGGTGTTGCCAAAGCCTATTCGACTCTTCCAGCCCCACCGTTCTTAAGTTCGTGTTCGATATATTAATTAAGAGAAAATTATGTACAAAGAATATAAACTCAACCACATCTCCCAAAAAATACTTCTGGTAGGTGCTGGGGCGGTTTTGTTGGCAGCGATGGCGGTAATTGGTCTCAAGTTTTCAAAGGCCCACGCTGCTTGTGCTGGCTCTCAATATGGGAGCGGCAGTCGAAATATAAATGTTGCTAGCAGCGGTACGCACCGTGTCTGGGTACGGGTTATGCCAGCAACCTCAACTAATAATTCGTTCTATCTGCAGGTTGATAGTGGCTCTTGCGTCGATGTTGGCACGACTGGCACCGTAAGTGCAAACCAATGGACATGGGTGGACTACAAGAATGGCAACCAGTCTACGAAGAACGACGTCTCCTTAACTGCTGGCAACCACACTTTAAGCGTCTATGGCAAAGCAGCTGACCTTAAGATAGATAGAATTATACTGACCACAAACACTTCTTGCGTGCCTTCTGACAAGGGTGACAATTGTGCAACTGTCGCCACACCTCCCCCTAGCGGTGGTGGATCGTCTAGCGCGGAGGCCATGAAAGGTGTCTGGGCAATTAAGCAGTTTAGCCAACAGACTGGTGGTGGCGGAACCTTCGACAGCAACACCATGAATGCTGATATTGCCGGTTTTTCAGCTCGGATGCCATGGAAATTGGTTCAAACCGGGCAAACTAACTTCAACTGGACGGCCTTTGATGCTCTAGTTAACAGCGCCAAAGCAAAAGGAAAGAAAGTACGTCTATCGGTCATGGCTGGCGTGAATGCACCACCTCAGGGTAGCTGGGTATCCTACCAGTATCCATGGTTCGTAGGCAGCGATGACAGTCAGTGCGATTCTGCAAAAGCGAACATGCCAGTACCTTGGGATTCTGGTCTGCTCAGTGCTCAAACGACCCTGATCAATGAAATGGCGCGCAAGTGGAAGACCGATTGGGGTACTACCGTCGCGGCTCTGCAGGTGACTGGCCCGTCAGCCCGCTGGGAAGAGCTTTGTCTACCAAATAATACAGTGAGCCAACCAGGCTATTCTTACAATAGCCGAACCGATAACATTATTCGTAAAACCTGGTCTGACACCATGGATAAATGGAATACGGCCCTTAATGCCCAAGGAATCGGCTCCAATCGGATGTTTATATCAGTTTCCGCGCCGCCGCCGTTTTACCCTGGTCTCAGTGATGATGTGGGGAATGATGCGGTTGCTAAATTTGGCTCGAGAGTATCACTACAGTGGCACTTCTTGGATACTGGATTTGCAAGCTCCGTGAGTAGTGTATCGAGTACATGGAAAAGCAAGGCAATGGTAGCTTGGCAGGAATGGGGTGCCACAGCCTTTAAAGACCGATTGATGGGTGCTGGTAAAGGAGCGGCTTGTGGGACTGGTACAGTAGCAGACTGCGATATTACCACTGCATCAAATCAAGACGTCACAGCGCTTAATGCCAGCCTCAATCTGGCAAAAGATTCAGGGGCCTCATACATGGAGGTCTATGATGAAGATCTGAAATTCCCGTTACTCTCGGCCGCTGCTGCCACCATACATAATCAGATGAAGGGTGGCACTACGGTAAATAATGATACTACACCACCAGATGTGTCATTATCAGCTTCACCTGCAACAGTTACGGCTGGTTCACCTGTTAATCTGGTAGCCGCTGCATCTGACAACTTTGGAGTAACAAAGGTTGAATTTTACGAAGGCAGCAAGCTACTCGGTAGCGACCAGACCTCTCCTTATGGCATGAATTGGACCACCACAGGAGTTTCGGCCGGTACGCATAACTTAACTGCCAAGGCATATGATGCCGCAGGCAATAGTCGAACTAGTAGTGAAGTGCCAGTAGACGTCCAGACCTCTACGCCTACTACTACTGTTGGTACGCCCAATAATCTCTCGGTGATTGCTCGGAATTTTGTGACCACCCTTGGCTTCAATCTCCAGTGGGATAAAGTGAATAACGCCAGTGGCTACAAGTTGTATCGCAATAGTACTTTGGTGCCGAATGCCATCATTGCTACCAATGCACAGGGCAAGATAACTGCGACAGACTCGGCAGGTGTTCGGGGCTTCACTGGTTATAACTATACTGTGACCGCGGTGGGCGACAACGGAAGAGAATCGTCCCAGTCGAAGAGCACATACGGGCGCTGTGACTGGTTTATCTGGTGGTTCTGCAAGTAAATCCTCTTTTGAGATATAGACGACGCAGCTCAGGGGTTTGTCTGATAAAATAGGCTTATGGCTAAAAAAGCCTCTGACAAAGCGTTCGAGGACCAATTTGACGACGAAGAAGTACTATTTGTCTTTCGCAAGCACCCGATTGTGATGCGTAAAGGTTTAATTGTGGCTATGTTGGCAATTTTGTTGGGGACAGTCCCAGCGCTGATTAAGCCTGAGATGTCTTATTTTTTTGGAGGTTTAGCCGCTGGATTTGCGCTTGCTGCTTTGCTATTCTCACCTTCGTGGATTAGTTGGTATTACAGCGTATATATCGTTACTGATCAACGGCTGATACAGATTATCCAGAAAGGCTTATTCCATCGCAGCGTGGTGGATTTGAGCCTAAGCCAAATCCAGATGGTTAATTATGAAATTGCCGGTCTTCAGCAAACACTGCTTGGTTTTGGTACAATAATGATGCAAACATACGTGGGGGATCTGATTGTCCACGATGTGCACCATCCCGCTAAGATTCAGAAGAAAATTCTTAACGTTTTACGTGAACAGGGAATTGTGACAAAAAATTATCCGGCCGAAAAGGAGTCGGCTCCCTTAGAGAATGAAGAAGAAACTGCATAAGCTTATCAGAAGAGGTAAAAAAGCCCCTCTCAAGGCTCCTGAAAACGGTAGCGAGACAACCAAAGAGCCCGTTCCGCGTATTACCAACGAAACCGTTGCCGCTCACCGTGAAGAGGTGCTTTCAACGGCTCGCAAGTATATATACCCCTTACAACACTCCAAGCACAAGATCGTGCTTATTACCACCACTCTATTTATTGCGGCAACTATCGGCTTCTTCAGCTATTGCATTGTTGCATTATACCGGCTCAAAAGTACTTCTAGCTTTATCTACGCCGTCACCCAAGTAGTACCGTTCCCGGTGGTGAAAACAGGACCGCACTTCGTTGCCTATGAGAATTACCTGTTTGAGTTGCGCCGCTATATCCATTACTACCATAACCAGCAGAAGGTAGATTTTAACGATCAATCTGGCAAGGAACAGCTCAACAGCTTTCGCAAAAGGGCCATCGACAAGATAATTAATGATGCCTATGTCAAAGATATTGCCGGTCAGCACAAAATCTCGGTAAGTAATCAGGAAGTTGATGATGAAATCCGCTTAGTGCAGGCCCAAAACCGTCTGGGCGGGAGCGATAAGGTCTTTGAGGATGTATTGAAGGAATATTGGGGCTGGTCTGTATCTGACCTCAAGCGTAGTTTGCGCCAACAACTACTGGCTCAGAAAGTTGTAGCTACACTCGATACTGCTACGAAGGCTAAAGCCGAGGCTGCTTACAGCGAACTACAGGGCGGGGCAGATTTTGCCGCGATAGCCAAGAAATACTCTGACGATCCGACGGCAAAAGATAATGGTGGCGAGTTTAACTTTATCGATCGTACTAACCGGGAAGTCGATGCCCGGACAGTCGATACGCTTTTTTCACTCAAGCCTGGCGAATACTCCAAACCGATTAATACTGGCTATAGTCTTGAGATTGTGAAAGCAATTGAAAAACAGGGCGATAAAGTTCGCGGGGCTCGGATTGTACTTAATTACAAAGACATTAGCAGCTACGTGAATCAGGAAAAAGATAAACAAAAAACCAGGGTCTTCATCAAGCTTTAGAGTAACTTGAACACAATAAGTACTCAGAATAAACAGGGGTAGTAATTCGTATTTTGCTGTGGTGCGGGTAGAGAATAAACCTTCGGCTTGCGCTCTGCAGTCGTGCTCGAAGCAAGCTTCTGTGCGCGACTTTGATCTTCGAACTCCTTTTGCTTTCGCAAAAGACGTTCGCTTCTCGACCACCATGCAGAATTATAAAAACCACCTCGTGGTGGCTTCCATAATTCTGGTGCGGGTAGAGAGAATCGAACTCTCCTCTCAACCTTGGGAAGGTTGCATATTAGCCACTATACGATACCCGCATTTTGTTAATGAAAAGAAGCGAGGCAACCCAAGGAGTAGATTCATTCTACTCAACTGATTGTCGAGCTGAAGGAGGAGACGCGAAGATTGCGAGTGTCACGCTAACAAAACTTAGTGTGACAGAGAGCGATCGTAGCACTCTCCGACGTGGAGCCACCTCGGGGACTCGAACCCCGGACCTCCACTTTACGAAAGTGGCGCTCTAGCCAGCTGAGCTAAGATGGCAGGCAATTGAAGCAGTGCGTATTATAACAGATAGGCGATTGCTTTTTGAGGGGTAAATTGCTATCATCACACCTGTTCTTAGAGGTTTGTTTCTAGAGATTTATAAAAATCTTCAAACCAAGCCGATAAGGATGTTTGAAGATTTAAGAGGAGGCGCCGCGAGAGAGTAGTGCCAGCCATAAGCATAAATTTATTTTCGCTCATGGCTGGCACATATTACAGCGAGCGCCGACGAGGGCTCGTAGTGAAGCTGGCCTATCACGCCTCCCTGTCACGGAGGAGATCGCCGGTTCGAATCCGGTCGGGCCCGCCAATGAAATCGCCCCACCTTGTGTGGGGTGTTTTCATTAGTTAGTTCCAGTGATTTGAACCGGATACTGCGAAGCAGTCGGTTCGGCGATGCGAAAACGCTCGCAGGAGCTTGCTCCGAGAACGTTTGAGTGAAGAAGCGACGAGCCGAAAGGCGAGGGAAGCGCTACCCGGTCGGCCCCGCCAAACATAAACGATTTGATATACTGAGCGAATGAGAAAAATGCGGTATTTCTACGTAACAGCTCTCACCGCAAGCTTGGCCTTTATTATATTTGCACAAACTGAAGATAATCCAGATGCTTGGGCACCACCAGGGCTTGACATCATTAGTTTGATTAAAGCGTTACTCGCAATATCGATCCCAACTCTTTTAGTGTTGTGGTACCTTGATGAGCGGAGATACAAAAAAGCTCAGCTTTTGAGGGGGAGTCAACCTAAAGTGATTCCCAAATCTAAGCCGAAATAAACCACGGCTTCTACAGTTATGGCTCCCACAAAAGAAAGTCACTTGGTGGCTCTTTTTTCATGCTGTGGATGGTTGTATTTGAACAAGGCGATGCAGATTTGCCAATAGGCAAAGATGCGAATCGCCGGTTCGGCGTAGCGAAGCCACGCGCAGATGCTCGCATCGAGCATGGCTGAACGGAGGAGCGCAGTGCTAGCCGGTGGGCCCATCAATAGACAAAAATTACGAAACGTGGTATAAACAATTTTGTGATATCAAAACAAAATCCAATTTTACTTTACAGGGGCGTACCTGAACACAGTGATGAAAAAGAAAGAGTAGGTCGCTGGTGGTCGACTGACCCCTATTATGCTTATCATTATTCGAGTGGCGGCAATGGTAGATTATTTGTTGCACAAGTACAGCCAGAGGTTTTGAGTGAACTTGCAAAAGATGTCTCTATAGACGAAGGGTATGAAAATTACCTGTTTCCCGATGAAGATCCGGCTGGTGCTCGTACGGCCAGTGAGGAAGAAATTGTAGCGCTGCGATCAGCAACAATGATAGTTGAACATGACGACATACCAGGTGGTTCTATGATTCAACGTCCACATAATGCAGTTGAGATCGGTTACGAAATATTCGGGCAAAAAGATATTGGAGCAGCGGCACTATCTGAAACTGCTAGAGTACGAGAACTCGAGAGATAGTTCCACATTTTCACCGCTAGAGCCTGCATTTCACAGAGGAGCACGCTTGCAAAAACACAAAAAAATGCTAATGTATATCTATGGAATCCCCTCAATCTAAACAAAAATTAGAACTAGATCTATCAACGGATGAATGGACAGAACGCCTTGCAGTCGCTCCTGTTTACGTCAAGAAAGCTAAGGTACAGGCTCGCCAAGTGGCAGAACGCCAAGAAGTGCGTACAACCCTAGCAGATGGTACAGAAGAGACGGTAAACATTGCAGAAGCTGGCGACGTGATTGTCACTAACCCTGGCGGTGAAAAGTACGTCTTAAAGCCTGACAATTTTGCCAAACGTTATGAAGCCACCGAAGAAGTTGGTGTATTTCGTGCCAAAGGTATGGCCCGCGCTGTAGATAATCCAACTGGCAGCGAGATTGAAATCATGGCTCCCTGGGGCGAAAAGCAATTTGGGGGTATGGACTGTTTAATTGCCACTGTCTTTGATCCTGAACAGCCTGATGTGATTGGCGCTGATCGTTATATTATTGGCCGCCAAGAGTTTGAATTTACTTACACTCCTTACACAAGAGAGTAGGACGGCCCCCAATCAGAGAACAGTGCGGGTACTAGAGACAATATTTTGCTTCTCTAAAGTGAGGGATACAGTGTAAAATTAAACCAATGCACACACCGAAGAATTATTTGCATGATCGGTTGGTTCTTTTGTTGCTCAGCATCGCGGCGTTTTTGACCGTCGCCGGTAGCATCTTTATTCTTTTGCGAATTGATAGCAGTAAAAGTGAAGGTTATATTGTCCAATATCGTGCGAATTTAGGTATTAGTGCATTTAAAGCTGGCCGCTCCATAGATCTTTTAGCGTTCATCGTTTTCTTATTCCTCACATTTGGGATACACACTGTGCTCAGTGTACGGTCCTACCGTCCCAATCGGCATATATCGCTGGTGATACTTGCTTTAGGTATTCTGCTGTTACTGATGGCTATAATTGCGAGCAATGCTCTACTAGTATTGCGTTAAGCTACCCATGAAAACCACAGATATTGAGATTCCGTACCAAGGGCAACGGAGTCGCCGTTACCGATTTTTCGAAATGGTGCCTGGCTTGATTAGCTGGTCACTCTTGCTATTACCATTCGCACTGAGTCTTATTAATCCTCGTTTAACGGTGCTCTTCATCATTGCTTATTTGCTGCTCTGGTTTGTGAAATCTGTCGGTATGAGTGTGCGAGCGCTGCAGGGTTTTAACAGGTTAACTCGTTACCAGAAGTTGCCTTGGCGTGACATGACGGATGACCTGCAAAAGGGTGAAGTCTCGGTGACTAGCGCCCCTGAGTGGCACGCTGAGAATATTAAACGGCTCAAGGCCAAGCAACCAGTTGTTAGGCCGGCTGATATAGTCCATGCGGTGATTATTGCCACTTACCAGGAGAGTCGGGAAGTACTGGAACCAACCATTCGGGCCTTGATGAATTCAGACTATGAAGTAAAGAAGGTGCTATTGGTGATTGCGTATGAAGAACGTGGCGGTAAAGAAGTAGCCGAAAGGGCAGAAGCGTTGGTAAGTGAATATAAAGAAAAGTTTATGGATGCATTGGCAATTGGACACCCGGCCGATATTCCGAATGAGGTTATTGGTAAGGGAGGCAACATTACCTACGCAGGCCGTAAGGTTGAAGCATATGTCCGGGAGAAATCACTTGATCCTCTGAACGTCATTGTGACTACCCTGGACTCCGACAACCGTCCACACCGTAATTATCTGGCAGCCCTGACGTATACATATTGTGCCTGTCCGGACCCACGATACGCCTCATTCCAGCCCATACCGCTTTTCACGAATAATATTTGGGATGCGCCGGCACCGATGCGCGTCGTCGCCACAGGGAATTCTTTTTGGCAGACAATTGTTGCGCTCAGGCCACATATGCTCCGTAACTTCAGTTCACATGCCCAAAGTCTGCAGGCACTCATTGACACAGATTTCTGGAGTGTGCGTACCATTGTAGAAGATGGGCACCAATTTTGGCGCACATACTTTCGGTATGACGGTAAGCACGAGGTCTATCCAGTCTTTGTGCCTATCTATCAGGACGCGGTGTTTGCAGGGGGCTACATTAAAACGCTGAAAGCCCAGTTTGTCCAGATGCGGCGATGGGCGTGGGGAGCATCAGATATAGCTTATGTAGCTGACACAGGCTTCTTTAAGCCAAATAATGTGAGTAAGTTCGATCTGTGGGCAAAGTTGCTGCGTTTGATAGAGGGACACATCAGTTGGGCGACTTCAGCCTTAATGATTACGTTTTCGGCGTTCATTCCGCTTTTATTCAATTCAAATGATTACGGCGCCAATCAATTGCCCTTGGTAGCCAGTCGCTTGCAGACGCTCGCTATGGCGGGTATTATCATCTCGCTCTTCTTTAGCTTGAAAACCTTGCCCCCGAAGCCTGCCCGTTACAAAGCTCACCGGACATTTTTTATGATTATCCAATGGGTATATCTGCCGGTTACGACAATCATTTATGGGAGCTTCTCGGCTCTTTATTCGCAAACCCGATTACTACTTGGCAAATACCTAGGCAAATTTGATGTGACTGAAAAGGCAGTTGTCACCAAAGACAATAAGAGGGTGCTTTAGCGGGTCTCGGGCTACAGGGGATGATAGGCGGCATATTGGACTGCCGCAGCTTGGTCATAATTGCGTAAAGTAGCAGTGGCACAGTTGATAAGATGAGACCTCTCTACTAAAGGAGTTTTAAGTTGTTTTTGCAGTTTTGCCAAGGTATTACGGGTCAGGTAACGGGCAGATGAAACTGCATCTGAGCGGTGTTTGCAGCATTCATATAAACTCACGAACAATGTGTCTTCGGAAAAGGGTCGCTCGGCGGTTTTACCCCGATAGAGTAAGGTGGTCGTAAAATCAGCGGATTCTACAGAGGTAATAGTTATCTTGCAGCGGCGACACTGCCGCCGTCGCCACACTGAATTTGTACGCTTCTGAGGGCGAGAATTAGTGACTAAGGTAGGAGAATGGCAATATGGACAAACCATGTCAGCATATTGACATAAGCCTAATAAATAATCCAGTGGAAAAAACGTGTACAAATAAAAACCCCAGGATGTTCCTGGGGTTGTCCAAGGGCTGTAGCTACTTTAGAGGGTAGTGGGCCGTGGACGTCGGATTCTGCTTGATGGCTTTGCGGAAGCTAATTCTTCATAGAAAAGCTTAAAGCTCTCAAGCGAACTTGGCTTGATCTTCAAAACGAAAAACACCTCGTTTAACCTGCTTATGTTAACACAAAAGAAGAAAAAAGTCAACATCAGTAGAGAAGCTGCTAGTTGCTTTTACCGGTGTTAATTTGCTATTATCACTCTGTCTCATAGAGATTGTTTGAGGGCTCTTAGCTCAGTTGGCTAGAGCGCTTCCTTGACGTGGAAGAGGTCAGAGGTTCGAGTCCTCTAGAGCCCACCAATTTATCTTTAGTACACAATCTCTAAGAATATAGATACCTTGGACTACACAGATTACGTACTTCTAAGCGTGAGCGGTATAATGGGTGCAAATGAACATCAAAAAAACGAATTCCGGTGGCGTGTATGCCCATTTGCTTCTGTTTTTGAAGCCTAGATACAAGAAGTTCGTTTTAATATTTTCTCTGCTGGGTACGCTGATATTTGTAGGGGTAGCCGGTGCAGCAGCAATATCATATGGCTACAAAACCACAGATAAAATCTCGTATGGCGCACTCGTAAGTACAGTTGAAGATAACCCAAGTATAGTAAAGCTGGCTACCAAAGAAGATGCCAGGTTATTGCTTGGCATCGCCGTCAAATCTGATGATTCGTTGCTTTCACTCTCAAACGGTACCACAGATGTGGAGGTGGCAGTTGAAGGGGCAACGGTTGCCCTCGTTTCGGACATCAACGGCAGCATTAAAGCTGGGGACCCTATTACCATTTCACCTATGAAAGGTGTAGGGATGAAATCACCAAACGCGACTAAAATTGTTGGTGTTGCGCAACAGCCATTTGATAAAAACACGCCGGGAGCTGCTAGGCAGAAGATTACCAACAAAGAGGGCAAAGTTATAGAGGTAGCAATCGGCAAGATACCTCTCAATGTCAAAGTCGAGACCTATAATGGGAATGCCCAAAGTACCACCAATGCAATCCTCCAGGCTATCCAAAATGCCGTTAGTTTTATTGCGGGAAGACAGGTCCCCATAGCACGGGCGCTCGTAGCAGTAGGTATTGTGATGGCCTCGCTGTTGATTAGTTCAATTATTGTGTACACCTCAGTACGTACGAGTTTTATATCGGTTGGCCGCAATCCACTTGCTCAGAGCTTTATCCGTAAAAACCTCTATGTGGTACTGTTGACGGTCGTTTCAATCTTAGGCGCTGCATTCTTGGCTGCCTATCTGGTAATTAAGTAAAATTTAGCCCCAAAAAAGCTTGACCTTAACAGATTACTGCCTCTATAATGTTTATGTACAAATCTTAAATAAAAAATACTAAAACAAAAGATGCGGGGCGGTCACGCGTGAACCCCTTACAAACAAATCCTTCGACTGATGCCACCAAAGTGGCGCAAGAACCGCTGGTAGAGGCGGCTTCGTTGGAGGCACCTGAGACGCCAGAAGTGGCCCCTGCCCAAACTGGACAAACGCCGGCTATTCCACCGAAGAAACCTGGTGCTTTCTTGCTGCTCAAAAAGATTTTTGGCAATAAATTTTTACGATTTGGTCTGGTGACAGTGGTGATTATCACTGTTATTTTACTTTTGCTGTCAATGTGGTGGTCAAAACGGCACAACGTGGGTCCAAACGACCAAGCAGTAAACGACCAATTCTCAACAACTACGGTGCCGCTCAATGTGGGCAGTGACGGATCAGCTGAAATTAACCAAAAGAAGGTGTCCGTAAACGGTAACGTGAAGATCTTAGGTGCTTATACGTTGGTGCCAAGTGAGCGACCAAATAACCCGGTGCCTGGCCAGCAATATATCGACAATAAAGATTTTCGTTTATACGTGTTCAACGGTAGTGAATGGATTTCGCAACTTAATGTGGCCGACCTGAACAGCTTAAATGTAAGCATTGCGAACAATTTGCAAGCGGCCAATGCCCAGATAACAAACTTGCAGGCACAAACTGCCACCATTGGAAATGTGGCGACCCAGGCAGCAGAGACGCCGCCATTTACGTTGCCGGGTGAAACAACCCTCCAAGGCAATACCTTCAACGGGGCAAGCCAACTAGTACAGCTCACTGGCGGTGGTTTACTTCCAGCATTAGACGCGTCCAATCTCCTCAATCTAAATGCAAGTAATATTTCTAGTGGTACTCTTTCAGATGCCAGGTTATCTACGAACGTAACCCTCCAAGGCAATACCTTCAACGGGGCAAGCCAACTAGTACAGCTCACTGGCGGTGGTTTACTTCCAGCATTAGACGCGTCCAATCTCCTCAATCTAAATGCGAGCAACATAACCACTGGTACATTAGCGGATGGCAGGCTGTCAGCAAATGTCGCTTTGCTTGATCGAGCAGGCCAAATCTTTACCGGAGATGGACAGATATTTAAGGGCTCCAGTTCTTCGGCTTTTCAGCTACAAAATTCACTGGGAAGTGCATACTTCTTCGGTGATAGTAGTGGGTCAACGATTGGGGTGGGGGCATTAGGTGCAGATGTCAAACTCAACATCGAGACAAGTGATAATATTGCTCTGCGCGCCAACCAAACGGGCAGTGATGACTTAGTGCAGCTGGCATCAGGTGGCACAAATGTCATCACCATAAGTAGTACGGGTGCAAGTTTGTTTAAGAATACCGCTAACAGTACTTCTGCCTTTTCGGTGCAAACTTCGGGCGGCGGTACCGCGCTTAACGTTGATACCACAAATAGCCGGGTGAGCGTCAATAAATCCAGCGCTGCCTACCCTCTTGAAGTTGGAGGTAGTGTGGGTATAGACAATACGGGTGATGCTTCTGGTATTGGTTTGTATATAGGCGGGACGCAAGTTTGTAATGTTGCCGGCTGTATCTCAGCGTCAGGGGGCGGAGGAGGCATAAATAACAGCACTACCTTACAATTGAGCGCGAATTTCGCGATTCAGGGGACTGTACTAGATACCACGAACCCGACTGCCCGGATACGCCAATACAATGGCCAAACAACCTCGCTTTTACAGGTAGAGAATTCCAGCGGCGGTAAGATCGCCAGCGTCAATTCAAATGGGATAACTCTTGGCGCAAAGCCTGATAGTACCGATTCGTCATTTACCAAAATAACGCCATTTGTGCAACAGGGTATACCATATGTGGCCGAAGGCAGTTATCTAGGTGATGGAACAAATAATCGTATTGTGCCTCTTTCTGGGGGTTTTGGTACGCCAAAGCTTGTGATGATAACTGAAGGTACGGTTGGCAACAACCCAGTCTCTCCGCCATTACTCAGGATTGATGGCATGCAAAGTGGGACGTGTAATGCGAGTAACCCGAACAACTGTTTGGCTCGTGGGTTTAACGACGGCAGTACCAGCACGACTGCGAATAGTATTAGTGCGTTTGAGATTGACCAATTTAGAGTGGGAGTAAGTACTGCTGGCATAGCGAGCAGCAATACTTTAAACAAAACATATCATTATTTGGCGGTGTCAGCTGCGAGCAATGCGGTAACTTCGGGAAATAGTACGGCTGATAATTATATGGCTTACGGGACGTACAGCGGCAATGGTATAGCTGGCCGCAATATTAGCTTTACCCCACCATCTGGTAGCTGGACACCTGACATGGTGATAGTTTCTCGCTACTCCGGTGGAGGGAGCACTGGTGCCTACCCTGTCTTTACCACAAGTAGTATGCCCGCTAGCCATACTGTACCCTTTACAGCTGCCAATTTCGGTGTCTATGGTAACGCCATTACTGCGCTAGGCAGCAACGGCTTTACGTTAGGGAGTGATAGTTATGTAAATCAAAATGGGATCAGTTATGCATGGTTTGCTATTAAGAAAGCTCCCAATTTATTTGATACAAACACCTATGGTGGTACTGGTACGACAGCGACACATAACTTTGCATCTGGTTACACGGCCCAGCCGGACTGGGTGACTACTAAAGTAGATAATTGGAATAATCCCCCTGCGAGCGGTTCGCCCCAAAGTTATACCAATATTAAATCCAGCTCTATGTCAGGCAACCGTTCTTATTCATCACTGAATGGTGAGAAAACCACGGCGATCACGGCCTTGAACCAAGGGATACCTTCTTCGTTTACAGTGGGCAGTGAAGCGACAGCCAACGCTATGGATGGTGCGCCGCCTGGTACCACCTATTGTGGAACAACCTGTACATACTATTGGTTTGGGTTCAGCAAAAACCTACCGAATTTTAATGATGATTTTATCGGCGGGGGGCAACCTACAAGGGCAAATTGTATGCTTCTCTTAGCTATGAAAATGGTTGTGTAGTCTATAGGTATGACGGCAATGGCGCGTGGACGGCGCTCAATTCTGAAGGTATTCTCATTCCTCCAACAAGTGTTTCAACACCCGAGTCCACTCCTTTTATTGACTCGATATCAGTCATGAAAGTGTTTGATGGCAAGCTGTTTGTCGGCACGAGAACGAATACAGGCGAAGGGGCTGTCTATACCTATAACCCTAGTCAAAGTACTGATAGAGGTTGGACACGTTTGAATGCCACGCTTGGAACGTTTGGTTCTACAACAGGGGTAGATGGAGTCGCTTCTATGGCGGTTGTCAATGGCACGCTCTTTATTGGTACGCGCAAAACGAACGACGCTGAGGTGTATAGGTATGAAGGAGGGACTACGCTTACGCTCACAAACGGGTCGAGTACGGGAGGGCTCAGCACAGTCGATCCAAGCGGCGACGTGATAGATGCGATTAATCTTGTCAACTACGGTGGACGGTTGTTTGCAGGCCTGGAAACTGGTACCGATAGTGCTGCGAGGGTATACCGCTGGGGTGGGGCAGATTGGTTTATGCTCAATACTACGGCCGGCAGGTTTGAGACCACAACCGGAATTAATGATGTTACCTCACTTATCACGTATAATGGTTCTCTGTTCATAGGGGTAGCAGACGGTGCAGATTCGGCAGAGATTTATCGTTACAACGGCAATCCGGATAGTGGCTCGCATACCAGCGTGGCCTTTACCCGCGTTTCGGGTTCCACGCCGGGTATTCTGGCCACTTCAACGGATGTAGTAGACAGTATTCGGACCTTTACTGTATACAACGGGCGACTCTACGCTGGTACAGACACAGGAAGCGGTACTAACAAAGGAGCTATCTATGAATTTGATGGGGTAAGTAGCTGGTCTGTACTTAATCCAAGCGGCGAAGGTAATTTTGGTGAGAATAGTATAGACGGGGTTTCTTTACTATTGCCGGTCAATGATTCGTTGTATGTGGGTACGGTGGAACCAGCAGCAAGTACAACGACCAATGTCTATTACTTTAAGAAGACATCCAGTAACAGTTATGCACTGCAGTTTACCGCGGATGGTGATGGCTCATTTGATAATATTGGATCAATTAGCTTTATGGCAGGCGACCAGTCGAGCAGTACATTTGCCAACCAGGGGCAATTCTTGGTGTCTCACTCATTTAGTTTTACCGCGGCAGCTTATGACATTGCCGAAGATTACGCCACGCTTGATGACGAAGTTGAATCCGGCAGTGTAGTGGCGATTGATCCTGAAAACCCTGGTGGGTATGTACGGGCTGCCAATATTAATAAGGGTGATGGACTGCGTCTGCTCGGCATAGTCTCCACAAAACCTGCACTTAGGTTGTCGCAGAAACTTGATTATGACCCTATATCGGGTAGCCGTACTCTACCAGTTGCTCTGGCAGGTCGCGTACCCGTAAAAGTAGATCCTGAGTCAGAGGATATCAAACCTGGTGACTTCTTAACCGCCAGCACTACGCGTCCAGGCTATGCCACGAAAGCCGACAACGGTTTTGTGATAGCCAAAGCGCTTGAATCCTGGAATAAAGGCAGCGATAAAACTTTGGACGTGTTTGTGACGAACGCCTTCGCGGCCACTGGACAGATAGCTGGCATGAGCCCAGCAGAATCGCGCACGCTCACAGATGGGCAGGTATCCGTTCTTGATGCCTTTGCTTTCACGGTTGACGGTGGGTTAAGGATGTTGAAAGACATAAACTTTATTGGCAAAGTCTTCTTTGAAAACGAAGTTACTTTCAAAGATCGGGTCTTCTATGGGGATAAGGACTTTGCTGGTTATGCAGCCATTGAAGCCGGCGATAAGGAAGTAAGGATAAAATACAAGAAACCGTATGCCGAAAAGCCGATTGTGTCTGTGTCGCCTAAGAGCCTGGTGCAATACCACATAGAAGACGAGACTCCAGAAGGATTTGTTATAAAAATCGACCAGCCTTCGGATAAACAAATCCAATTCAGCTGGATCGCACTCCAAGTTAAGGATTCCGCCACGTATAATAGTAAAGACGTGACGAGTGCATCGAACTAAAGAACAGGGAAAAGAAAGTAATGAAAAAAGCGACATCATTGTTGCGCAAAGCTGATTTGGGGGTAAGGTCTTCTGCTAAACGCAGTTGGCGTCAGGTGATGACAAACCGCAAGCTTCGCCTTGTCTTATTGGGGGTGGTAGCAGTGATAATCATTGTGGTAGTGGTTAATTTTTTCCGACTGCAGCGTAAGAATCATTTGCTTAAAACGAACCCCAGGGCAGTGCAACAAGATGAAGAAAAGAAGTATGTTTCGCAGTTACGACACCTGACCTACCCACCCGAAAAAGAAACACCGACAATAGCGATTATCACCGATGCGGATAAGGCCCGCCAGCAAAATAGCGGATTCTACAAGCAGGCTAAGAATGGCGACGTGGTCGTGAAATATAAGTCTATTGCTTACATTCTTGATGCCAAAAACGACAAATTAGTCAATATTGCGCCTGTGTACGACGAGCAATAAAGGAACCTAGCTGGCTCTATAAGTCGCGTAGGCCTCTGGGGCCCATATATTGTTGGATCTTATTGTCAGTATCGGGATTCAAGTAGTAGTCTATTGAGCCATAGTGGAGGGCATCTCTACCTAAAAGGTCGGCCACAATCTGTAACCGGTGTTTTTCTGATGAATCGAGTTCCTCGACAGGATTGCAGAACATGTCCACTTTTTCCAGTATTTCATCCCTCTCTTCTTTAGAAAGTAGAGGCAATAGGTGCCTGGATGGGGAGCTTATGCCGCCGTTTTCAATAATGTAGTTATCGTAAATCTCGGATGCGAGTTCTCTTGAGTTTTCCATGGTTAACTATTCCTTCGTTTGGGAAAGTTATAATAGTAAAAAAGAGAGCAAGTGTCAAATAAAATTACCAATGTAACTCTGTGATAGGTAAATAATATATCATAGGCGATATATAACTTATACCCAGGTTCTTTGTGTAAAAAACAATATTTAAGTACTAGCCATATGTTACCAATATTGTTATGATGGTTCTTGTCAGGTGAGTTTTGCGAGCTGTTTGCTCGATAAGCTGGTTAAACATCATGCGAGAGTGTTTAACCAGCTTTTATTTTGCGACTTTCATATGGGTAGTGTCCTTTGGCCTCCAAAGTGGGGAGTGATATGATGGGAAGCAATGGGAATAGAGGATACTTCATTACAAGACAATCTCCATGCGATGCGTCATAGTGCGGCGCATGTTTTGGCGTCGGCTGTGCAAACACTGTGGCCAGAGGCAAAATTTGGGGTGGGGCCGGTAGTGGAGAATGGATTTTATTATGATATAGACTTGGGTGATCAAAGTGTATCTGAGGAGGATTTTGGC
Source organism: Saccharimonadales bacterium (SeqCode) (assembly GCA_041910055.1). GTDB lineage: Bacteria > Patescibacteriota > Saccharimonadia > Saccharimonadales > JAYRRP01 > JAYRRP01. Next base: position 346,469 of record JAYRRP010000003.1, read on the forward strand.
CGGCTAGAGGCTGAAATGAAACGAATTATCTCTGAGGATCAGCCATTTATCCGTAGTGAGAAGCCTATTGATGAAGCAATTGCCTGGGCGAATTCAAGTGAGCAACAGTACAAACTAGAACTTCTGCACGACCTTAAGCGGGCTGGCACGACGCTTGAGAAGGATCTCGACCCCGAGGAACTTGGCACCATTACCGGGGAAGATAGCGCTGTCGATACCGTCTCTTTTTATCAAAATGGTGATTTTACTGACCTGTGTCGCGGGCCGCATGTAGAATCAACCGGTAAAATTGGAGCCTTCAAGCTTATTCGTATCTCTGGTGCTTATTGGCGCGGCAACGAAAAGAAACCGCAGCTGCAGCGGGTATATGGCGTGGCTTTTGAGACCAAAGAAGAGCTTCAGGAATACTTGAAGCAGGTGGATGAGGCAAAGGCCAGGGATCACCGCAAACTTGGTCAGGATCTGGACTTGTTTACATTTTCTGATCTTGTCGGTGCCGGTTTGCCGCTTTACACCCCCAGAGGAACAGTCCTAATTGAGCAGATAAAAGCAGCGCTGAGTGACATTAGCCGCCGCTATGACATGCAGCCGGTTTCTATTCCGCACCTTGCGAAACTCGACCTCTATAAGCTCTCTGGGCATGCCGAAAAGTTTGAGGCTGAACTTTTCAGGGTAACCAGCCATTATGGACAGGAATTTGTACTTAAGCCAGTCAACTGCCCGCACCATACGCAGATCTATGCCTCCCGACAGCGGAGCTACCGGGATTTACCACTTCGTTATATAGAGCAGACGATGCAGTATCGTGATGAGAAGCCTGGACAGATTGGTGGATTGCAGCGAACACGCGGCTTTACCGTTGATGATGGCCATACTTTTTGCCGCGTCGACCAGATTGAAAAAGAAGCGACAACGATTGTGCAAATTATCCAAGAGTTCTATGAAAAGCTAGGCCTATGGGGTCAACACTGGGTATCACTCTCAGTCCGTGATCCAAGCGCACCAGAAAAGTACATTGGTGAGCCGGATGACTGGGATGAAGCCGAGTCCATGCTCAAGGATGTATCTGACAAATTGGGACTTCAGGCAAAGCGTATGGAGGGTGAAGCGGCATTGTATGGTCCAAAGCTGGACTTTATGTTTAAGGATGCACTAGGCCGGGAAACACAGTTAGCGACCATACAGATAGATTTTGCGATGCCCAAACGATTTGGCCTAAGCTACACTGCTCAAGACGGAAGTGAGCAGGTACCAGTGATAATTCACCGGGCTATCCTCGGCTCATTTGAGAGGTTTATTATGCTTTTAATAGAGCATTTTGCTGGCCGTTTCCCGGTTTGGCTGGCGCCGGAGCAGGTTCGGGTAGCCACCTTGAACCAAGAAGATAAGATTGTGAACTATGCGAATGAAGTGTTAGCTAACGCGAAAGCTTTGGGGCTAAGGGTTACGCTCGACAATGCCAGTGAATCTGTAGGGAAGAAAATCCGTAATGCCGAGCTTATGAAAGTACCTTACACGCTAGTCATAGGTGGCAAAGAAGTGGAAACTGGCCAGGTGACACCGCGAGTGCGCACTGACTTAGGTGGGGCGACCTCCCAAACGCTTTCGCTTGAATCATTTCTTCAGAAGATCGCCGCCGAAGCGCAGCAACGCCTGACTAAATCATCTCTCTAGCACATGAAGCAATCACAAGACAATTTTCGAGCGTTGGTATATGAAGTGGTTGCTCAGATTCCACGAGGCCGAGTAATGACGTATGGCCAAATTGCTACTTTGTGCGGAAGGCCGCGGGCGGCACGGATTGTGGGTGGTATTGCTCACTGGGGTGATCCTCAGCTACCTTGGCAGAGAGTTGTCAAAAAGACCGGCCATTTGGCTGAGGGTTACCCAGGCGGAGTGACTGGGCATGCTGAGGCGCTTCGATCAGAAGGTATAGACGTCCTGGCAGACTACACAGTTGATGTTCAAGGATTACTGTGGGAACCAAATTAACCCCTCTAGTTACTGTGGTGGGGCCAACTGCTTCGGGCAAGACAGCGCTCGCTATTGAACTTGCCGAGAAGTTTCAGGGTGAAATAATATGTGCGGACTCGCGGACTGTCTACAAAGGCATGGATATTGGCACCGCCAAACCTTCTCATGAGGAACGAAAGCGTATACCTCATCATCTGCTTGATGTAGTGCAACCAGACCAAGAGTTCAATGTAGCTGATTTTAAACGGCTGGCTGAAGCTTCAATAAGTGATATACAGGCAAGCGGGAAATTACCGATTATGGTAGGAGGTAGTGGCCTCTACATTGACTCGGTGTTGTTTGATTATAAGTTTGCTGCCAAAGATGCGCCTCGTGACACACAAAACCCCAGGCACTTAAGCAAGGAAGTACATCAGCAAAAGAGCAGCCTTAGGCCGCAAACCCTTATTATCGGGCTTGATGTTAATAGGAACGAGCTTAAAACCAGGATTGAAAAGCGGGTTGACGTCATGGTTCAAGCAGGCCTAGTTGAGGAAGTGGAGCAGTTGCTTGCGACTTATCCTCATAGCAAAGCACTCCTGGCGCCTGGCTATAAAGCATTTGCGGAATTCGTACAGGGCCGTTTGAGCTTGGATGAGGCAAAAGCTTTGTTCATTCAGAATGATAGGCAACTCGCTAAAAGACAACGCACCTGGTTTAAGCGGAACAAAAGTATTCACTGGCTGAGTGACCCCAAGGAATCTGTAGCTATAGTCACAACATTTTTGAACAATTTATAGAGATAACCACTCCCATTGTCTGTTACAATACAAATATGATTGAGCAATTGTTTGGGTCAAAAACTCGGGTGAAACTACTACAGCTTTTTTATACGAATCCCAACCGTTCATTTTATGTACGGGAAATTACTCGCAAAATCGGGGAACAGATTAACTCCGTGCGACGCGAACTTGCCAACCTCTTGAGCATAGGGATTATCTCTTCTGATACCAATAACAACCGGCTTTATTACGAAGTAAACCAACAGTATGAATTTTACGGATCTTTGTCTGAGATTTTTGGCAGCGGCAAACCGGCCACGAAATCCAAGAAAACCACACTCCCCACTCAACCCGGTGAGGAGATCAGTAGTATTGGTAATATCGACCTGGCACTTTATACCGGTCAATTTACCAGAGATGAGAGCAGCGGTATTGACCTGCTGGTCGCTGGCGACATTAACTCAACCAAATTAGCTAAGTTCGTGCGCGAACTTGAATCTAAAGAAGGCAAAGAGATCCGTTATACAGTCATGACGAGAGGTGAATTTGAATATCGCCAGCAAGTAAAGGATAAGTTCCTCACTAAGGTACTGGCTTCTAAGAAGCAGGTATTAGTTGATAAGCGCCGTTTATTAGAAACGTCAGCGAAAAGTAAAGGAAAATAACCTATGGAAGTGCAGTATTACGGGGGAAACTGTGTTCGGATTACAACCAAAAAAGCATCAGTAATAGTAGATGATAACCTTGAGGAATTAGGGCGGTCAGCACAAGTTAAAAAGGATGAAATTGCAATTTACACCGGGCCTCATGCATTGCCCAAAGCCCCAGTTAAATTGATTATTGATCAGCCCGGTGAGTATGAGATATCTGATGTGTCGGTCCAAGGTATCGCTGCGCGGGCTCATATTGATGAGCCTGGCCAGAAATCCGCTACCATGTATCGCTTGATTGCTGATGATATCCGTATAGGCCTTATAGGGCATATTTACCCTGAGTTGAGTGAAGCTCAACTTGAATCGCTAGGAACAATTGATTTGCTGTTTGTGCCAGTAGGCGGGAGCGGATTTACGCTTGATGCGGTCGGGGCGCTTCAGGTAATTAAAAAGGTTGAGCCAAAAATTATCATCCCAACTTACTATGCGGATAGTCAGCTCCGTTATCCTGTTCCACCGGTGGCACTGCCAGCGGCCCTAAAGGAAATGTCTATGGAGCCAAAAGAAACAGTCGGAAAATTAAAGATGAAAGCAGTTGACTTAATAGGTGATACCACGCAGATGGTGGTAATAGAGCGTCAGTAGGGTTATTGATTGAAGTAGCTGGGTGCTACTTGCTTTTCTGTGCGGGCGTAGTAGAGCTCAGGAGGTTCTTTTTCTTGAGGGTGCGCAAAGCTTGGGTGCTGACTTTCATCCGCACTTTTTGGCCATCAATAGTGAGGGTCTTCATCTGTAAATTTGGCTTCCAAACTTTTTTGGTATGGCGCTGCGAAAAACTGACATTATGGCCATACTGCTTTCCTTTGCCGGTGAGTTCACATCGTTGCATTAGAGGTTTTCCTTTAGATTCAAGGTGTAATTTTACCCGATAATCTATTAGAGGTCAATCACCTTAGAGAGAATTTATCTCGAGGATATAGGGACTGCTATACTACTTGAGGTATGCTACTTGATTTACGGCCCGGTGACTTACTGATAGTTTTTATCACGATACTCCTATCTATGGCTATCCATGAGGCAATGCACGCTTTTGTTGCCCATTCTCTAGGGGATACTACTGCCCGCGAAGAAGGCAGACTTACTTTAAACCCCCTGAAACATGTCGATCTCTATACCACGGTACTGTTGCCAATTGTGCTGATATTGTTGAGATTGCCACCGTTTTTTGTTGCAAAACCAGTGCCTTTCAATCCTACGCGTGTGCGCTATGGAGAATTTGGTGCAGCTTTGATTGGTATCGCTGGACCGCTGACCAACTTAGCTTTAGCTGCTTTTGCAGCTGCTATTGTGAGGGTAGGTGGGATTGCGGTTGGGACCAGCACGTACAACATCTTTAGCATTTTCATTCTTATTAACCTGGCATTTTTTGCTTTTAATATGATCCCGTTTCCGCCGCTGGATGGTTCACGCTTGCTTTATGCGTTTGCACCGGAACCATTGCAACGGATAATGCTTCAAATTGAATCAGCCGGCTTCCTGACCATAATCATATTCATGCTGATACTATTTCCCTTTGGCGCTCCCTTACTCAGTAACACGATTGAAATTTTATATAGATTTTTGCTGGGATAACGGTAGATTTAGGGCGTATAATAATTAGTGGCTGGAACACACCAACGCCATGATTATCTGAATGATTAACAAAAGGGAGTCCAATATTTTTAGCAGCTGAGGCTGCTATGTGAGGACACCCATCTGCCTTTGGCAGATTAATCATGTTGGTAATCCAGCTGCTAAGGCACTCTTTACGGAGTGCCTTTTTAAAGGCCGTTCTAAAAATCTCATCTTAATCTTTGGTATAGTAAAGAAGTTCCGGGGTGTGGCGCAGTTGGCTAGCGCGCATTACCCCATAAGAACTTTAAAAACGACAGGGTGTAGCTTAGTTGGTAAAGCGCTGGGCTGGGGGTCCAGAGAGCGGAGGTTCAAGTCCTCTCACCCTGACCAAAGTTCTTATGGGGACCCCGTTTACGGCTGGGGGCCGTGAGGTCGCAGGTTAGCTCCGCGCGAAGCCGGAGCGCTGTCCTGTCACCCCGACCAATTTATATTTGACGAACACTCAAGTGCTGATCCATTCCATGATGCCTCTGCTTTGAATTGCTGAGAATTCTTTATACACTAAACAAATGGAACAGCCGCTGGTTCGAGAACATATCCAGGACGTGAATATTGAGCTTGGCGATGATGTCTCACGTATGCTCTATGAGGCTTCAAAGTTAACGCACGCCAATAGGCCAGGGCTTTTAGTAGAGTTTCATGAGTCATTCTCTGGGTTTCGGGCTATACCAGGTACGATGCTCAAAGATATTGGCAATTTGTATATGAACTTGGCTTTTGACGGAGTAGGTACAAAAGTTGAAGTGGCCGAACGTCTTGATGATCATTCAACGGTAGCTCATGATTTATTCGCGATGGTCTGTGATGATGCGGTTGTCCGGGGCGCAGAACCAGTTGCCATTGGGTCAATCCTTGACGTCAGGCAGTTGAATGACACGTCGCATACCCGCGAGGCTATCCAGCAACTCGCGCATGGCTATGTAGAGGCCGCAAAAGCTGCCGGTGTGGTTGTGGTCAATGGCGAAGTTGCAGAACTGGGCGATCGCGTCGGCGGGTATGGTGATTTTAACTATAACTGGGGTGCGACTGTGTTGTGGCTGGCTCACAAAGAACGAATTCTGACTGGCCATCAGATACAACCAGGAGATGTGCTCGTGGGTCTGGCAGAGCATGGTTTCCGGTCTAATGGTGTCACGGACGTTAGGAAGGCTATGGTCGAGCACTATGGTCCTCAGTGGCAGAACGAGGTAGTAGATAATCTTGGAAAGCTCTCCTTGGGACGTTTAGTGCAAAAACCATCTATCATTTATTCACGTTTCGTGTCAGATCTGACAGGCGGTTACGATATTGAAAAAGAAGTAAAAGCAAAAGTCACTGGTGTTGCTCATATAACGGGCGGCGGACAGCCTAGTAAGTTAAGGCGCATGCTCGAACCGTCAGGTCTCGGGGTAACCATAGATGATCCGATAGCACCTCCTCAGATTATGTTAGAAGTACAAAGACTGAGAGGGTTCACTGATGAAAAAGCTTATGGAAAGTGGCACATGGGGCCTGGTATGGTTATCGCTACCCCTGAGCCAGAGAATGTATTGAACGAAGCAGAAACCCATGGGATCACTGCAAAAGAGATAGGCGCAGTAACTGATGCGCCAGAAATAAAAATCCGCAATCAAGGTGCTCAGCAACAGGAGGAATGGCTAACCTTCCCTCAGTGAAATTCCTAGGTACCATGGTTTTAGCTCATCTGCTCGATATAAAAGTTAAGAACCTGTTTGTGTTACGCTTCTATATATGAAAACACTCAAAATTGACCATGAATCCGCCCAACTAATTGTAGGTGGCCAAAAAACTACTACCTGGCGAGTGAATGACGATAAAGACCTGCATGTGAATGACGTAGTGCTGATAATAGACAAAGTAAAACCAGTAGAGCCGGATAGCTGGCAGGTAATCGGTGAGGCGCTTCTGAACGAAGTGCTAGAAAAAAGGATTGGTGATATCACGCCTGACGACTTAACTGGACATAAAGAGTACTCAACCAAGGAAAGCATACTCCAGGCCAGCCGGAATTTTTATGGTCCAAGTGTTGATGAGCATACGCCCATCAAATTCCTTTCGTTTGCATTCACACCCCAGCAACAGAGGTCACTGGCGAAAGCAGATGTAAAAAAGTCAACAATAATGGTTGAAGCAAAGTTGTATGCAGATGGGGGCTCGCGCGGTAATCCGGGTCCCTCGGCAAGTGGCTATGTCCTAATGGACATGAATGATACCGTTATCGTTGAGAATGGCCTATTCTTAGGTGTTACCACCAATAATCAAGCTGAGTACAACGCGCTCAAAATCGGCGTGGAAGAGGCACTGAAAAGAGGTGTACAGGTATTGCATGTCTATATGGATAGCCTGTTGGTCGTCAACCAGATGAAATCCGTTTACAAAGTGAAAAATCGTGATCTTCTGCCAGTGCATGATAGTATCCGAAAACTTCTTCCACATTTGAGGAAGGTGACATTTACCCATGTGCCGCGCGAACTCAACAAATTAGCTGATGGGGTAGTCAATAATATCCTTGATACCGCTGCCTTAGAAGAAGAGGTATAATAGTAGGGCCAGATTGTTGGCTGGCCGCCCTATGTTTCGGCGTAGGGAGGAAAGTCCGGGCAGCATAGGGAGAGGCAGTTGCTAACGGCAACCGGAGGAAACTCCAGGGAAAGTGCCACAGAAACTAAACCGCCCTTCATTTGAGGGGCAAGGGTGAAAAGAGCGGGGTAAGAGCCCGCAGTTATGTGCGGTGACGTACGTAAGAGGTAAACCCTGTCTGCTGCAAGGAGATCGGCCCGTTAGTGACCTTAAGGTTGCGGTTTCCCGCCAGGGCTGGTCATATATCCGCTCGATCCAGATGGTGACATTTGGACAAGATAGATGGTCAGCGCGTTTTCGTACTTGTACGAGAGCAAACAGAACCCGGCTTATAGATTTTCTGGCATAAAAAACCACCGAAGTCTTCGGTGGTTTTTGTCTTTCGCTATCGTTTACTTGCTTGCAGCTTTGACTACAGCCTCGAAAGCCTTTGGCTCGTTGACAGCGAGCTCACTCAAAACCTTGCGGTCAAGTGTGATTTTGTTACGCTTTAAGCCAGCAATCAGCTTACTGTAGGTTGTGTCGTGTTCCCGTGCGGCTGCGTTAATTCGAGTGTTCCATAAGGCTCGAAAGGTACGCTTTCGGTTACGTCGATCACGATAGGCATACTGCAGTGCTTTAGTGACTGCTTGCTTGCCTCGCTTGACACTTGAGCGGTGCGCTCGAGTCATACCTTTGGTCGCTCGGCGTACTTTCTGGTGTCTCTTGTGGCTGGTGACGCCTCGTTTTACGCGCATACTACATCCCTAACTTCAGTTTAATATTCTTCTTGGCCTTACCTTCGATCTTATGAGTACCTGCGAGCTCTCGCTTACGTGAGGCACTTTTTTTCTGAAGGAAGTGATTGCCCATAGAATGACGTCGTAGGACTTTACCATTCTTGGTAACCCTGACTCGGTTTTTAGTGCCGCTATGCGTTTTTAGCTTTGGCATTCGTGTTACTCCTCATCGTAAAACTTAGTTGCTTGCCGGCAAGTTGTGGGGATTGTTCGACTACTACGCTATCTCCAAACCCCTTAATAATCTTATCGGCTAGGGCAAAGCCGAGATCTTTATGAGCCAGCTCACGTCCTCGGTAGAAAACAGTAAGCTTGACTTTGTGGCCTGCCTCCAGAAAATTGGTGACTTTGCGCAGCTTTACTTCCATGTCATGCTGGCTTATTTTTAGGCCAAACCTCATTTGTTTTAACTCCATCGCTTTTGCGTTGCGCTTGTTCTTTTGCAACTGCTTTGTGCGCTGGTAGTTGTATTTGCCCCAGTCAATTATTTTGGCAACCGGTGGGTTCGCATCAGGTGATATCTCTACCAGATCCAATCCCTGTTCTTCGGCAGCTTGTAATGCTTCAGACCGTGTGAGTATGCCAAGTTGCTTTCCTTCTTGATCAATTACTCGCAACTGTGGTGCCCGAATCATTCCATTCAGGCGAGTCATCTTAGCGATTACTTTTACTCCTTAATAACTGTTAGGCTACCTATGAGTGTAGCAAAACTTGGAACAGGGGTCAATAAGTGAGAGTGGCAGTTTGGGTCTGCGGGCGATATTGTATTGCCTCACCTATGTGTTTATCTTCGATTTGCTGCTTCCCCTCAAGGTCAGCAATAGTACGTGCGACTTTAATAGTTCGCATATAACTGCGGGCAGAGATCTGCAGTTGTTGGGCTGCCTGGTTCAAAAGTGTTTCGGCTTGAGAGGTGAGCTGACAGAGGCTCTTCATATCTTTATTACTCATCTCAGCGTTACTTTTAAGCCGACTGCCAAATCGTTTATTTTGTAGCTCACGAGCTTGCCACACTCTGGAGGAAACTGCACTGCTGGCTTCTTCGAATTTCTCGGTGTGCAACAGGCGTTCATGGGCAATTTCGTTCACCTGCACGTGTATATCTATCCTATCTATGATTGGTCCTGAGAGTTTATGATGATATTTGTTGATCTGGTAAGGCGAGCACTCACATGTCTTATCGGTGCCGTAAAATCCGCAAGGACAGGGGTTTGCGGTAGCAATTAACATAAAGTGCGCAGGATAAGTAATGCTTTGTTTGGCGCGTGATATCGTGATAAGCCTATCTTCGAGTGGTTGGCGCAAGGCTTCAATGGTAGCTCTCCCAAATTCTGGCAACTCGTCTAAAAACAGTACACCATGATGGCTGAGGCTTACTTCGCCGGGCCGGGCGTGCTGTCCACCACCTACAATGGCAGTGTGACTGGAAGAGTGGTGTGGAGCCCGAAAAGGGCGGACGCTATGAATAGTACTATAGTCGGGCGAAGTAAGGCTGTGGATTTGACTTACCTCAAGCATTTCTTCTTCATCCATCGGCGGCAATATAGATGAAACTGCTTTGGCGAGCATACTTTTACCGGTTCCTGGTGGACCACTCATCAATACGTTATGGCGACCAGCGGCTGCAATTTCAAGTGCCCGTTTTGCCATACGTTGGCCTGAAATATCACGAAAATCGAGCTCAGGCTTGGTAGGTAATCCTTCTGCTATGGAATTTTTGCCTGATTTCTGGCTGTGTAGACGCACTGTGGAGGTTAAGTGGAGGTAAAGGTCTCGTAAATGTCGTACTGGCGTAATAGTAAGGCCGGGTACCAACTGAGCTTGCTGGAGGTTTTCTGCAGGCACGTAAAAGTGAGTGAAACCTAATTCCTTGGCGGCAATTAGTTTGCCAATCAGTCCTCTGACGGGGCGGACATTACCATCCAAAGCTAGTTCTCCAATGAAGATGGGGTGGTTATCGAGTGATTGCATGGGAATTTGGCGGTTCGCCAGCAGGATAGCGACACAGATAGCAAGGTCAAAACTGGTGCTATCTTTTGGCAAGTCTGCCGGCGCCAGGTTAATAGTGATGCGTTGGCGGGGAAGTGAAAGCTTAGAATTTGTAAAGGCACCGCGGATTCGCTCCTTGGCCTCGTCGACCGCTTTATTCGCAAAACCAACAATGATAATCGAAGGTAGACTTTTTGATATGTGGCATTCCACATCAACCACTAAGCCTTTCATCGCGAAATTAGTGATAGTCTGCACCCTACCCGACATAGTATTTAGTTGTATACTCCAAACCCGTCAAGATTCAAAGCATAAGCAAATAACAAAATCCCGCCTTCAGGTGTGGGCGGGATTTTGTTGGTGTTTTTGGTTTAAGGTTTTGGTGTTAGGAGCTTTTCATGGAACAACGGCTTGCGAGAAGCCGTTGTTTTTGTTCTTTTTGTTTTTGAGCACTTTTTTTATTCAGTGCTGATCCTATCTTATAAAGCGCCTTTTTTTCTGTCAACACGTTTATGGCAAAAAGTTTTCTAACCTGTGTATAACTTTCTCCAAATATGTGGGAAATAAAGAGCATCTTCTATTCACATAATAGATTGGATGAGGTCAGTGGAGTAGCAATTATCTCACAAGCAACCTCACACACGTTTTTAAATTTTCATTACCAATGCTATCCATGCATACACTGCAGATAAATAATTTTGGGGGGCAATATGGGCGCTTTTGTTGGGTTTTCATAATACTGGGTTGCTCCAATCTCTATTTCAATGTTTTCTAGTTCATTAGTTGTGGTATAACTTTCAGATTTTTTAAAGGCATTTAGTCGCAAGACGTACGTTATTGAGGTTTTAGTTAAAAATGTACAGATTTTTGCGGCTTAACAAACAAATGGTCGTAAATCATACAAAGCAGCAGGCGGTTAGAGTGGGTACTCATTTATCAGGGTTACTAAATCATTCAATCACTTTTTTATCCAGAAAAGTGGTTTTGTGTGGATGTTTTATTGCTGTGTCGTGCAGAATAAATAACAACAATATATAATTAGTTCCGTTCTTCATGAGTCATGCTATGAAAAGAGTAACATTGCATAATAAACAACAAAAAACTATTGACATACTGTATTCATAGTAGTATGGTTTTATTGGAAGTGATAAAACAAACATTCACTTTTATATAAATATTTCGCTCTTTGTTCGCCTAGCGGCGAAAAGAGCGGTCAGTCACAGCTCGGACGGTAAGCGCTAACAATTACAAAAGGGCGGATTTACCGTCCAGCTTCTTTTTTGGGACTATTTAAGTCATACTAATCTCAAATGGGAATAATTAAGTAATTCTATCTGATGAGTAATTGGAAAAAGTTTGGTTTACTCCTTATCCTTTACGGGGGGTTTATAGTATTCTTGCTTACTACCAATCCTGCTTCACTACCTCTTCCTCTGTTAATATTGCCGTTTGCTTGGCTTTACCTCTGTTTGTTGGTGGCTGCCTACTATTTCTTAAAAACTATCAAAAGAATAATGGGAAGGAAATCCGCGGGCCGTAGCCGTACAATAATATTTGCCTCGCTTATTGCCTTGGTCCCAGCTAGTCTTTTGGTGTTGCAATCTATTGATCAGCTGAGCACAAAAGATGTCTTATTGATGGGTGTATTTGTCTTGCTTTTATCATTTTACCTAAGCCGGGTAAGAGTTTCTTAGAGTAAAGCTAGGCACGGGTGTTTACGTATACCTTAAAGCGCTTCTGATATAATGAAACAGAGATGAGCATAGATTCTTTACCGTCCAAGTCACATATGGAGTTGCCTCCTCCTGACGTACCGGAAATGCTTCCCCCAGAGTCAGTTAGTACCCCGGAGGAAGAGCCAAGGTATGAAGCGGAAAAGGCGGGGCAAGCTGTTGAGTTGGCACCACTTGATCCGAGCCGAGCTAATTCTAATGCCAGCACAAAGGCTGCACCAGCCCTTCCTCCACTAATGCCGCCACCGGTCAGTACGCCGACTACCACAGATGTTACTGATAAGGATTTACCTTCTGTTGCTGAAGATGCTGATGTAATTGAGAAGCAGTGGGTGATTAAGGCAAAAGAGCTAGTTGATGCGACAAAAGATGACCCTCACCGCCAAAATAAGGAAATAAATAAGTTTAAAGCTGCCTATATAAAGAAACGTTATGACAAAGAAATAAAGGTGAGTAAAGAAGGTTAACGACCATGCCGTTTTTCTTGTCTGTTATCGTAATTCTTCTTGTGCTGGCAGCGGCAACTGGTATCGTGCTCTATTTCCAATCAAGGAAATTACTGCGCGAACAAAAGAATTTTGAGCGGGGCCTCAAAATGGTACCACTCTTGATCCACCTGCCACCTATTAGTGAAGATACAGAGGAGAGTGGCCGCGACGTTCGTGACGTGATAGACGAAAATATCTCTAAAGCACAAGTGCTTTATAGTATTATTGCCAGTACTCTTAAGAAAGGCTTTAAGAATAAGTTCTATGGCCAGCGCCATTTTGCATTTGAAATCATTGGCGAGAAGGGATTTGTCCATTTTTATGCCGCTGTTCCGGTAGCTATGGTAGATGTGGTCAAACAAGCAGTAGTAAGTGCATATCCTGCTGCCCAGCTCGAAGAAGCGCCAGAACATAATCTTTTTAGTCCTACAGGACGCATCAGCGGTACATTAGGTGGCGAGCTGACCCTCAAAGAGAACTATGCTTATCCAATTGCTACTTATCAGGAGATAAAACGGGATGCAATTCAAGCGATTTTGAGTGCACTTTCATCTTTGGATAAAGAAGATGGCGCAGGCATACAAATTCTGCTTCGACCTGCTGATCCTTCTTGGCGGAAAAATGCACAGTCGGTCGCAAGCCAAAAACGAAAAGGATCTGGTAATGGAGGAGAAAGCAGCGGTGCTTTAAACTGGATGCGTCAATTAGGCGTGGCAGTAGTTAAGCCACCTGAACCAAAAGCTGGTGGTGATTCTCCATCTAAGCCTGAGCTCTCTAGCCTCGACCAAGCTATTGTGGATGCGATTGATGACAAAACCCGATATCCAGCCTATGAAGTGCTTATTAGAGTCATCGCATCGTCGAATGTTGCACAACGTTCACAGGCAATTCTGAGCAATATAGTTGCTGCTTTTTCATTATTTGATGCACCGGGTAAGAATGGCTTTAAATATACTGAATCAAAGGATATAGAGAACTTTGTCACCGCATTTATACTACGATTCTTTCCTCAGGAAAGTAACAAAAGCGTATTAAATGCAGTCGAATTAGCAACACTATTCCATTTTCCAGACCAACGAAATATTCCTACTTCGCAAGTTGAAAGACAAGGTTCAAAGCAGGTTGATGGTCCGCGTAATATGCCAGAAGACGGACTACTGCTTGGCTATAACATTTTTCGTGGTACCAAAAAACCAGTTCGTTTAGGCCAGGAAGATCGCCGGCGGCATATGTATGTAGTGGGACAAACTGGAGTAGGAAAATCTGTATTTTTAGAAAATCTGGCGCTCCAGGATATGGTAGAGGGCCGCGGCTTTGCTTTTGTGGATCCTCATGGTGAGAGCGCTGAAAGACTTATGGGTATGGTTCCCAAAGAGCGTACGGAAGACGTTATCTATTTCTCCCCGGGTGAAACAGATTTTCCTCTCGGTCTTAACTTGTTTGAATTCCATAATCCAGACCAGAAGGATTTTATTATTCAAGAGGCTATTAATATGTTGGAGAAGCTGTATGACCCTAACCACCAAGGGATTGTGGGCCCTCGTTACCATCATCTCTTCCGTAACGCAGCTCTCACTGTCATGGCTGACCCAGTCGGAGGCACCTTCGTGGATATTCCTAAACTGTTCTCTGACCAGGCTTATGTACGCCATAAATTGCAGTATGTCACCGATCGGTCAGTGATTGATTTTTGGACCAAAGAAGTGCCCGGGTCAGAACGATCGAGTGAGTTCGGGGAAGTTAAAAGTTGGTTTGTGAGTAAATTTGGCGCTTTCTTAAGTAATTCGATGATGCGGAACATTATCGGACAGTCAAAGAGTGCCTTCAATCTCCGCGATGTTATGGACAACAATAAGTTGTTATTTGTGAACCTGAGTAAAGGAAGGACAGGGGAACTAAACTCGAAACTGTTGGGTATGATATTCGTGATGAAGTTCCAGGCAGCTGCCATGAGCCGGGCAGATATCCCTGAGGACAAGCGGAATGATTTCTGTCTCTATGTTGATGAGTTCCAAAACTTCTCAACCGATTCATTTGCTACTATTCTCTCGGAAGCTCGGAAATATCGATTAAATCTGATAGTTGCTAACCAGTTTACGACCCAATTGACTGATGAGATTCGGGATGCGGTGTTCGGGAACGTCGGTTCGATTACTGCTTTTCGAGTGGGCGCAGATGCAGATGCCGATGCGTTAAGCCGGAAGTTCCAACCAGTTTTTGACAGAGAAGATATCTTGAGATTGCCCAACTACAATACTATTACGCAGATTTTAATTGGTGGGGTACCCACACAGCCTTTCAGTATGGCAACAGTGCCGCATATGGGGTCAGAGAATCCAGAGCTTGCCAAAGCCCTCAAACAGCTCTCTGCTGCAAAATATGGCCGACCAAGAGCTGTAGTCGAAAAGGAAGTAACAAACCGGCTATATGGTAACTCTGCACCTCAAACGCCAGCTGCAAATGCATTGGGTGGTGATGGAAGCAGACCAGGTGCATCGTCAAGCCGCCAAATGCCTAATTCTTTTGCGCAAGCCCCAGCACCAAGCACCAATAAACCACAGACGGGTTCGTCTTTCTTGGACGAATGGTTGGCGAAGAGACGCCAGACTCCTGGTAATAACCCAGTTGCAGGCAAGTCTTCTGTGACTGGTTCAGGATCAGCAGCTCCTACTATGGCGACTACCGCTAGTCCCTCGACCTCCTTTGAGCCGCTTACCACTCATAAGACTGCTCAAGGGCAGTCACCTAGCGTGGGTCAGCCAAATAAGCCACCGCACCATCACGCAGGAGACCATCATCAATCGAGTCACCATCATCAGCAATCGTCATCCTCACACTCGCCGTCGCACCATGTTCATCCAGAGCCAAACATGAACCCCTCGGAAACTGATAGCAATCCTGTCTCTCAATCAGAGATAAAGACTGAGCCGGCAGACAATCCCCACGAGTTCCATATTAAAACGCACCATCCTTCAGCAAACAACGAACACACCATATACATCGATAAAGATTAACTGTGGTTAAACAGCAATCAGGTATTTACTTTTTGCCGCCGGGTTAATCGGGTAAATATTTCGATCAGACAGCCAACTATATAACCACCTGCCATTAGTAGGATGACTATTAGCCAGTTGTAAGGAATGCCGTAACGTTTTGCCAAGTAAAGGAAAAGACTGGTGCCCACAAAGGCGCAGATCCCTCCGCTTAGTAGACCCAAAGGCCGGGCAACTGTTTTTGCCCCAGCCGCACTTAGCTTATCTATGGCTGGTTGATGAATAACCTTACTCAATACTCGTTCTGGTGGGGCTAACTGCTTCCGTGTTTTAACCATTGTACGTGCAAGCATGTGCCTTTTTAGTTCGGTACCAGCTGCAGTTGAGTGATGACTGGATTCCTCATTGTGATTATCAGGGTTGAGCTCTTTGGCAGCTGAGGCGATGCTTTCGGCTCGTTGTTTTAGTTCACCCACAGGCAATGTTTCATTGGCTTTCGACTGCTTCTCGTGCTTAGAATGAGGGGCTGTCTCACGGCGGGTAGTAGCTAAGTTCTCTAGTGATTCCTTTTCTCGTGTTTGTTCACTTGTTTTTTCCCCGTGATGAGAAGTTAATCGTTCAGACATCTTAAAACCCTCCTGCGTGGTAGTCATTCTTTATGATTGTGAGTTCTTTCGCGATTAACCGGCTACGGGCAAAGAAGTAGCCAGCGCCAGCTGTAATAATGAAACCAATCAGCAAACTTGTACCTGGACCAGTATTTGGCAACGATTTTGTTACTTGTTCCGTAGTCTTTATCACTGTAGGTGGCAACTTAATGTTAATCACGTTTCCATAGACATTCGTCATGTTGAGATCAAAGGTCCCAGGGTTTGAGGTTGAAGCAGGGGTTTGAGGAATGGGGTCTTTTACTTTCACAGTGAGGACTTTCTTAATAGTTTCCCCTGGCTTAATGTCGGTGGCTGGCCAGCGCACGATGTGTTCACTGTCCAAGGTTCCTCCATGTAGGTTCACTATATCGGCATAATCCAATACATCAGTGATGTTTTCTTCCACAACAAAAGCTTTTACTGTTCCTTTACCGGTATTTTGGGCACTCAAATTGTATTGGATAGTATCCCCGGCTTTCGCAGTAGTGTTATTCGCATCCTTGCCGTTCTCGGTGACGTTTTGAGCGCTCTTGCTTAGGATAATACAAGCAATGTTATCGTTTGTACTTTGGCTCTTGTCACATGGCTTACAGGCAGGATTGTCCTTAAGAATATGAGGGTTATAGGGGCAAGGAGTACAACGCGCGTCTTTTTGCAGGATCTTTGCATCAAGTGGACAGACTGGCTCTGGAGTGGGTGGCGGCGGAGGTGGGGGTGGCGGCTGCGGTAGCCCGACAGTGACGAGATTGCCACAGCTGAATAAAAGCATAAAGACCATTCCGCTTTCTGTTCTACCAGTCAGGGCAGTGTAGGTCGAGTAAGCCCCGCTGTCCCACGACCATAGAGGCCGCATATAGAACATTCCTACTCCGGCAACTGGCACCTCTGTTTCGCCGGTTTTGCCGTATGGTAACCTTCCCATGGAGTAGAGGGCGCGGTTGTAATCAGTTGAACGGATTGAACCGACCTGCCCATTGGCAACCTGACCACAGTTAATCCCAAAATTACGAAGTATCTCACCGAGGCGGTAGGCATTTGTATTACAATATTCAACTAGTTGCTCCTTGGAGCTAACTCCTCCGGGGATAAGATCGTTCCCTGAACGCGCCATAGTAGGCTCTGGTGGTGCCATAAAAGCCACAAGTTGTACGATCATGCTCAGAGCGATAAAGAGGAAACCGAGCCGACGTAGACTTGCTTCCTGTCGAATCCTTCGGGCATAGAACGAAACCTGTCCAATGAGACTGGGGTTAAAGGGTAAGTTTGAGATAAGTTTATTAAACATTTTTGTACTTAAAAGCTTATGAATTATTGAACCACAAAACTATCGGTAGAAGCAAGTGCTGGTATTTGCCCAAAATGGCAATTTCGTCTAAAATATATATCAAGTGTGGACAAACAACGTAATTCTTTAGTTAAGAGGGTTTGATTTTGGGTGTGAGTAAACAAAAACAATATGACTCTGCGCAGATTCAAGTATTAGAAGGCTTGGAGCCTGTCCGTAAACGCCCGGGTATGTACATCGGTGGCACCGGTAAAGATGGCTTACACCATTTAATTAAAGAGGTGGCAGATAACTGTGTAGACGAAGCCATTGCTGGTTTTGCGACAGAACTGGAGGTGACGCTTCAAGCTGATGGAGGGGTGACTATCCGGGATAATGGCCGCGGTATTCCTGTCGATAAAATGGCCAAAACAGGTAAGAGTGCGTTAGAGACGGTGCTCACGGTTCTTCATGCTGGAGGTAAATTTGGTGGTGGTGGCTACAAAGTATCAAGCGGATTGCACGGGGTAGGGATTAGTGTCGTGAACGCGCTCTCCACAAAACTACAAGCCGAAGTCCATAAAGACGGCGGAATCTATGTGCAAGGATATGAGCGAGGCGTACCACTTGCACCTCTCAAAAAGGTAGGACCAGCTACTGATACTGGGACGATTATTACATTTTATCCTGATGATCAGATATTCGAATCAGTGGCATTTGATTATGATTGGGTAGTCGATTACTTGCGTCATCAGGCATATCTTACCAAAGGGCTTCGTACTCACGTCAAAAATGAAATTACTGGCGACCGTTACAGCTTTTACTTTGAAGGTGGCATCCAGTCTTATGTCAAACATCTCAACCTAGGCAAGGATGTAATTGATGAGGATGTCTTTTATGTAGATAGAGACATTAAGGACATCGGTGTGGAAATTGCCTGCCAATACGCTGATAATTTCAATGAGACTATTAAGGCTTTCGCCAATAACGTGTTTAACCCAGACGGTGGAACGCACCTCACAGGTTTCCGGGCGGCGCTTACTAGGGTAATCAATGATTACGCCCGCAAGAATGGGCTATTGAAAGAAAAGGAAGAGAATCTATCGGGTGAGGATACTAGGGAAGGGTTGACGGCTGTTATATTGGTTAAATTGCCTGATCCGCAATTTGAGGGTCAAACCAAGAACAAGCTTGGCAATCCTGAGGTGAGAGGCTATGTAGAACAAGTTTTGAGCGAATATTTTGCCTACTACCTCGAAGAACATCCAGCCGTAGCCAAGAAAATTGTCGGTAAAGCACTGCTGGCAGCCCGAGCCCGCAAAGCAGCCCGTGCAGCCCGTGAAAACATTATTCGAAAAGGAGTGTTAGAAGGTTCAGGTTTACCAGGCAAGCTGGCGGATTGCTCCAGTAGGAACCCGGATGACTCGGAACTTTATATTGTGGAGGGTGACTCGGCCGGCGGTTCAGCTAAAAGCGGGCGAGACAGCCAAACCCAAGCGATTCTACCTCTGAGAGGTAAAGTATTAAACGTTGAACGGGCCAGGCTCGATAAAATGCTGGCAAACAACGAGATTGTAACGCTCATTAAGGCCCTGGGAGTAGGGATAGAAGAGCAGTTTGACTTGGGTGGCTTGCGGTACGGAAGGATTATCATCATGACAGATGCTGATGTGGACGGGTCACATATCAGCACGCTGCTTTTGACTTTCTTTTTCCGACACATGCGGCCAATTATTGACAACCACCACCTATACTTGGCCAAACCACCCCTGTTTGAGCTTGTGAAACCAGGACGAAAGAATAGTGTATTTGTCTATGACGAGAATCAGCTCGGCAAGATTCTTGAGCAGGCGATTACGAAGCGTCGCAGCGAAGGTAAGAAGGTTGAAGATGGGGAAGAAGGCTACAAGCAAGCTGGATTTGTCGAACAGAAACGCTACAAAGGTCTGGGTGAAATGAACGCCGAGCAGCTCTGGGATACCACTATGAACCCCGAAAATCGAGTGCTGGTGCAGGTGAAACTTGAAGATGCGGAGAAGGCGGACGCTATCTTTAATAAGTTGATGGGTACAGAGGTAGAGTTGCGTAAAAACTTTATTCAAACCCACGCAAAATTTGTGAAGGACCTGGATGTCTAATATGGATGAGAGCCCAACCCCACCAGCTGAATCCACTCCAGAGGTAATTAAAGCTTCGCATTCGCGAACTGTGGAACTTCGCTCGGTAGAAAATATCATGGAAGATAGCTACCTGCGCTATTCCATGAGCGTGATTGTTGCCCGGGCTTTGCCGGATGTGCGTGATGGGTTAAAGCCAGTACACCGGCGTATTCTCTATACAATGCTTGAGGAAGGCATTCGCCCAGGTGGTAAGTACCGAAAAAGTGCCAATGTGACTGGCACGGTGATGGCTCGCTATCACCCCCATGGGAATGTAGCTATTTATGATGCGATGGTACGTTTGGCTCAAGATTGGGCAATGCGTTATCCATTGGTGGATGGTCAGGGTAACTTTGGTTCGATGGATGGGGATCCGCCTGCCGCTGAACGATATACCGAAGCACGCATGGCTCGGGCAGCCGAAGAGCTCTTGGGGGACATTGATAAAGAAACAGTTGACTTTGTGGAGACTTACGATGGTGAACGCAAAGAACCCTCTGTACTGCCGGCTAGATTGCCAAATTTACTGCTCAACGGTCAAATGGGCATCGCTGTTGGTATGGCGACCAATATACCGCCGCATAATTTATCTGAAGTAGTAGATGCCACGATTACACTAATCGATACACCTGAGGCCAGTCTGGATGATCTGTTAGTCCACGTAAAGGGGCCAGACTTTCCTACGGGAGGGATCATATATGGCAAAGAGTCGATTCGAAGTGCGTTTGCAACTGGGAAAGGCGGCGTAGTTGTCAGGGGTGTGGCCACCGTTGAAGAATCTAAAAAGGGTCAACAACAAATTGTTATTTCTGAGATACCTTATGGAGTAAACAAAGCTGGCCTGATGGAAAAGATTGCCGAGCTTTACAAAGACAAAAAGATAGGCGGTATCAGGGATTTGCGTGATGAAACAGCAAGGGGCCAGGTACGAGTAGTGATTGATCTCAAAAAAGACGCCTATCCTAAGAAGTTGCTCAACCAGCTCTATAAACTTACACCTTTGCAACTTACTTTCCACTACAACATGCTGGCGCTGGTTGACGGGATTCAGCCGCGCATCCTTGGATTGAGGGACATTCTAGAGGAATACGTGAAACATCGTCGTCAGGTAGTTCGCCGGCGGACAGAATATGAACTCAGGAAAGCTCAAGCTCGGGCACACATTCTAGAGGGGCTTAAAATCGCCCTCGATCATATAGATGAAGTAATTGCGACTATCCGTGCTAGCCAGACAACTGAAGAGGCGCAGGAGAACTTAATCAAGAAGTTTTCTTTGAGTGAACTGCAGGCGAAAGCTATTTTAGCAATGCAGTTGAGGGCGCTGGCGGGATTGGAGCGGCAGAAAGTTGAGGACGAATTAGCAGAGCTACTAAAGCTTATCACTTCTTTGCAAGCTATCCTGGCAGACGAAAAGAAGATTCTCAAAATCATAAAAGACGAGTTATTGCAGTTAAAAAAACAATATGGTGATGAGCGTAGAACAAAAATTATTCCTCAAGAATTAGGTAAGATGAGCGATGAAGATCTGGTACCAGATGAACAAGTTGTTGTTACGTTAACATCAGCGAATTACATTAAACGCAGTCAGATTGCAGATTATAAACGTCAAGGTCGTGGCGGCAAAGGCAAGCGGGGCATGGCCACACGTGAAGAAGATGTTATCGAGCATGTGGTCAATGCCTCCACTCATGATTTTTTGCTGTTTTTCACCAATAGAGGCCGGGTGTTTCGTCTGAAAACATATGAAGTGCCAGCAGCCTCTTTAAGTGCCAAAGGTGTTGCACTTGTGAACCTGCTTCAGCTGCAGCCTGAAGAAGTTGTGAGCTCGGTTATAAATATTAGTAAGACAGAGAAGGCAGGCTTTCTCTTTATGTGTACAACGAAGGGTGTGGTCAAAAAGACCCCATTCGAACAGTACCAGAATGTTCGTCAGAGTGGCCTTATTGCCATTAATCTGGATGGTGGCGACGAGCTGAAGTGGATCCGTATGACAGATGGAGACAACGAGGTTGTCATTTCTACCCAGCAAGGACAGGCTATTCGCTTTCACGAAAGAGATGCCCGCCCAATGGGCCGTGTGGCCCGGGGTGTACGGGGTATTCGGTTGCGTACAGGTGATAAAGTTATCGGTATGGATGTAGTAGAGAAAGATTCAAGCATCTTTGTGATTAGTGAACATGGGTACGGTAAGCGTACCAAGATTGCTCAATTTACTGCTCATGCCAGAGGTGGTGTTGGTATCCGCTCAGCAGTGGTGAATACAAAAACGGGTAATTTGATAGGTGTAAAGACTCTCAGTGGCAATGATAGCCAGGAAGTGATTATCATTAGCCAGAATGGTCAAACTATTCGCTTGGGACTTAAGAACATACCTGAACTTGGCCGTGCCACTCAGGGCGTTCGTATTATGCGTCTGAATAATGAGGACAAGGTGGTGTCACTGGCGCTGGTAGACAAAATTGAAAACGACGACGAGGATGAGGCCGAATCGGCTCCAGTATCCACCAAAGAAGTTAAATAATCCTTCGCTCATGCTTGCAAAAAAAGGGCGCCTTCTACATCATTAGAAAACATGCAACAAGAGAGCTATGCCGCTATTGTCAGATTTGAGTCATCATCGGAGGATGAATATAAACAGTTTTTGGAGTTAGCAACAGAGGTTGGTGGTGTGATTGTAGCTGAGTTGACCATTGTTCATGGGGCAAATGAAGAAATCCCAGAGGCTTACAGCATAAACAAGAATAATTTTCGAGAGCTTGTAGAGAAACAGGGACATGCGCCCGCATGGGTTACAAGATACTGGAATGCAATGGTAAGTATGCATCAGGAAGAACAATTTCCGGAATTGAAGCACAATGATCGTCCACCCATAACTGATGTTGATTTAAGGTTGGTAAGAGCGCGCTTAGAGCAAACAGAACAAGGCAGTAAGTACATGCCTTCCAATATTGGTCCAAACGGCTGGAATATCCTGGTAGGTGTTATTAACGAGCGTTTTGCTGATAATCCGGACGTAGTACCGCTTCTCCCATGGGATAGAGAAATCCATCCACGCCTAGGTAGAGCGCGGAACAGACAACAAGTAATTGGTGAGCTGGCCGCTAAATACACTCTCTCTGAAAGACAGCAACGCTTCAGGGTATAGTAACTGTTGTAAATGCTACTGCTTATTTTTCCAAAAGTATCTTGACAGAAGCATTTCTAACAGATAAGATTGAATGACGCTCTTGTGGGTGGCCTGGTTTGGGTTGCTAAAGTAGCGGGATGAACCTTAAAAATTGAATAGTGCAAATCAACGTCAGTTCATTTTGATCTGAGATTTTCCAGATCTTTTTTTGGAGAGTTTGATCCTGGCTCAGGATGAACGCTGGCGGCGTGCCTAATACATGCAAGTCGAGCGGAAACACTTCGGGTGTCGAGCGGCGGACGGCTGAGTAACGCGTAGGAACGTACCCCAAACTGAGGGATAAGCACCAGAAATGGTGTCTAATACCGCATGTGGTCTTCGGATTAAAGCTTCGGCGGTTTGGGAACGGCCTGCGTCTGATTAGCTTGTTGGTGAGGTAAAAGCTCACCAAGGCGACGATCGGTAGCTGGTCTGAGAGGATGATCAGCCAGACTGGGACTGAGACACGGCCCAGACTCCTACGGGAGGCAGCAGTAGGGAATTTTCCACAATGGGCGAAAGCCTGATGGAGCAACGCCGCGTGCAGGATGAAGGCCTTCGGGTTGTAAACTGCTTTTATCTGTGACGATTATGACGGTAGCAGATGAATAAGGATCGGCTAACTCCGTGCCAGCAGCCGCGGTCATACGGAGGATCCAAGCGTTATCCGGAATTACTGGGCGTAAAGAGTTGCGTAGGTGGCAGAGTAAGTTGGTAGTGAAATCGTGTGGCTCAACCATACACCCATTGCCAAAACTGCTCAGCTAGAGGACGAGAGAGGTCACTGGAATTCCTAGTGTAGGAGTGAAATCCGTAGATATTAGGAGGAACACCGATGGCGTAGGCAGGTGACTGGCTCGTTCCTGACACTAAGGCACGAAAGCGTGGGTAGCAAACGGGATTAGATACCCCGGTAGTCCACGCCGTAAACGATGGATGCTAGCTGTTATCAGTATCGACCCTGGTAGTAGCGAAGCTAACGCGTTAAGCATCCCGCCTGTGGAGTACGAGCGCAAGCTTAAAACATAAAGGAATTGACGGGGACCCGCACAAGCGGTGGAGCGTGTTGTTTAATTCGATGATAAGCGAAGAACCTTACCCAGGTTTGACATCCTACTAAGTTCTGCGAAAGCAGAATGTGCCTTCGGGCCGTAGTGACAGGTGATGCATGGCCGTCGTCAGCTCGTGTCGTGAGATGTTTGGTTAAGTCCATCAACGAGCGCAACCCTTATAGTTAGTTGTATTTCTCTAGCTAGACTGCCCCGGTAACGGGGAGGAAGGGGGGGATGATGTCAGGTCAGTATTTCCCTTACATCTGGGGCTACAAACACGCTACAATGGCCGGTACAAAGGGCAGCCAACCCGCGAGGGGGAGCAAATCCCATCAAAGCCGGTCTCAGTTCGGATTGCAGGCTGAAACTCGCCTGCATGAAGCCGGAATCGCTAGTAACGGTGGGTCAGCACACTACCGTGAATACGTTCCCGGGTCTTGTACACACCGCCCGTCAA
>JAYRRP010000004.1:0-225477 GCA_041910055.1 Saccharimonadales bacterium (SeqCode)
AACCACCCGCCGAAATTCAAAACAATAATGAAGAAAAATCTTTTGGGTTGGGCCGCCGCTTTAGCGGCGGGCAGAGCCGCAGGGCGGGATTCAATTATCTCGCTCGAACAAGGTTCGAGCTTCGTTCAACAACTGCAGCCAAGTGGAATTTTCAGATTTTTCAGACAGAATGCGCCAGCTCGCACCGAAGGTGAGGCTGGCGTTTTTGTTGGTCAGGTGGCGGTTCGGCGTTGCAAGGCAACGCACAAAAACAAGTTTTTGTATTCCGATTTTTCCAAAGTGCCGCTGGGCGGCACTAAACAGCCAGTTTTTAATCCCACGCTTTACGGTAGGAGCATAAACAGATGAAATACTTTCTTTACGTCAGAAAATCCAGCGAAGACGAAGAACGACAAGTTATGAGCATAGAGGCACAGCTTGCGGAGTTGACCGACTTTGCCAAACGGGAAAGTATCACCATTACCGAAACTTTTACTGAGAGCAAAAGCGCAAAGCAACCAGGCCGACCCGTCTTTAACGAAATGATCGCCAAAGTTCATGCCAGCAAAGAACCTGTTGGACTATTGGCGTGGCACCCCGACAGACTGGCCAGAAATAGCGTAGATGGCGGGCAGATCATTTACAGCATAGACACTGGCAAAATTGTTGCTTTGCGCTTTCCGACATTTTGGTTTGAGCCAACTCCGCAAGGTTTGTTTATGCTCCAAGTGGCCTTTGGCCAAAGTAAATATTTCTCTGACAATTTGTCGGAGAATGTAAAGCGAGGGATTCGCCAAAAACTCAGGCGCGGCGAGTGGCCGGGCAAAGCTCCCATCGGCTATGTCAACAACCTGAAAACTCACAATATCGAGCCAGATACAGTCAAAGCTCGTATCCTCAAGCGTGCTTTTGAGGAATATGCTGATGGCAAGCATAGCTTGGAGAGTTTGCGCCAGCGCCTGAGTTTTTGGGGCGTGGTGAGCTCCAGAGGAAAACCACTTAGCCAGTCGATGATGCAAAGGATTTTGACCAATCCGGTGTATGTGGGGCTTATCAAGCGAAATGGTGAAATCTACGAGGGTGATTTTCCGCCAATTGTTCCCATAGCAACTTTTGAGAAAGCGCAGAAGGTTTTACACGGGCGAGCCAAGCCGAGATACCACAAACGTCGCCATAATTTCCCATTTACCGGACTTTTTACATGTGGCGAGTGCCACGCGGCAATCACCGCTCAATATGCCAAAGGAAATGGCGGAACGTATGCGTATTATCGGTGTACGAAACGGCTCGGCCCTTGTTCACAGGGTTATCTGCGAGATGATAGCTTGTTAGAGCAGTTAAAGTTATTAATCTCAAAAGTTGCTATCAGCGAGGACTGGCAAGAAAAGATGCTGGCGCAGATTAATATCTGGGGAAAGGAAAATAGCCAGTCTTCGCTTGCTTTTGCCCAAAATCTTGAGGAGCGTGTTAAGACTACTGAAATCAAGCTGGATAGACTCGTCAATGCCTTCTTAGATGGAAATATTGAAAAGGAGGTTTATCTTACTAAGAAAGACAAGCTTATCAAGCAAAAGTTGGCCTTGAAAGAACAGGAAGTTGATTTTGGGCAAAAGGGGAACAATTGGATCGAACCATTGAAACAATGGGTTCGAAAAGCTCACCACGCTGAAAAACTGGCTGTTTCAAATGATTATGATGAAATCAAATCATTTGTCGGAAAAATCGGAACGAACCGCCACCTGACCAACAAAAACGCCAGCCTCACCTTCGGTGCGAGCTGGCGCATTCTGTCTGAAAAATCTGAAAATTCCACTTGGCTGGCGAGGAAGGATTCGAACCTTCGATCTCCTGATCCAGAGTCAGGCGCCTTACCACTTGGCCACTCGCCATTAGCTCCTGAGATTATAGCTTGAAAATTGCTGTCGGGCTATAATGGCGACATGGCCTATCCCATAGGACGCAAAGAGCTGCGGCATGCTCAACTGGTCTTTTTACTGGCGGTCACCCTGCAGTTTACCATTCCTAATAGTCTGCGCATCGGCAACCGTTACTGGATTGCCGCTATCGAACTAATTCTGATTGCGTGCCTAAGCATTAGCGCGCCTAAGCGTCATCTGACTTACAAGGGTTTTAACCGTACCATTGCCGTTATGCTTATCGCGGTTGTATCGCTAGCCAATATATCTTCTTTAATCCTGGTTATCAATGGTTTGCTTAACCACGGTCAAGTAGCCGGCAAAACGTTGATTATCGCTGCCTTTTCTATCTTTATTACCAACATTATCGCTTTTGGACTGTGGTATTGGGAGCTAGATAGCCCAGGTCTTACGGGCGTAAAAAAGCACGAAAAAGCGCCGCAATTTTTATTTCCTAACATGACCGACGAATTAACCCGTATACAAAAATGGGAGCCAACCTTTTTTGATTATCTCTACGTCTCGATTACCAATTCTGTGGCTTTTAGTCCTACTGATACCATGCCTCTAACACATTTTGCTAAATTATTGATGAGTTCCCAATCGCTGATAGCGCTCTTAACGGTTGTACTGGTCACTGCCCGTGCCGTGAACATACTGGGATAATTGCTTGACTTGTTTGTTCCACTGGACTGCAGGAGTGCTCTATCTTATGCACTAAAGTGATTCCCGTGTATAATGCGTGTAAGTAGTTAAAAAATAGAAATTTAAGTTATGCAGACAATTTTTTACCGCAATACCAAAACACCTGTTCTGGAAAAGTTGACCGCCACGCGTAAGGGTGATTGGTTGCACGTTGTGGAGCCGAGCGAACAGGAATTAATGGCACTAAGCGAAAACTTCGGGCTCGACCCAGATATCTTAAAAGATGCCACCGACCCGTATGAAGCCCCGCGTATCGAAAAAGAAAACAATATCGTCTACGTTTTTACGCGTTATTGTTACTTTGAAGAAGGCGGGAGTTTGTCGGCAACACAACCATTGCTGGTAATTAATATACCGGACCATGTAATCACTATTCAGCACAAGGACTTACCCGTACTTGCGCGGCTTCAGCAAGCACATGGCGGCGTGGCGACGACCCAAAAAACCAAAACGATGCTACAAATTCTGGAAGAAGTGAATGTATCTTACCAGCGCCGTATTTACCGGATAAGCAAGCAAATATTAAGCATCCGTAACACTATGAACAAGTCAGAGGTCCGCAACGAGGACTTCATTGAATTTATTAATCTTGAGGAAGAATTGAACGAAGAGCTTTCGGCCCTGCAGGCTCAGAACGTCGTGCTACGTACACTTTTGAGTGGCCGGAGTGTCAAGCTGTACGAAGAAGACGAAGATTTGGTAGAAGACCTCTCGCTTGATACAGCGGAGCTTATTGAATTGGCAAAGTCGAGGCTAAAGACTATTTCTAATACGCGTGAGGCCTATGCGACTATTATGGCGAACACACTAAACAAAACGTTTAAACGCCTGACAAGTATCAGCATATTTATGACGATCCCTACTATTACCACTGGCTTGTATGGCATGAACCTTTCCTTGCCACTGCAGCACCGGCCGAATGCTTTTTGGTTCATACTTTTGATTGTTATGGGTTTTACCGCCATGGCAATCTGGATATTCCAGCGCAAAAAGTGGCTATAAGCTGACTGCGTGCGTGGGGCTATGATATGCTGTATAGAGCAATTTACTTCCTTAAGTACAGTTGCCTGTAATTTACAAACCTAAAAGAAATATAAAGAGTACGGGGAGAGAACTAGCTCGTTGATCCGTCGGCAACCTGCCTTTAATTATTACTTAAGGTGTTGGTGCTCCATCTAGCTTGCTTTCGGCAAGAAAGATATTATGGTAACAGTTAAGACCATGCATCCTTTGCGCCGAGGCGGAAAGGATTTTTTAATGCCAAATTTAACTCAGTTCGCCAGCGAGTCTGTTTGTGCCGGCCATCCTGACAAGGTTTGTGACCAAATCAGCGACGCCGTGCTGGATGCGGTGCTTGCAGCAGACCCAAAGGGCCGAGTAGCGGTTGAAGCTTTAGCGGCGCATGACCATCTTGTGTTAGCGGGCGAAGTAACCTGTGAGAAGCCTATTGATTTCGAGGCAATTGCTCGCGAGCAGGTAATACGGCTTGGCTACACCAATCCAGAGTGGGGATTTAGCCATAAGTCGAAAGTCATCTCTTATATACACCAACAATCGCCAGAAATCGCTGTGGGCGTGGATCAGGATGGTGCTGGCGACCAGGGCTTAATGTTTGGTTTTGCCTGCAAGGAAACCACCGAACTCATGCCTTTGCCAATCACGCTTGTCCATCAAATAACCAAAAAAATAGATATAGTCCGCGAATCAAAACAGATTGCCTATTTGCGGCCCGACGGCAAAGCTCAGGTAGTCGTGGATTATAAAGATGGTAAACCTATCGGTATTTCCCACATTACATTAGCCGTGCCCCATGATGAAGAGGTGGCGCTTCCGCAAGTAAGCAAGGATTTGTATGAGGAAGTTGTAGCCCCAGTGTTAGGTGAATATGGATTTGAGGTCAAAAAACAAAATATTGTGGTAAACGGCACCGGTGTATGGCATATACCGGGCCCTTCTTCTGACTGTGGGTTGACGGGGAGAAAAATCGTGGTTGACGGCTATGGTGGCTATGCACGGGTAGGTGGTGGTGCATTCAGCGGCAAAGACCCGAGCAAGGTGGATCGATCAGGCGCCTACGCCGCACGTTATCTTGCCAAAAACATTGTGGCAGCTGGCTTGGCTGAACGGGTTGAAGTTGGTGTGGCCTTCTACATAGGTGCTCAGCAGCCAGTCTGGTTGCATATAGATGCATTTGGGACTGCCAAATCAAGCGACAAGGTAATCCGTGATTTTGCAAACCAGTGTCTCGGTCTTTCCGTTAAACAAATTATCGATACATTTGATTTGCGGCGTCCTTTGTACCTAAAAACTGCTGCCTACGGTCACTTTGGACGGCCGGAGTTTCCATGGGAGAAGATACGCTGAAATATTTTATCTAGTCAAAAATATAGCTGAATTTGGCCAAACAGGTATACAATAGGCCTGAGAGGTAAGAGGAGGTACTTAAATGGGTAAAAAGATACTTTTGGCTGTAGCCCTCATCGTGTTCTGTGTAGTCGGTGCGTCGCAGCTGGTCCGAGCTCAATCTGTAAAATCAGGCAGTCTAGTAGTGGTACCAAAAGACCAAACCGTGGATTCAATGCTATTTAGCTATGGGCGTAGTCTCGAGATTGCCGGTACGGTAAATGGTGATGTAATTTGCGCCGGGATGAATGTCACTATTAGTGGAACAGTGCACGGTGATGTAATTTGCGCGGCCCAGACAATACATATCAGTGGCCACGTTGAAGGCGGTGTTCGTGTGGCAGGACAAAACGTCTCTGTTGATGGACAAGTAGACGGCAGCGCCTCACTGCTTGGACAGACAATAACCACTAGTGAAACAAGCAAGATTAGTAAGGATCTGACGGCGGCCGGATCAGATATTTCAATTAACGGACAAATTGGTCGAGATGTGGGACTTGCGGCTGATAATGCCACTGTTAATGGCCAGGTGGGCCGAAACCTCAACGGACGCTTTAATAGTCTGAAACTTGATGGAAATTCATCGGTCGACGGCAACCTTGATTACACTAGCGCGCAGGAAGCAAGCATTGCAGACGGGGCAAAAGTAGCCGGCAGCAAGACGCGGCATCAACCTGTCACCAAAGCAAAACACCAAAATACCTGGAAACTACGGTTTGCCGGGCAGGGTTATGCTTTTATTTCACTCTTGGTGCTTGCGCTTGTTCTTGTTCTGTTGTTTCCTCAGTTTTTTCATGAAGCATCTGAACGAACCTATCGGCATCCTGGCCGGACTGCCTTAATTGGGTTTTTAAGCTTACTGGCAGCACCGTTTCTCTTTATTGCCCTTTTGCTCACCCTTATTGGCGTGCCGCTGGCACTGCTGTTTGGGCTGACGTGGTTAGTAATATTAATGCTTAGCGGAACGGTCTTTAGCTACAGTGTGGGCCGTTTACTGATGAAGCATTCTAAACAGCCAGTACTCATTATGTTTGTGGGTGCTGCTGTAGTGTTGGTACTCTATGCGCTGCCAATTTTGAGCTTTATTACATTGCTTGCTGCAGGTTTAATGGGCACGGGAAGTATTGTGAGTGAACTGTTTATCCGTACACCTAAGCCGCGTCACAGTATTTCAAACTAACTAAGTCTGAGTGAAAGATCTACGACAGCTGCTCGCGTGTAATGCTTCTGTGGTGGCGCCACACTTACTTGGCTGTAGGGTGCTGCACCGTAGTTCGCAGGGTATTTGCGGCGGTGTAATTGTTGAGGTGGAGGCGTACCAGTCAGATGATCCAGCAAGCCATACCCACAAAGGCCTTTCGCCGCGTAATCGGGTGATGTTTGGCCCAGCGGGGCATGCGTATGTTTATTTCACGTATGGCATGCATTATTGCCTCAATGTGGTGACGGGAACTGCCGGTGATGGGCAAGGGGTGCTTATTCGGGCTTTAGAACCAGTGGAAGGTATTAAATTGATGCAACAACGCCGGAAGATAAGTGATCTTAGACAACTCACAAATGGGCCAGCAAAATTGACGCAAGCACTTGGCATTAATACTCAACAAAATGGTGTTAGTCTATTAGCAGATAATGACCTTGTGTTGTTAAGCGGGTCACCACCGACTACGATTGTGCAGACCACACGTATTGGTATCTCAAAGGCGATAGATCACCCCTGGCGTTTTTACATTAAGGGTAATCCGTATGTTTCAAAAACCTGAACCTTTTCGCTTGCCTTTTCCTGCTAACAAACGTAAGCTGAATATGGAAGTGTGAGGCTTCCAATGAGCTCCGCTCATCGCGGGGCTCTTAAAATTTTCTACAGTGACTGTTTGCAAATTAGTAAAGACTGCCTTAGGCTGATAACGAAGGAATAAAAATAATGACAGCAACGTACTCACATGTGATATTTTTTTCGCTGGTAGGCGGCCTTTTTTCGCTGGTAGGCGGCATCTTACTACTTAGCCATAAACGGAGCGCCCAAGTACTTGGTAAATACGCAACTCCTTTTGCAGCTGGTGCGTTACTTGCAGCCGTCTTCCTTGACCTTTTACCAGAAGGAATTAAGCATGGTGATGCTGACCTGGTACTAATGGCCGCGCTAAGTGGGGTAGTACTATTCTTTTTTGCAGAGCGGTTCTTGCACTGGTTTCACCATCACCATCAACACCAGGGTGACCCCTCCACAAGCCTTATCATTATTGGCGACACTGTACACAATGCACTGGATGGGGTAGCAATTGCAGCAGGTTTTTTAATTAGTGTTGAGACAGGTATTATTACAGCTCTGGCAGTGGCTGCTCATGAAATTCCTCAGGAAATCGGAGACTTCGGTTTGTTACTTGCCAGAGGTATGAGTCGTAAGAAAGTGTTACTTGCCAATGTATTCAGCGCACTTGCTACTACAGTGCTTGCTGTTATAACTTTTGCAATTGGTAGTAGCGACAAGTTACCAAACGGTATTCTTTTTGGAATTAGTGCAGGGTTCCTGCTCTATATTGCGACGAGCGATATTATCCCCTCTATCCATGAGTCAGCCTCAAACCGGCGGGCTATTAGCGTTGAATCATTGCTGCTTGTGCTCGGCGTAGTTGTAGTGGGACTTGCGATTCATCTTGCCAGTCATTTTGTTGCAGTTTAAGATCACCTGTTCCATAAGTAGCACTCACAAAGTGAACAGGGTACAATAAAGCTATGCTTATCGCGGTGTTAGTTTTGGCGGTAATTAATCTTGCTGTCTTGGTGTGGTTGGTGAGCCGACGAATAGGCTCAGAACCAGAGGCCAATTTACGGGAGGAGTTTGCCCAAAACCGTAAGGAATTTGCCGAGGCCAACAAGGAATTACGTTTGGAACTAGTGGGCAGCCTTGATAAAACAAAGACCACTTTAGATAAACGCCTTGATCAACTGCGCGACAAAAACGATGAAAAATTGGAACTGATCCGCAAAACTGTTGAGACTCGACTGGATACGCTACAAAAAGATAACGCCGACAAGCTCGAAAAAATGCGCGCAACGGTAGACGAAAAACTACAAAGCACGCTCGAGAAGCGCTTAAGCCAGAGCTTCAAACTGGTGAGTGAACGGCTAGAGCTCGTACATAAGGGTCTTGGCGAAATGCAGGGTCTCGCAAGTGATGTCAGTGATTTCAAACGGGTGCTTACCAATGTAAAAACCCGGGGTACCTGGGGTGAGGTGCAATTAGAAAGTTTACTCGAGCAAATTTTTATTAAAGATCATTATCAAAAGCAGGTAACGCTGAAGCCTGGCAGCAGCGAAGCAGTAGATTTTGTTATTAAACTGCCGGATAAGAGCTCGAAAGACGGCTTCATATACTTGCCAATAGATGCGAAGTTTCCTTTAGAGGATTACCAACGTCTCGCTGCGGCACAAGAGAAAGCGGATAGTGCGCAAAGTGTGCAGCTTACAAAGATGTTGCTTTCACGCATAAAAGCAGAGGCGAAATCTATTAAAGAAAAATATATTCTTCCGCCGAAGACTACTGATTTTGCGGTAATGTATGTACCGATTGAAGGTTTATACGCTGAAGTGCTGCGACATCCTGGATTGTTTGAACAAATGCAACGGGATTACCGGGTTACTGTGGCAGGCCCAACAACTATTGCCGCTATTTTAAGCAGCTACCAGCTAGGCTTCAGGACGTTGGCGATTGCTGAACAGACAAGTCAGGTATGGGAGCTCTTAACGGTCATAAAGGGTGAATTTGGCAAGTTCGGCGACCTGCTCGATAAAACACGGGAAAAGCTAGTCCAAGCAACGAAGACCATTGATACTGCTAGCACAAAAAGTCGCACTATTGAGAGAAAGCTTGGCAAGGTTCAACACCTGGCCGACCAAGCAACCGAAACTACCGAAGTGGAGGCACCACCTCAACTGCTCGATGCTCTTGATGAGTAGACTTCTTACACTACCGGTAGGATAGATAATCTGTTACACTAGATAGCGACAGAGTAAAAATCAAGACTAGAAATGCATGTAGTAATTGTCGGCAGCGGATTTGGTGGCGTCAAAACGGCTCTAGGGCTGACGAATAAGCGTGGAATCCGGGTTACTATAATCACACCAAAAGCGAATTTTGAATACCACGGCGCTTTATATCGTTCTGCCACTGGTCGGTCACCTCTTGAAGTTGTTTTGCCACTTCGAGATATCTTTGCTCGAGCAAAAAATGTGGAAGTAGTGCTAGATAAAGTGGTAAGCCTTGACACAACTGCGAAACTTGTCGGCGGTGAAACAGGGCAGACCTATCAATATGACAAATTAGTACTAGCGCTTGGCAGTATGGTGAATTACTTTGGGATTGAAGGAATGGAAGAGCATTCGTACACCATGGATACGATTGAATCCACCATCCTGCTGCGACACCAAATTGTCAATCTGCTGAAAGCCAATACAGGATCAGTACTTGAAGTTGCAATAGTTGGTGGCGGGCCGACTGGAATAGAATTAGCGGGAGAATTGCCGCTTTTTGCTCGTAAGGTAATTGATAAATATAAGCTTCACCATCAGCGCCTGGAGGTCTCATTAATTGAAGGAGCGCCTCGTTTACTGCCGGCTCTATTACCTAGAGTTTCTATAAAAGTGCAGCGACGTTTGCGGCAATTGGGTGTTCACCTTATGTTGGGAGCAAAAGTCAGCGCATGTCAGACAGACAAACTAACTGTCAATGGACAAGCAATTACTGCAGACCTGATAATCTGGACGGCTGGCAGTTGCATCGTTCCGTTCTATGCCCAGTACCCCAAGGTCTTCCAGATAGAAAAGGGCAAAGTAGTCGTAGATAAATACCTGCATCCTGTTGGCCAAACTGATATTTATGTCATTGGTGATAATGCGAGAACCAAGTACAGCGGTATGGCACAAACGGCATTGCATGATGCAAAATTTGTAGCCAGTCATATTAAGGCCAGCCGACACCATGCACCACAGCCTGCATACCGTGCCTGGCAACCTATTTACGTGGTACCGGTAGGCCAGCATTGGGCAGCAGTACAAATACGCCATAAAGTAAGAAGTGGTTACACTGGCTGGCTAGTGCGGCGGAGAGCTGACTTATGGATATTCCGTAATTTCAAGCCGTATAAACAAGCTATTAAGACATGGCGCAAAGGAAATCGCTGGGCTCACTTTTAGTGACTCCCCACCTCCTAGTAGGAATGTCAGTGACAGGTGATACAATAAATTAATGGTAAAACAAAATAAAATTGTTCCTAAGTGGGAGCGTTATTACCCTTATTTACTCGCTGTTGGAGGTACCATTGGGCTGCTATCGGCATTCTACCTATCAATGGAAAAATTACATTTATTGCAGCACCCCGATGCACAACTGATCTGTAACCTTAATCCGCTATTTAGCTGTGGCTCAGTAATTCTCAGCAAGCAAGCGGCGGCTTTTGGCTTTCCAAACCCATATATTGGCTTAGCAGGCTATGCGGTAGTGGTGACGATCGGTATGGCAATATTGGCCGGGGCGGCCTTCAAACGATGGTTCTGGCTTGGTCTACAAGCAGGCGTTACTTTTGGCATGCTCTTTGTCCATTGGTTGTTTTATAACTCTGTATTTTTAATTGGTAAGTTATGCTTGTTCTGTATGGCAGTATGGGCGGTTACTATTCCCATCTTTTGGTATACAACATTACGCAATTATAACCACGAGGTTATAACCTTACCTGCCAAGTGGAAAAAAACAATGCAGTTTCTTAATCGGAATCATTTTAATATTCTTGCCGTCTGGTTTTTAGCTATAATCGCGATAATTATTTGGCACTTTTGGTTCTATATCCAAACACTTTAATCTGAGTGTAATAAATCAATTGATAAAGCAGCTGACCAAGAGAACCGTTCGGCACCGGCAGGGCTACCGTCAATTGGTGAGAAGTATTCTCTGAATCCGTGAGACTGCATAAGTTCAAGTGTGCGCTCTCGAATATGAGCAGCCTCTTCTTGAAAGCCATAACGGCGCAAGCCGTCGTAAATAAGCCAGTTTGTATTACACCAGGTGGGGCCTTGCCAGTAGGTATGCGGCTTAAACCATGGAGAGTTAAGGGGTACGGTAGGTACTGGAAAAGCAGCGCCGAATAGATGGGGATCATGCATGAGCTGGACTAGCTTGGTGGCTTGTTCCTTGGAGATACTACCGGCGTAGAGTGGTAGCAAAGTGGCGATACTCGGCACTTTAATAAGTGTATGGGTGACGAAATTCCTTGAAAAATATTGTCCTGCATAAGGATCCCATAAACTCTCGAGTGCGTGACGTGTCTGGTCTATGCGCGTGTGCAGCTCTTTCGGCAAAGGACGACGAATTGTTTTAGCAATGGCAACGAGGTGTTCGTTCGCTCGTACCAGCACAGAGTTAAAAACCAGGTCTTCTATAAGAAATACCGAATGAGGCAGGATTTGGTTGATATCGTACGACTTACGCCGCAGGCGCCGTTGAATACTAAAAAAGGCCAGCGCGTCGATATTCTCTAACCGTTCGACTGCGGGTACGTATTTTATGTCACGCCGAACAAAATTAGCTAACCAAAGTAGACGACTCATTTTAAGGCCACGGATCCACCACGGAAGGAGATGTTGATGAAGTTCATACATCCATGGCGGCGTATTATCAAGCCCTGTCTCCCAAGGGTGTATTTGTAAAGTAAGCCCTTCTTGGTGAGGGTCACGTTCACGGTAGAGCCATTGATGGTAGGCAAGCAAAGGTGAAAAAACGGTTTTATACCAAGTGCGTCGTTCTGGCAAGGAAAGCTTTTCGCCAATACGGACGATGGCCTCGGCCAACATTGGTGGCTGGGTAATACCACTTGTTGCTACCCGATCTGGTGCTTGTGGGCTAAGCCAACTGCGCCAGATATTATGATCGGGGGAAAAACTTTTATGGTCAGCAAAAAGCACATGTGGAACCATCCCGTTGTGCCACTGGCCGGTCAAGAGATGCAATAATTCGGTTTGAGCACGCTTGATGTCGTAATGGCTTAATCCAATGGCAATAAAACAGCTATCCCACAGCCACTGGTGAGGATAGAGGCCATGTGCAGGCATAGTGTACTGGCCACGGTTATTATCTTTGAGGACAGCTTTGGCTTGGTTGAGCAGTTGATCAGTGTTTATTTGCATTCCTTGGTTATGCTTAGCTTTGCACGTATTATTGTACTATGCGAAAAAATTCCAAAACCCAAAGTGCACTTTTACGGTTTCTATTAAAAATCACCGCCATGCCTGGCTATTGCTTGTGGTTATTCCACTGGCTAGTAGTTGGTTTAGTCGGCCTTATATTAGTAGCTGACTTTTTGCACCGAAACATAGGAAGTGCGTATTCTACTCAATCAGAACAGACTGTTCATTTTAGCCTTGTAGCCAATAGCACTGCTGATGGCGTTATTTTTATTGTTGTAAGCCTTGTCTTTTGGTACTTTGCTTCGCGTATTAGCCACAGGTTTATCGATCTATTAGCTCATTCTCAACTTAAAAGGAAACAGGCGATAAAATTTGGCGGATTGCTCTCTGGGTCCTTAATAATCTTGGCATTTTTAGTCGTGCAGGGTGTGTCAAAAGCTGCTGTCTCGCTAATTTGCGCTGTAACACTTTTTGGTTGTTGTAGTTTCTGGGTAGAAAAATCACTGGCCTACCGCTGGAAGTTGCAGAGCGAGCTCTAAGTTAAGCTACAAATATACTTGTTGTGTAGTAGGACACCTAGTTTTGTCATAAGTTTCACAGTCTTCCTTTTCAATTGCAATGGATTCTTTCGTGCAGGCGACATTTACATAGGTGCCATTGTACCTTCACCAGATAAACTATGAAGGGGATATCCCTACCTAGATATTCTAGGTAGTCCAGCATTATGAGATTTTATGCTGTTGACTTGATATAATTAATAGCAAATCATGCACTACCAGAACCCACAGATTGCGGCCGTTGCAGAGCTTTTAAAAGAGCGTATCTCTTCCAGCAATGAACCACAAAAAGTATTGAGAGCCCCTGAGCTGCGCAGCTTGTTTGATCAGCTTAAGAGTACACCAGCTGAGACAAGAGCTTCATTTGGGAAAGAGTTAAACCAACTAAAAACTGAACTTGCGGCAATGTTAACTACAAAAGCTGATGAGACTACCTCTCTAAGCAGTATAGACATTACATCTCCTTTTGACGTGAATACTCCACCAGCATTACGGCCTCATTTACTGCCGGCTGAGCAGGGAAGCATTCACCCGCTAATGAGTGAACTAAGCCGTATTCTTGATATCTTTTACCGGATGGGGTTTCAAGCAGTAGAATCCCGACAGATAGATGATGATTACCATATGTTTGAATCATTGAACTTCCCACCTGGCCACCCCGCGCGGGATGATTTTGATACGTTTACTACTGTTGAGGGACTTATCGCGCCAGCACACACCAGTACCATGCAAAACAGGTTGTTAAAGGCTTACAAGTCCAAGCTGGACGATGGTGAAGCTATCCGTGTGGTTATTCCAGGCCGGGTGTTCCGTAATGAGGACCTTGATGCTCGCCACGAACATACGTTTTATCAGTTGGAAGGTGTGTATGTGGGGGAGGGGGTGAATGTAGGACATTTGCTGGCAACCTTACAGACATTTCTTCAGGAGTATTATCAACAAGAGTTAGCGGTGAAAACCCAGCCATATTATTTCCCTTTCACCGAGCCAAGTTTTGAATTTGCATTGAGCTGTCCGTTTTGCAAACAAAAAGGTTGCAAAGTCTGTAGCCACACTGGCTGGATTGAGCTATTGGGTTGCGGTTTGATTCATCCTAGAGTGCTGGAAATGGCAAATATTGACTCGAAACGCTACACCGGGTTTGCCTGGGGGGTTGGCATTGACCGTTTGGTAATGATGAAATACGACCTTGATGATATTCGTCACTTTGAATCCGGCAAGTTAAATTTCTTGAGGCAGTTTACATGAAAGTCTCTCGCAATTGGCTGCGTAAATTGACGACACTGCCTGAAAAGGATGAGCTACTGGTCGAAAAAATTGGTGCGCAACTGGGAGCCGTTGATGCAGTAATTGACTACGGTAAACGCTTTCACAGTCTTCAAGCGGTTAAGGTGGTATCATGTCAAAAACACCCGAATGCTGATAATTTGCAGGTTTGCAATATCGATACAGGAGGAACTGCCGCTCACATTAACCTTGCTAATGAGCAAGGCCATATCCAGGTTGTTTGCGGTGCCCCTAATGTCGCGGCCGGGCAAATTGCCGTTTGGGTACCGCCTGGCGCCATTGTGCCGAATACAGCGGGTGGTGACGAGTTTAGGATTGAAACACGTGAGATTAGAGGCATAAAAAGTCATGGTATGCTTGCCAGTCCTCATGAGCTAGGTTTTAGTGAAGATCACCAGGGTATTCTCTTGTTGCCGGCTGATACTGCGCCCGGGACTCCACTGTCAGACATTTATGAACTCGATGATATTATCATCGACATTGAAAACAAAATGTTCACTCACCGACCGGATTGTTTTGGAGTGTTGGGGGTAGCCCGTGAAGTGGCTGGTATTACTGGCACTGCCTTCCATTCGCCGGATTGGTATCTTCAGCCGATTGAGTTGTTGACAGGCGAGGATAGTCTGTCGCTAGAAATAAATAATAGTGTGAGTAAGTTAACACCGCGGTTTATAGCTGCCGCTATCAAGGGCGTCCAAATAAAATCAAGCCCGGTAGGTTTACAAAGCTATTTATCTCGTCTTGGCGTGAAGCCCATCAATAATGTCGTTGATATAACGAATTACTATATGCTTCTGACCGGCCAACCTCTACACGCCTATGATTATGACAAGCTTAAAGCAATTGATGGATCCGACAACCAAGTGCCTTGCCTAACAATCCGGGCAGCAGACGATGGTGAACAACTTCGCTTGCTTGGCGGCAAATACGTGAAACTCTTATCATCTGATATTGTGATTGCTAGCCGTACGCGTCCAGTTGGTCTAGGCGGTATTATGGGTGGCGCTGATACCGAAGTTGATGCATCTACCAAGAATATTGTGCTGGAATGCGCTAATTTTGATATGTATGCGACGCGTCGAACTGCCATGCGTCTTGGGCTATTCACTGAAGCTGCTACTCGGTTTACGAAGCACCAATCACCACTACAGAATGACCGCGTTTTTCATAAAGTAGCTCAGGATATTCTCAAATCTGCCAACGGGCAACTTGCCAGTGAGGTTTATGATGAAACGGCCAATAAACTACCACCTCTAGGTTCAGTGCAGACGACCGCATCATTTATTAGTGATCGATTGGGCTTAAAACTTTCGCCTGAAGATGTAGCCAGTAAGTTAAGGAACGTAGAATTCAACGTGGCTGTTGAAGAAGAAAATCTAAGGATAGATGCACCATTTTGGCGGACTGATATCCATATTGAGGAAGATATTGTCGAAGAGGTGGGACGGTTAATCGGCTATGACCATCTTTCGGTAGAACTGCCGCAGCGAAGTATAAAACCTGCACCGAAAAATGAATGGCTCGAAATGAAGGACAGCATTCGGGATATCCTTCGGCGAGCAGGTGGCAGTGAGGTCCTAACTTATTCGTTTGTCCATGGTGGTTTATTGGAAAAAACCGGCCAGGATCCAAAGCTGGCTTTCCAGTTGAGTAACGCCCTGAGCCCTGATTTACAATTTTATCGTCTCAGTCTTACCCCCAGCTTACTTGAAAAGCTAGTTGCGAATCACAAGGCTGGATTTCGCGAATTTGGCTTGTTCGAACTAAACAAGACACACTGCAAACAGGAGCTTGGTGAGGATGATTTGCCTCTGGAAAGTGAGCGAGTCGCAGCAGTCTGCACCATGCAAGCTGAAGAGCCAGCAAAAAGGGGTGCTCCTTATTATCAGGCAAAATATCTGCTGGAGTTCCTACTGAAGCAGTTAGGGGTGAAAACACCCAAGTGGATAGCACTCTCCGACTATACACCCAGTGCAGGTAATGAGATGCAGCTACTGGCACCTTATGAGCCTCGCCGTGCCGCTGTACTGACAATAAATGACGGGCAGATGCTGGGAGTTGTTGGTG
Source organism: Saccharimonadales bacterium (SeqCode) (assembly GCA_041910055.1). Lineage (GTDB taxonomy): Bacteria > Patescibacteriota > Saccharimonadia > Saccharimonadales > JAYRRP01 > JAYRRP01. The sequence goes on from JAYRRP010000004.1 coordinate 16,091, forward strand.
AATTCGCGATGAGCGCACGCCGGCAGTTGAAACTGCCCAGTCGCAGCAGTGGCTTTGAAGTTTATTTATCTTCTTTAAAGGAAGGAAAGAGCTCTAACCTTTATGTCCCTCTGTCACGATTTCCTTCGGCGGAACAGGATATTAGTTTCCGGGTGAAACCAGAAGTGTCTTTTGGTGAGCTGTCGCACACTATGCAGGATGGGCTTATAAAAGCTCAAGCGGATCATGGTTATAGTTTTGTGATGACACCTTTAGACATTTATCTTTCTGATGATCGTCAGGAAAAACATGTAGCTTTTCGTATTCGGCTTACGCATGCCCAACGAACACTTACGACTGATGAAACAAATCGTCTTTTGGAAAGCCTAGCTGCGGATATGCAGCAAATCCATCACGCCGAGCGACTTTAATGTTGGATTGACAGGGGCATTATGCTTGTGCTTGAATGGTTTTTAAGATGCCTCAAAAACAAACCGCCGGTGGCCAAAACCAACTCTCCAATACCACGGTGGGACTAGCCAGGGCACATTTTTTATTTGTCGCAGTCTATGTAGCAGTTATTATTGCCTCAGACGCCTGGAACCTTATTGTCCCGGAAGTGGTGCTTCAACGATGGACTCTGGCGGCAGTTATGTTGAGTGTCAGCGCGGTGGTATGGTATGCCGGCCGTAATAAAGTGCGTGGACAATGGTTTTATACATGCCTCATCTTTGCCCTGGTATTAATGGATATTGCCGTCGCTGCTATTAGCGTCTATATGCAACGCGGCATGGCCAGCCGCAGCGTTATGCTTTTTGCGGTGCCTATCGCAGTGGCGGCAGCATTACGGAGCCGAGCTGCTATATATGCCACCGCGACCGTCTCATCAGCTGCGTACACCTTGGCCGCTGTGCGTTATTTTGTACTGCACTTTAATGAAGGCTACAAGGCAGAACTATACACTGAGACATTATTTTACACCGGAGTGTTCTTCGTCCTAGCGACTATACTTTGGGTGGCAGTCCGTCCGCGGCCCTAATTCTTCTCTTGTCTTTCTATCATTGCGTGATACTTAAGGAACCCCTTACAATGATAAAAGCATGAAATATATTTGGCGGATTATCCGCTTTACTTCTCGTCTGTGGCGTTACTACGTTGCCATTGGGGTGGTAACGGTGTTAATCGCACTTTCTAACCTACTCATTCCTTTGCTTACCGGTTGGGCGATTGATGAAATGCGTCGTGGCGCTGCCTCAAACCTGTCGCGCCTGGTCTGGCTGGCGGTAGCAATTATGGTGGTTGATCTACTGAATAATCTGCTAAACAACTTTGGTGGTTATTTGGGAGACCAAATGTCGGAGAGACTTTATCGCCTGCTTGGTACGCGTTACTACCAGCATCTTTTATCTCTGCCTCAGCAATTCTTTGATCGCGAGTTAAGCGGCAAGATTATAAATCGTCTGAACCGTTCGATTGTCCAGATTTCAAATTTTATGCAGATGATGAGCAACAACTTCTTGCAGTTCATCTTTAGTACGATATTTTCTCTGGCAATAGTTGCTTTCTATAGCTGGCCAGTTGCAGCGCTTTTGTTTAGCCTCTATCCCATTTACATATGGATGACGGTACGGACAAGTGGAAAATGGATGGGATACCAGGAAAAGAAAAATAAAAACCTGGATATAGCTACTGGTCGTTTTGCAGAGGCAATTGGTCAGATTAAAGTAGTCAAAAGTTTTCTTCAGGAGCGACGCGAGCTACAGTTTTTTGATCGTCACATTAAGAAAGTGGTGGCAATCAATCAACCACAGTCAAAGCTGTGGCATAGCCGAGATATTCAGCGGCGTTTATTCTTAAATGTGGTTTTCTTTGGCGTTTTCCTGTTGATATTTATTCAAGGTGCGAAAGGAGTCTTTACTCCCGGCCAGGCGGTGGCCCTTATCCTCTATGCCATGCAGATTCGTATTCCCATATTTACGATTAGCTTTTTGGTGGAAAACACCCAACGGGCGGTAGCGGACAGTAAGGATTATTTTGAGATGATGAATATTTTACCGGCAATTACCGACCAGCAAGGTGCCTTACCGCTCCGAATCCAGCAAGGGGTTATTGAGTTTTGCAAGGTAAGTTTTGCCTATGATAATGAAAAGAAAGTCCTGAATGACATTAGCTTCAAGGTTCACCCCTCAACAAAAATAGCTTTGGTGGGTGAAAGCGGTGAAGGCAAGACAACGATAACCAACTTACTTTTACGCTTGTATGAGCCTGAAGCCGGCAAGATTCTAATCGACGATCAGGATATTCAAGCTGTTACTCAGACTTCATTGCGGGAATCAATTGGCATTGTCTTTCAGGATCCGGCACTCTTCAGCGGTTCTATTAAAGAAAATATTGCCTACGCTAACCCAAATGCGACAGAGGAAGAAGTGATAGCAGCCGCCAAAGCTGCCAATGCCCACGAATTTATTAGTAAGTTTGAAAGAAGTTATCACACCGAAATAGGGGAGCGGGGGTTAAAGCTTAGTGGTGGACAAAAACAGCGCATTGCTATTGCGCGGGCGCTACTAAAAGATGCGCCGATTCTAGTTCTGGATGAAGCAACAAGCAGTCTAGATAGCCGCAGTGAGGCAGCGGTACAGGATGCACTAGAGCGACTTATGAAGGGGCGGACTACCCTTATCATCGCCCACCGCTTAAGTACTATCCAGAACGTCGATATGATTGTAACCCTCCGCGGAGGCCGAGTTGCCGAGGTTGGTACGCCGGCCGAATTAGAAGCGAGCGGCGGAATATATGCTAAATTGCTTAAATTACAACGTGGCCGGTCTGAGGAAACCAAGAAACAACTGAAAGCCTACGAGCTGGCTGCTTAACTATAAAGCTTGGGTTTGGTATGGGAGGTTTGATTTAGGGTATAATACGAGATTGAAACGAAAAATGGAGGAAACATGACAAAATTGCCTACACGGGCAGCAGCTTTAATTGGAGCAGGTCTATTTTTGGTTACATCGCTCGGTTTTAGCGGCCTAGTGATATGGCAGATGGTCAAAGAGCACAACCAAAACAAAACATCACAATCAGCTCAGGATGCTTTAAATAAAAATAACCCTGAGGCAGCTAATAATAACGAATCAAAGGAGGGAAAATTGGAAGGCACGAAATTAGCGGATTTTACACCCGTCGCTAAAGTTGAAACGCTTCAGAAAATTGATACCACTCCTGGCACGGGACAAGAGGTGAAAGCCGGCGATACCGTTACCGCCCATTACACGGGTGCGGTGGCGGCCACAGGAGTGATTTTCCAGAGCTCTCATGACAGCGGCGAACCCATTCCTTTTAGTCTGAACCAGGTGATTCAGGGCTGGAAAGAAGGAGTGCCAGGAATGAAAGCCGGTGGCAAAAGGCGACTGCTTATCCCGGCTGCGATGGCCTATGGTGCTTCGCCACCTTCTGGCTCAAATATTCCACCGAATGCCGACCTTGTATTTGATATTGAACTCGTTAAAGTCGGTCAATAACGTAAAAAACACAATATATAGCGTCTTGCCTAAAACTTGTACACTATATACAATAAACGAAAGCATAAAAAGTCAAAAAGGAGCACTCACAAATGCCGAAGAATATTACTATTTTTACCACTAATACCTGCGGATACTGCGTTATGGTAAAGAAGTGGCTGAATTCAAAAGGGCTTCGGTATGAAGAGGTGAACTTAGACGAGCACCCAGATCGTCAAGCAGAGGCTTTACAGGTAAGTGGACAATTAGCGGTGCCAGTCACTGTAGTAACGCGTGCTGACGATTCCCGGGAAGTTGTCGTGGGTTATAATTTAGCTAAATTGGCACCCGCGGTTGTTTCGTAGTAGCAGACTGACTAGTAAAATCAGAACGTACAATTTGGGATGAAAATATAAGCTATGAGTGATAAAAAAAAGATCTGGGATGTCATTATGATTGGCGCAGGACCAGCCGCGCTGGCCGCTGCCATTTATACCACGCGTGAAGATATCTCAACACTGCTTTTTGAAAAGGGAGTAATAGGTGGACTGGCTGCTATCACAGACTGGATTGATAACTACCCAGGATTTCCGAGAGGAGTGGCCGGGTTGGAGCTAGCTGAAAATTTGAATCAACAAGCAGAGCGCTTTGGTGCTAAGATTGAGCTTGGTGAAGTACAGAAGATAACTGACGAGAAAGGCATAAAAGTCCTTGATACCACAAGTGGTGAGTTTCGAGCCAAGACGATATTAATCGCCACGGGCAGTGATTATAAGAAGATTGGCGTACCGGGTGAGCAAGAGTTTTATGGACGTGGTGTTCACTATTGTGCGACTTGTGACGGTGCTTTTTATCGCAACAAGCGTTTAGTAGTGGTGGGCGGAGGAAATTCGGCCGTACAAGAAGCAATTTTCTTAACGCGGTTTGCGAGCTCAATTGACATTTTAGTACGCAAAGACCATTTTCGGGCTTCAGACGTACTCCAGAAAGAACTCGAGAAATATGCTGATAAGATTAAGGTGCATTTTAGTACCACGACTGATGAAATTATTGGCAAAGATGGCCAAGTAACTGAGGTACTGGGTACTGACACCACTACGAAGAAAACGGTTCGGTTTCCCACTGATGGGGTTTTTGTGTTTGTAGGTTTATCTCCAAACACCGGTTTTTTGGCTCATTCTCCAATTCAACTTGATCAGCAAGGCTTTGTGGTGACGAACAATGAGCTGCAAACCTCAATGCCGGGTGTATTTGCAGCCGGTGATGTGCGTTCAGGTGCCACTATGCAGATTGCCAGCGCCAGTGGTGAGGGTGCCACTGCAGCACTTATGATGCGCAAGTATCTAGAAGATCCTTCAGGCAGTCAAGAGGCTTAAGGCGTACAATAAAAAGGGGAGGTGCTGGAATGAAAAAGGTGGCAGTAATATTGATTGTGGTGTTAATTGTTGGTGCGGCAGGTTGGTGGGTGATATTGAAACAAAAGGCGCAAAACCCGACAAAGGGTGCCTCTAATCAAGAAACAGCAATTCATGAGCAGACTATGAACTCGTCAACGAGCAATGGCTCAGCTTCTGCTTCTAAGCAGCAGGCCGCGGAAACGGATACGGTGTCTATCGCGAACTATGCGTATGGCCCACCCAAAATAAAGGTCAAGAAGGGCACAAAAGTTACCTGGACAAATAAAGACACTGTTGGACATACTGTAACATCAGATGATGATAGCAAAGAGGTGATTAATAGTCCTCTGCTTGAAAAAGACCAATTTTTTTCTTACACCTTCAATCAAACTGGCACTTTCAATTACCACTGTCAACCTCACCCTTATATGAAGGGAAGTGTGGAAGTCGTCGAGTAAGCTATAAGCTCGGATAATTGGGGAAGTAATCAGTCACTATTTGGGTTTTTGTTAGGTTCACTGGACTAGTGGTAAGTCCGTCAAAAAGCTGTTCTATCATCGGTTCCGGACCTGACAAGTATACTAGCCGATCTCTGATATCAGGGCTTAACTGTTGGATGCGCTTTGCGTCCAACCGTCCCTTTTCTTCCTGCCAGTCAGGGTTAGGCTCGGTAATAATGCGGGTAAGTTTCAACCCGTACTCTTTAAATAAAGGCATAAAAGCTACTTCCTGAGGGGTGGTCGCAACGTAGAGGAGGTGTATGTTGTAGTTAATACCCTTATCAAGCAGCCACTTTATCATACTGTGGTAAGGGGTCACCCCGATGCCTCCGGCGACAAACAACAATGATCGGCTTGTGTCTTGCGGCAGTACAAAATCACCTATTGGCTCATCGGCTTGCAATGTCGTATTAGGTGTTAAATTGAGAAGATGCTGTTTAAAGCTGCTGGAGTGTTTAGAATCTATTTTTGTGGTAATGGCCCATTCAGGTTCAGTTGGAGACGAGGACAAGGTGAACCAACGGCTTGTTCCTCGGCTGTCTGCTGATTCGTGCGGCAGGTATAGCTTGGTATATTGCCCAGCTGTATAGTGCACGTGATAGTTTGGTTCAAAAAAGAAACTGTGTATCCCCTTTGCTATAGCTTCGTGGCGGATAAATTTTACTTTCATAGCCGCGGTGCTTTTCTGAGGGCTGATTGTAGTGGTGTACGTTTTTGCCGTGTAAACTTCACCTTTTTGCCGCTAAGAAGCTGTGGATAATCAGTGCAAATGGCAACTCGCGGGTAGAGCAAATGGATGAACCACATATTAAAGCGATTGTTGACAGTATATACGTAGATAATTAAATTATGACGTTTTGCTCTGTAATAAGTGAGTGGATTGAGGAGCCAGAAGTTAAGGCCCAAACCATCCAATTTAAAGATTTTTGATAAGTGAAGAATGTCAAAAGGTTTAGTATGCTCAAGTGCAAGTAGTTTGATTTTTGGATTAAGATCCCGTAGGATTACTAGCTCACTGATGATGAATGAGGCGACATAGACCTGTCCGCTTGGATAATGTTGAAGGATATTCGCGAGAAGTCGAGCGCAGCCAGCTTCTTTCAGCTCAATAATGACGCTCTTTTTACCGATGAGTGATAGAGCAACATTCAGGGTTAGTATTTTTGACCCATTAACCAGCGATATTTTTTGCAGTTGTTTAAGGCTGAGTTGCCCAACCTGATCAGGGCGAGCAGCAATATGCAATAAGTTGTCGTCATGGCAAAGTACAAGCTGGTTATCTTTTGTTTTGCGTACATCGATCTCGATGGTGTCGACGCCGGCCTGTAACGCTGCTTTGATGCTCGCCGCTGTATTCTCAAGAGCAAGCCCGGCCGCTCCGCGATGCCCAATAATTCTCATTACTAAATAGTGTACAATACTGTTGGAAATTGAGGTAACAGGAGTATAAATATGGCTGACGCACATTTAGGGCATGGCAATAAGGCACCGGAAGTGGTGAATGTAGTAATCGAAATCCAACAAGGCAGCCGTAATAAATATGAGCTGGACAAGGCAACTGGTCGGATTTTTCTAGACCGGGTCAATGGCACGCACCTCGGCTACCCTACAGATTACGGTTACGTACCTGATACCTTGTGCGAGGACGGAGATCCCTTAGACGCGTTGCTAGTGATAGATGAACCAGTTCCGCACGGAGTAGTAGTTCCGGCGCGGCCCATTGGTGTACTGTATTTTGAGGATGACGGAGAAAAAGATGAAAAACTTATATGTGTTCCGGCCGATGATATCAGTAAAGATCACATCCAACATGTCAATGATTTAGGCGAAGCATTCAAAAAAAATCTCGAGCATTTTTATTTACACTACAAAGACTGGAAGAAAAACTGGCAAGGTGTCTCCGCAAAGCTAAATGGATGGGGTGGTCCAGATGAAGCAAAGAAAGTAGTGGCTGCTGCCATAGAAATGGCTGGTTAGGCGTGAAGACATGTCCGGTGGCCAAAGCATTATTGGTTAATAGCCAGGGAGAGTTGCTCTTACTTCGCCGCAGTAAAACAGCGCCACGGAGACCTTTAGAATGGGATTTACCAGGTGGTTTAGTCGAAGAGGGTGAGGAATTCGGGGCTGCACTTAGCCGTGAGATAGAAGAAGAAACAGGTCTCACTCTGGATACACATCATCTTGATGTAGCCTATGGCACTACTTTGGTAAAAGAAGGCATGAACGTAGTCTATTTGTTTTTTGTTGCCCGAACGCCCAGCGAGACGATTACACTCAGCTATGAGCATGATTTATGGAAGTGGGTGCCATTTCAGCAAGCGCTTAAGGAGATAAAATATCCTTTACATCGTGAGTTACTGGGTCATATTATCAACAATAACCTATTGCCTGATTTGCCATTATAGGTGACAAAATCAGTTTGCCAGAAGCATAAGCGCTGCGTTACAATACCCCTGACGAAAAGGGGGACATAATGAAGATACGGGTGGCAATTAACGGGTTTGGCCGAATTGGCCGCAATGCCTTTAAAGTGGCATATGAGCGGTCAGATATAGAGCTGGTGGCAATTAATGATTTGACAGACACCAAGACCCTGGCCCATCTGTTAAAGCATGACAGTAATTATGGTAGCTATAATCACAAAGTTACGTTTGATGAGCAGCACATTATTGTTGATGACCAAAAAATTGCTGTAGTGGCAGAAAAGGATCCTGCCGCACTGCCGTGGAAAAAGAAAGAAGTAGACGTAGTCATTGAATCAACAGGCTTCTTCGTGAAACCGGAACTAGCCGCTGCCCACTTGAAAGCTGGTGCGAAGCGAGTCGTCATTTCAGCGCCCGCTAAAGGTGAAGGGGCCACAACTGTGGTTCTGGGCGTCAATGAGGATACACTCGACACTGCCGAAAAGATTATCAGTAACGCGTCATGTACGACGAACTGCATTACTCCAGTTGCCGCGGTGATAGAGAGTGAGTTTGGTATTGAAAAGGCGATGATGACGACTGTCCATAGCTATACCGCCAGTCAACGCCTGCAGGATGCACCTGCGAAAGACCTTCGGGAAGCCCGCAATGCAGCCGAGAATATTGTCCCTACCACTACAGGTGCCTCAATTGCAGCTGCGAAGGCTTTACCGGCACTTGAAGGGATATTTGGTGGTTTAAGCGTTCGCGTGCCCACCCCAGTGGTTTCTCTCAGTGATTTTGTTATCATTACCAAAAAGTCTGTTTCGGTTGAGTCTGTGAACCAGGCCTTTAGAAAGGCTGCGAAAGAACCATATTACCAAGGTATACTTGCTGTCACCGATGAAGAACTAGTGAGCAGTGATTTTATCGGTAATAGTCATTCCGCGATCGTTGACCTAGGGTTAACTGCGGTGATCGGCAAGAACATGTTAAAAGTGGTTGCCTGGTATGACAATGAATGGGGTTATAGTAATCGCCTGGTGGAAGTTGTTGCTGACACTGGCCGGATTTTGCGCACTAAAGAGGCTGCCGAAAAACCTCATAAGTAGCTATGAAGATTTATATTGGTGCCGACCATAATGGTTATCAACTCAGGAATGGATTGTTAGCTTATCTAAAAGAAGCCCAATATGATGTGGAAGACGAGGGTGATACCCGGTTGGATCCAGAGGATGATTACCCTCAGTTTGCGACCCGGGTCGTTGCAAAAGTGCTTAGCAGTAATGACTCCGATCCCCGGGGCATTCTTATCTGTGGCAGTGGGCAAGGAATGTGCATGGCTGCCAACCGCTATAAAGGTATCCGGGCGGGGCTCGGCTATGATCTTGAGTCAGTACGAGCCATAAGGAACGATGAAGATAGTAATATCCTTTGTCTGCCAGCTAGGTCATTGGATAAAAACCAAATAATGGTGCTGGTTGAGGCATGGCTGAATACACCTTTTGCTGAAGCTCCACGTTTTGTGCGCCGCATGAAAGAGCTTGATGAATTATGAAGTGTTCGAAGGTAGCGAAGCTACTGGATGAGGGTTGAACTGTGTCGGTGATCTGTCCAACTGTGCTGGCGGCTGACCCGCATCACTATCGCGATCAAGTGGAAAGAGTGGCTCGTTTTGCCCAGCGGATTCAGATTGATCTGACCGACGGTGAGTTTGCGCCGGTTCAAACGGTGAGCCTTGAATCGGTCTGGTGGCCTGCGCAAATACGTGCTGATATCCATCTTATGTATCAAAAACCCGGCCGCTATCTCAAAATCCTCAGACAGCTGGCGCCTGCGCTGGTTATTGTACACGCCGAAGCTGAGGGTAATTTTTTTGAGATTGCTGCTCCTCTTAAGCAAGCGGGTATAAAGGTGGGGGTGGCTCTCTTGAAAGAGACACCAGTTAAGAAGATTCTGCCAGCGCTTGCGCAAGTTGACCATGTGCTTGTGTTTAGTGGAGACTTAGGTCATTTTGGGGGAGAAGCTGACCTCGCTTTGCTTTCAAAAGTGAATGAGATTCAAAAACATTTTTCTGCTCGACATATTGAAATTGGCTGGGATGGAGGAATTAACCTCCAAAATGCTCGTCAGTTAGTTGAGAGTGGTGTGGATGTATTAAATGTTGGGGGTTTTATACAAAGGGCCGAAGATCCTCAAAAGGCTTATGCTACACTGGAGCAAGCGTTGGGGCACAACAATATTTGAGCTTATATGAACAAATTATCAATCAACGAATTAGAGCTGAAAGCTAATGATATACGCATAGACATTATTGCCATGTTAGAGCATGCTGGCAGTGGCCACAGTGCCGGTCCCCTTGGTTTGGCTGATATATTTACTGCTCTCTATTTTGACGTTTTAAAGCATGACCCAACGAAACCAAACTGGAAAGAACGTGACATTTTGGTGTTGAGTAATGGTCATTGCGTGCCGGTGCGATATGTCGCAATGGCACATGCTGGTTATTTCAAGCGTGAAGAGCTGAAAACGTTGCGCCAATTTGGTTCTCGCCTTCAAGGTCACCCGGAACGGACAAAACTACCAGGCCTGGAAACTACCAGCGGTCCCTTGGGGAGCGGGTTAAGCCAGGCGGCCGGAATGGCACTGGCAATGCGTATGGATAAACAATCGACTCATCGATGGATTTATGTAGTGATGGGTGACGGGGAACTTGACGAAGGCAATGTGTGGGAAGCAGCTATGTTATGCAGTAAGTATAAGCTGCAGAACATTATCGGAATTATTGATCGCAATAATATACAGATAGATGGCCCGACCGAAGCTGTCATGCCGCTTGAAGACTTAAAAGCCAAATGGGAAAGTTTTGGCTGGCATGTACTTGAAGTTGATGGAAATAATATCGAGCAGGTAATTGATGTGTGCACGATGGCGCGGGCGATCGTTGAGAAGCCAGTGATGATTATTGCCCATACAATAGCAGGGAAGGGAGTGGATTTTATGGAGTATGATTTCCGCTGGCATGGTAAACCTCCCAATCCTGAAGAAGCCAAAAAAGCTTTACACGAATTGCGTACGTTGGGTGGAAAGATTAGGAGCGAGCACCAATGAGCCATTCCCTTGAGTCTGATATTACTGCCGACAAATTAACTGCTGAACCTATCCGAAAAGGATTCGGGAGAGGCCTTTTAGCAGCAGGACAAGCGGATGAGTCAATCGTGGCGGCTTGTGCTGATCTGACTGAATCAACGCAAATGCACTTATTTAAGGAAGCTTTTCCTGAGCGGTTTGTCGAGATTGGGGTCGCTGAGCAGAACCTAGTTACTGTTGGTGCGGGTTTGGCGGCAATGGGTAAAATGCCGTTTGTTTCAAGTTATGCTGCCTTTAGTCCGGGACGTAATTGGGAACAAATCCGTACCACCGTCTGCTTAAACGACCTGCCGGTAAAAATTGTTGGTTCGCATGCCGGTGTATCAGTTGGCCCAGATGGTGCAACGCACCAGATGTTGGAAGATATTGCGCTGATGCGAAGCTTACCTAATATGATGGTAGTCGCGCCAGCCGACAGTATTGAGGCGGAAAAGGCCACTAAAGCATTAGCAAACAGCCAGAAGCCAGCTTATATACGCCTGGCACGAGAAGCAACCCCTGTATTTACTACCAGCCATACAAGTTTTGAACTAGGTAAGGCCTATGTGCTTGATCCGGGACATGAGGTAACTATTATTGCGACCGGCACTATGACATACCAGGCTTTATTGGCCGCCCAGAGCCTCTACAAAGAAGGCATTGATGCAGAAGTCGTGCATTGTCCGACTATCAAGCCACTTGATGCGGTGACAATACTGCAAAGTGTTCGGAAGACGCGCGCAGTAGTGACTGCAGAAGAAGCCCAAGCTGCTGGTGGTCTTGGCGGAGCTGTCACCGAACTTTTAGCTGAGGAACTTCCGGTGCCAGTCTTACGGGTGGGGATAAAAGACCGATTTGGTGAATCTGGTAAGCCAGAGGAATTACTTGTTCATTTTGGGCTAAGTGCTACGCACATTGCCTTACAAGCTCACCGTGCAGTGAAGATGAAACCTTAGTAATCAAATACTCTCTTTCGAAGCAGAAACAAACGTGTGAAGATAGTGAAACCATGGAGAGTAAGCATCTGGCCCAGTAATGACCAGATAAACATGTTATACAAATGCTGTGAGCCCCAGTTGGCGATGACCTGCTGGTAGTAACTTGCCCATAACGGGAATAAGACGCGAAAGCATATATTCGCGTAGAGAATGAAGAGTATGCCGATAAAAATACGAAATATAGTTTTAGTGATAAACTGTCTGACGTGCGGCTGGGGCCTTATATTACGCGGATGGACGTATTTACTAAGTACTAGTTCGTTATTAAGTTCAGTTGAAAAGTTACTAAATATCCAAATCATTACGTAGACAACCATGCCAATGGCACCCCAAAACACACCTAGAGGGAGTGAACTGCCAATTCTTTCACCAAGTAGCTTAGGTAGTAAAGTATCAATTGAACGTAAGATCTCGGCAAAAAAGCTGTAATCCTTTGGCACGTATAACCAACTTTTTAAGAAAGCTTGGCTACTTAATGCAAAGGTACATAGGCTAAGAAATAGATACACTATAAGCTCAGGCCAAGTGGGGAGCATCCAGAACAATGACTGTAAAATTCGTTCTTGACGTGGTGTCATCTTAAACAGAATTATATGCTATCCTAAACATAAGCAAAATAATTGGATATCAAATAAGAGATAATGCCGCTGACACTTCGCCAGATTCGCCAAAACTGCCAGCAAGCTAGAGAATTGATGGCACGTGCCCGTGCTGAACACTTTGCAGTCGGGGCATTCAATCTGGACAACCAGGAGACACTTATTGCCGTCGTCCGGGCAGCCAAGGCGAAGCAATCGCCCGTCCTAGTGGAAATCAGTCATGGTGAAGCTGAAATACTCGGGTTGGATAATGTCCGTGATATGGTGGAAAACTACAAAGCAGAGCATGGAGTAGAGATGTATATTAACCTCGATCATTCTCCCTCAGTGCAGAGTGCAGTTGCCGGTATCGAAGCTGGTTTTGAATTTATCCACATTGATGTTTCACAAGCCGATCATGAAGCGGATGAGGGCCACATTATTGAGGAAACTAAGAAAGTTGTCGCCTATGCCAAGTTAACGGGGGCTTTAGTTGAAAGCGAACCTCATTATTTTGGTGGCAGCTCCAATAAGCATGATGAAAAATTCGACTATGAGGAAATAAAGAAAACTTTTAGTACGCCAGAGGGGGCAAAAGCATTTGTAGAGGCAACGGGAATTGATACTTATGCGGCTGCGATAGGTAATTTGCATGGACAATACCCAGTGCCAAAAATGTTGGATCTGGAACTGCTGCAACGTTTGCGAGAGGCATTGAGTTGCAATCTTAGTTTGCATGGTGGCAGCGGCACACCTGAACATTATTTTGTCGATGCTGCCCAGATCGGGGTGAGCAAGATAAATATCAACTCTGATATGAGGGTGGCATACCGAACTACCCTGGAAGCAGCCTTGGCGGCTAATAAATCTGAGTATGCAGTTATCAAATTAATGGATAAAGTGATAGACGCTGTGCAAAAAGTAGTAGAAGAAAAGATTAATGCGTTTGGTTCAGCGAATAAGGCAAAACGATGCGAATGAGGGAGCATAGAGAAAGAGTATGAATAGTATAGAGGTGCTTAGTGTTGGTGATATTGTGACCGATGCGTTCATTAAATTACAGGATGATCAAGCCCGAACTTATCGCAACGAGGAAGGATATTGGTTGGCAATGCCATTTGGCGTGAAAATTCCCTTTGACCACGCAGAGGTTATTGAATCAGTTGGTAACGCACCAAACGCCGCAGTAAGTTTTGCCCGGCTAGGCTTAAGAAGCGCATTAATGGCAAATGTCGGTGAAGACCAGTATGGCCGCAGTATGCTCAGGGCTTTACACAAAAACCATGTCGACACCCGTTTCGTCCGTATTAACCCTGATAAGGTGAGCAATTATCACTATGTACTATGGTACAAAGAAGAACGCACCATACTAATTAAACATGAAGATTATAACTACCATTGGCCACACCTTAGGCCTGACGAAATCCCAAAGTGGATTTACTTTAGCTCCATCAGTAAGAACTCGTTAAAATTCCACGATGATATGGCTAATTGGCTCGAAGCGCACAAGGAAGTGAAACTGGCTTTCCAGCCTGGTACCTTTCAGATTGGTTTTGGTGCCGAAAGGTTAGCAAAGCTTTATGCGCATAGCGAGCTGTTGGCGGTAAATCGTGAAGAGGCAGTGATGATTAGCGGAGGCGACCACGAAAATATCCACGATTTGTTCGATAAGTTACATGCGCTTGGCCCTAAGATCGTAGTCATTAGTGATGGTCATGATGGCAGCTATGCCTCTGATGGCCAAAACCGTTATCGTATGCCTATCTATCCCGATCCGAAGCCTCCTTTTGAGCGTACAGGAGCTGGTGACGCCTTCACTTCAACGTTTGTCGCAGCGATTATTAAGGGTAGCAATATAGAGGGAGCGCTGCAATGGGCGCCGATTAACTCGATGAATGTTGTGCAATACACAGGAGCCCAAAAGGGGCTACTAGACGAACGAGCTCTTGCCCACTTACTGAAGAAAGCGCCAGCTAACTACAGGCCAAAACCGCTTTAAGAATGCAAGAATGCTGATTGGCGCCGGTATCACGCTCATGGTAATCTGTACGTAGTTATGTCACACGTACTGTCTGACCTTTTGGGAGCAAAAGAGCCGACCTTTACATTTGCGTTGGAACGTTTGGAATCGCTGAGCGGCCATCCGAATGTAGATGTGAGGCTGGTGACAGATGTCGAACGGGTCGCAAAAGAAAAATTTCGCCAGTTAGGACTTGATCCGCAGGATACCACCGAACAGGAGCTTTATCATGCCTTGCAGGCTTTAACTCATAAGCATGATACATTCCTAGCCCAGGCACTAGGCGGAAAGAAACCTCTTAAGACTAATGATCTCTTGATAAAAATCAAAGATAAGGTAGAGACTTTGCCATTACCAAGAAGGGTGTGGGTAATCAAGCACGCTGTAGCGAAACGCTTGCTAAAAACCCATGCCCCCCGTCGTGTTATGCGCCTGCTCGGCTACAAATCAGTCGATTCTATGTTGAAGCGGGAAAATATTGAAGGATTATTTGCCGCCAGTCGGTTTGCCGAGTCATCCCAGTGGTTTGCCCGTCTCAGCCATGAGTATAAATATTTACAACCAAGGGACTTTGAGCTACGGGACGTGGTGAGCGTTGACTTCTTAGATGCCCGCTGGCAAGGACAGGTGCAGGGGTATGTGAGCCATTCGCGGCAGAACATTATACTTGTGCCCGAGATGGGAGTAGTAGGGCTTTTACCCTTACCACATAAAGAAACTAGAGGCCTTTGCATCACTTTATTGCCGCTTCTTATACAAAGTATTCACGAAATGCGTTGCTACAGTGCCTTTTTTAAATTACAACAGGTAAAGCCTGGCTTTGGTGAGAGGATTGCCGAGACACTCAGAGGTGATGAAGCTCCTGCGGCTACTATGGCAAGTCAACCGGTGCCGTGGCGCGTACTGCACCATTACTTTGGGCGCAACCAATCCCGTGAATTTCCAGAGGTATTTGATCCGCATCTGCAGCTGGAGGATTTAGCCTGGCGCCGGGCAGAGGAGGTACTCTTTACCATTGAGCCAGCCCTCAAATTTTGGGAAGGAACCGGGCATATTGGTTGGTCGAAGCATGGCCAGCCTGTTTCACTAAACCTTCTTGATAATGCCGTGAATTATTGCAATAACTTGCCATTTGAAAAACGGACACTACTGCATTTTCGTAGCGGATTATGGCACGAATTATTGGAGAGGTATTTGGATCAGGAAATTTTTACCACGCATGTGTTACGCCAGTTGGATGAGGAATTAGTATCTTCCGATGAACCCTTGGCTCTCGCGAGAGAGGGACTATAACTATGTACCAGATATGTATTTCAGGTGCGTCTAAAGGGCATAGTGCCGAAGAAGGAAAAAAACTAGCCGAAACCGCAGGCATCGCTTTAGCGAAAGCGGGCCACTCATTAATGACAGGGGCGACAGTTGGAATTCCTTACTATGCGGCGAGAGCCTACAAAAAGGCTGGTGGAAAGATGAGTTTTGGTATTAGCCCCGCCAGCAGCAAGGTCGAACACGTGGTCAAATATCGTTTGCCGACCAAACCATTTGATGTGCTGCTCTACAGCGGACTGCATTATGTTGGGCGTGACGCATTATTAATTAATTCATCGGATGCGGTGATAAGTATCGGGGGACGTCTCGGTACCTTGCACGAATTTACCATTGCCATGGAAACCGATACACCCATTTGTTTCTTGGAGGGCGGCGGTGGAATCAGCAGTGAAATTACTGATATCTTAAAGGCGGCCGATAGAGGAAAAGGTGACGCAGTCTTATTTGGGTCGGACGTAGACAAACTTTTATCGGAACTAGTAGCTCAACTTGATAAACGCCACGAAAACCACCTGGATTTATACCGTTAGCATTGTTATTATATGGGACTATATATAGGAAATAAAATTAAATGAAAACAAAAATGAAAGAATACGGATTTGCGCTTTGGGAACTGCTTATTATTATTGTAGTTCTCGCAGTGGTAGGTGGCATTGGTGCATATGTGTGGACTAAAAAGAGCGAGCAAAAAACCACCACGACCAGTTCAAATACTGATACCTCGCAGTCAGGTGTAAAGGAGTCCAGCAAAACCACGCCTTATTTCACTATTAAAGAGTGGGGTGTCAGAATGCCGCAAACTGATGTGGGAGATTTTATGTATGAGATGAGTTCTGACGGTAAAAGCGCAGAACTAAAATCTAAAAAACTGCAATCTCTGGGTCATGGTTGTCAGGAAGGTTTTATTGGACGAATCTACCGGCTTTTGCCGACCGACTTAGTTCCTAGTGAAGGACCTCATGATATTACCGTGGAACAGGTGATAAAAGAGACTCCGGATATACCACACATTGGTGGATTTTATTATTTTGTTGTTTCTCCTCAACAGACCTGTGCTATTGAAAATTCAGATATTGTGCGTGATGTAGCAAATGTACAAGAACAAAAATATAATGAAGTACAAGATGCGATAAAAAAAATAGAAGCAGCGAAGTAGGCAAAATAAAAACTTTCAGAGTGTAAATTAGCTTGTGCGCTACACTAGATAGGTGAGTAAATTTCAGCTGCATTCAGAGTTTCAGCCGACTGGGGATCAGCCTCAGGCGATTGATGAATTGACGAAAGGCTTACGTGGGAATACCAAAGAGCAGGTGCTACTGGGTGTAACCGGTTCTGGCAAGACATTCACGATGGCTAACATCATCCAGAATGTCCAACGGCCCACCTTGGTACTTAGTCACAATAAAACTCTGGCGGCCCAGCTTTACAGTGAATTTAAACGGTTTTTCCCGGGTAATGCTGTGCATTATTTCGTGAGCTATTTTGATTATTATCAACCTGAAGCATACATTCCCCGTAGTGACACTTATATAGAAAAAGATAGCCAGATCAATGAAGAAATTGATCGTTTACGCCATGCGGCGACTGATGCGCTCTTGTCGCGTCGTGATGTCATTATCGTGGCCAGCGTGAGTTGTATCTATGGTATTGGTTCGGTTGAAGATTATGGTAATTTGGCTGTGAAAATTAAACGTGGTGAACGGCGCGTGCGGGATAAATTATTGCGGCAGCTCACTGACATACAGTATCAGAGAAACGATATTGACTTCCATCGCAGCACGTTTCGGGTGCGCGGAGACGTGGTAGATATATTTCCAGCTGGCGAAGAGATGGCCTACCGTACAGAATTTTTTGGTGATGAAGTAGAGCGTATTACCAAAATCGACCCACTCACAGGCGAGATACTGACTGAACTGCCTGAGCTGAAAGTTTTCCCAGGCAGCCACTATGTAACTCCTCGCGATAAGCTGAAGTTCGCGCTCGGTAAAATTGAACAAGAACTGCAAGAACGTCTCACCTGGTTTAAACAAAATGGACAACTATTGGAAGCCCAGCGGCTGGAACAGCGAACCAAGTTTGACCTGGAAATGCTCGAAGAAACTGGTTTTGTAAAAGGTATCGAAAACTATAGCCGATATTTGACTCAACGTGAACCTGGTGAACAACCGGCCACACTTCTTGATTATTATCCTGATGATTTCTTAATGTTCATTGACGAATCGCACATGACAATCCCTCAAGTTCGAGGCATGTACAATGGTGATCGTGCCCGCAAGGAGGTGCTAGTAGAACATGGGTTCCGGCTGCCGAGTGCGCTGGATAATCGCCCACTGACATTCACTGAATTTGAGCGTCACATTAACCAGACTATTTACGTGAGCGCCACACCGGCTGAATTCGAACTGAGCCGTAGTCCAAAACCTGCTCAGCAAGTAATCAGGCCGACAGGATTACTGGATCCTGTTATAGAGGTGAGGCCAACCGAAGGCCAAATTGATGATTTGATTGACGAAATTCGTCAGACAGTTGAGAAAAGTCAACGGGTACTGGTGACCACTTTAACAAAACGCATGGCTGAAGATTTAACTGAATATTTGCAAGAAATCAAAATTAAAGTTACTTACCTGCACAGTGATGTGGATACACTCGATCGTACCGATATTCTGCGTGATTTACGTCTAGGCGTGTATGACGTACTGGTCGGTATTAATCTATTGCGTGAAGGACTGGATTTGCCAGAGGTGAGCTTGGTGACTATCCTTGATGCGGATAAGGAAGGCTTTTTGCGTAGCGAACAAGCGCTCATCCAAATTGTCGGGCGGGCAGCTCGCCATGTGGAAGGACGGGTGTTGATGTATGCAGACAACATGACAGGTAGTATGCGGCGCACTATTGATGAGACAAACCGCCGCCGCCTTATTCAGCAGAAGTATAACCAAGACCATCATATTACCCCTAAAGGTATCGCTAAAGAGATAGAGAAAGGATTGAGACCAGATTTGCCAGAAGAGGCAAAGAAGGCCAAGCTAGACCTGAAGAAGATACCGAAGGACGAGTATGGGCACCTTATAAAAGACCTGACTGCCCAGATGGATTTGGCGGCTGCCAACCTGGAGTTCGAAAAGGCAGCTGAACTGCGCGATATCATCGCGGATATCAAGAAAAAATTATAACGCTCCATCTGCGATGGTGCTTATGCTATACTCCTCTTAAAAGAGGAGTATTTCTGTGAACGATTCCAAAAAACCAGACGATGACCTGATGGTTGAGTCGGGGATTGATGAACAAAACAGCAAAACATCTCTACGGGTAACAGATAGTGGTACTCCTTCGCCAGAGCTTAAACCAACTTCAACTGCTCGGGCAGAGGAAGCGGTGCTCACAGAGGCTGACAAACACAGGGATAACTCTGTAAAGTCAGTAAAACCCAGCTGGCGCAATCGGTGGACGAATCCTTTTAACCGGCTGCCACAAGTTTACTTGGTAGATTACACGGCTTTTCTGCTTTTATCAGGAAGCATTCTTGTACTCACTAATTATTTTTGGCGCGGTATTATAGACGCATTTGGCAAGCAGTCAGGGCAAAGCTTGTTTGGCGCTCAGTTTTCATACAATAGTGCAGTGGAAGCGGTGGCAGCCACGCTTGTACTTATTCCTTTTCTTCTTTGGTTTTTGGGGAGGATAAGCTTTGTTGAGACTAATACGCCAGCAGTCAAGGACCACCGAATAAGAAAATGGTTGCTCGGTGTTTTTTTGATTTTGGTCATTACCAGCGCGATAATAGCGGTGGTAAACTTAATGCAAAGTATCTTTGGGACGATTGCGAACCTTGGCTTATCTACAGAAGACAAAAACCCGCAACTTATAAAATCAGTTTTGAAGGACTTGTTTGCATTTGGAATTTTTACGGTAACCGCTATCATTTATGCACGTGATTTTCGTTACCATGAAACGCATGACCATCACCAGCTTGCTAACCATAAACGCCTCTTAAGTTTCTTCTTAGCGATTATTGCCACTGGAGTACTTATCGGTTACGTAAGTTTTCCTCTGATGAAACAACGCGCTAGCTTTATTGACAGTGTAATCACGAAAGACTTACAGAGTATCGCCGACAAAATATACTCGACGGCACCCACACGATACTCCAAAACTTTAACACTCAAAGATTTGCAGCTGAATGATCAAGTGAAACAGAGGATAGAAAAATATAACTATACGCTTGAGCATAAGAAACAAAGTACATATACATACTACTACGAACTGTGTGCTGATTTTAAGACTGATACAAAAACTGATGCTGATAA
The DNA here is from genome assembly GCA_041910055.1 of Saccharimonadales bacterium (SeqCode). Classification (GTDB taxonomy): domain Bacteria; phylum Patescibacteriota; class Saccharimonadia; order Saccharimonadales; family JAYRRP01; genus JAYRRP01. The sequence goes on from JAYRRP010000004.1 coordinate 36,227, forward strand.
GCAAAAACCTGCGATTCCTGAGCTACTGAATAATGGCATATCGTCTGACAGGCCAACAAATACCGGCTCCTCTTATCGGCAAAATGAGGATGACTTCTCTATTCATAGCAAGGGGCGTAGTTGCTTCAAATTGTATGATGGCCAGTCTGGCTACGACGATTACACCAGGCCGAACGCAGACAACAACCCTGAAGTAATTGTAAACTAGTAATTAGAGCGAGAGTAAGGCAGTCAAGAAGATAACGGAGGGGGTTCGTCGCCATCGTCCAGATGAACTTCATGGAAATCCAATTGTTGGGGATCGTAGGTACCATGATTATTAATTTGAGAGGCTAAGTGAACTAAGCGGTTTTCTATATAGGCTAAAGTGGTAGGGTGGCCAATGGTGAGATGACTGCCATCAATAGTCTTAATCCGGACATTTGCATGGTTATGAAAAATTTCTTTCCACTTATGGGGCATGCTCGCAAAATCGTCATGGAAAGTGGTGATATGCATTTGCTGCTCAAGTGGGATATGGTGGGCAAGCGCACCAGCCTCACCACTAAATAAGCCTTTGCCGATCGCAATATTATAAGCAATGGCTTGTGGGTGAGGGTCTACGGTGGCCGGATAGTAAACTAAAGGATTTAGCGCAATCCGACCGGCTAATTTGGCAATCTCTACTGGCTCATGGATCACCTGTTCCATAAGGCGGCGCCCATGATGACTCTGGAGATGCACAGGGAAACATGGGGCAGTGAGATCTGCATAGACGATCGTTCGCTCATGGGCCGCAGCTTGGGCAAGAACCCCTTGTCCTACCATTGCGCCTCGGGATTCTCCCAAAAGTAAGGCGTGAGAACTGGCTACCCTATAAGCAGCACTAGGTAGTGTGTCGGGTACAACGTCGAGTACATTATGCATATTATGTGCACTGTAACCAAGATCTATATCTTTTAGTCGGGAAACATGTTGAAGTGGATTAAAGAGTTTTTGTTCTCGGTGGCCTCCTTCCGGACCAATCAGCACTACTGGGAAACCGAGCCGCATCAAGTGTTGCGCAGTATGTCGATTATGGCCGCGTGTACTGGTAAACCAGGCAGTTGTCATAGCTATCGGTGCTTCAATGATTGGCCGGTCTGGTAGGGCAGTGACGACTTGATACTGCTGCCCATCACTCATGGTGGCTACGTCACTATAAATTGCGCCGTGATGCTGATCCCGCTGCTCAGCATTACGTCGATAATCTAAGACGTATGTTGAGTATTCTTTTAGTGAATCGAGCACTGCCTCATTCGACGGTGGGACTGGAACTGCTTGTTCAGTGTGTACAGTTTCCATATGGCAATAAACCTATTTCTTATTGTTCATAGTAATCGCCGCAAAGCAGTTTGTAAAGTGAATCAGAGGTACCTTACTGGCTGGATATTGGTCAACTAATCTTCTATACTAAAAAGCACCTATGGCAAAGCTTACACGTGGAGATGTCTTGAAATTGGCCAGACTTTCGAAATTGCAGCTATCTGACGAAGAGATAGAAGCGTTTAGGAGTGACTTATCGAAAATTCTAGAGTATGTTGAGCAACTACAGTCAGTCAATGTGGAGGGATTGGAGCCCACTCATCAGGTGACAGGATTAAAAAACGTCATGCGGCCAGACGAGACGATAGATTATCGAGTAAGCCGTAATGAGTTGCTCAAGAATGTGCCCTCTATGCAAAACGGCCAGATAAAAGTTAGACGAGTGCTATAAACAATGGCAAAAGAGTGGCCTGCTATTCCTGACATTGTGCAACGTGTAGTGTCAAAGCAATCGAGAGCACAGGAAATGGTCGGAATGGCTCTACAGAATTTAGATGAACACGATGAGTATAAGGCGACCATTGCTACTCTTGCTGAGCGTGCTCAAAAGAAAGCCACAGAACTTGATGCCTTAATTGAACGAGGCGAAACACCCGGGCGGCTGGCTGGGGTGCCTTTTGTGGCGAAAGATAATTTTTTGACTTTTGGAGCGAAAACCACCGCCGCCAGCAATATGTTAAAAAATTTTGATGCTCCCTATCAGTCGACAGCTATTGAGCGACTAGAAGCAGAAGGAGCTATTTGTGTTGCCAAATCAAACCTGGATGCTTTTGCACATGGCTCCAGTACTGAAAATAGTGATTTTTTTACCACCCATAACCCGCATGATAAATCGCGCGTACCAGGTGGTTCGTCAGGTGGTTCGGCCGCGGCAGTTGCTCTTCGTTGTGTGCCGTTTGCACTAGGTACTGACACTGGTGGATCCATCAGACTGCCTGCCGCTTTTTGCGGAGTGGTTGGCTATAAGCCTACTTATGGATTAGTGTCTCGATCGGGTGTGGTGGCAATGGCCAGTAGCACTGATGTGATTGGTCCACTGGCAAATTCAGTCCAGGACGCCGCCTATGTTTTAGATGTAATAGCTGGCCGCGACCCTCTAGATGCCACTACCATTGAACGTTCGGTTGAGGATATGACCGATTTAGCTGGAACCTTGCGCGGCAAAAAATTCGGTATCATTAAGGAACACGCCGGTGCTCAGTTGCAGAAAGAAGTAGCGTTGGCCATAGAGCATACAGTTCAGCAGCTGAAAGATGCTGGTGCGGAGATTACAGAGATTAGCTTAGCCTCCTTGCCGCTGGCGCTTGCTTGCTATTACATCATTTGCCCCGCTGAAGTCAGTAGTAATTTGAGCCGATATGATGGGCAGCGATTTGGCTATCGTTCGCCGGAAGCAAAAAATCTGGAAACCTCCTACCTTGACTCTCGCTCCTATGGCTTTGGTGCTGAAGCGAAACGACGGATTATGATTGGGACATATGTATTGAGCAGCGGGTATTATGATGCTTACTATCGCCGAGCTATGCAGGTACGGTCTAAACTAATCCAGGAATTTAATGCGGTGTTTGAGGAAGTGGATTTTTTGGTTGGCCCGACCGCTCCAGTTACCGCTTTTCACATAGGTGAACATGCCAAAGATCCACTGGCTATGTATCTCACTGACCTTCTCACGGTTGGAGCTAATCTTGTGGGCAATCCAGCAATTAGCCTGCCTGTAAATATGTCTGATTCTTTGCCGATTGGTTTACAGATTATGGCACCGGCTCGTCATGATAGGGAACTGCTGGCTGTCGCAAAACAAACGGAGGAAATTATATGAATAAGAGATATTTACTGATTGGTGTGATCGCTCTGGGGTTGTTGTTGGTAGCTGCATTTATAATGTGGCGGTTCCGTCGTCGTCGACCAAAACCAGATTACTTTCAAAGACAATGGCGTGAGCTGCAAAAGCTCTGTGCAAGTAAAGACACGTGGCCGCTGGCAGTAGTGAATGCGGACAAGCTATTTGACGAGGCCTTAAAGAAGTGTCATTGTAAGGGTAAAAGTATGGGCGAGCGGATGGTTTCAGCACAGAGGCAGATATCGGATAATGATGCGGTGTGGTATGCCCACAACCTGGCAAAAAAGATTCTTGAGGATACACCCCATCGTCTCCGAGAAGCTGAAGTAAAGCGGTCGTTAATTGGGTTTCGCCAAGCCTTGCGTGATTTAGGGGCACTCCGTGGCAAATCATAGCCAGACAGAATTCCAAGCCACCATTGGTATTGAATGTCATGTCCAACTGCGTACTCGTACTAAGCTTTTTGCGGGGGTAGGTAATGACGCCCGTGAAGCACCAGCGAATACTCTGATCAGTCATATCTGTCTTGGTATGCCGGGTGCGCTCCCGGTATTAAATGAAAAAGCAGTAGTGCTAGCTTGTCGGGCTGCTTATGCACTAGGTACCACCCCGCAGCTGTTTAGCAAATTTGACCGTAAGCATTATTTCTACCCAGATTTACCGAAGGGCTACCAGATTACTCAGTATGACCAGCCAATTATAAATGGCGGCTATGTGGAGATTGTGGTTGATGGCCAGACAAAGAAGATAAGACTCACCCGCGCCCATTTAGAAGAAGATGCTGGCAAGAACAGTCATCCGGAGGGAACTGATTACAGTCTGGTGGATTTAAACCGAGCTGGAACGCCGCTACTAGAAATTGTTTCCGAGCCAGAGATGCATAGCCCAGCTGAAGCCAAGGCTTTTGCCCATGAACTGTATCAGTTGATGCGTTATAGTGGGGTGTCGGAAGCAGATTTGTATCATGGTAATATGCGTTTTGACGTAAATGTGTCAGTAAGTGATGATTCGGCAAAACTCGGCACAAGAACTGAAACAAAAAACCTGAATTCGTTCCGAAGTGTAGAGAAAGCCGTGGAATATGAGATCACCCGACAAACCAACGAGTTACGTAAAGGAAGACTGATTGTCCAGGAAACTCGAGGGTGGGATGAATCTCGACAAAAAACATTTTCGCAAAGGGGTAAAGAAGAGGCACATGACTATCGTTATTTCCCTGACCCTGACTTGCCGCCGATTGAACTTGACGAGAGTTTTTTAAGTAGCATAAGAGACTCTCTACAAATTTTGCCGCCAGAGTGGCGCCAACGATTAAGTTCGTTAGGACTGGACACTACAATAATAGGCACCTTACTTGAAGCTGAACTTGAACGGGCAAATGTCGGTTATCTGCATTTAATAGAAGCCCATTTAAAGGATGTCGAACAAGCAAAAGCCTTGGCGAATTGGTTTGTAAACATTGAGATTCCATTAAATCGTCAGGATGAAGTGTCACCCGATTGGGATGATGAAAATCGTCGCCATATGTACACGCAGCTGTATGAATTGTGGAAAACAGCAAGACTGAGTGCCACTTCTGCAAAGTCACTACTTCGGGAACTTTTGGTAAAGGGTGTGATACCGTCCAACTTAGAAAAGTATGCTGACGAACAAGGATATATACAACAATCTGATAAATCGGCTCTGACTACTTTTATTGAGGAAGTTATTGCCGCCAATCCAAAAGCGGTTGAAGATATAAAACAAGGCGAAACAAAAGCAATCGGCTTTTTAGTTGGCCAGGTGATGAAAAAGAGTCTTGGCAAGGCTAATCCAGCTCTTGTACGACAGTTACTTGAGGAGAAACTTAAGAATTAAACCTTCACGCATGTGATAATTTTCACGGTGCAGGGGGTAGACAGATGATATATACTGTGGTCTATGAATACTAGTGAACAGATTCTCGTTATTATCCTCTCCTCGTTCCTGGCGATATTCCTGCTGCTTGGCATTATCATTTTTGTCAAAGTAATTGATTTACTGAATACAATAAAACGATTTACAGATAGAGCAGAGAAATTTGCGGATAAAGCAGAGGACATAACTGATATGTTAAGCAGACTGACGTTTGGGGGAGTTCTTACGAGAATTGTCGCGAGAACGGCGAGGTCATATAAACGGGCAAGAAATGACAAACGAAAGGAGAGGGAGTGATGGCTGACAAAAGTAAGATGACCCGACGAATGCTAGTTGGTACAGTCGTCGCGGCGGCGGCTGGGTATGTAGTAGGAGTATTGACTGCTCCAAAAAGCGGCAAAGAAACTAGAAAAGATATCCAAGATAAGGCGGCTCGACTGCGGCGACAGGCTGAAAGACAGTTAAAAAGTCTGCACAGTGAACTTAGTCAGTTAATCACCAACGGGAAACAACGATCTAAAAATATGCAAGCAGCCTCAAGGGCGAGATTTTTAAGAATACTTGCAAATGCTCAAGCAGCGAAGGATCGTGCTCGTGATATGCTTTCGGCTATTCATGAGGGCGATGCTGATGATGAAGAGCTGAAAAAAGCCATGAAAGATGTCCAAAAAGCAGTTGAGAACTTAAAAGAGTACCTCCAAAAAAATGAACAAAAAACTAAAAGCTGATAAGTTCCAAGATCCACATGACTACGAAAACCTAGGGAAGATGCTTGTGAACATCTATGAGAGCGGTTATATTAATCGTAATCAAGGCTACAAGATGAGTTTTGTAAAGGGAGTACTCGGTGGATTCGGCGGGGTACTCGGTGCTACTATTTTGGTTGCTTTACTCTTGTGGCTCCTCTCATTTTTCAAACAAGTTCCTCTGCTCGGTCCAGTCACAGACAACATCCGTCACACTGTCCAAGAAACAAAATAACCCGTTTTAAGATTAGCATTGTCTTCATATGAAAGACGCTAGCGACGATCACGCTTGGTGTACTACAATAGATGGTAATGAGGGAAGGAAAATAAAAAATGGCGGGCAAGTTGAGGAATAGAGACTTTGTCCATTTACATAATCATTCACAATTTAGTCTGCTTGATGGACTCACAAAAATACCCGCATTAATAGATAGGGTTGCGCGGGAAGGCATGCAGGCAGTAGCTATCACTGATCATGGCACTATGTCCGGGGCAATAGAGTTCTATAAAGCGGCCCGGGCAGCCAATATTAAACCAATTATCGGTATGGAAACGTACGTAGCAGCCAGAAAGATTGCCGACCGTGATCCATCAAAAGACAAAAGCAATTATCACCTTATTTTACTAGCAATGGATAATCATGGTTATGAGAACCTGATGCGTCTCAGCACTATTGCCAACCTAGAGGGTTTTTACTATAAACCAAGAATTGATCATCAACTATTAGAAAAATACCATCAAGGATTGATTGTGCTAAGTGGTTGTATTGGTGGTGAGGTAGGTGACGCGTTAAGACAAGGCCAATACGAACAAGCGAAACAAATTGCAAAGTGGTATAAAGCCTTGTTTGGCGACCGTTATTACCTAGAAATTCAAGACCATGGCCATAAGGATCATCCCCATGCTTGGTCTGAGCAGGTACAAATTACCAAAGATACCCTTCGTCTAGCTCATGAGCTTGATATTGAGTGCGTGTTGACCTGTGATGCGCATTACCTTGAGGCAAAAGACAAGGAGGCGCACGAGGTACTTCTGTGCATTCAAACCGGCTCATACTTAAGTGACGAAAACAGGATGAGCTTAAAAGAATTTGATCTCCATGTGACCGCACCGAAAGAAGTGATCTCTAGATGGGGTGACACCCATCCGCAACTGATCACTAATACGTCGCAAATTGCAGCTCGATGCAAAGTTGAGCTAAGTCTAGGCAACATTTTAATTCCTCAGTTCCCTCTAGCAGCGGGAGTAACTGAGAAATCATTCTTGAAGAAGCTGACCTATCAAGGCTTGGCCTGGCGTTATGGTGGAGTAACACAAAAAAAAGCTGCTTCCCTAACTCTCCCACAAATAAAAAAAATCTTACCCAAAACAGTGCGAGAGCGTGCTTCTTATGAGCTGAGTGTCATTGAGCAGATGGGTTTCTGTGGCTACTTTTTAATCATCGCTGATTTTATACGTTGGGGAAAGTCACAAGGCATTGTGTTTGGCCCGGGTCGCGGCAGCGCGGCTGGTTCAATTATTGCCTATGGCCTGCAAATAACTGAATTGGATCCACTGAAGTATGATTTACTGTTCGAACGATTCCTTAATCCCGATCGCATTTCAATGCCAGATATTGATATTGATATACAAGATACGCGTCGTGATGAAGTAATTCAGTATTGTATTGATAAGTATGGGGAAGATAGGGTGGCGAATATTGTCACATTTGGTACGATGGCAGCGCGGAATGCAGTCCGAGATGTCGCTCGAGTATTACAGGTACCTTATGCTGACTCTGACCGCTTGGCAAAGATGATCCCACCGCCAGTCCAGGGTCGGCATATCCCATTGGCAAAATCTCTCCAGGCTGACGAGGCATTAAAACAAGAATACGAACATAATCCGGCGGCCAAGCAGGTATTTGATCTGGCCTTGCAGCTCGAAGGTACTGTCAGAAGCCATGGGGTGCATGCTGCTGGTGTGGTTATTGCACCTGACGATATAGTTAAATATACACCGCTAGAAAAAGCCCAAAAAGGAGTAATTGCGACTCAATACTCGATGTATCCGATAGTTGACGATCTTGGGTTGCTCAAAATGGACTTTTTAGGACTATCAAACCTAACGATTATTAAAAATACCTTGAGAATTATTAAGAAAGTTTATGGTAAAACGATTGAGGTAAACCACCTTGATCTCCAAGACAAAAAAACTTATAAATTGTTACAACAAGGTGATACTACCGGAGTTTTTCAGCTTGAATCAGCTGGCATGAAACGTTATTTGCGACAGCTAAAGCCTGTGGAGTTTGAGGATATTGTAGCGATGGTGTCGCTGTATCGGCCGGGTCCTCTAACTGCTGGGCTTACTGATCGATTTATTGCTCGCAAAAATGGTTTAGAACCAGTTAGCTATGACCACTCATTGATGGAGAATTCATTACGAACTACTTATGGTGTTTTGGTTTACCAAGAGCAGGTGATGCAAATTGCCAAAGATATGTGTGGTTTCAGCGGCGGTGAAGCCGACACCTTGAGAAAAGCCGTGGGCAAAAAGAATCGTGAAATGATGAAAAAAATGAAGGACAAGATTATTAAAGGAGCGGTTGCGAATCAAGTAGCCACGCAGGTGGCAGAAAAGTTTTGGTCTGATCTAGAAGGGTTTGCTGACTATGCGTTTAATAAGTCCCACGCTGCGTGTTATGCGTTTATCGCTTTTCAAACCGCTTACCTGAAAGCACATTTTCCGGCAGCGTTCATGGCGGCACTCATGACTAGTGATTTTGATAACACTGATCGTTTAGCTATTGAAATTAAGGAATGCAAAGATATGAATATAGAAGTTCTGCCGCCAGATGTGAATGAATCTTTCGTTGAGTTTGCCGTGGTGCCTGATACTAAACAAATTCGTTTTGGAATGAGTGCCATAAAGAATGTAGGTACAGGAGCAGTTGAAGAGATCCTAAAGGCAAGGGAAGAGAAACCGTTCGATGGTCTTGAAGATTTTTTAAGCCGTGTGAATACACGCGTTGTGAACCGCAAAGCCTTGGAATCACTGATTCGTGCCGGGGCATTTGATCGTTTTGCTACCAGAAGTGAGCTATTGCATAATCTCGATGTGTTGCTTGCCTATGCGTCCAGACAACAAAAAGAGAGGCTAAGCGGGCAAACAGATTTATTCGGAAACAGCGATGCTGTAGTAGCTGCTATCAAGTCGCAACTTACTTTACAGGTACCTCAGACTGTTCATAGTCCGCGGGAAATGCTGCAGTGGGAAAGGGATCTCTTAGGCTTATATCTTTCCCGGCACCCATTGGATGACTACGAAGACTGGTTAGCCGCCCATACCGATCCAATCCAAAAAATTAACGAAGCAACCGATAACCAAAGTCTGACAATAGGTGGCGTAGTAACAGAAATTCGAGAAATTACGACAAAGAATGGTCAACGAATGGCGTTTGTAAAAATTGCTGACCTGAGTGGAGAACTGGAGGCTGTAGTATTCCCTTCGGTTTATGAAACAACGGCGGAAGCTTGCCAAAAGGATATGGTAGTGATAGGAAAAGGACGCGTGAGTACGAAAACACGTGGTAGCGGGACTTTCGGGGGCGAACCGAAGTTATTACTTAAGGAAGTCCGAGTAGTAACTGATGAAGATCTGAAGAAAACCCCTACCCGAAAAAAGTCAGCACCAGTCTTGGTAGAACGTTCAACCTTGACTTCATCTCCTAAGCAGCGACGGGTATATATCAGAATTCACGACAGCGACAACCAAGACCATCTTATTTCTTTGAAGAAATTACTGGATGCTCATCACGGTAATACGGAAATTGTCTTGGTGGTGGGCAAAGATCCGAACCGACAAATTATCAAGCTCCCTGGCGGTGTGCAGGAGCATGCGGATGTGCTGCTGGCCCTGCAATTAGTGGTGGGCGAAGAAAACGTGAAAGTTCAATAAGTTTAGCGTATAAGGCCAGCTGTATGGCTTAATTCGTAACAGATTGCTAACACAACCACCAACGTAAGATCAAAGGCTACGTGGTGCATGAAATAACGTTCACCACGTACGACAACGCGTCTGATAGCCACAGCGTGAGAAACGCCAAGATAAGTAACCAGAGTAATCGTTACTAGTAGAGTGACAGTCGATACCCAGGGGATGGCACCTCTTGTGAGCACTTCCAATCGGGACACTCTTTTGGTACCTGCTGCGGCCGTCGATTCGTTATTGGTGGTATTGATAACTTCAGCAGGTTTGGCATTTTTTGTATCTGAAGAGGATGGGGTGGGGGAAGTCGGCGCAGTTGGTGCAGGAGCAGGCGAAGCTGATTGATTTGTTTGGGGGTGAGTCGTGGGGGCTGTGGGACTCGTAGTTGATGTTTTAGTTGGTGTGCTCGGCGTGGCAGGAGTAGTGGCACCCTTTACTTGAGGAGTGCCATACATCGCTACCACTACAGTTTCCGGTCCGCTGCCTTGGTAGTCTGGATTATTTGCGAAGCCGAAGCCAACATCAAGAAAAGCAGTATTAAGTAAATTGTCACGATGACTAGGGCTATTCATCCACCCAACTACTGCATCGTCACTTGTTAAGAAGCCATAAGCAAGGTTTTCTCCTGCCTGGGTGTAACTATAGCCAGCCTGGGCAATAAATACCCACGGTGCGTTCCCTTCAGGAGTATTATGCGACCAGTAATTGCGTGAAGCCATGTCATTAGCTTTGGCTTGAGCAGCTTGGGAAAGTTGGCTATTTAATGTCAGTAAGCTGCGTCCATTGCTTTGGCGTTGTTGATTGGTGGCCTGCAGTAAACCGCTGGGGCTCATATTAGTGGCGTAGGCAAGAACACCCTTTTGGCTTATTTGCCGGTGGGGCTGCCAATATACATGAAGTACTACAAACAGCAGACTTGCCATTACTAATGGAAGATAGGGATGATATACATGCAAAAACTGCTTGGTACGTTTTTGATGCTTACCGTGTCTTTTTTGCTGTTGGGCGCGAGTACGATGTAAAGAGGCCATGGCCATACTTAATAAGTAACTATATCTAATTCAAGCTCTCTTTGCCAGTCAAACTGGTTGTGTCAATGAAGGGTGAAGGGTGAAAAACGGCAATGATATAAACTCATTGCCGCAGCTTGGACCACATTGAATGACTCTTTTGCCCCCGACATCGGGATTTCGATTGATGCTTTGCAACTGCGCAGTATGTTGTGGGGCAAACCTGTTACTTCATTACCAAATACCAATGCCAGTTTTTCGGGTGGGCTAAAAGATGTTAAAGATGTTGATTCTACCTCTTGCTCAATGGCATAAAGTGAGTAGCCACTGCGCTTGAGTCTAGTTACAGCTAATTGCCAACTGGGGATGTAATCCCACTGAACGCTCTGTTGTGCTCCCAGGGCAGTTTTATTGATTTGCCTTTCGGCTTTTTTTGCCAGGTGCGGCAAGCGTGGATCAGTTGGCAACTGCGGATAAGGAGTGTAGCCACAAAGTATTACTGCAACCCCGAGCCCTTCGGCAGTTCGAAGTAATGAACCAACGTTATGGTAACTTCGCCAATTATAAGCAATCGCTGTGATCTGTCTCATTGTTGTCACCAAATATAACACGACGCTAGAAAAAACTTAGCGTGGAATCACATTGCTTATGGTTTATACTGAGATTATGAGTCAAGATGCTCGGCGAGATGATGAACGGGCCACTGAAAGACGTGCCCGTCTTTTAGAGCTGAATTATATTGATACTTCGCAAATTGTGAATAAAGTGCTCTATAAAAACCTTATGCCCGTTGAGGAGCTATATAGAATGCGGGTTATTCCTCTCCAGGCCAGCGAACACGCAATTACATTCGGGGTGACAAACACTACTTCGCAACATATGATGAATGAGATAACACAGCGTTTTCTAGACCAACGCGTGAGCTTTGCATTGATTTCTGAGATGGGTTATCACGAGTATATGCACCTGTATGACCCCCCTAAGCAGGTAGTGTATCAGGACATAGAACTCACGACAGCTGGTACTCAAGAGCTCATTGGGCGTGTTTCACAAATGTTAAACCAGGTACGTGCTGATGACATGTTGGCCTATCTGGTGCAGCAAGCGCATAAATTGGCTGCTTCTGATATTCATTTAGAAAACCAAACTGAATACGTGCGTATTCGTTTCCGTATTGATGGCGTGCTTCATCCAGTGGCGCGGTTAACATATGAGAAATACCGGATTCTTATTTCAGCGGTGGCGAGTGCAGCCAACGTTTCTACTTCGGCCAGCGAACCGCAGCAGGGTCATATTAGGGAGCATGTAAAAATGGCTGATGGCAGCGAGGTCAACATTAACTTACGGGTAGAAACAGTGCCGGCTATTGGTGGTATGGATGTCGTGATGAGGCTATTTAATCTTGAGCCCGAGATGTATACCTTGGATCGTCTTGGATTGTCGCCTAAAGAACGTGCGGTAGTAGATGGCATCATAGAGAAACCAAGCGGCTTAGTACTTGCAGTTGGTCCAACTGGTTCAGGAAAAACCACCACCTTGTATTCCATTCTGAATACCCTTAATAATGAGGAAAGGAAAATAATTACCATTGAAGATCCGGTTGAGTTCCAGTTCAACGGCATTACGCAGATTTCAGTCACTACTAAGACCGGTGAAGAAAGTCACTTTGCAAATAAATTAAGGGCTGTCCTTCGACTTGACCCTGACATTGTTATGGTTGGCGAAATCAGGGATCCAGACACGGCCAAAACGGCTCTTCAGGCATCGCTAACAGGGCATTTGGTCCTCTCTACCTTTCACGCTGCCTCTGCCTCTGCTGCCCTCACGCGTCTGCTGGATATTATTGGGGAAAATCCACTTTTTCTCTCAGCCATTCGATTGGTGATGGCGCAAAGGCTTGTTCGTAAACTTGATGACCAAACCAAGCAGGCTTATGACCCGCCCATGGCAATAATTGAGAGTATCCAAAAGGTGGTTGCGGGATTGCCGCCGGGTTTGCCAAAGCCTTCACTGGAAGGTCTTAAATTGTATAGACCCGGTAGTTCAGCTGATAACCCCTACGGCTATAGAGGGCAGCTAGCTCTTCGCGAGCAATTTTTAATGAGCCGGGATATGGTGGAATTATTGCAAAAGAGCGGCAAACAATTATCTACTCAAAATATAGAAGAGGCGGCGGTGAGAAGTGGCATGATGACTATGATGCAGGACGGTATCCTCAAGGTAATAGCCGGTCAGACGACTTTAGAAGAAGTATACAGAGTGCTCGATTAGAGAGAACTTGGTTTCAAGTAATAACTCGGGCGATAGCGGGGATCAGCCTATCGTCAAATACATGAGGAATAATTTGTTGAGGTGAGGGTTTAGCCACTAGTTTAGCGATTGCTTCGGCTGCCTTGATCTTGTGTTGATCGGTGATTGAACTGACTTGGTGATCGAGTGCACCGCGGAAAATACCTGGAAACGCAAGCGCATTATTCACTTGATTATCAAAATCACTGCGTCCTGTGGCGACTATAGCTGCTCCAGCTGCTTTTGCCTCATCGGGCATAATCTCTGGAGTGGGATTTGACAGGGCAAAAATTATTGGCTTTTTGCTCATGACTGAAATGTCAGCTTTTTTTAACATGCCTGGTTGGCTCACTCCGATGACGATATCCGCCTCATGCAGAGCTTCATGCAGCGTACGTGGCATTAAGTGGTCAGGTGGAGGCTTACAGTATGAAGCGAGCAAGCGCTTTTCATTTGTTAAAGTATCGCGGGTTGCATCTATTACACCTTTTGAGTCAATTGCGATGATATCTGGATTTGCATATTTATGAAGTAACTTGGCGATAGCAACTCCAGCGGCACCGGCACCGATAAGGACAATACGGCAACTGGCTAGTGATTTTTTGACGACTTTGGTTGCATTTATCAGACCGGCAAGTACGACAACAGCTGTCCCATGTTGGTCATCATGCATGACCGGAATAGACAGTGCATGTTTAAGGCGCTCCTCCACTTCAAAACAAGTTGGCGCAGCAATATCCTCCAGATTAATACCGCCAAAGCTCGGCGCGATGGCGGTGACAGCTGCCACTATTTCGTCTGGTTTGTGTACATCTAGAACAATTGGCACCGCGTCAATATTGGCGAAGTACTTGAACAACATTGCTTTGCCTTCCATGACCGGTAAGGCACCCTGCGGACCGATATTACCTAGCCCCAAAACGGCTGACCCATCACTGATGATTGCTACGCAATTGTGAGTCCAGGTGTAATCTCTAGTTTCGCTTGGATGGGCCGCCGTGTAACGTGATACCTCGGCTACTCCCGGGGTGTAATAAATGCTTAATTTCTCTTGCGTGTCTAGCTTATCTTTTAAGGATAAAGCAATTTTGCCACCCAATTTTTTGTGTTGTTGCAAGGCCTTTTTTGCGTAATCCATGATTAATATAGTACTGCGTTTTTACAGGAATTGTGTATTTTTACCTTACAAGAGTTGAAAAAATGTGCGAATTCATGTAAAGTCTACTCGTTATGCAATCTGTTCTTGTGAAATTGGGAGACCATTATAAAAAGTCGGCCACGCCTCAGGTACAATCTGGCGACACGGTACGTGTTCATCAGAAGATTCGTGAAGGTAATAAAGAGCGTACTCAGATATTTGAAGGGCTGGTGATTCGAACTGGAAAAATGAACAGCCAAACTGCTCGGATTACTGTTCGGCGTGTGGCCAGTGGTATAGGTGTTGAGAAGTCCTATTTACTACATTCACCATTGGTGCTTAAAGTTGAGGTAGTGAAGCGGAGCAAGGTCCGCCGTAATTATTTGAGCTATATGCGAGCTCGCACTGGAAAAGCGGCCAGGTTAGCATCTGTCGACTTCGACCGTGAGACAGTTAATAAGTTGGTCGCGCAAGATGAACCAGCTGCTGTTAAGGGACAACCAGCGGATAGCAGTGGTCAAGCTACAGCCACTGACGTGAAACAATCCAAAGAAGAAAACGCCCAAGTCCAGTCCGCTAAAGTTAGATGATTTTTTAGGCTAGCAGAAGAAAAGTACAACCTAGGGAGTAGGGTTTGTTGTAGCCCGATTGGCGAGTCGCCGGAACGCCTCGTCAGGGAGTTGGTTCAAAATTAGGTTATTTGCAAATTGTTCGCCTTGCCACATATTTGCCCCCTGCCATAAATCTTCGCTTGTATGCTCATAAGTCGCTTCTTCGAGATGCATGGCCATTTCTTCAGATGTAGAACCTAGTGGCTGATAATGAAACTGATTGGCTAAATTATAAAGTTCTTCACCTGAAAGAGATTTTAGAGTCGGTAAGACGGCTTCATAAAAATATACAAGTTCTGTGTCTTGCCAGTAACGATTCATCACTTTCGCGCTGATCGGATATTTTAAATACTGCTCAGGCACTGCTTCGGGCAGATGTGTAGTTTCTGATTGAGGACTTGACTCCATCGATAAATCCTTAAGTGAGACTTATTTTACCACAAAAGTAAGTTGTGCTTTACTGGCCACATGGTAATTGGCGTAGATGAGGCGGGCAGAGGTGCATGGGCAGGTCCGCTTGCCGCAGCTGCCGTCGTATTGAAGTCGCCAATAGTTGGTATAAAAGATTCAAAACTACTGACATCTAGTCAACGTTTTCGCTATGCTGAACAGATTATGACGCAAGGGATATGGGCGCTGGGCTGGACCGAAGCCTGGCAGATTGATAAATGGGGAATGACTGAAGCAGTTCGCTTCGCTATGCGTCAGGCGTTACTCGGAGTAGTGGCCCAAATAGAAGAGTATCAGCAGGTTATTGTTGACGGGCCATATAATTTTCTAGGAGATATGCCAAAAACGACCGCGGTCGTAAAAGCTGACACTTATTTGCCTTGTGTCAGTGCAGCCGGAATTATTGCCAAAACTCACCGAGACCTCTACATGCAAAATGTCGCGGAACAGTATCCGCGGTTTGGCTTTGATAAGCATGTTGGTTACGGTACTGCCCATCATCGGAAAATGATTGGTATCTACGGTCCAACTCCTATCCATCGTCAGTCGTTTCGTCCAATCGCGGGAATGCAAAGTCAATGAACACTAGCCTTGCCGGTCAAAAAGCTGAGACGGCTGTCATACGTTATCTAGAAAACAAACGGTATCAGTTGTTGGCGCGAAACTGGCGCACGCGGGTTTGTGAGATTGATCTGGTCATGAAAAAGAAGAAGACAGTCGTTTTTGTTGAGGTAAAGTACCGTTCTCAATCATTACAGGGAAGAGGTTTTGATTACATAACTCCACAGAAGTTACGACAGATGCGTTTTGCAGCCGAAACATGGGTATACCAACATGACTGGAAGGGTGAGTGGTTGCTGGCGGCCGCAGAAGTTACTGGCCCTGACTACGAAATTGATTTTATTGATCTGGTAACGTAAGTTCAAAGAATCGCTTGACTTCTTTTTGATCTCGTTGTCTCCATGACGTTTGCCACTGTAGCATCTCAAGGCCTTGTTGATAGGGACGTTCCAGGGCAGCGTTCAGATGCTTACCAAAAAAATCCTTGTATTGTGTAATGAATTGGCTAGTAGAAGACACTCTCGCAACGTACAAGGGCATTCGGTAAAAACTAAGATCAGTGCCGAGGTTTGTTTCGAGCCATTGCCAATGTGAGGTTAACCAGTCCCAGGCTTGCAGGCGAGCATGACGATTCATAAAACTATAGGCAACCCAATACGAAACGTCTTGGTGTCGAACATGGGGGGAAGTAATCAACGAGAGGGCTTCGTCAATTAGCTCAGGTTGTTTAAAGCTAGTCAGGGCAGCGGCCAACGTATTGCGTTCTTCGCTCAAACTTACCTTATCATATAGTTCTCGCAGTGCTTCAAATGTTGTGTGGTCACCGTGGCGTGCAACATTGCAAAAAACAATGCCTCTTAGGTCAGGGTCTATGCCGATTACCTTGGACGTTTGCATGGAGTGAATAGATTGATCAAAGAGTCTGCGGCATTGCTCCAGGACTTCTTGATTATCAGCAACGGCGGATAAACTGAGAATAGTTGGTCGTAAGAGTTGGTCGAAATGTGACTCATTTTTTGATTTTTTCCAACCTAAGCGTGTATATTGGCGCGACACTAGATTTCGCGTAAAGGGCTTCATTTGTTCGCGGATATCCTGAAAGTCGCCCATTATGGCTCTAATTGAGGCTAATGCTGCCGAGATGATATCCCATACCGCATAATTATCTTCATTTGTAAAATAGCGGAGGAGATGTAGTGCCTCTGCGGTGTCAGCATTCCCAGCCTTGGCAGTTTCAAAGGCGTCACTCAGTATACTGAGGCGATCCAGTGGTGAGAAATGTCCACGCTGTACTTGTTCGCCCAGATGTTCAAGATGAGTGGCATTATAAGTAACCCGGTAAAATCCACTTTGGCCAGCATTAAGTTTTAAAGCGTGTGGATCGGCAAGAGAGTAATGGCCTGACACAGAAGTAAGCATATCGGGCAGAGCGGTGGTGTTGGCGAGAAGTGGGATTGGCCACGTCATATCAGGTAGCTCAGAATGCTTTGGGTTAATCAGAAAACGTCGTTGTTTGAGCTTCAATTGTTTTTCGTCCACCTCGGCTACGAGTAAAGGGAAACCGGCTTGCGAGGTCCAGGCCTGCATAATGCGTGTTACTGGCTTAGACGAGATATCTTCCAAAGATTGCCATAAATCTTCGGTTCGCGCGTTACTAAAAGCGTGTTTCTTTAGATAATAACGCAGTCCTTCGCGAAAATCGTGTGGGCCTAGGTAGCGGTATAGCATATGAATTACGCTGGCTCCCTTGCTGTAGCTGATGGTGTCAAAAATTGTGCGTATTTCATCAGGATGATCAACATTGACTTCTACCGGATGGGTGTGCTCGAGGGCATCTAATTTTAAGCCTTGCTGTTGTTCGTCAATAATAAACTGAGTCCACATCTGCCAGTCAGGGAAGAATTTATCGACAGCGAGATATTCGATCCAGCTGGCAAATCCTTCATTCAGCCATAAATCAGTCCACCATTCCATCGTCACGAGGTTACCAAACCACTGGTGGGCTAGTTCATGGGCTACCACCATCGCTACGTATTGTTTGTTCGAAAGAGTAGAATTTACAGGATCAACGAGCAAGGTTTGTTCTCTAAACGTAATACATCCCCAATTTTCCATTGCGCCCGACGCAAAATCCGGCAAGGCTACCAAGTCACATTTGGGAAGGGGATAATCAGTGGCAAAGTAGCTGTCAAAAAAATCAAGGCACTTTACTGCCACAGAAAGTGCAAATTTTGTAAACTCTTCATTACCGGGAGTTGCGTAAGTGCGGACTTTCACACTTTTCTTAGTGGTAGCCTGTAGATATTTCATCTCACCAATGACGAATGCCAGTAAGTAAGAAGACATACGTGGGGTGGTGGCAAACTCACTTTCCGTGACGTCTTTCTTATGCTGCTGTGATACCAGGGGTGTATTAGCGATGACTGTCAAATCTTTTGGTGCGATAAGTTTGAGGTCAAAGGTGGCTTTGGCAGCTGGTTCGTCGATACAGGGGAATACTTCCCGGGCATGGTGACTCTCAAACTGGGTAGCAATGAGCTTCTTGTGCATCCCTTGATGAGTAAAGAGGCAAGGATAAATGCCATTCATCTGGGGTGTAATGGTTCCCTTAAAATGCAGAGTGACAGTATAACGTCCGGGTGGCATCATAATTTTAGAATGTAAGCGAACTTCATCGTAACCTTTGTGATAATTGATGCGGTCTATGGTTATTTCTTTATCGTCATTTTTGGTGTGTGCCATAACATGAACGTTCGAAATAGACAGCCCTTTTTGGTGAAAAGTGAGCCGTTGGCTGGGCCGCTGTTTTTTTAGGCCGCTGATAATCACAGAGCCCGAAAAGGTCATTGTCTTGGGTTGGATGTGAAGTTCAAGAATGTAGTGGCGCGGTTCAAATTGCGAGTGTAAGCGTCTTACCTTTTTTCCCATGAACATTAGTCTAGCATGGGTAGTCGCAGGTTGACATTTTGGCGTTTGTTTATTACAATCTAAGAGCTGTTACAGAAGTAGTGATCCGGCCAGTCATAAGGTCGGATTTTTTGATGTATTTTTAGTAAAAAGGAAGGAATATAGATATGGAATTAGACATGAAACAACTAGCGACGGCAGTGCGGGTAATTGCAGAAGAAAAAAACTTACCAGAAGCCACTGTTCAGGAAACTGTAGAACAAGCCTTGGCAGCGGCCTACAGGCGCGACTATGGCGAGAGAGAACAAGAAGTCAGAGTAACTATGAACTTAAATACCGGTGAAGTGGATGCCTATGTGGAGAAGGAAATAGTAGAGAAAGTAGAGGATCCACGTTCAGAAATTACGCTGGGAAAGGCACAAACCCTTCAGAAAAATGCGAAGTTGGGTGACATGGTTGAGGTACACGAAAAGGTTGAGGAATTTGGCCGTGTAGCCGCCCAAACGGCGAAACAGGTAATTCTACAACGGCTTCGGGAGGCAGAACGCGAAATTGTAGTAGCTGAATTTGATGACAAAATCGGTACAGTGGTCAATGGGATAGTCTCAAGGGTTGAGGGTAATATTGTCAGGATAGACCTGGGAAAAGCTCAAGGTATTATGCCCAAAGGTGACCAGATACAAGGCGAGCGCTACTATCCTGGGCAACGACTGAAGGTCTACCTGAAAGACATTGAACGAGGCTTCCGTGGTCCACAATTAGTAGTCAGTCGGGGCAATACACAGTTCATTGAATGGCTTTTTAAGGCTGAGGTACCGGAGATGGAGAACGGTGCAGTGGAAATTAAGGAAATAGCGCGTGAAGCGGGAGTTCGTACTAAGCTGGCCGTGCATAGTACAGTGCCAGGAGTTGATCCAGTTGGTACATTTGTAGGTGGACATGGTACTCGCGTGAATGCGGTGGTAAGCGAGATTGGTGAGCAGGAAAAGATAGATATTGTGGTCTGGAACGAGAACCCGGTTACATATATTACAAACGCTTTAAGCCCTACTAAAGTTATTAATGTAAGCCTGGATAAGAATGCGAAGAAAGCGGCTGTCACAGTTCCGGATGACCAGTTGAGTATTGCAATTGGCAAAAGTGGCCAGAATGTCCGTTTAGCGAGTAAGCTAACGGGTTACGAAATTGATATTGAGGCGGAAAATGAAGCGACACGACGAAGTAAAAAAGAAGAGAAGGCTCCTGTTGCTAAAAACAGCCCAGTGCCCAAGCTAAAAAAGAAAGAACAGCTTGAAAGTAGCTTACTAGAGGCAATTGAAGAACACGGCGAAGAAAAGGCGTAAAGAATATTTTCTTATCGTTTTTTTGTCGTTCTCAATTCTTAGGACTTGCACACGGGGTGTATAATTTTAAGTGTAGTAGTTATTAAAAAATAAAAGTATTTTACTTAGGTTAAATCTATGTTTGCCCAAAATAGCATGCCAATGGTTCACAAGTGGGAAGTAAAGAAGAATTTTATTCAACCTGAGCAAGCCCGCCGGGTTGGAGAACAAGCACTTTTACTTAGTATGTTAGACGAAACCCGTCTGCGACATTTCGAAAAAGTTGATGATTTCCCGCAACAGATAGCCCTTGGGCGCGTACTTTCTGAAGCTAGTGAGGATAGGTTCAGAATAAACGCAGATGAACTTCAAGACTTATCCAAGCTGCACGATAAGGCGGTGGAAGAAGGCTATGGAGCTAATTTACTTTCTATTAGAAGGTTAGATGTGGGGAGTGATCATACTGGGCGCGAAATATTTCCAGGTACACACTTGACTGTGAATTGCATTGGCGAAGCAGCTTTGCGTGTCTATGAGCATGTAGGACCGCTCTCAGAGGTTCCACCAGAAGTTACTTTGGAGCCGGGGGATGCTTATATTACACACAACCCCATACGAGATAAGCCGGCTACTCATCTACGCAACTTGTCTAGCCATCACGAGCATATATCTGTTACTATCACACAGATATAGTAAATTAGCACTCTTGACTCGTGAGTGCTAGTTGATATGATAGTTATAGCGGCTTTTAATGTCCGCCGGAAAGAATCAAGAATATATGCTTCCAAGTTCACCTGATTTTCAGGAATTTATTAACCATCTGACTGACAATGCACTGCACAGTCTGAAGCATGCAGATGCAGTTGCTCGTAGTTTTGGGAGCGCCTATGTGGGCACAGAGCATCTTCTACTCGGTGTTCTGGCGCAGGAATCTTCAGTTGGCGCCAAGTTACTGGAAGGCGCTGGGGTAACCTTAGACAGGGCCCGCTTAGCTTTGAACCTGACACCTAAGACATTGGTAATTAATATGGGCGCAAAAGGCCTTAGTGAAACGGCCAAACTGACTCTACGGATGGCTTATGACATTGCTCAGGACCTTAACCAAGAACATTGTGGGACAGAACATATCTTGAGCAGTATCTTGCGTCAAAAGAATGCCCGCGCGACTATTTTACTGAGAGATATGAACATAGATGTGCTGCAACTGCAGAATGAGCTGGAACTATACCTGAACCGGCAAGGTTATGGAGGCTCAGCGTCATCATCAAACACTGGACGTCGTGGTAAAAAGGCCCGCAAAACTGCTCTTGATTTTTTTGGTACTGATTTAACGGCCCAAGCCCGGGAGGGTAAATTGGATCCTGTTGTGGGACGTGAGGCCCAAATCCGGCGGGTGGTGACCATTCTTAATCGACGGACAAAAAATAACCCTGTATTGATTGGTGAACCAGGGGTAGGGAAAACGGCTATTGTTGAAGGACTTGCACAAAGAATTGTGACTGAAGATCTACCCGATAGCTTACTTGATAAGCGGATTATTATGCTCGATCTAGCAGGTATGATTGCCGGTACAAAATACAGGGGCGAATTTGAAGAAAGGCTTAAAAAAGTCTTATCTGAACTAGAAAATGATACTCATACAATTCTGTTTATTGATGAACTGCATCTTATTGTGGGCGCCGGAGCGGCAGAAGGTGCGATGGACGCCGGCAGCATTCTTAAACCGCCGCTGGCGCGCGGTAAAATCCAAGTAATTGGCGCCACAACGACAGCTGAGTATACCAAACACATTGAAAAAGATGCAGCACTTGAGCGGCGTTTCCAGCCGATTCAAGTTCCCCCGGCTACCAGCAGCGAGACTCTGCAGATTCTAAAGGGACTACGTAAGCATTATGAGTCTTACCATAACGTCAAAATTGCTGATAATGTGCTTGAAGATACCGTGACACTGGCCAGTCGCTATATAAATGACCGTTATCTGCCCGATAAGGCGATTGATCTGTTGGATGAGACTGCAGCTTATCTACGGGTTGACAGAGGCAAGACGCCGCCGGAGGTAAGAAAGCTTCAGAAAGAATTGAAGTTATTGAATGTTCGTCTGGAAGATTCGGTTGATAACCAGGACTACGAAAAGGCAGCCCAATACAAAACTCGCGCCAGTCAAATTAGCGAACAATTAAAGAAGTTACACAGTAGTGGTAAAGGGCGGCAGAAGCTATCAGTCAGCAGTGAAGATATCGCTGAAGTGGTGGCGCGAATGACCGGTATCCCCGTTAAGCGGGTGGTAAGGGCCGAAGCTAAACACTTACTTCATTTGGAAAAGACGCTAGGTAAGTATGTGATAGGTCAAGAAGAAGCCGTATCTGCAGTCGCCAAAGCTATCCGACGAAATCGCTCAGGAGTATCCAGTGAGCAGCGGCCAATTGGCTCCTTTGTGTTCTTAGGTCCTACAGGAGTTGGCAAAACAGAACTAGCCCGGGTCCTCGCACGTGAGTTTTTTGGCAGTAGCGAGGCGCTCATCAAGATTGACATGAGCGAATTTGGCGAACGTCATACAGTTTCACGCTTAGTTGGTGCACCAGCTGGTTATGTAGGCTATGAGGAAGGCGGTCAATTAACTGATCGGGTTCGGCGACAACCCTATAGCCTCATTTTGTTTGACGAAATTGAGAAGGCCCACCCCGAGGTCTTTCATATGCTGTTACAGATTTTAGAAGACGGTGTTTTGACTGACGCCAAAGGTCGACAAGTTGATTTTACGAATACCATTATTATTATGACTAGTAACTTAGGGGCTGAAAAATTACAAAAAGAAGCTTCGCTTGGGTTCCATGCCAGCAATGCAGAGGATCTTAAAAATCTCGATGAACTCCATAATCGTAATAAAAGTAAAGTACATGATGAATTAAAACGCATGATGCGCCCGGAACTCATTAACCGGATTGATAAAATTATAGTCTTCCGGGCACTGACTAAAAAAGATGCCCTTAAGATACTTGACCTGCAAATAGAAGAACTAAGGCAGCGTCTGCTTAGACAAGGCATGGGACTTGAATTATCGGCAAGGGCAAAACGACATTTGTTGGAAGAGGGTTACGATGCTCATAATGGTGTGCGTCCACTTCGACGTTTACTGCAGGATACAATTGAAGACCATATCGCTCATCACTTGCTTGATAGCCAATATACAAAAGGTGATATTATCCAAGTGGGCGTAAAAGACAAGCAACTTGCATTCAGTGCGGTCCAAGAATAACCATAAGTTGCTCGGCGTGCCCCTGGAGCAATAGAATAATACTTATGCAAAGAAATCGAACGTCGCGACTCATTCTTTCCTGTGTTTTTACGTTTGCGGTCTTTGCTGTCTTACTAGTTGGCTTTTGGTTCCGACAAGACGCGTATGACTGGTTACGTCTAAGGCAGTACCAACCGTCGGCAGCCATTGCCCAGTTGGCTGAACACACCACTATGACGCCGAAAGCTACACACCTTTTTTATGTCCACCATCCAGTTCTGGCAGATAAAGTTTCATTCAATGAACACTGTCGTGAAAATGAGCAGACAATTGTACTGGGGTGTTACGTTGCAAATCGAGGAATATACCTGTTTGATGTGACAGATTCACGCCTTTCGGGTGTCGAGGAAGTGACGGCGGCCCATGAAATGTTGCATGCTGCCTATGACCGTCTGTCAGCAGATGAGAAACAACGGGTCAACCAGCTTATTCATAATGCTTACGGCCAAGTTACTGATGAACGCATTAAGAAGGTAATTGGTCAGTATCAAAAAATGGGAGCAGACACAGACAACGAACTGCACTCCATCTTAGGTACAGAGGTCGCCACTTTACCAGCCGAACTTGAACAATATTACAGTCGCTATTTTGCAAATCGCCAAGCAGTCGTGACATTTTCAGAAAAATACGAGGCTGTTTTATCGCAGAGGAAAGATCAAGTTGCAGACTATGACCAGCGTCTGTCTGCTTTAAAAGCGGAAATCGATGAGAACCAGAATGACCTTGATCAAGAATCTGAAGCTTTGAAGGGAGAACGCCAGAGATTAAATTCTCTGCTTTCTAACAACCAAGTGGAAGCCTACAACGCAGGAGTAAATGACTTTAATGAAAAAGTAAGAACGCTCAATGCAAAGGTGAACCAAACCCGCGGCTTAATAGAGGAGTACAATAACTTGGTGAAAGAACGAAATAACATCGCTTTAGAAGAACAAGAACTTATTAAATCGCTCGATAGTCGACTCACAAACCCGACTGAGCTGTAATCTGTTAGACTAATACATATGGGAAAAAGTACGAGCGCAGGGACCTTCGTCTGCCAGAATTGTGGAGCACAACATGGTAGCTGGTCTGGTAGGTGCCACGTCTGCGGGGAATGGAACACCATTGTACAACGAGTTGATGATGAGATAGTGTCAAGTAAAGGAAAGTCATTGGTTGCTCATCCTATTGGAGGAAAGACCAAAGCAAAATCTCTGACACGTTTCACAAGCGGAATGAAGGAAATGGATACTGTTTTGGGTGGGGGACTTGTACCTGGTAGTCTTACCTTGCTGGCCGGCCAGCCAGGTATTGGCAAGAGTACGCTAGTATTGCAGCTTGCCAGTTACGTATCACGACAACATTCAGTCCTTTACGTCAGTGGTGAGGAATCAGCCGAACAAATAAATCTTCGTGGCCAGCGGTTGGATATTTCCCCCGGTAGCCTACAACTGGCAAATTCAAGTAGTGCGGATGATATTACCCGAACCATCTTAGATGGTCAGTATCAACTTGTAGTAGTAGATTCTATTCAAACTATGACAGTTAACCAGGTTGGTTCAGCAGCTGGTACCATGAGTCAAATTACTAATAGCACGCAGTTGTTATTACAAGCCGCGAAGCTGACTACAACGGCAGTAGTCATTGTTGGTCACGTGACGAAAGAGGGGTCTATTGCTGGACCTAAAGTGCTTGAACATATCGTAGATGTAGTATTGCAACTCGAAGGTGATCGTTACGGAGGTTTTAAGTTACTGAGAGGCGTGAAGAATCGTTTTGGCTCTACGAATGAGGCCGGTATATTTGAAATGACTGACCATGGCCTTCAGGCCGTAGAAAATCCTTCAGCTGTCTTGTTAGCTGAGCGGCAAGTAACTGACGGCTCAGTGGTATTAGCCACAATGGAGGGGACTAGGCCACTGCTCGTTGAAGTGCAGGCACTCGTGAACCGGACTAATTACGGCTACCCGAAGCGGACAGCCAGCGGTGTTGATATTAATCGTGTGAACTTACTGATTGCGGTATTAGAGCGCCGCACACGCTTGAACCTGGCAGACCAGGATATATATATCAATGTAGTCGGGGGAATAAAAGTCCAGGAACCAGCAGCGGACCTGGCGATTTGTATGGCAATTGCCTCAGCTTCAAAAGGCATGCAGCTAAAACGGAATGTAGCGGTATTTGGGGAAGTAGGATTATCTGGTGAAATTCGTCATGTGCCTTTTGCGGATAAGCGGCTAGCAGAAGCCCGGAAACTTGGATTTGATGGAGCACTTGGTCCTCGTAAGCAAGGAACCAAAAAAATACCCGGCCTTTTTGGCGTTTCAGCCATGAGAGATGCACTAAATCAATTTTTGGAGAAAGAATGATTACATTACAATTATTGCAGATTGGACTGCTTGTTACTCTTATTATACTGATTTTGGGACCACGCAAGACGTGGATGCATGGAACAAAAAAAGGAAAAACAACCAGCAGTATCGTACTTGATACCTGTGCGTTGATAGATGGTCGGATTGAAGATTTAGTACGGATTGGTTTTATAGAAGGTAGGTTGATAATCCCGCAGTTTGTTATTAACGAACTGCAGCAGCTGGCTGATGGTGGTGATTCGCAAAAACGGGCCCGGGCTCGCTTTGGTCTTGACGTAGTGCGTAATCTCCAGCAGGAATCATTAAACGAAGTATTTATCCACCAAGGAGAATATCCGAGAGAACCTGACATTGACGCTAAGCTTGTGCATCTCGCTAGTGATGAGAAAGCAGCACTTTATACCACTGATTATAATTTGAATAAAGTAGCAAAAATTGCAGGAGTGAAAGTATTAAATGTGCATGAACTAGCTGGGGTACTCAGAGTGGTAGCCCTACCAGGTGAAACCCGCCAGATTAAGATCGTTCAAAAGGGAAATGCGAAAGGACAGGGGGTTGGATATTTAGAGGATGGCACGATGGTAGTTGTTGATGGTGCCGCTAATCTTATTGGCAAAAAAGTCAATCTGACGGTAACGCGCATACATCAAACAGATGCAGGAAAAATGATTTTTGGCACACACAGTAGCTCACTAAATACACTAAAAAGAAAGATTGCTTCTTCTAAGGCCGCTTAAACGTGACACTTGCGCTTAGTCCCCCGGAAGCAATAACAGTTGCAGTATAATTACCATTTCCGCCGTTACAAGTGTTGACAGTTAGCGACGTACTGCTGGTTGAGCTGGTAAAACACTGACCCCCAGCCCCAGGGCCACTTACCGTTAGAGAATAAGGAGAAGAACCACCTGCCCAGCTAACGTTGAATGGGGACGAAGGACCGACGCCTTGTCCGCTGGCGGGGGACGTTATTACTAAAGGGCTGCTGTTTCCCCCGCCTCCAAAATCAACATTTACACTGTCACTTCCATCGTACAAGACACTATCAATTATTTCTGCTCTGACTTGTTTGCTGCCACTGGTTGCGACCGCATAAGTCAGGCTAACAGTACCGGGACTCCCTATGGTAGCAGTCTGCACAACTTGGCCATCAATTATTAAGTTGACAGTTCCCTTGAACTTATCGCTTGATAGTGGATGAGTGCCCTGGTTGACATTCAGTGTAAAGGTACACGAACCATTACAGGTAGAGGGAGCACCAATGAAGCTAATCTGGGGGCGTGCATCGTCACACTTGTGTACATCATCTTTTTCATCAGTATTTGATGAGGCAGACCCGCCAGGTACGAATCTATCCCCGGAGAATGAATTGGCCGCCGCATCATTGGTCTGCATTTTTGCCCGGTCTGGGGTACACTCGGTCGCCAATTTGTTTGATACCTTATCGATCACTTTGGGAGTGGTGTTTGTCTTTTTATTTTGTTGGTACCAAGATGGGAATATATCATTGCTAGGACTTGGTTCGACAGAGCCTACACCCACATGATTGCGCACCACATAAGCTGGTAGAGTTTGTACCCCACTTGGTTTGACGCGTTCCTCAGGCTTTAGGTTGTCATGTACCCGATGCATCCAGCCACTCCAAATTGGTTCTGTCATCGTTTCCATGAAACCACGCATCTCTCTTTGGCGGGTATGATAGCCAACCCAGACACCAGCAGCATACTGGGTAGAGAAGCCCATTAATAAACCATCTTTTGTGTCATTTGTAGTACCGGTTTTCAAAGAAAACTTGTGGTTCTTATAACGATGTGGTTTTTTACTAAAGTAGCTGGCATTTGGGTCTGCCATCATGTCGGCCACAATATAGGCAGCGTCTGGTCTGACGACTTGGTCTCCTTTTGTTGGCTTCCATTCATCAACTTTTTTGCCGCCTGC
Organism: Saccharimonadales bacterium (SeqCode); assembly: GCA_041910055.1. Taxonomy (GTDB): domain Bacteria; phylum Patescibacteriota; class Saccharimonadia; order Saccharimonadales; family JAYRRP01; genus JAYRRP01. Next base: position 63,891 of record JAYRRP010000004.1, read on the forward strand.
GTCGGTAATTTTAAGGATATAAGTTTCTGGGATATATTGTCCGTTGCGCGAAATGGTTGAATAAGCATGAACGTGTTCGTCAAGATGCAAGTAGGCACCGTCACCGATAGCTGACGAAGCGTAACAGGGGCCTTCTTTAGTTAGTTTATCGTCATAGTAACACTTGTAGCCACTTTTAAGGCCAAGCTTCTCAGCTGTATCAATAGTTTTATTTATGCCTGCGGTGAGCATAGCTTTTACAGCTGGAACGTTACGGGAACCACCCAGCGCATAGCGGAGAGTTAATGGGCCGGGATATTTAAAGTCATAATCCCATAGACAGTTACCACCTTGTTTTGGCTGGGCTTTATTGGTACAAGGATAACCTTCTAAGGGTCCTTGAGTATCATATAAGACTGATCCGGCACCCGAATTATTGGTGTTTTCTATCAATGAAACATAGTCATAGGGTTTGAAACTGGAGCCTGGGGGTAGTGGCGAAGTGGCATAATTAAACTGACCAAAGTCAGGATTTGAAAAATCAGACCCGCCAACCAATGCTACGATCTGACCTGTCTTGACATCTTCACCCACAAAAGCCGCCGTGTCGCCCCCCTGACGACGGACCTGGGCCATCCCCTTATTTACTTCTTCTTCGGCAATTTTCTGTTTATCAAGATCAAGTGTGGTTGTTACGTTCCACCCTCCTCGTTGTACAGTTTGGTTCCCAAACTTGTCCTCAAGCTGTTTCTTCGCTGCCAGGACGAACCAAGGCGCTTTAATACCGTCATATTTCGGTTTCCGTGGTTTTACCGACGCGATCACGTCAGTTTTCTTGGCCTGTTCGAGTTGATCTTTCGTGATTTTACCTTGCTGCTGCATGAGTTCGAGTACATATTGTTGTCGACCAGTGAAGGCTTCTTTATCGAAATCGGCACTGTATGGGGAGTAATAGCGTGGAGATTTGGGAATAGTTGCGAGCATAGCGGCCTCTTCTAAGGTCAGATCTTTGGCTGACTTATCAAAGTAGTCACGCGCGGCTGCCTCAACCCCATATTCAATACCGCCGTAAGGTGCTGTATTTAAGTAACCAGTCAGTATTTCTTGTTTCGTATAGGTTCGTTCAAGTTCTACGGAGAGAATTAGTTCTTTCACCTTGCGGGTATAACTCCGGTCTTTGCTCCAGTTTTGTGTCAATTTTACTAATTGCTGAGTAATAGTCGACCCACCTTGGGTGGTACCCGAGTTTCCAAAGAAGTTATTCCAACCGGCTCGGACAATGCCTCTAGTGTCGAAACCACCATGCTTAAAGAAGTCTTTATCCTCAACTGCAACAGTTGCGTCCTTCACATACTGAGAAATCTCAGGATCCTTCACTGGGATGCGCTTTACCGCATCATAGTCTTCCCACAACAGTGTCTGACCAGAACGGTCATAGTAACGCATACTTCCACCGATGTTGCTCCCGGAAATATCTTTTAGGTTTGGTAGATCTTTACGGAAATAAGCAAAAACACCAATAAGTAATAAGAAACCAACTGCAAAACCGACGCCCAGAATCTTGAGCGCCATAATAGCACCATCACGGCTGAACCAGTATTTGGCTAAATGACGTGGACGGAGACGATAAAAAAGGCGTTTTATAGGAGTCTTTGGCATACCGGCCAATCGAGTGGCTTTTCGCTGGGCGCGTTGGTCTTTCCGGGCGATTACCCGTTCTGCGAGACTACGGTGTACTTTTATAACCTTCCCACTTTTGGTTACAAAATGATTTTTACCGACCCGACGTGATTGTTTGCCGGGTTGCCTTTTAAAAGCTTTCATTAATATCTCTTTGATAACTCCTTCAAGATCTCTACTATTATAGCAAATTTAGCCACCAGGCAAACTATAAGACGTAAGCATTATTTACGGATATCTACCTTGGGTTATACTAAGGGTAATATGGAAAAGATGACACTGAGTGAAGAACTCTCTTGGCGCGGATTAGTTGAACAGACGACCATTCATAACCTAGCAGAACTTGATGTATCACCACGTATCTTTTATCACGGTTATGACGCCTCTGCGGACTCACAAACTGTTGGTAACTTAGCCGCTATGATGATGGATCGGTTATTTCTAAGACATGGCTGGAAAGCGGTCATATTGGCGGGGGGTGCCACCAGCTTAATTGGTGACCCAGGGGGTAAAGATGCTGAGAGACCGATGCAGAGCCCGGATGAAGTAGCGGAAAACATCAAGAAAGCCATAGAACAACTTCAGGGTATATTGGCTGGGTTTGAGGTCAAGTTTGTTAATAATCTTGACTGGATTAAGAGTATGACAGTAATCGAGTTTTTGCGTGATATTGGTAAACACTTCAGTATGACTCCTCTTTTGCAACGGGATTATATTGCTCAGCGGATAGGACCAGAAGGCAATGGCATCAGCTACACTGAGTTTAGCTATACATTACTGCAAGGACTTGATTATTTACATTTATTTGACCATGAGGGGGTGACAGTACAGTTAGGTGGCTCTGATCAATGGGGTAATTGCTTATCAGGAGTTGAGCTGGTACGAAAAGTAAGAGGCAAAGAAGTCCATGTAGTGTCTCACCCATTATTGGTGAACCGTTCTACTGGTAAAAAGTTTGGCAAGAGTGAAGCTGGAGCTATTTGGTTGGATGCGCAGAAAACCACTGTGTATGACTTTTATCAATTTTGGCTTAATGTTGATGACGAGAGCGTGGAAGAATACTTAAAGAAATTTACCGAGATCGGCAAAGCAGAGCTGACACAATTAATGGAAGAGTTCAATACTGATAAAGGGGGGCGTGGTGCCCAAAAAACGCTTGCTTACGAAGTAACTAAAATTGTACATGGTGCACCAGCGGCAGACCAAGCACGCCAAGGGAGCCAGACGTTGTTTAATAAACCTAATTATGACAGTTTTACTGCCGAGGATTTTGAGAAGCTGCATTTGTCACAGTTTGAACTTCCGGTAGGGATACCGCTAGTAAATGCACTGGTGTCATCAGGATTAGCTGCTTCTAATACTGAAGCCAGACGGTTCCTCCAAGATGGAGCGATTTATATTAATGATTCGCCAGCTGGTGCGCAAAAAGTAGCCTTAACTGAGCCAGACTTCATCGCTGGATATTTAGTGCTGCGCCGCGGCAAAAACACGCAAGTCCTAGTAAAACGTAAATAGTGTATACTCCTTGCTATGCCAAAAAAAGCTTCCACTATCTCCAGTAAAAAAAATAGCAGTACACTGAACCGTCCTCATGCTTCTCAGGACAAACGGGCCGATCAATACGATGACCCCTCTCATAATTATTTACAATACTGGCAGGGACGTGACTATGAAAATGCCTCTGAAGTTGTGGCCTTACAGCGCTTATTAAAGAACCGACGTTTTCATCACGCGGTTGATATAGGCGGCGGATACGGCCGTTTATGTGTTCTGCTCGCAGAGTATGCGGATAAGGTAACACTGGCTGAGCCATCGCGCCAACAGCTTGATATCGCAGATCAATTTTTAAAGGAATATCCAGCGATTGAGCGCCGCCAAATGCAAGCGGATAAACTGGCATTTAAAGATGGTTCAGTTGATCTGATTACCATGATACGTGTCATGCATCATTTGCCCGACCCCAGTCAAGAATTTAAAGAAATACACCGGGTTTTAAATAAAAATGGTTATTTTATCCTGGAAATTGCTAATTATATTCATGCTCGTAATCGTCTGAAGCTTTTCCTGCGTGCGAAACGTGTTCCCACCGAACCAGTTGATATCCGCTCTGAAAAAAACAAACGAAAGAACGAAATCCAATTCGTAAACCACAATCCTAAGACTGTTATCAATCAGCTTGCTCACGCCGGCTTTAAGGTAGAGCGGATATTGTCGGTTTCCAATCTACGATCTCCTGCTTTGAAACGAATTGTGCCACATCAATTTATGGTTAATGCTGAGAAAGTTTTGCAGCCAACGCTTGCCCGGTCATTCTTTGGCCCAAGTGTATTCCTGCTCGTGAAGAAAGCCGTCTAAGGTTTATACTGACTTCATGGACATCGATAGCCCGGTGACGGCCTTGAGGGGCGTGGGTTCTGTACAACAAAAAAAATTTCTTAAAATTGGCATACAGTCAGTAAAGGATCTGATTACCTATTATCCAAAAAGATATGAAGACTTTTCAAAAACTATAAATTTACGTGCCTTAAAGCCAGGGCAAGTAAGTACACGGGGCACGATTAGTCATATAGCTGGTCGTTATAGTCGGCGCGGAATACATGTTTGTGAGGCAATTGCCCAGGATACGTCTGGAAGTGTGCGATTGGTGTGGTTTAATCAGCCATATCGAACAACTACTATCAAAACAGGACAGGAGTATTTTATTACTGGCCAGTTTGGCTTGAAGAACAGCCGGCTTGTAATTACAAACCCTTCGATTGAATTGGTGAGTGAGTTTCCCCTTCATACCGCACGTATTGTGCCTGTGTATCGGCAAACTGAAGGGCTCACTTCGTCCCACATTCGGCGAACCATTCAAGCTGCGAAAAAACTTATTGATGATTTGCCAGAAATTCTACCAGACTGGATAATCAGCCGTTTTCATTTACTGCCACGCAATCGAGCTGTTTGGACTATTCATTTTCCCACTAACCAAGCTCAGCTGGAAACAGCGCGCTATCGACTTGCTTTTGAAGAACTATTTGAACTTTGCCTAGCCAGTTTATTGAACCTGCGAGAGGTCCAGACGGATGCTGCACCTCGAATACCATTTGTTCAAACCCTGGCCCAGAGATTTGTTGCCAATCTAACCTTTCAACTCACTGATGATCAAAGACGGGTGGTATGGCAAATTTACCAGGATATGGATCGTACGGTACCAATGAATCGGTTGGTAGAAGGTGATGTAGGAGCAGGTAAAACTGTAGTGGCAGCAATGGCGGCAGCAATGGTCATTTCAGAGGGTTTTCAAGTCGCCTTTATGGCACCAACTGAGCTGCTGGCACAACAACATGCTGAGACGTTAGAACAACTTCTACAGCCACTGGGATATCAGCAGTCAGTGGGATTGTTGATAGGCAGTCTTAGTGCCCCACAAAAGAAATTAGTTCATTCTAAAATTGCTGATAGATCCCTACAGCTAGTGGTGGGCACTCATGCACTTTTGCAAGAAAAAGTAACTCTACCAAAACTGGGACTCGCTATTATTGATGAACAGCATAGGTTTGGCGTAGATCAGCGAAAGGCTTTGCAAGCCAAAGCTGGCGGTCTTTTGCCTCATTTGCTTACTATGACCGCAACCCCAATTCCTCGTAGTTTGGCCTTGACCGTATACGGGGAGCTAGATATTTCGATTTTGTTTACAAAACCAGCCAAGCGCAAACCCGTCGAAACCCTTTTGGCGACAACTGCCTCGCGTGCAGAGGTATATAAGAGAGTTGAACACCAGATTAGTCTTGGCCGACAGGTATTTGTAGTTTGCCCTCTTGTTGACGAAGATGAGTTATCTTCCAAACGATCTGCCCAACAAACTTACCGTGAGCTGTCGTCTGGCCTATTTGCCCGTCGTCGGGTTGGCTTATTGCATGGCAAAATGAAAGCTGCCCAAAAGACAGCCACTATGCAGCAATTTTTGAAGCATAAATTAGATATTTTAGTTGCAACTACAGTTATTGAAGTTGGCGTAGATGTTCCGAATGCCACAGTTATGGTTATTGAAAATGCTGATTGGTTTGGGTTAGCTCAGTTACATCAATTGCGTGGTAGAGTTGGTCGCAGTGAACATCAGGGGTATTGTTTCCTTATCACTAGTGACAATGCTCCACCGAGTCGCCGTTTGAAGGCTATCGCTGCTTCTACGGATGGCTTTCGTTTATCAGAACTTGATTTGGAAATACGGGGACCCGGTGCGATTTACGGCACTCTGCAGCATGGTCAGTTGGATCTAAAAGTCGCCTCACTGACTGATACTCAACTGATTGCCAAGGCTCGCAGCGCTGCCCATGAATTCATTGAAGGTGGACATTCTTTGTTACAATATAAGGAACTGAGTGGCCGGGTGGCCCGCTTTAAACAAATTACAACTTTGAACTAAAGATTATGTACTCAGGCACTACACTTACCCCATTATCTGGCCGTGTTATCGGAGCGCACCAAAAAATTGACCGGGTGGCCCGACGTCACTTGACCAAGATTGCCAAAAGCAACCAGCAGTTTCCTCGTGTGCGGCAAATACTTCATTTTGAAGGTCACAATGGGCCAGATGCGATAAAGCGCAAGAGCCCGGCCAAAGATGAACCGTGGCACTTTTATAGTCCGTTTGATGAGGCTGACTCCCAGTTGCTTGACCTTATTAATGATCATTACCGACTACTAGTTGACCATTTACAGAAAAAAAACCACGAACGGGCTGCTTTTGAAGCAGCGTGGTTGGCTCATGCAATTGTGGATGGCCTGACTCCTGCCCACCATTACCCTTATGAAGAAAAACTGGAAGAATTACGTGGTGGCAAAACAAACGCGACGCGTGACACTATTAAGAAAAAACTTGTTGTACCTGGTCAAACACCGCGTCAACGCGTGAAAAACAACTGGAAAGTCTGGGGACCAAAAGGTTTATTGACTACTCATGGTATGTTCGAGTTTGGCATTGCGACGTTGATTGCACCGATGACATTCTCGGATACTATTCCGACTGCCCAACAAGCCAGTACAGTTGTCCGGATAGGCCCAGTAGAGTGGTTTAAGCGAGCTGCTCGTGAAATTGCGGTACTGGATATGTATGAGCGATACTACCGACGAGGTTGGACAGCTAAACTAAGCCTCGAAGTAAGACATAAATTAGCCCCCACCATTATTAGGGCTGTAGCTTTAGCCTGGTATTGCGCGCTGGTTGAGGCAGGCTTAGAGAAACCTGCGTGAAGATAATAGCTGGCCGGTTAAAGGGTCATGTCTTTGCCGCCCCGCCAGGTTTCCGAACACATCCAATGGGAGACCGTGTGCGGGCAGGGCTGTTTAATGTGCTGGGTGATGTTGAGGAACTGCAAATGCTGGATGCTTTTGCTGGTTCCGGCGCGCTTGGCTTTGAAGCGCTTAGTCGGGGTGCACGCCAGATATTGGCTATCGAGGTGGATCGCCGGGCCCAGGATACTATCAGCAAAAATGTCACAAAATTAGGTTTTACAACAGACCAGTACCACCTAGTACACGCCAATGCTGGCAGCTGGTCTACTAATAATCCCCAAGCGTTATTTGACGTAGTGTTTGCAGCTCCTCCCTACGATTCGCTTCAGATTCCTTTAGTGAAAAAGCTTGCCCAACACGTAAAGCCGAGTGGCCTGTTTGTGCTGGATTGGCCAGGCAACCAACCATTGCCTGAAATAAAAGGATTACAGCTTGTAAAAGATAAATCATATGGTAATGCACAGATTGCCTTTTATCGTTAACCTTTAAAAAATAAGGGGTAGGTACTTTACTGGCACTCCAAGAAGTTATTACGTACAATAAAGAGCAAGGGCGAGTGGTGGAATTGGTAGACACGCATGCCTTAGGAGCATGTACCGCAAGGTGTGGAGGTTCAAGTCCTCTCTCGCCCACCAGCATATTCACTAGGTTTTGCATCAATTTACTCATATAAGGCTGGCCTCAAGTAATCCGTTAGAGTATGCTAGACGGTAATATGGCCTTATCATTGCAGCCTTATAAAGGTGCCCGTGATTTTTATCCGGCAGATAAACGTTTACAGAAATATTTATTCCATACGATGCGCCGTGTGGTCGAGCATTTTGGCTATGAAGAATACGATGCGCCGATGTTGGAACCATTGGAGCTTTATCTGGCGAAAACCAGTGAAGAAATTGTACATGAACAAACATATGTCTTCCGTGATCGGGGCGGTCGTGATGTGGTGATCCGTCCCGAAATGACTCCTAGCGTGAGCCGTATGGTAGCGGCCCGCCGCCAAGAGTTGGCGTATCCTTTGCGACTCTATAGCATTCCTAATCTATGGCGATACGAACGCCCTCAGCGGGGCCGATTAAGGGAACACTGGCAACTGAACGTCGATCTATTTGGTGTGGAAGGAGTAGAAGCAGAGCATGAAATGCTTATACTGGCCACCGAACTCTTATCTGCTTTTGGTGCCAAGGCGTCCATGTATTCCATTAGGGTCAATAGTCGTAAATTGACTAAAGAGTTGTTTACCCAAGTACTTGAGTTAAGTGATGTAGAGCAGGCTACAATTGCTCGCTTACTGGATAAGAAAGACAAATTAACAGAGGCAGAGTTTGTCTCACAGGCTGAAGCAGTATTTTCACCCTCAGCTCGTGAAGCTGGTAAACCAGCCAGATTATTTGGGCTGCTGGAAGCGAAAACAGTCGAGGATTTGCCTGCGTCAATTCGCCACAATGAAGGCGTGGAGAAATTGCGCCAACTTATGCAGTTGTCAGATGTTACTGGTATTCATAATATTATCTTCGATATCGCTCTGATGCGTGGTTTCGATTATTACACTGATATTGTCTTTGAGGTGTTTGACAATGATCCGGCCAATCGGCGCAGCTTATTTGGTGGTGGCCGTTATGACGGATTAGTAGCTCAGTTTGGCGTAGAACCAATTGCAACAGTTGGTTTTGGTGTGGGCGATGTGATCTTGACGGATTTTCTAGCTACCCATAGCTTACTACCTGATTTCTCAGGGGGGATTGATGCGGCTGTCATTTTAATTGGCAACACCTACCTTGCTGCCCAACCACTTCTCCACAGTTTACGTAAACACGGGCTGAACTTGTCTGTTGATATGACGAATCGAAAACCAGCAGTCCAAATAAAACATGCCGTAAAACGGGGGCTGCCTTACGTTATATTTGTAGGTGAGTCGGAGCTAAAAGATGGTCGCTTTACCCTTAAGGATCTACGGAGTGGTGAGGAACAGCAGCTAAGTCCGGAAAGGCTTGTTTCGACCATGAAAGATTATAGGAAAAATGACCGCCACTAATCACACTGTAACTGGCATGGTGATAGCGACAGCAGTGAAAACACCATGGGCAGCTGTACCCTTGGCCTTTGCTTCGCACTTTCTGCTTGATGCCATACCCCATTTTGGTAACCACCCGGTTATCAATAAGCGTGTCAAAGCGTTTACTGTTTTTCTAGCAGCCGATATGGCCGTTGCAATGTCGTTATTACTTAGTGTGCTCCTTCTGTCTCCACCTGGTGTTTGGCTAATTGTGGCGTGTGGCATTATTGCTGCCAGTCCTGATTTAATGTGGATACCCGAATACCTCGCTATGATCTCAAAGAGACCAGTACCAAAAAGCGGTGTCATCAAGAAGTTCCATAGCAGTTTGCAAAAAGAACTGCCGAGCGCATTTGCGCTGGAAGCTGTCTGGTTTGTGGTGATGTCCGGCTTATTACTTTGGCTGATGCGGCCAGTCTAGGGGTTCTGTCTCAAAGAATCTGTTATAGTGTGTGTCCATGCATATACAACGCACTCAACCATCCGCTACGCGGACACTGCTAGAGATAGCTATTTCTAGTCAGGAACTACTTCCTATTAAGAAAAGTGTCTTAGCGAAACAAGCAGCCCGTGTATCAGTGCCGGGTTTCCGACCTGGCCGAGCCCCACTTGATCTCGTAGAAAAACAACTTGACCCGACAATGTTACAAACGGAAGTGGTTCAGGAAGCAGTAAATTTCTTTTACGACCAGGCAGTGCACCAAGAAAATATACGACCTTTGTCTGACCCGGATATTAGCTTGCGGAAGTTCGTCCCCTATAGTCAGCTTGAATTTGAGGTTGGCATTGATGTATTTGGTGAGATACACTTACCGGAAATTAAAAAGCTAAAAGTTGAGAAGCAGGTATCTACAGTTCGACCTAAAGATGTAGAAGATGTTTTGCAATCGTTGCGTCGGCAACAAGCTTCTCGCAAGCCAGCTAAGCGAGCTGCCCAGCTCGGTGACGAAGTGACAATTGACTTTAAAGGTGAAGATAAGGAAGGCCAACCAATTCCTGGAGCAGAAGGAAAAGATTATCCCCTGGTATTAGGTAGCGGCTCATTCATTCCTGGTTTCGAAGAGGCCATACTAGACATGAAAACGGATGAGAAAAAAAACTTTGAGGTTGTCTTTCCCAAAGATTACCGCGTTGCTCATTTGCGAGGTCAAACAGTACATTTCAGTCTCCGCGTAAAAAAGACTGAAACCCTTGAGATGCCTGAACTCTCTGATAGTTTTGCGAGCAAAGTTGGTCCGTTTAAGACTCTCGTTGACCTAAAAAAAGATATAAAGAAACAGCTGCAACAAGAGCGGGAAACGGAAGCAAGGCAAGGCTACGAGCAAACGCTGCTCGAAACGACTGCGAAAGAAACGACAGCTGCTATTCCTGAGAAATTAATTGATGAACAAACAGAACGATTGGAAAAAGAAGAGCGTAACCGTTTAATTCACCAGGGAATAACATGGCAGGAACATTTGAAGGCGGAAGGTATTACTGAAGCAGAACATCGACAACGACAACGACGCCAGGCAACAGAATCAATCAAGGTTAGCCTAGTATTAAGTGAATTAGTCAGTCAGCATGATATAGAGGTAACTGAGGACGAGATTACGACACGGCTCCAGTTGCTGAGGGGACAATATACTGACCCGGCTATGCTTCGTGAGCTTGATAAACCGGAAAATAAGCAAGAAATTGGCTGGCGTATCCGTAACGAAAAAGCCTTGGCAGTCCTGGTAAAACTTCATAAAACATGATTTAATTGCAGTACTTCAATGGTACATAATGAGGGGATAAGACTCACTAATTAAGGGTGTGGCAGAAATCCAACAAAGATGGAGCGTTGTAAACACGGTGAAGGAATTCACTTCAGTGGACCAGACTTAAGGGTGGTGGCTCATTCCTTGCATGGAGTAAGAGTATTGACAGAGCACCATGAAGCAAAGGATAGACTGACAGAGCTATTTGAAAGTGCAGAAGCAGAGAATTCACGGACTACACGAAAAGGCAGGCAACAAGAGGTGGTAGTGGTAGTGGCTGGAGTCGAAGAAATCATAGTGATTGAGGCGATAAAACAATATTCAGAAAGTCATTTCGATTCGACCGAAGGATTGTTGGCAGCAAAGATAATTGATGACTATGAACAAGCTGACCCTCGTAACACACAAAAGTACAATTAGTATTTGGCACTCTTGACGTGAGAGTGCTAAATTAGTAGACTATAGTATATGAACACGCAACTCAATAACCTTAACGAGACCAGACAGATTCTTATTCCCACGGTAATTGAAACTGAGGGAAGAGTTGAACGGGCTTACGATATTTACTCCCGCCTACTCAAGGATAGGATTATATTTATTGGCGATGATATTAATCCCCACACTGCGAATCTTATCGTGGCTCAATTGTTGTTTTTGGATAACGAAGATGAAGCAAAGGATATTTATCTTTATATCAACAGCCCAGGAGGAAGTGTTTATGACGCCCTAGCGGTTTATGACACCATGCGTTATGTGAGGAGTGATATACAAACAGTAGGAATAGGGGTACAGGCAAGTGCAGCGGCTTTTCTGCTTAGTAGTGGCACCAGGGGAAAGCGTTATTTGTTGCCACATGCGACTGTTATGATTCATCAACCATCGAGTGGCACCAGAGGAAAAGTAACAGACCAGGAAATAGATCTGCGTGAGGCTTTACGGGTAAAACGTCTGATGGAAGAGATTATGAGCAAGAATACCGGCCAGACAACTGCCCGTATCCATGAAGACATGGAGCGGGATTTCTGGATGACAGCCGAGCAAGCCAAGAAATATGGTTTAGTTGATGGGGTAATTGACAGTCCTCACATTAAAAAGAAAAAGACTTGACAATATAATAACGCTGCTTCAGACTACTACACTAAGAAGTAGTGTAAGTTGGGCTGTGCAGGTTATTCACCTAAAAAGCACCAAAATTCCGGCTTAGGGACCTTCGCACGCGAAAACTACCAAAATAAGCTAATAATTTAGTAATCTTTGGCAAAAGATGCCAAGGGGAGTATGGAGAGGTATGGCAGGAGCTTCTACACGTTCACTTAAAAAGAGGCAATATTTTAGCAAAAACACAGACGAGGTCATTCAACTACCAAATTTAGTCGATCACCAAAATGCTTCCTTTCAATGGTTTATTGAGCAGGGGCTAGGGGAACTACTGCAGGAAGTAAGTCCAATTGATGACTATACAGGTACAAAGTTATCATTATCGTTTACTGATTATCGTTTTGATAAGCCAAAATTAACTGAAGCTGAGGCACGTGAAAACAACGTGAGTTTTGAAGCGCCCCTCAAAGCCACTGTTGAACTGACTAACAAAGTAACTGGTGAAATCAAAAAACAAGAAATCTATCTTGGTGATTACCCCTGGATGACTAGTCGGGGCACCTTTGTAATTAATGGTGCAGAACGAGTGGTAGTTAGTCAACTTATTCGTTCAGCTGGTGTATTCTTTACAGCTGATCCACACGGGACTACTAATTTGTTTGGCGCGAAGGTTATTCCTGGCCGTGGTGCTTGGTTGGAATTTGAAACTGCTGCTTCAGGGGCTATGTACGTCAAAATCGACCGAAAACGCAAAATTGCTGTCACCACCTTGCTCAGGGCCTTGGGGCTAAGTGAAGCAGATATGCGTGATAAATTTGCGCATGTAGATAAGGGAAATCTTAATTATTTGGATGCGACACTTGAGAAAGACCCTGCACGTGGGGTAAACGAAGCACTCATTGAGGTATTCCGTCGTTTGCGGCCGGGTGATCTGGCGACAGTTGAAAACGCGCGCAGCTTACTTGAGAATATGTTCTATAACTTCAAACGCTTTGATTTTAGTCGTGTTGGACGCTATAAGATTAATAAGCGTTTGGATCTAAAAGTACCCAATACTATCGAGCATCGTGTGATGCGCTTGGATGATCTGGTAGCTATTGTGGCGGAAATTATCCGTCTGAACAACACACAGGAAGCTGCAGATGATATTGATAGTCTGGCGAACCGACGGGTGAAACTGGTTGGTGAATTAGTCCAACGTCAGTTCCGGATTGGTCTTTTGCGCATGGAACGTAATACCAAAGACCGCATGAGTATGAGTGAAATCGAAACTGTTACACCGGCTCAGCTTATTAATGCTCGACCTGTGGTAGCGGCAGTCAGGGAATTTTTTGCCAGCTCCCAGCTAAGCCAGTTTATGGACCAAATTAACCCGCTAAGTGAACTTGCACACAAACGACGACTGAGTTCTATGGGTCCAGGTGGGCTGTCTCGGGAACGGGCCGGCTTCGAAGTGAGGGACGCTCACGCTACCCATTATGGTCGAATCTGCCCTGTAGAAACTCCTGAAGGTGCCAATATTGGCCTAGTGTTAAACTTAGCCAGCTATGCTCGGATTAACGAATATGGTTTTATTGAAACACCCTATCGGAAAGTAGTGAATGCGTTGAGTGCTACAAAAGCTGTTGGTCATATCGCTAGCGTAAATCTCGAAGATAAAGATGGCCGTCTGATAGTAAAGGCAGGACAGAAGATAACTGCTGCTGATGCTAAGAAATTAGAGCGTGTCAAAGACAGGGCAACATGGCCGATTAAGGCGAAGGTGACAAGCGAAATTGTTTACCTTGATGCATCCGAGGAGGACCAGGCTGTTATCGCCAGCGCCGGAGAAGAAGTTGACGAGAGTGGTTATTTTATTAACGAACGTGTTAGCGCAAGAAATCGTCTTGTTTCAGGAGAAGTGGATGCAGATGAAGTGACACATATTGACGCTTCGCGGCGTCAAGTGATTGGTTCAAGCGCCGCTCTCATTCCATTTATTGAGAAAAACTACGTGTACCGTTCGCTTATGGGTAGCAACCAGCAACGGCAAGCTGTCCCATTAATTAATCCAGTGGCACCGATTGTTGGTACTGGCATGGAAGGCTCTGCTGCCGATAACTCAGGCCAGTTAATACAAGCTGAAGCGGCTGGTGAAGTAACCAAAGCAACAGCCGAAGAAGTAGTGGTGAAGTATAAAGGCCAGGTAGCTCATTATTATCCTCAGCATTTTGTTCGGAGTAATGAGGGTACATCAATTAATCAGAAAGTGGTAGTGGCTACCGGTCAGAAGGTAGCAAAGGGCGAAGCGTTGATTGAAGGCATGTCTATTAATAATAGTGAGTTGGCATTAGGAAGAGATCTTGTGGTCGCGTTTATGCCATGGTCAGGCTATAACTTTGAAGATGCCATCATTATTTCACGCAAACTAGTAGAGGATGACAGCCTTACCTCTGTCCATATTGTTGATTTTATGACTGAGGTGCGTGAAACCAAATTAGGGCCTGAAATTGTCACACGGGATATACCGAATGTTTCTGAGGAAGCATTGCGTCATCTCGACGAGGACGGAATTGTACGAATTGGAGCTGAAGTTCATCCAGGTGATATTTTAGTAGGAAAAATAACTCCTAAGGGTGAGCAGGAATTAAGTAGTGAAGAACGCCTGCTACGAGCAATCTTTGGTGAGAAAGCCAAGGAAGTGCGTGATACTTCACAGCGAATGAGTAATGGCAAACACGGCAAAGTAGTTGGAGTAAAGATATTCAGCCGTGAGCTTGGTCACGATCTCAAAGCAGGTGTGATTATGCAAATTCAGATATACGTCGCCCAAATGCGGAAGATTGCTGTTGGCGATAAGCTGGGCGGCCGCCATGGCAACAAAGGTGTCATTGCTCGCGTTCTCCCAACTGAAGACATGCCTTTTATGGAAGATGGAACCCCAGTTGACATCATTCTAAACCCATTGGGGGTGCCTTCCCGTATGAATGTGGGTCAGTTATTTGAAACTCACCTTGGCATGGCTGCTAGGGCGTTGGGCATAAAAGTAGCCAGCCCGTCCTTTAATGGTGTACCGACCACAAAAATCCAGGAATTACTCAAAGAAGCTGGCTTGCCCGATGATGGGAAGCAACAGTTATATGATGGTCGCACTGGAGAACAATTCAAAGAGCGTACCACTGTCGGTAGTATGTATATGATCAAGCTTAATCATATGATTGCTGACAAGATTCATGCTCGCAGTACTGGGCCATATACTATGGTGACTCAGCAACCCCTTGGTGGAAAAGCCCAAAATGGGGGACAAAGATTTGGTGAAATGGAAGTTTGGGCTTTGGAAGCCTACGGCGCTGCGAACACCTTGCAGGAAATGCTCACCATAAAATCTGATGATGTCTATGGTCGCTCAAAAGCTTACGAAGCGATTATCAAGAATACTGAGATTGTAGGACCTAAGGTACCAGAAAGCTTTAATGTGCTTGTGAAAGAGTTGCAAGGTTTAGGGCTAAAGGTTGACCTCTTTAGCAGCTCCAAGGTTGTGGATGCGGAAGATGTACTCGCAACCAATATTAAAGATGAGGCTGAACATTTGGCTGATGTAGATGTGCCGGCACCAGAGATTTCCGAGGTTGATGTTACTCAAGACGTCGTGGAAGATGAATTTGCAGTCTTGGGACTGGAGGATGAACCCCCGCAGGATAAGACAAATGATGAAAAGGTAGAGGCAAGCCCAGAACATCCAACTGTCACCACTGAAGAGCTTAGCCAGACATCTGAAAAACAAGTTGATCACAAGGAGGCAGCGTAAACATTATGAGACGATACCAAAACGGAACGAACATCGCTGATTTTGACGCAGTCCGTCTCGCGGTCGCCAGCCCTGAAGATATTATGGACTGGTCATACGGCGAAGTCACGAAGCCTGAGACTATCAACTATCGGACACAAAAACCCGAAAGAGATGGATTGTTTTGTGAACGAATTTTCGGACCTGTTAAAGACATTAGCCCACATGATGCGAAGTACAAAGGGGTGCGATCCAGGGAAGCAGCAGTCGACAAAAATGGTGAGATTGTTACCAAATCGATTGTCCGCCGTGAACGTATGGGACATATTGCTTTGGCGTCACCTGTTGCACACATCTGGTTTCTTCGAGGAACTCCATCAGCTATTGGGCTGGTACTCGGTATGACCGTTAAAAGTCTTGAGCGCGTAACTTACTTCGCGAACTATATTATTAAGTCAGTTGATACCGCAAAGCGTGACCAGATTGCCGCTGATAAAGAAGCTGAATTCAATGCGGCCAAAGAGGCAATCCGTCTACGTAACGAGGAAGAAGCTAAAAAGGCCGATCCAGGTCAGGTAAAAGAGATTGCTGAACGACAGACTAAAGAACTAGAGCAGCTCACTAAAGACTATGAACAGACTAAGAGTCAGTTGGATGTACTGCAAAAGTACAACTTGATTGGTGAAACTGAATATCGGGCTTTGCCTGATGATCTCCGCAGCCTTGTACAAGTTGGCATGGGCGGAACCGCCTTAAAAGACTTACTAGAAGAAATTAACCTTCCTGAGCTGATTGAAAA
The DNA here is from genome assembly GCA_041910055.1 of Saccharimonadales bacterium (SeqCode). Lineage (GTDB taxonomy): Bacteria > Patescibacteriota > Saccharimonadia > Saccharimonadales > JAYRRP01 > JAYRRP01. The sequence goes on from JAYRRP010000004.1 coordinate 80,288, forward strand.
ACTTACCAAGGAGTCCGAAGAGGCGAAAGGACAGCGAAAAAAGAAACTTATGAAAAGGATGCGACTGCTTGAAAGCATGAGTCGGGCAGACATTAAGCCAAGCAGTTTGTGTTTGACAGTGTTGCCTGTCATCCCTCCAGACCTTCGTCCTATGGTGCAGCTCACCGGTGGCCGGTTCGCAACCAGTGACTTGAATGATCTTTACCGGCGTGTCATTAACCGCAATAACCGGTTAAAGAAATTGATTGAATTAAATGCACCTGAAGTCATTCGTCGTAATGAACAGCGTATGCTGCAAGAGGCAGTTGATGCCTTGATTGATAATGGCAATGCGCGGTCGGGGCGAGCGGTTGCCGCCACAGGTCGACGCCGTCGCCTAAAATCACTGAGCGACATGCTCAAAGGCAAACAAGGCCGTTTCCGCCAGAATTTGCTTGGAAAAAGAGTAGATTACTCAGGTCGTTCTGTTATTGTGGCTGGACCTGAACTAAAAATTAATCAATGTGGTTTGCCAAAGATGATGGCGCTCGAGTTATTCAAGCCTATGGTGATTGGCAACCTCATTGCCAATGAGCAAGCACATAATATTCGGAGTGCAACCCGCATGATTGAAGCGGGTGAAACTGCAGTTTGGGATGCGCTTGATGAGGTAATTAAAGAAAAGTATGTGCTTTTAAACCGAGCTCCCAGCTTGCACCGGTTAAGCATTCAAGCATTTCAACCAATTTTGATTGAGGGGAAGGCTATACAGCTGCATCCTTTGGTGTGTAAGGGCTTCAACGCTGATTTTGATGGTGACCAAATGGCGGTACACCTGCCACTTTCCAGGGCTGCCCAAGCCGAAGCCGATGAAATCATGGCTGCCAATAAAAACCTGTTAAAACCAGCAGATGGCTCGCCGATACTACATATTGAACAGGATATCGTGCTCGGCTGCTATTACTTAACTTATGAGCGTGAGGGCCGACAGGCAAGTTCACGAACGGTACGAAGTTTCATAGCAATAGATGAAGCAATTATGGCATACGACAAAGACGAAATTACACTGCAAAGTTCTGTGCGGGCGCCCTTTAGGGGAGAAGTGCGGGTAACTACACTAGGACGTTTGCTCTTTAATGAACTCTTTCCCGAGGATTTCCCTTTTCAGGATGCGGCCATGACAAAGAAAAAATTGCAGGCAGTCATGACACAGGTTTATCACCGCTATGGACAAACTCAGACTGCCGAAATTGCTGATAACCTAAAAGACATTGGTTTTCTCTATGCAACAAAATCAGGATTATCAATGGGAATGGGAGATTTCAGCGATATTAAGCAACTTGGGTCGATATTAGACAAAGGTGAAAAGAAATCAGTTGAAATTAGCCAGCAGTATGACCAAGGATTTATTACTGATGAAGAACGTTACCGCCTAACCGTTGAGAATTGGATGGAAACTGACGCTGCGGTTCAAACAGCACTGAGTGAGCAATTCTCTGCTGAAGATAGTGCCATGTCTACTGCGGTAGTGTCCGGCGCCAGGGGTAATATTGGTCAAGTAAAAACAGCTGTCGGCATGCTTGGCGTGACCACAGATGCGACTGGGCGGGCAATCGAGTTGCCGATTCGCTCTAACTACAAAGGGGGACTTACTCCGCTTGAGTACTTTACGGCTACCCGGGGTGCTCGAAAAGGTATGATTGACACTGCCCTTAAGACTGCCGATTCTGGTTATCTTACACGAAGACTTGTTGATGTAAGCCAGGATGTATTTACAATTGACGAAGAAGTTGATGATCCAGGGCTATCTATTTACCGACAAGATTCAGAAGATATAGGGGTATCTTACGCTTTGCGATTGCAGGGTCGTTTTACTGCAGAAAAAATTACAGGTTATGTCAAAAAGGGTCAGCTAATCACCAAAGATATCGCTGAAAAGATTGAAGCAGATAAAAAGCTCGACGGCATAAAAATTATGTCTGTCCTGAGTTGTAGCAGTGTGCGTGGGGTCAGTCGTAAATCATATGGAATAGATCCGGCGACCGGCGAACTTGTTTCCGATCACCACCCTATAGGAGTGATTGCGGCGCAGAGCATCGGCGAACCTGGCACACAGTTAACTCTTCGAACATTTCACTCTGGTGGAGTGGCTGGTGAAGACATCACTACTGGTCTACCTCGTGTTGAGGAGCTTTTTGAAGTCCGCACGCCCAAAGGACAAGCCTATTTGTCTGAAATTGACGGTGTAGTATCTGTATGGGAAGAAGGCGATCACTACATTGTGCAAGTGCTCGCTGAGGACGCGAAGGCCATCGAAATACCACTGAAAGGTCGTAAACCACAAATCTCCAATGGCTCAGAAGTAGCGAAGGGTGATGTATTAGCAGCTGATAAAAACGACAAGAAACCACTGGTTGCACCCGCAGAAGGCCGCGTGGAAATCGTGAAGGGTGCCATTTTAATTGTACCCAGCGGAAAGGGACTGATGAGATATGAAATCCCAGGCTTTAAACAATTAAGTGTCAAGGATGGCGACCGAGTCATTGCCGGCCAACGATTGACAAATGGTTCAATCAATCTCCATGAGCTCATGCGACTTCAGGGTGTGGAATCAACCCAACGGTATATAATGAATGAAATCCTGAAGATTTTTGCTTCACAGGGACAAAATATTGCTGATAAACACCTCGAGGTAATTGTGCGACAAATGTTCAGTCGCGTCCAGATTGAGGATGCGGGGGACAGTGAGTTTGTGACAGGTGATATTGTGAGTAAACAAGCTGTAGTTGACCAAAACGAGGAGCTGACAAAGGATGGCAAACAGCCAGCGAAATATAGTCAGTTGCTCTTAGGCATTACCAAGGCGTCACTTTCTACTGATTCGTTTTTGAGTGCGGCGAGCTTTCAGGACACCACAAGGGTTCTTATTAGTGCCGCAACGAGTGGAAAGGTTGACCATTTATACGGTTTGAAAGAAAACGTAATACTGGGGCGAAGTATTCCGGTCGGTACTGGCTTTGCACAACAACATGAGGGAGAGTCCGTTGACGATAATGAATAAAGCTGTTAGTGTAGGAATCTAAATATGCCTACAATTAATCAATTAGTTCGCAAACCACGTAGCAAGTCTGCAATAAAGTCCAAGTCACCTGCTTTAATGCGTGTAACGAACAACTTAAAAACTCGACACTATGAAAAAGCAGCTCCATTCAAACGTGGTGTGTGCGTGAAAGTGACTACAAAAACCCCGAAAAAGCCAAACTCAGCGCTTCGTAAAGTTGCCCGGGTACGATTAACGAATGGATACGAAGTTTGGGCGTATATAGGTGGCGAGGGACATAACCTGCAAGAGCATGCGGTTGTCATGGTTCGTGGTGGCCGCGTGAAAGATTTGCCAGGTGTGCGTTATCACATAGTACGAGGCAGCCTGGACTTGCAGGGCGTACAGGATCGCAAACAAGGCCGCTCAAAGTATGGCACTAAGAAGGCAGGAAAATAAGCGATGCCACGTAAAAAAACCAAGTCTTTAGTGCGCCCAATCCAACCGGACCGTGTCTATCAGAGCGTACAAGTCCAACGTGTAATCAACCGTGTAATGCAAGACGGCAAGAAGCAGATGGCGGAACGGTTGATGTATGGTGGTATGCAGAAGGCGGCTGACAAATTAAAGGTCAAGAACCCAATTGAAGTATTTGAGCAAGCTTTTAGAAATGTTCAGCCACATATGGAGACGCGGTCACGACGTGTCGGTGGCGCCAACTATCAGATACCATTTGAAGTGAAGGGGCAGCGCCAAACCCATTTGACCACTATGTGGTTTGTTGACGCTGCACGGGCACGCAAAGGTATGAGCATGGAAGACCGCATAGCCCTTGAGTTAGTCGACGCCTACAACAACCAAGGTGCTGCCGTCAAAAAGAAGGAAGACACTCACAAGATGGCTGAAGCCAATCGTGCCTTTGCCCACTTCGCGAGATACTAAGTTATGGCTATGGCGTGCGAAAATTGTCCATTTCAAGCAGCTTTGGATACTGCCGCAAAAATAAAGGAACACCATGACTAAGTATACTTGTGAATTATTTGCAGAAAACCCTCCATACTCAGAAGATGTTTCCTTATTCAAAGCACGCATTGAACCACCATTACCTGTATTACCAGAGCAAGCATTAGAAGACTATCATTATGACGGAATAGAAGTGAAGCATTACGCAACCACAGAGAGTGCCACTGTATATCAAATAGATCACACAAGGGAACAGCTTAACCATGGGGAGCGAACACAACAAGTCGTTAGTTTTCTTAATGACATTCTGGTAGTACTCAATAGTGTGGAGGCAAATGATCCTAGTGTGTGGGCACAAGGTGAAACAAGACTAGATATTCAACCAACAGGAGAAATGTAGAATGGCAAACAAAAAGTACCCCCTGGATAAACTACGGAACATTGGCATTATTGCTCACATTGATGCTGGGAAAACAACGACGACGGAAGGTATTCTGTATCGCACTGGCTTGAAGCACAAAATTGGCGCAGTTCATGAGGGTGAAACAACTACAGACTGGATGGCGCAGGAACGTGAACGTGGCATCACCATTGTGTCTGCAGCGGTATCATGTTACTGGAAAGATCACCAGATTAATATAATCGACACCCCAGGGCATATTGACTTTACTGTTGAAGTAGAGCGGTCTTTACGGGTCTTGGACGGGGCAGTGGTAGTTTTTGATGGCAAGATGGGCGTCGAGAGTCAATCTGAGACAGTCTGGCGCCAAGCGGATAAGTACGGAGTTCCGCGCATTTGTTTTATTAATAAGATCAACCAAACGGGTGGAGATTTCTATAAGTCTCTTGACTCTATCCATCATCGGCTCAGTAAACGGGCTTTTCCAATTCATCTTCCAATTGGCTTTGAGCAAGGCGTCAACGGTGTAGTCGATTTGGTAAGTATGAAAGCCTATACCTATAAGAACTTTACAGATAAAGAGCTCTTAGAAGGCGATGTTCCGGCAGATCTTATGGATAAGGCTAAAAAATACCGGAGCCTTCTCATTGAAAATGCAGTGGCCGAAGATGAAAAAATGCTTGAGAAATATTTTGATGTTGGCGAAGAGGGACTAAGCGAAGCAGAGATTAAGCAAGCTATTCGAAGTGCGATTCTTCAGGGTGATTTCTTTGTAGTAACTGGCGGTGATGGTCGTGGGGTGATCGTTGAGAAATTACTTGATTTAGTAACCGAACTTTTGCCAAGTCCGATTGACCGTGGTGCCACCTGGGGCACTCATCCAAAAACCGGTGAGGAAGTAGAAAGACAACCTGCCGAAGACCAACCATTTGCTGCTTTGGCTTTTAAGATTGCCACTGATCCATTTGTGGGAAAACTGGCATATTTTCGAGTTTATTCAGGCAAACTACAGGCGGGCTCCTATGTACTGAACAGTTCTACTGGAGAGAAAGAACGGGTTGGCCGGATCGTCCGAATGCAGGCCGATAAACGTGAAGATGTTACAGAGGTAGGGGCAGGTGACATTGCTGCCATCGTGGGACTGAAAGGCACCACCACCGGCAACACCTTATGCGAAGCCAATAATCCGATTGTCCTGGAAAGTATTACATTCCCTGAACCACCAGTATCAATTGCTATTGAACCAAAAACTAAGAGCGACCAAGAGAAAATGTCGACTGCACTTCAACGATTGGCTGAAGAGGATCCAACCTTTCGCATTAAAGTAGACGATGAAACTGGCCAAACGATTATCAGCGGCATGGGGGAATTGCATCTGGAAATTATCGTTGACCGGATGAAACGCGAATTCAACGTTGATGCCAATATTGGCCAACCTCAAGTTGCATATCGGGAGACAATCCGTAAAGACAGTGTTGAAGCTGAGGGCAAATTTATCCGTCAAAGTGGTGGACGGGGGCAATACGGCCATGTCTGGGTACGGCTCAGTCAGAATGAGGCAGGCAAAGGCTTTGAATTTATTAATTCCATTAAAGGCGGGGTAGTACCAAGTGAATATATTAACCCCGTCAAGGCAGGTATTATAGAAGCTATGAGCAATGGCGTTATCGCGGGTTATCCTGTCGTCGACATCAAGGCAGAACTCTATGATGGAAGTTATCACGAAGTAGACTCATCTGAAATGGCCTTTAAAATAGCTGGTTCAATCGCTCTGCAAGAAGGAGTGAAACACGCTGCGCCGGTTTTACTTGAACCCATTATGAAAGTAGTGGTAGTAACACCCGAAGAGTTTATGGGTGATGTAATTGGAGATCTAAATGCCAAGCGTGGTCGCATTGAACTCATGGAAGACCTCAACCCAGGCGTGAAAGAAGTAACTGCCTATGTGCCTTTAGGTGAAATGTTTGGTTATACCACTAACCTTCGCAGCATGACGCAAGGGCGAGCTAGCTCCAGCATGGAGCTTGACCATTACCAGGATGTGCCTAACAATGTCGCAGAAGCGATAATTGCAAAAAGTAGCAAATAAAAGCAAGTGGCAATGAGTCATAGTATTGAGAATATCGCAATAGAAGTTATGTGTACCCAAAACTGCGATTTATCCTGTGATATGGAGAAATTTAAGAGATTCACTGAGCGGGAAATTAATTCCATTTCATTTTATATGAATATACAAGTAGCGGCCGAGCCGAGTAGTTCTATTTACAAATAAGTAGTTTTTCTCTATAATGCCGCAGTAATTCGTATGAGTGGAATCTTTATTCGTTCATGCAAACATATCATTAAATCAGGAGAATCACACTAATGGCAGAAAATTTTGACAGAAGTAAACCACACGTTAATGTTGGTACCATGGGTCACGTTGACCACGGTAAGACGACATTAACAGCGGCAATAACAGCGGTGCTAGCGAAGCGTATGCCAAGCAACGTCAATAAACCGATTGCTTATGACCAGATTGATAATGCTCCCGAGGAAAAAGCTCGAGGAATTACGATTGCAACCTCGCACCAGGAGTACGAAAGCGAAAAGCGACACTATGCCCACGTCGACATGCCGGGACACGCTGACTACGTAAAGAACATGATTACCGGTGCGGCACAGGTTGATGGTGCCATTTTAGTAGTATCAGCTGCTGATGGCCCTATGCCGCAAACGCGTGAGCACGTACTGCTTGCCAAGCAAGTTGGTGTTCCATCCATCCTTGTGTTTATGAACAAAATGGACTTAGCCGACCCAGAATTAGTCGAATTAGTTGAGATGGATATTCGTGAACTTCTGAAGAAATATGACTTTGATGAAAATGCACCCATCATCAAGGGTTCAGCCACTAAGGCGCTTGACGGTGACAAAGAGAACGAAGATGCAGTAATGGAACTAATCAAGGCTATGGATGAGTATATTCCAGAACCTAAGCGTGATCTTGATAAGCCGTTCCTCATGCCGATCGAAGACGTGTTCTCTATTAAGGGCCGCGGTACCGTGGCTACTGGGCGTGTTGAACAAGGTGTAGTTAAGGTGAACGAAGAAGTTGAGATCGTTGGTATACGGGATACCCGCAAGACAGTGGTAACCGGCGTAGAGATGTTCAAGAAAAATCTCGATCAAGGACAAGCCGGTGATAACGTGGGTGTATTGCTCCGAGGTATTGAGCGCGATGACATTGAGCGCGGTCAAGTTCTGGCAAAGCCCGGTTCGATTACACCGCACACTGAATTTGAAAGCGAAGTTTACGTGCTGACTAAAGAGGAAGGTGGTCGTCATACGCCGTTCTTTAAAGGCTACAAACCACAGTTCTATTTCCGTACCACTGACGTGACAGGTGAAGTTGAGCTGCCAGCTGACAAAGAAATGGTAATGCCGGGAGACACTGTGACCTTTAAGGTGAAGCTGCTTGCCCCAATTGCCATGGAACAAGGTTTACGTTTTGCAATCCGTGAAGGTGGCCGCACTGTTGGTGCTGGAGTGGTGACCAAAATCAACAAGTAAGTTAACGGCAGATAATAAAGAGAGCGGTTTTTTAGACCGTTCTTTTTATTTTAAGTAGTGTATACTGTTGCTTATGGATTACGGTAGAAGAGACGTGGACAGATATAACTATATAAAATATAGCTCGGAAGTTCGTGATGAGTCATCTGAAACAATGCAGCGATTCTATGACCGTGTACATGAATGGGCTGAACAGGCTGGAATTACACTTGGTGAAGGTGTAACTTACAGTTTTGATCATATGAATAGCCTGGGCGATAAAGTGCTTTACCTTTGCGCGCCGCTGGCTTCCGGAAATTGGGATGAAATTGAGCCGTATACATCTTATCCTGACGATGGTAACTGTATTAATGAGATTATCGAGTTAGGTGATCAGGGTAACCCTTTACTAACTTAAAAATACGTTGTATAGTGGGTCCACATATTAATTGTGATGACTAAAAGTCGTTGCAAAGGTTCTCAAATAGCCTTGCAAAGATGTTACATCACTTAAAAGAACCGGCAATAAATTTGCCAGTTCATCAAGGAGCCTTAAGAAATGGCTGACGCAAAAAAACCAGAAGCAAGTACGAACCAGCGGATCCGCATCCGTCTAAAGGCCTACGATCATAAGGTGATAGATCAATCTGCCAAGCAGATTGTTGATACTGCCCTCCGAACGGGCGCCACTATTGCTGGGCCTATTCCATTACCGACAAAAAGGACTGTTTACACAGTAGTCAAAAGCCCTCACGTCTATAAAAAGGGACGTGAACAGTTTGAGATGCGCGTACATAAACGCTTGATCGATGTATTGGAGCCAACACCAAAGACAATTGACAGTCTCATGAACCTAAGTCTTCCGGCTGGCTGTGATGCTGAAATTAAAATGTAAGCAGCTAGATATACAAGCCTTTTAGCAGAAGCGTTTTCTTTGAGCTTTTGATATGATACTTGAATGAAACAGCGCCGCAACAGCAAACTGGTTACAAAACAGTCAGATGGGACTTTTGTACTAAAAGTTTTGCTTTACATTATTGTGGGTGCCCAATGGCTGTACATTACAAACCCGGACAAGGGCCAACAATATCCTATTCCCATAGGTTTGGTCATTGGCTTATTCTTTGCCTCTCATGAGCATTTTAAGCTAGATAGAAAGATTGAATATGCAGTTTTACTGGCTTCAATGTTTGTGAGCTTTTGGTTGCCAATGGGCATTACAATTGTACGATAATGGTAGTAGAATTAACAACAACTTGACAGATGTAGCATGTAACTGTTACCCTATAACAGTATCTTGAAAAGTACGTGGGTTATTGCCGGAGTCTGTTTATGCAACAACAGGGGTAGAAACCATCAATAACTTGCTTTGTTTGCGTGTTACTTTTCAAACTTTATAGATAAGGTAAACGGGTTTGAAGCTGTGAAAGCATTTATCGGTCGAAAGATCGGCATGACAAATACAATAGATCAAACTGGCGCCGTGAAGGCATTGACTGTATTGGCAGCTGAACCTAACACTGTGACTGCCATAAAAGATATTGATAAAGATGGTTACCAGGCAGTGCAATTAGGTGTAGGCCAGAAACGTCTCAGTAAGGCATTGCAAGGCCAGTTTAAAGCCAGTAAGACAAGCCCTAAACATGTCAAAGAGTTCCGAGTGACCCAGATTGACAGCGAGCTTAAACTGGGGTCAACGTTATACGTCGAAGAAGTCTTTGAGGTCGGAGATATTGTGAAAGTAACTGGACAATCAAAGGGCAAAGGCTTTGCAGGCACCATTAAGCGCCATGGTTTTCACCGAGGGCGAAAAACCCACGGTGGCAGAAGTTACCGTCGCCCAGGTTCAATTGGCTCAATGTATCCACAAAAGATTTTTAAAGGCAAAAAAATGGCCGGTCAGATGGGTAGCACCAGAGTCACTGTCAAAAACCTACGAGTAGAATTAATTGATCGCGAGCTCGGTATCATTGGACTATCCGGCGCGATACCAGGTCCTCGAAAGGGCCTGGTTTTTATTAGGGGACAAGAATAATGAGTGCTCCTACCTATACTAAAACGGGTAATAAAGCGACCGCTAACGTCAGGCTTCACAAAGATGTTTTTGATGTAGATATTAATAACCATGAATTACTAAAGCGTGCTTATGTTGCTTATCTTGCGAATGGCCGTCCGAACCTGGCAAAAGTGAAGACTCGCGGTGAAGTTCGTGGTGGTGGCAAAAAGCCATGGAGGCAGAAAGGAACAGGCCGAGCCCGCTTTGGTTCGAGCAGGAACCCAATCTGGAAAGGCGGCGGTATTACATTTGGCCCGACAGGAAATGAAAATTATACCCATAGCTTGCCAAAGAGCCTTAAACAACGAGCATTGCGGCAGGCATTATCTGTTGCTGCGAAAGATAATCGAATCAAGATAGTTGAAAACTATGTTTCCATGGATGGTAAGACTAAGGATATGAGTAAATTCCTTGAGAAAATAGAAGCAAAAGGACAAATCTTAGCAGTTGTCAGCCAAAAAGATCCATCGAAAGAGCGGGCCACTCATAATATTCCACAATTATGGGTCGTGGCAGCACTTTATCTCAATGTTTTTGACGTACTGAATGCCGATACGATTATCATCAGCCGGGATGCGCTTACCATGATTGTTGACTGGTTAGGCGCCAAAAATATGACTACAACCAAGGGGACAAAAGAATGAATAAAGCACTAGTTTTGCGCCCCCGAATGAGTGAGAAAACTTATGCTTTAAGCAAAGAAGTTAATGTTTATGTATTTGAGGTGCCACTTTCACACAATAAACACGAAATTGCGAAAGCAGTAGCTTCACAATTTGAAGTCACGGTGACCGATGTAAGAGTAGTAGTACAAAAGGGCAAACAGAAGCAATCATACCGGAAGCGAAGTCGACCAGTAACAGGTCAACGGAAAACTATTAAAAAGGCTTACGTGACACTTAAATCCGGCGATTCTATCCCAGTTTTTGCAGCCATAGATGAAGCAGAAGAGAAGGCTGAAAAGGCAAAAGCTACGGCCGAAAAGCAGCCAAAGAAGGCTAAGGATAAGTGATGGCAATAAAAAGCTATAAACCAACTACCCCAGGTAGACGAGGTATGACCACACAGGACCTTGCTGGTATTACGTCCAAAAAACCGGTGCGTTCTTTGTTGAGACCAAAACGCCGTTCCAATGGTCGAAACAGCCAAGGACGCATTACAGTTCGTCATAAAGGTGGCGGAGCACGTAAATTTTATCGAGTGATGAACTTTAATCCTGCTGAGGGCTTATCAGCAGTGATCGAAGCGATTGAATATGATCCAAACCGAACAGCACGAATCGCCCGCCTTAAGGATAATAACGGTAGCTATCATTATGTCTTAGCCGCTAAAGATATGCAGACTGGGCAAAAAGTAATGGTCGGTGCTGAAGCCTCAATTGAGCAGGGGAACCGTTTGCCACTAATCAATATTCCAATTGGTAGCTCTATATATGGTATTGAACTTCAGCCTGGCAAAGGTGCGCAATTAGTGCGCAGTGCCGGTAACAATGCTCAGCTTGTCGCCAAAGATGAAAAGTATGCACAGGTTCGCCTGCCGAGTGGAGAGGTACGCCTGGTATTACTGAGCTGCCAAGCTAATCTCGGATCTATCGGTAATGAACAACACCAGAATATTAAAGTTGGTAAAGCAGGCCGTAACCGTCGGAAAGGTATCCGGCCGACTGTGCGTGGTGTGGTAATGAATGCAGCTGATCATCCGCATGGAGGCGGTGACGGCGGACGTCATGGTACCGCCAAGGATCCGCGTACTCCGTGGGGTCAGAAGACGCTTGGTTATAAAACACGTCGCCGAAAGCATACTGATAAGTTTATTGTAAAGAACCGCCAATCGGCTAAAAGAAGGTAAAGGATAAATAATGAGCCGTTCACTGAAAAAAGGACCATTTGTTGACCCGAAGCTTGCCAAGAAAATTAGTGCACTTGGCAGTGAAGACCGAACAATTGTAAAGACCTGGGCAAGGGCTTCTACTGTTGCACCTGAGTTTGTAGGACGTACGATAGCGGTTCACAATGGCAAAGTCCATGTACCAGTATTTGTTACCGAAAACATGGTTGGCCACAAACTAGGTGAGTTTGCACCAACGCGTAAATTCCGTTCACACGGGGGCAAGCTCGCGAAAGGGAAGAAATAATATGAATAGGACTGCATATGCAACCGCGAAAGGTGTCCGTCTGAGTCCTCGCAAAGTAGGGGTAGTTGCCTCTCTGGTGCGTGGCCAAACAGTTGAAGGAGCGTTAACGATTTTACGCCATACACCACGGCGAGCAAATATAGCAGTCCAGAAGGTAATTGAAAGTGCGAAGGCAAATGCCGACTATAACCATCAAATTAAACCTGAAACTCTGAAAATTGTAGAAATTTCAGTTACATCAGGAGCTCGTCTGAAGAGGTTTCGGCCAGCTGCCCGGGGCCGTGCCCTGCCATACCAGAAACGCACCTCACATATCCGGGTCGTGGTTGATGGCGAAGTCCGTGCACCTAAGAAACCTGTTACGAAGACAAAATCTGCGCCCAAAGCAGGAGAAAGGGTATAACCATGGGCCAAAAGGTTAATCCAATCAGTATGCGTTTGCAGGTGAATAAAGATTGGCGAAGCAAATGGTTTGCAAACAAACGTGAGTATGCCACTTATCTTTCGCAAGATCTTGCTGTCAGGAAATTGATCCAATCTAAATTGGGATCACGCGCAGCGATCAACAAAGTTGATATCGAACGTTCACCCAACTTGGTAACCGTGACGGTAAGCACCGCAAAAGCAGGCGTCGTTATTGGACGAGGGGGTAGCGGAGCGCAAGACCTAAAAACTGCTATTGAGAAAATATACGGGGTACCTGTTCGCCTGAATATTGAAGAGGTAAAGAAGCCCGAATTATATGCAAAACTGGTGGCCGAGAATATCGCCTATCAATTGGAACGGCGTATTTCATTCCGTCGTGCCATTAAGGCTGCTTCTGCAAATACCATGAGAGCTGGCGCAAAAGGTATACGCATTGAAGTGTCTGGCCGTCTAAACGGAGCAGAAATGTCCCGTCGTGAGAAGGAAGTAGCTGGCAGTGTACCCCTGCACACTTTGCGCGCAGACATCGATTATGCGCAAATAGATGCGAGAACAGTAGCAGGTATTATTGGCGTGAAAGTGTGGATTTATAAAGGTGAGGTGGTGTAAGTACTATGTTGATGCCAAAGAAAACAAAGTACCGCAAGGTTCGGAAAGGACGGATTACTGGTGTTGCCAGTAGCGGCCGCACTATTGCCTTCGGAGATTTTGCTTTGCAGTCTCAGGGTCAGGAACGAATTACTTCTCGCCAAATTGAAGCGGCTCGGCAAGCGATGACAAGACACATCAAGCGTGGTGGTAAAATTTGGATTCGCGTTTTCCCACACACCCCAGTAACTCGTAAGCCTCAAGACGTCAAGATGGGCAGCGGAAAGGGCAATCCAGAATTCTTTGTTGCCAAAGTCCGTCCTGGTACTATCTTGTTTGAAATGCAAGGGGTGGCTGAACCAGTTGCCCGTGAAGCAATGCGTTTGGCCGCACATAAGCTTCCGATTAAGACAAAGTTTTTGGCAAAGGAGGATATGTAAATGAAGATTGTAGAAATTCGCAAACTGTCTACATCAGAGCTTACTCTCCAAAGCACAAAATTACGTGAAGAAATCAGCGAACTAAGACGCCGGATACATATGGGTGAAATGCAGAACGTTCGTATGATTCGTAATAAGAGAAAAGATCTTGCCCGTATGCTGACAGTACTAAGCGAGCAACTTACCAAGGAGACATCATAATGCCACGCCAGATTACAGGTATCGTTTCATCAGATAAAGGCAATAAGACAATCGTGGTAAGTGTCCACGCCCGAAAAACCCATCCGTTATATCGCAAACAGTACACCATAACGAAGAAGTTTATGGCGCATGATGAAAAGAATGAAGCTCAAGCTGGAGACACAGTGTCAATTATTGAATCAAAACCAATAAGTGCTAGGAAGCATTTTGTGCTTAGTAAGATTGAGCAGCGTGCTGCCATCCGCCAGAAAGACAGCGTAGAAACTTTGACAAAAGATGAAACGCAGAATGATGACCAGGGGAAAGCCAAATGATACAGCAAGAATCTAGGTTAATAGTGTGTGATAATAGCGGCGCCAAAGAAATACTTTGTATTCGTGTACTTGGTGGTACGCGTCGTCGTTATGCCCGAGTTGGTGATACAATTGTGGCTACAGTAAAACAGGCAAACCCCAGTGGCAATGTGAAGAAAAAGTCGGTGGTGAGGGCAGTAGTAGTACGCGCCAAGCAACCAATAAAACGACGTGATGGATCAACTATTTCATTTGATGACAATGCAGCGGTGATCATAGGCGATGATAAACTGCCCAAAGCGACGAGAATTTTTGGGCCGGTCCCCCGTGAACTCCGTGACCTTGGCTATCATAAAATAATCAGTCTTGCCCCGGAGGTACTATAAAATGCCTCAAGTATACAAAATACGGCTCAAAAAGGGTGACACTGTCATTGTACGGTCCGGCAAAGATAAGGGAAAGACTGGTAAAGTTTTAGCAACCCATCCACAACTTAATAAAGTGACGGTTGAAGGGGTAAATTTGGTAAAACGTCATATAAAACCGGATAAACGAAATCCGCAAGGTGCAATTACTGAAAGCACAAAGCCTATTTGGGTGTCGAAAGTAAGTGTAGTTGACCCTACCAGCAAGAAACCTTCGCGGATTATCTATAAGTTTGATAAAGATGGGAAAAAGATAAGACTGTATGCGAGAAGCGGCAAGGAGATTAAATCATGAGTAGTGTCGCTACCGCAAAAAAACCGCAAACTGCACGTCTCAAGCGTCTTTATCACGATGAGGTAAAGAGACAACTGTTGACAGAGTTGAAGCTTAAGAATTTGCACCAAGTTCCTCATCTTGAGAAGATTGTTTTAAATGTTGGTTTGGGCAAGGCAAAAGATGATAAAAAACTTATCGAGGCCGCTGCTAATACCCTGACGAAAATATCAGGCCAAAAACCCATACCTACCGTTGCAAAAAAATCGATTGCTTCATTTAAGCTGCGTGAAGGCAACCGTATTGGGTTGAAGGTCACCCTGCGCGATGAGCGAATGTATGAGTTCCTAGATCGATTTATTAATATTGTGCTTCCCAGGTTACGTGATTTTCACGGTGTAAGTTTGAAAGCATTTGATAAGTCGGGGAACTACAGTATTGGCATTAATGACCAGTCAGTATTTCCAGAGCTATCATTTAGCGAAACGACAACTGTTCATGGCTTACAAGTAGTATTAGTAGTACGTGCCAAATCTGCTGAACAAGCTCAGGCGCTACTTGAGAAATTTGGAATGCCGTTTGAGAAAACAGCTGCCACTAAAGGAGGCAAATAGATGGCTAAAAAATCAATCGTTGCACGTGATCAAAAACGACAAAAAATGATCGAAAAGTATGCTGCGAAGCGCGCTGAGTTAAAGGCCTTAGGTGACCATGATGCCTTACATCAATTACCACCCAATTCATCTCCCACGCGACGTAAGAATCGTTGCCAAGAGACTGGCCGACCGCGGGCTTATATGCGTACTTTCGGCTTAAGCCGCATTTCTTTTAGAGAGCATGCAAGCAAGGGTGAGATTCCGGGCGTAACTAAATCAAGTTGGTAGAGGAGAGATTATGACAAAAGTGACCACAGACCCAATCGCCGACATGCTTACCCGCATTCGTAATGCCTTATTGGTCCAAAAGGAAGAGATTGTGTTACCGCACTCTAAAGTAAAAGAAGCGGTAGCTACTATATTGCAGAAAAATAACTTTATTGATAAAGTAACCGTCAGCAACACCTCAGTTGGCAAAGATTTACACTTAGTGCTGATTAAACCCGGACAGAATTCCCATATTACCGAAATTGCTCGAATGAGTACTCCAGGACGTCGCCATTATGTGAACTCCAAAGAGATCCCTGTTATTAAACAGGGTCGAGGTATCGTCGTTATTTCTACATCTCAAGGCATGATGACGGGTGATGAAGCTCAGAAAAAGGGACTAGGCGGCGAATTAATTTGTAAGGTGTACTAGATTTAAGAAAATGAGTAGAGTTGGCAAAATACCAGTTACATTACCAGACAATGTCGATGTGAGTATCGATAAAGAGCTGATTATTGCCAATGGCCCGAAAGGCCGGCTTGAACAGCAAATGCTAGCTGGCATTAAGGTTACTCAGCAAGACCGACAAATCGTTTTCACCAGAAAAAATGATGAGCCGGTCAATCGTGCTAATCACGGGCTGTTACGTGCCCTGGTTCAAAATATGGTAACAGGTGTTCAGAATGGCTTCCAGAAAAAACTAGAGATAAACGGAGTCGGCTATCGAGTAGCACTATCAGGTAATGAACTACGTTTGTCTCTAGGTTTTTCCCATCCAGTTACCTACCGCCTACCAGAAGGCATTACTGCTAGTGTTGAGCAGAATATCATCACTATCAGCGGTATCAGTAAACAACAAGTGGGACAGGTGGCTGCTGAGATTCGCGCACTCAAGAAACCAGAACCGTATAAAGGCAAGGGTATCAAGTATGTCGGCGAACGGATAATTCGAAAAAGTGGAAAGTCAGGTAAGGATAAGTAAATGGATAGGTTACTTCATAAATATACTGCCAAAAGTCTGCGGAAGAAGCGGATTAGGGCACGTCTGATGGGTACGACTGAAGTGCCGCGTCTGAGTGTTTATATTAGTAATAGGCACGTGTCAGCCCAGATTATTGACGATTCCATGCACCGAACACTGGCAGCAGTTACCACAGTTGGACAGAAGATGGAACCGTCAAAGATGAAGCAAGCCGAATGGGTAGGTACCCAAATAGCCCAACATGCGAAAAAAGCTGGAATCAAGAAGATAGTATTTGATCGCAACGGCAAACTATACCACGGAAGAGTAAAAGCGCTAGCTGACGAAGCCAGGCGTGGAGGATTGGAGTTTTAAATGGCTGAACCGACAAAACCTGCCCGATTGAGTGGTGAAGAAAAGCAATTCGATGAACGCGTAGTTCATATCGATCGTGTCGCACGCGTGGTAAAGGGCGGTCGTCGTTTCCGTTTCCGTGCGTTAGTGGTTGTGGGTGACCCGAAAACAAACCGAGTAGGTGTAGGTTCAGCAAAGGGCGCTGATGTAACTGCAGCAGTTGCAAAAGCTGTAGATGTAGCGAAGAAGAACATGATATCAGTCCCCACTTATAAAGACACATTACCACATGAAGTTACTACAAAAGTAAGTGGTGCACGGGTACTTATTAAACCAGCCAGCCCAGGTACTGGGCTGATTGCAGGCGGTGTGGTCAGAACTATCCTTGAATCGGCCGGGCTTCATAATGCACTTAGTAAATCATTTGGCTCAACTAATAAGACTAATATTGCTTATGCCACTATAGAGGGGTTAAAGTCGGTTCGACCAGCTTCACAATGGATAACCAGACAAACTGCGCTAAAAAAAGAAGTGGTGAAACCAAAGAAAACGAGCGTTAAATCATGAAGTATCACGAACTTCAGCTTACCCACTCCCCAAAGAAGAAAACACGAGTTGGACGTGGTATTAGTGCTGGAAAGGGAAAAACCGCCGGCAGGGGTACAAAAGGGCAAAAATCGCGAAGCGGATACAGTCGGCGGCCTGGATTTGAAGGCGGACAGAATCCTCTTATGCAACGCTTCCCAAAGCTTCGTGGCTTCCACTCTAAGCACCAGAAACCGGAAATAGTATTTACTGACCAACTGAATGGTCTCAGCACCAACGTTAATAATCATACATTGGCAGATAGTAAGCTAGTTTCAAGTGCGTATGTGAAAGTGACCATACTAAAACGTGGTGATGTGAAAAAAAAGGTGAGCGTTGAGTTACAAAAGGCTAGCGGTCAGGCCATAACACTTATTGAAAAAGCCGGCGGCACTTTTAAATCGGTGCCTCAGCTAAAGCGCCCGGCATCATCAAAAAAAACTAAAGCTACTTCTGCTCAAAAATCTAAAGAGTAGTATTTTTGGCCACCAAAGCTTGCTATACTGAAAGGCAACTTATGGGAAATGAACTGAGATGAGTTGGAAAACCATTTGGCGTTCGTTTAAAAACGCCGACATGCGTAAACGTATATTGGCAGTATTGGGTATGTTGCTGGTGTTTCGAATCTTCGCACATATTCCCGTACCCCTGAGCGACCCGAGTACCCTCAAGCAGATACTAGAAAACGTATTTAATTCCCAACAGGCGCCTCAGCTACTTAGTTTTATTAACGTACTATCTGGTGGTGCACTGGCCAACTTCTCTATTATGCTAGTTGGCTTAGGGCCATATATTAATGCCTCAATTATTATGCAATTATTAACGAGGGCAATTCCGAAACTTGAGGCCCTTAATCAAGAGGGTGAGTACGGACGAAAGAAAATCAATCAATATACCAGAATATTGACCCTGCCGCTGGCTATTATTCAATCCATTGGTGCAATTTATCTGGTACGACAATCTGCCGCGAGCATCGGCGGTCTCGGTGACATTACCGCGAATGCCAATATCTGGCAGTGGGTTTTAATGATTTGTGCCATGACTGGCGGCTCAATGATACTCATGTGGCTTGGTGAGCTTATTACCGAACAGAACATCGGCAACGGAATCTCCTTGATAATTACGGTTGGGATTGTTAGCAGTCTGCCGAAAACCATTGTGAACCTTATAAATACCATCTCCGCTGGCGGTGAGCACAAATGGACAATCTTCGGAAGGCAGCTACCCATTAATAAAGCCGGGGTGCTCTATTCACTGCTTATTCTGGCTATTGTCGTCGTGGTGACGATACTTATCGTGAAACTAAACGAAGCTTCAAGGAAAGTCACCGTCAATTATGCGAAACGTGTGCAAGGTAACCGAACCTATGGAGGCGTTACTACTGTTTTGCCTATTAAACTTATTACTGCTGGCGTGGTACCAATTATATTTGCGGTGGCTTTTTTGAGTGTTCCGAGTTTTGTAGGACAAATTCTGTCAGGTGCATCAAGTGAGAAGCTTCAGACAATTGGCCAACACTTGGTCAGACTGTTCCAAAGCCCAAGCGCCCAAAGTTTCCAGCAAGGTGGTTGGCAACCTTACTTATATCCAATCGTTTACTTCCTGCTTGTGGTGGTATTTACCTTTTTCTACACCAATATTGCTTTCAACGCGAAAGAAATTGCTGAAAACTTGCAGAAACAAGGTGGGTTTATTGCGAATGTCCGTTCTGGAAAGCAAACTGAACAATATCTCTCGAGAATGGTAAATAGACTCACCTTATTTGGATCTATTTCGCTAGGGCTTTTGGCAATTTTACCGATAATTGGTCAGATTTTCCTCAAGACCAACATTACAATCGGTGGCACAAGCGTACTAATCTTGGTATCAGTTGCTCTTGAGACCCTGCGTCAAATAGAGTCTAGAGCCCTGATGGTAACGTATGACCAATACGAACAACCTGATTTTTACTATGATGTGTCAGTCCCGGCAGATGCAGCCACCGGTGGTCGCCGTTTGCGTATTTTGCCACGCCGCCGGAACCGCTCAGAAAACAAAAAATAAAAACCCTTTGCAACACCTTAGGGTTCCTGCTATAATAACGCAAGTTATATATTTATGGCCGGGAATAAGGAAGTCATTGAGTTGGGCGGCACTATCGTAGAAACGCTGCCAGGGACACAATTTCGTGTCGAACTTGAAAATGGTCATCAAATAATAGCTCATGTCGCAGGTAAAATGCGAAAACATTATATCCGGATTGTCCCCGGCGACAGCGTGACGGTTGAGTTGACCCCTTACGACCTTACGAAGGGAAGAATCACCTATCGCAAATCATAAATTAAGCAGTGTGTTATGCACCAGCGAAGAGGAGCATGATCCGCATGAAAGTGCGTGCAAGTGTAAAGAAAATTAGTCCTGATGACAAAATCGTCCGCCGAAAAGGACGGGTATACGTCATTAACAAGATGAAGCCTAAGCATAAGCAAAGGCAGGGTTAAAGATGGCAAGAATTTCTGGTGTAACTATTCCGTCAGAAAAACAGGTGCAGATCGCACTGACCTATATTTATGGCATTGGCAATAAAACTAGTGGCCAAATTCTAGACATTGCCAAAGTGGATCCTACAGTCCGCGTAAAAAACCTGACTGATGCTGAGATTTCCCGTATTCAAGATGCGATCAATGATAAGTACCTAGTTGAAGGTGAATTGCAGCGAGTTGTTACCACGAACATTAAGCGTTTGAAAGATATTAATGCATATCGCGGTTTACGTCATAAGGCTGGCCTCCCCTCGCGAGGACAACGCACCCGAACTAATGCTCGTACACGACGTGGCAAGAAGATGACTGTCGGTGGTACCGCCAAGAAGGCACCTTCCAAGACATAAGGGAACAAGAGAATTATGGCTGAGACGAAACCAACTACTACGAAAACAACTTCCAAGAAGAAACGAGCAAAACGACCAGTGCCGCATGGCCAAATGCATATTCTGGCCACCTTTAACAACACTATTGTGACTTTCACCGACCAAAAAGGTGAAGCCTTAGCGGCAGCAAGTGCTGGCGGCAGTGGATTTCGTGGTTCAAAGAAGGGTACTGCGTATGCTGCCCAGGTTGCTACTGAGAAAGCTGCTCAAACTGCGAAGCAGAATCACGGAGTGAGCAAGGTTGACGTTTATATCCGTGGGATTGGGCTTGGCCGTGAAGCAGCTGTTCGAACGCTGCAAAATATAGATATTCAGGTTGAGAGCATTCGGGACGTAACTGGTGTTCCCCACGGTGGTGTCCGACCACGAAAAGCGAGGAGAGCATAGAATGGCCCGTGATACGCAATCTATTGTCAAAATGAGCCGGAGAGAAGGGTACGCTCTTCATCCGAAAGCACATAAGGTGCTTATCAAACGAAGTGGACCCCCTGGTCAACAAAGTGGGGGACGTCCGCAGCGTACTAAGAATACACAGTACGGATTACAGTTACGCGAGAAACAAAAGGTAAAACGTTTGTATGGTTTGCTTGAAAGACAGTTCCGCAAACTAATGCAGGAGGCCATGCGCGGTAAAGGTGAGAGTGGACCTCAGTTACTGGAATATCTCGAGCGGAGACTTGACAATGTCGTTTATCGCAGCGGACTGGCAACCAGCCGGCGCAGTGCACGACAACTCGTCACTCATGGACATTTTCTATTGAATGGACGACGGGTCGACATTCCTTCTATTCGAGTACAGGCCAAAGACACCATTACTTTAAGACCAAAAAGTCAAAAGAACGACTATTTTGCCCGCATTGATGACAATAGCCCAATAAGTCCTGACCAAATTCCTGAGTGGCTGAAAGTTAATCGCAAGAAGTTTGAAATTTCAGTTGTTGGCTTACCTTCGCGAGAAGATGTCGAGCCTGATATAAAAGAACAGTTAATAGTTGAGTACTATTCACGCTAAGGGAGGTTAGAAGCTATATGTCAAAATTAATCCATACACCGAGTCTCGCTCACATTGACGACCACGGCCAGAACTCAGCCACATTCCGGGTTGAACCACTTCTTACTGGCTATGGCATGACCCTTGGTAACTCATTGCGGCGAGTACTGCTTTCAAGTATTGCTGGTGCCGCTATTACCTCTTTCAAAATTGAAGGAGCTACCCATGAATTTACAACCATACCTGGTGTCAAAGAAGATGTGGTTGATATCATGATGAACCTTAAAGGTGTTCGTTTCCGTTTGTTTAGTGATGAGCCACAACGACTACGAATTACTAAAACAGGCAAAGGTGCAATCACAGCCAAAGATATTGCGTTGAACGCTGATGTAGAAGTCGTCAACCCTAAACATGTGATTGCGACAGTTGATGGTGGCAGCACAAAGTTTGTTATGGACCTTGTAGTTGAAAAGGGCCGTGGTTACCGCACTATAGAAGAAACGACCCACCACAAAGCAAGTGATATGATTGCGCTTGATGCAATATTCAGTCCTGTCTTGCGGGTGCGCTACAAAATTGAGAATACCCGTGTTGGTCAAATGACTGATTTGGACCGTCTGCTTATTACCATCGAAACAGATGGCTCTATCACCCCCAGGGATGCATTCGAAGAAGCAGCTGCTATTTTAGTAAACCAATATACTGCCCTGGCTGGTCAAACACGAGTCGAAAGTGGTTCACCAGTAGCTTCCAGTCTAGAATCTGATACAAACTCTGAGAATGCTGATGAACCAACAGAGCTAATGACCCCAATTGAAGACCTTAACCTCTCTGCTCGGACTACCAATGCTCTAGTAAATAACGAAATTCACACCATTAAGGATTTATTTAGCCTAAGCGATGCTGAGCTGAGGGATCTTAAGGGTTTCGGCAGCAAAGCCCTTAATGAAGTAAAAGATAAGTTGGCAGAACTGGAATTATAACAATGCATCGGCACGGATATAAAGGAAGAAAATTCGGTCGCGAGCGTGACCAGCGTCAAGCCTTACTAAAAGGTTTGGCTGGGGCGTTAATTGAGCACGAATCAATTGAAACTACCTTGCCGAAAGCCAAAGAATTAGTTCCTTATGTTGAACGCCTTATCACCAAGGCAAAAGTTGGAGATTTACATAACCGGCGACAAATTATTGCGGCCTTACAGCCTGCCGCAAATGCTCATAAACTCGTTGATGAGATTGCTCCAAAGCTTAAAAACCGTCAAAGTGGTCATTTGCGGATTCAAAAAACAGACTCACGCCGGGGTGACAATACATTAATGGCAAAGGTAAGCTTCGTGGACGACCTAAAAAAGGCTTCAGAAAGCAAAGCAATAAAGACTGAGAGAAATACTGTTATCAAACCAACCGCTCCTGCTACTGCGACGAAAGCAAAACCGGAGAAGAAACAGTGAAAACATTCAGTGCGAAACCTCGCGATATTACCCGAGCATGGTATGTGCTTGATGCAACTGAGCTGCCACTAGGCCGTTTAGCTACCAAAGTTGCTGCATTGCTAAGTGGCAAGACAAAACCATCATTTACACCACACATTGATGGAGGTGACTATGTAGTTGTCATTAACGCCGCCAACCTAGTAGTGACCGGAAAAAAATCTCAACAAAAACAATATTACCGTCATTCCCAGTACCCAGGCGGCCTGAAACAGGCCAGCCTTAGCCAGCAGTTAGAAAAAGATCCGACAAGGATTATTATCAAGGCCGTTCGGGGAATGTTGCCTGCTAATAAATTACGTGACGCTCGGTTAGCACGGCTCAAAGTATATGCAGATGCAGCTCACCCTCACGATCCGCAGAAACCAATAAAAGTATCACTGAAGAGTTAGAAGGAAATTATGCCCAAAAACACTCATTACTATTATGCTCTCGGCCGAAGAAAAAGTGCGACCGCCCGCATTCGTTTACAAGCAGGTAAAGGGGCACTGGTGATTAATGGCAAGCCAGCAACCGAATATGTTGCAGATAGTAAATATTTACTGCAGAAGCTTGAACAACCATTTACCGCGGTAGAACTTAATAATAAGTATGATATTTCTGTCGTAGTAAGTGGTGGTGGACTCAATGGACAGGTCGAAGCTATTCAACTTGGCATTGCCAAGGCATTAGCTATTATGAATGAAGATCTCAAGTCTACCTTGAAGCGGGCTGATCTGCTTGGACGTGACCCCCGTGAAAAAGAACGCAAGAAGTTCGGTCTTAAGGGCGCCCGTAAGAAACGCCAGTATACCAAGCGTTAATAGTCGAGCTGCCTAAAATAATTTGACACAAATCATTAGTGGCAGTATTGTAAGGTGCACTATGTCATTACACTTTTCAGTTTTTTATTGGTTTTCCGCATATAAGTGGCGGTAATTCCAGTATTGGATACAAAAAGTATAACCGCCAATCAGGCGGTTTTTTATAAGGAGAGAAGAATGAAGAATAAAGAGGTTCTTGGCCTACTGCGAGAGAATAAGGTATTAATCGCCCCCGAGGACGATCGGTCACCAATAGAAATTGCGGTTAGTCTTGGATTAGTAGCAACACAAAACGAAGTTGAGATTCCTGAGCAACCCTCAGGTATAATAGAAACAAATGGGTAAGCCAGTAATTCTCACCGGTTTGAGGACCAATAATGATTTACACTTGGGTAATTATCTTGGTGCATTGCTGCCTATGGTTAAACTACAACGTCAATATGCAAGTGAGTATCAAATCAATATGTTTGCACCAGACCTGCACAGCTTCACTACACCTGTAGACCATACGCGTTTGTATGCACAGACGATGAAAGGCATCAAAATGTATGTGGCGGCAGGCTTGAATCTTCAAGACCAGAATACTTATTTATACCGGCAAAGTTTTATCCCGGCTCACTCCGAACTCACTGTGATCCTTAATAACTTTACCTATATGGGTGAACTATCTCGAATGACTCAATACAAAGAAAAGGGCGCACAGCAACAAAACGTTTCCGCTGGGCTTTTTGATTATCCCGTCCTGATGGCGGCCGATATCCTGCTGTATGGCGCAATTTATGTACCCGTGGGCGATGACCAATCGCAACACGTTGAACTGGCCCGCGATATAGCCCAGAGGATGAACAATAAGTTTAACCAGGGGCTGTTTATTCTGCCTGCCGATGAAAAAAAACAAATAGCCTTTACCAACCAACACGAACGACTTCGTATACGTGATTTAATGGACCCTACCAAAAAGATGAGCAAGTCTGACGCCAGCGGCAAGGGTGTAATTTTTCTTAACGAAGACCCGGAGACAGCTGCTAAAAAGATTATGTCAGCAACAACCGATAATGTCGGCAACATTAGTCATGATATGACTAACCAGCCTGGTATCAGCAATTTGCTGCAGCTTCTAGCCTCACTCACTCATGTGTCGCTCAGTGAAGTAACAAAAAAATATGAGGGCCAAAGCAGTTATGCAGATCTCAAAGCAGACCTATCCCAAGTAGTAAAATCATTCCTCACTGATTTCCAAAAGAAGTTTGCCTCCATAGATGAACTAGCTTTACAGGCAAAATTAGCCTCATCCGAGGCAGCGATGAATGAAATGGCAACTAAAACTTTGCAGACAGTACAGCGTGCAGTTGGCCTGCGGCAATAATTAGCATGCCTGAATATACAGTAACGGATGAGGACAAAAATACACGGGCTGATATATTTCTAGCCAAGAGTATAGACTTTTTAAACCGGTCAAATCTCAAAAAATTATTCGATCAGGATAAAGTAAAGATCCAATCAGCTCCAATTAGAGCCGGTTACCAATTGAAACCCGGCGAGATTATCATTGTCGAATTACCACAAGATCCTCATCCAGAAGGACAGCTTCCCGTTATTTACACCGACGATGATTGCGTCGTTTTTAATAAACCAGCCGGAGTTCTCTCTCATAGCAAGGGAGCTTTTCTTGAGGAAGCAACCGTCGCCACTTATCTCAAGCCATGGCTCCATGGTCTGGAAGGTAATCGCGCGGGTATTGTCCATCGGTTAGACAGGGGGACTTCCGGGGTAATGATTTGCGGCCGCACACCTGAAGCCTGCAAAGCCCTGCAACGACAATTTTCCCAGCGTAAAGTCGTAAAGCAGTATTATGCGATTACTCAAGGAGTGCCCGAGCCACAAGAGGCAGTGGTTGATATGCCGATTGCGCGCAATCCCCAGCGGCCACAGACGTTTATAACCCAGTCAAATGGAAAAGCAGCTTCAACATATTACAAGGTAGTTGACTCTCGTGGAGATAAAGCCTTGGTACTTTTGCAGCCAAAAACCGGCCGGACACACCAACTCAGAGTCCATTTATCTAAAATTGGCACACCGATTGTGGGTGACACGCTTTATGGTGGTTCACCAGCAGAACGGCTTTTTCTTCACGCCACTTCACTCGAAATCACCTTGCCCAATAAACAAAGGCGTAGCTTTACGGCACCGCTTCCAAAAGAATTTAAGAAAGTTTTGGGCGTAGCTTTATGAAATTGCTTCTGCACCCGGATACTAATAAAAACCTGCATCATTTACTGGCCTACCCTCCGCATGCAGTATTGGTGGTCGCACCCAAGGGAGCAGGAAAGGCGACACTGGCCGAATATATAGCCAGTCAGCTCCTTAATGTAGCCCCCGATGAACTGTCTCGCTATCCGTATTATCAAGCCATAGGCAATGGCGAAGAACCAGTGACGATTGATGATATTCGCAAGCTGCACGCCCAAACCAGGCTCAAAACAACCGGGCAAACTGCAGTCCGCCGTCTGCTTGTTATTTTTGGAGCCGATAATATGACAAAAGAGGCACAAAGTGCCCTATTAAAATTGCTGGAAGAGCCACCAGCCGATACGGTATTACTCCTGACATGTGCGAGGCCAGCTAGCTTGCTTCCCACCATACGCTCGCGAACACAGGCATTTACCCTAAAACCGCCAACTATGAAAATAACAACAGAATACTTCCAGAGCCAGGGTTATAGCGATAAAGACATACAGGCTGCATATTTCTTAAGTGAAGGCGGGGTAGGGCTGATGACAGCGTTACTAGGCCATGAAGATGACCATCCGCTTGCTAAAGCAGTCCAAGAAGCAAAGCAGTTATTAAAGCAGGATAGATACAATAAGCTGTTAACAGTTGAAAAGCTAGTGAAAGACAAGGGGATTGACATAACAGTTATACTGGATGCGCTCGGCCGGGTATGTCGGACATTGATGCACGAATCTGCTAAAAAGAATGACAAAATTTGGGCTCATCATTGGCAAAAACTACTCAAAGAGATAATGCAGGCCCAGACTTATATTAACGCCAATGTTTCGTCCAAATTAGTTATGGCAGACCTGGTACTTCATATGTAAGTTCTGCTATAATCGTGCGTATATGCTGGAGCTTTTAATGGTGTTGGGTTTCGGGGCGATTGCAGTTCATGGAGCCAGTGTCCGTGAAGAAGAACTCAGTGGCTTGCCTCGCCGTATTAGTGATAAACTCGGCCGACTATGGGATATTGCCCACCAAGGAATGCGTGAGAATCGTTTCTTGCGAGCAGAAAAAGCACTACTAACTATCCTTAAAATTGATCAAAAGAACGCCGCCGCCTATAACCGACTGGGAATTCTTTACGCTAAACAGAAGGAATACAAAGACGCTATAGATTGCTTTGAAATTGCCTCAAGTATTGAGTCAACTCCTTCGAGCTTGCATAATCTCGGACTCATTTACTACGAAACAGAGAATTATGAAAAGGCTGCAGTGGCGTTTGAACGAGCCTTGTCACTTGAGGATAATTTGGCCGCT
This sequence comes from Saccharimonadales bacterium (SeqCode), assembly GCA_041910055.1. Lineage (GTDB taxonomy): Bacteria > Patescibacteriota > Saccharimonadia > Saccharimonadales > JAYRRP01 > JAYRRP01. Next base: position 107,524 of record JAYRRP010000004.1, read on the forward strand.
CGGCACATTGCTTACGCGAAAGTACAAGAGAAGCTAGCCAACGATAAACTTACCCTGCAACACTTACAAAAGGCGGTCGAGCTGGAGCCTAATAACGAAACCTACGCATTATTGCATAAGGCATACGAGAGCCGCAACATGGAACTCGAAGCTGACCAAATACAGGAAAAACTCAAGAAACTTGTTGTCCCGTCTGGCCGACCAAAGCGCGTACTGCGACCAAAACGAGTGGTTATTTAGTTGCTTCTATACAGTGTCACATTGCCTGGCCACCGGTGTTCTGGTATTATTGAGCAGTCCTTTTGCCGACGTAGCTCAGCTGGTAGAGCAGCTGTTTTGTAAACAGCGGGTCGCAGGTTCGAGCCCTGTCGTCGGCTCCAGATTTTGTTCTGGCGTTTCGCAGGGATAGTGAAGCGGTCAAACACGGCAGACTGTAAATCTGCTGGCATTCGCCTTCGGGGGTTCGAATCCCTCTCCCTGCACCAAATCTGCAGATAATATAAATAGGCTATAATTTAATACATGAGTGATATTGCTTGGGAGGTCTCAACCAAAGATTCTTATCCTAAAATACCTACAGATGAGGTTCCAGATGATTTACGAGAGGATTTATACTGGATCACTCCATGGATCCGTGAAGAATTTCCAGATAATCCTCGAAGGATTGACTGGCATCGTTACGGAAGAGACGCTGATGGTGACCCAGTATATAGTCAATTAATACTTTATGATGGAAAAAATGTAGGATGGCAAGAGGGAAGAAAATTAGTTGATGAACATCAGTTGGGCGTAGTTATTTTAAGAAGTTTTGGTATTGAAGCAGGCTAGTTTGTCTGAGCTAAATTGATTCTTAATCAGGGTTATAATAGTATCTTATTACAATGTATTAATATGCCGTCGTAGCTCAGTGGTAGAGCACTTCCATGGTAAGGAAGGGGTCTCGGGTTCAAGTCCCGACGACGGCTCCAGCGTTCAACAACTATTTGAAACTATAAAGTTAATCTGTTAAAATATACCTAACATGGCCAAGAAAACCGATAAGCGTAAGATTGTGGGATTAGTGTGCGAAGAAAGCGGACACCGGCATTACTACACGACCAAAAACACCATGAACACACCGGACAAATTACGCTTACGCAAATATAACCCACTACTTAGAAAATACACTTGGTACAGCGAAACTAAGAAAAGCCTGGGACGCAACGAAGTAAAAGGCCGCAAGTAGCTTACTCTTCTTGGTTTGTCAGGCTCGCCAGATCAAGCGCAGTATTAAGGAATTCTGCATGGCTCCATACTAGTGGCGTCACTGACAAAGGTAAACCATCGCTCGGGTTGACTTGCTCAGAAATAGCACCGCTAGGTAAGGCATGTCGAAGCGTCCAATTCATATAGTGACGCGCTTTTTTTGATTGGTTTGTACGGATAAAATACTGGGCCAGCCATAGAGTGGCAACAAACCACGGATTACCTTTATAGGCTGGTTCAGAAGCAAAGTATTTATCATCGTTATAGCGTGGTAAGCCACCAGAAGGAGACTGGTCAAGTAAGGAGTCTTCAATACGAGCGGCGCACTGACGAAGTTGCTCAGGTTTTGTGTAATAACCAAACATTAATGGCCCGTACAAACTTGAGATGTCCAGAGTAGTATCTGCTGTGCGGCTTCCGTCCGGTTGCAACAAAAAGCCTTTAATAAAGTAACCCTTTTCGCTATCGAAGAAATTATCGGCTTTGGCTTTTATGACAGAAGCAGCTTCTCGCCAACGCACCCCGTCGTCAGGATACTCAAACTCATCAGCAAATTCAGCTGCCACCAGAAGTGCTTGATAAACTACCGCCGTGGTATAAGTGCTAGTTAAGAACTTTTCTTCCCACAGGTCATAGCTGGCATGTGGTAATTTGGTTTCCCGATCAGTAAACGTTGTCAGAAAATTAGCGGCTGGTTGCACTAGTGTGGCGTACATATTATGGACATAATCACGGTCTTTAGAGAAGTGGTAAAACTCGCTGAGCATATAAATTACAATGGCTGTTTCGTCTTCTTGAATAGCTAACTCTTTGCGTTTGCCATGCAAAAGTGGGTGCCAAGTGCTGCCAATCGAACGGTCTGGTTGATACTTATGCATTAAGTAGCCTTCGGGCGTCAAAATATCTCGGCAAAATTCGAAGAATTTTTTTGGTTCATCTGTATAGCCAAGTCTGATGAGCGGCCACATCACATAGGCACCATCACGTGGCCAAACATAGCTATAGTAATCGCGGCCAAAGTTGTATATTGAAGAATCGCACGAGGCAATAATGCCGCCCCGTTTGTCGGTGTGCGCTTTTATGAGCATGAGGGACTTCTTGGCCATACCCAGATATTCTTTATCAATCGTATGTAGGCCATTCGAGCCAGTCGACAGCCAATCATTCCAGTGTTTCCTGGTCTTCATAAGCCGTAGCACCAGCTTTTCATGTTTGATGCGGTCATGAATTTTTTCAGCCGTATATTGCGAATCAGCCGTGATAATCCAATAGTCAATTGTACTGGACTCATTTGCTGCCAATGGACAAACAAACCTCATGACTGAATCAACTCCGCCGTGCTCAACGGCGCTTCCGGATAGTTCACCATCTTCTGCATCCCGATAAGTACCTTCTTTGCCTTCAATCCCATAATTGCCAATCGCAAATTGGTCGTAGACCGTACCGTCCTCGTGCTGGCCATAGATTATCAAGCTGCATCGGCCTTTGTAATCAAGAATGTAATTTGCATCCGGCACAAAAAGGGCAGTATCAGCTCTACCGGCCCGTGAAATTTGAAACACCTGGTGCATAAATAAACGTATTTCGCGATGGGAAGAGTTGTTATTGTGTAACGTTACCCGGCGGCCAAACATGTTGTACTCACTATCAACGAAATCCTGAAAATCAAGTTGAACGCCAAGTTCTTCATTACGCATGCATATGTTGCTTACGAGCGCATCCGATTCAAACGTTACTACTGTGTCCCAGCCTGGCTCATCAACCCAACTAAACCGACCGTCTAACCAGACACCGATTTTGTGATGGACACTACGCGAAGTCGTTAAATTATCTAGACCCACGTATGGGTAATAGAAATCATGGACCAATCCGTGTTCATTCAGGCCCACTGTTAGGCTGCCATTGCCCAACATCACCGGTCGCCCCATTATGCCACCCCCTCATTTTGGCTTAGTCTTGCTCTTAAATCATGCCACACATTCATGTAAGAAATAAAGCCGTCGTAGGGTGAGGCATAAGGACTGAAGTAGGCATGGATGTCACCATCATTGAACCATTTCGTACACATATAATAAAAATGGTCAGAAGTTTGCAAGCGGCGCCAGTCACGCATTAGTGATTCATCGGCACTGTCAAGAATTTGAGGAGCTAACTCATACAGCGCATGGATCGCTTGTTGTTGCATATTATTGCCTAACCAGGCTGAAAGGTCTCGTTCAGTATCAGCCCAGGTAATCGTCTGCGGTACATCTACTGTGTCGACTGGTTCAAAGGCGTTGGCGGCCTCGCAAACAGTCATAAAAGTATGGTCCGGATGTTTTAGCCATTGGGCAGGCATAGCTTCTAGAAAGTCAAAGATACCGGAATCAGACCACTGGTGTTCCCCAAAAGTTTCATAATCCATGAACAAATTGTAATTAGTTGCGTTTTGGTCTTGACCCAGCCAATTAACAAACTTTTCAGCCGTCAACGGCCACTGTACCCACTTGTGGTCGCCGAACCGAAAAGCAATGTCATCACTCAAACGATAATTCTTCATAAGTAACCTAATATGCTCGGTGTAGGCTGGTTGATAAACATAGTTAGCGTTACGCCAACCAAGCACCTTATCCCAACCCTCCGCCAGTACTGCTTGATATCCTTGTTTATCCGCCCAGTAAGCTAAATCATTATTGTAGGCTAATTCGGTATTTCGAAAGACTTTAGGTGTTTGGCCAAATTCACGAGCAACCATTTCGTGATGTAAGGCCACCTGGCGCTCAAACTCCGGACGGGAATAGAAAAACGCCAGACTATGATGATAAGTTTCAGCTACAATCTCTACCCGATCGCTGGCGGCCAGTTCTTTAAAGGAGTGCAGCGCTTCTGGTGCCCAGGCTGCCATTTGTTCAACTGCAGTACCGGTGATAGACAAACTCACCTTAAACTGAGGATGAGTATCCAGAAGTTTTTTAAGGCGTTGGTTTGTTGGCAGGTATGATTTCGCTGCTACTTTACGCATTAGTGAAGCGTTATTAGTAAGTTTGTCGGCTCCTTCACTAAAGTAATCATGGCTAACGCCAGTGTCGAACAAGCTATATTCACGAACCCGATATGGTTGATGCACATGTAAATACAATACTATCGCCCGTTTCACACCACAGGCTCCAAAGTTGATTGACGATAAATTGAAAAAACGCGGTCGGCAGCCTGTTGCCAACAATGTCGTTCCAGCTCACGATGAGCATTTTCAGCCAACTCTTTGCCTAAAGCCTCGTTGCGCATTACCGCTGTAATTTGGTCTGCCATTTTATGGACATCCCAAAAATCAACTCTAAGTGCATGATGCAACACTTCGGCTACCCCTGACTGTTTACTCAGAAGCACAGGTGTGCCATACCCAACTGATTCAAGTGCCGTTAAGCCAAAAGGTTCAGAAACTGAAGGCAGCACAAACAAATCAGCAATAGCAAACGCATCGCGCCAGGCTTTGCCCCGCTGGAAACCAACAAATAAGACATTGCGGCTGATGCCTAATTCGGCAGCTTGTTCTATCAATTCATGGTACTGTTCACCGGCACCCACAAACAAAAACAACGTTTTGGGTTCATGTTCAATTACAATTGCCGCTGCCTTTAACAAGTTCGATAAGCCTTTCTGAATGGTAAGGCGCCCTATGTTCGCGATAACTTTGTAATCTTGGCGCTTCATCAGGTCCAAATATACATAGGTGCTTGAAGCATCGTCTGATTCCAGCTCATCAATGTTTATACTGTTGTGAACTACTTCAATTTTGTCCTCCGGAATCAAGTAGTCCCTAGCAATCATCTGTTTGGTATGGTGGCTGACTGCAATCACTTTATCAGCCATAAGAAGTGCCGTTTGCTCAATCTCACGAACAAACGGATTGCCTGGATTACCGCCAGCTCTGTCTCTCTCTACAGAGTGTACATGGGCAATGAATGGCTTGTTGCTGAGTTCTTGGATACGCAAAGCCGCCCGGAAAGTTAGCCAATCGTGGGCGTGGATGATATCAAAAACACGCTTCTTGGCCAGCTCTACAGCCGCTCGCTCATAGTTTTCTAAATGCTGATGGGTTGACCCCAAACCTTGGCCAGAGAACTGGCCACTCCCGTACACTTCAAAAACCTGTTGCGTATGTGACATGTCATTTTCAGAAGACAATACCCGCATAAAGGGAGGTGGTTGGGCGAGTCGGTAGGGTAGAATAAAGTCAATATCCACCCCACTAGAAGCTAACGATTTACAGAGATGAAAACATGCGACCCCAAGTCCGCCACTGTTATGTGGGGGCAATTCCCACCCTAACATCAGTGCTTTCATGTCTTTTCGTTTTCCCCTAGTTTGTTTGCTTAAAATTATAGGGGCTATAAGGGTAAAACACAACCATTTTAAAGGATGCTGAATTGCATTGCCTCCCTAAAACGGAAATTACTAACTAGCTTGTCGCCTACTTATGCAAGAACTACCAAGTGGTTTGCCCGTCAATCTGGACTGAAGTATCTAAACTACCCCGGTTGCCACCAATCGCAAGTGATGAGTAATTACTTAGCTCACACTTTACACCAGTCGCTAGGATATGTTCAGGTGGACGACAGGGGCTTGGCTGAAAAACAACGTCTAGACTACCTAGACCTGAGATGCCATTCAGGGAATGCGGATCAGCGTTGTAATGATACGCAACTATGCGATTGGTGGCTTGACGAGCAGAATCTTTATTATTCCAACGTGGAATGACAGACAGGAACGATTTGCTATGGCTGCCATAGCTTAAGATGATTGGCATCCCCGTTGTGGGCGTCTCAACGCTGCTATTATATGTTTGACTAAAGGTTCTATCCTCCCACAACTTAAGATTTTTACTGGTAGTCACGCCCTGAGAATTTTTACTTATGTCGTACCACGAGTCATTATCTCCATACATATCTTTAGTATTGGTATTAACAGTCCTTATGCTAGGATGAATTGCTTCGTTTGCTCCCGGCGTATACTGAACATATCGCAAACTTCTCGTGGCAACAGCTTCAGGAGAACAGGGAGCAAATCTTTGGGGATTTAAGTCTGTTGCATACGGTTTGCCAGTAGTGTAATCAGGATCCATCCTACAAGCTGGATTTGTAATCAAAAGAAGTTGCCCAGCATCACCCATAAAATTAACCGGTGCGTCAGCAGACAAACGCGTAATAATAAAAAATGTATCTGGTGTAAACTTATACGTTATCGTTAACCATAACTTTGTCGAAATACCGTTATAGCCGACAAATGGTGTAGCGTCTTTACTTTGACAAGTGGTGAAATCAACGACTCCAGGACAAAGATTCTTTAATTCGGTAGTATATGTCGCCTGGGAATAATCGTCACGTACCTCGAATTGATTTGGCTTATCATAAGCTTGATTACGATAACTCCATATTTCAATTGGCTGAGGCGTACTATCAGTCGGCTGGTAAAGCCCATAAAAATTTCGGTGAATCTCAACATGCAACCCCTTATACCCTCGAAAGGCAGTCGTACTTAAATAGCCCTGATGAATAGCAATCATGCTCTTGTTGGCGTTACGCCCGACAATACTGGTTGGCTCAGTTACCCCTTTAAAATTTGCTTGTTCATCAACCGGCCACAGACCGCGCAATATGCCAGGAGCTGCTTGCGTGTCTACCCACGCAACAAATTCCTTATTTACAAAGAATCGATCTCCAAAACGTAAGCGCCCTTCCAGGTATGCGTCACTATTAGCCAGTACGTTTGCAACTGCCTCTTTGCTAGCAAGCGAACAATTTGAAATAGTGTGTGACACATTCGCCGAGGCGGGATTAAGAGGGCTGGCCTTTAATGAAATAACCTCATCATGGCATTTCGGGGACGAGTCGGCAATGGTGATATGCGGTAAGGATGTGAAATATATACCAGTGCCGATAAAAAGCACTCCGAACAACGCACGTCTGGACTGAACACCATGTCGACGAAATTTACCGGCAATCAGAGGAGGTATTTCCGTTACAAACAATATAAATTTAGCTAAATTCATTGTCGTAGTTTAAGAAAGTAGTTACCTAACTGATATTAATAAAGTACAGTTTTTGTTATTAGTCAATCTTATTCTTTGATATAGTACTGCTTAAATTAGTCCATAGAAAAAGTGGAACGCACCCCATCTGCCACAAGTCTTTCGTGGTAATGGTGCAAAGCATCAATGGTGAAGTTATCAATACGGTAATTATCAAGCAAGAAACGTGCAGCCCTTGAGAGGGCGGTAATTGAACTCACCTCAAAACCGTAATCATTTTCTAATACCTGTACACCACCTTCTTCGCGGTCAAACTGCAAAGTAATAGCTACCGGCTGTAGTCCGACAGCAGCCAACACTTGTGAACCTTCAACCTTTGATTTGCCATCGGTCACGACATCATCAGCCATAAGCACCGTCTCACCAGCGGTATAATCACCCTCGATTCTTTGATGGTGGCCATACGTTTTGTGTGACTCATCTATACGCTCCCAAAGATATGACATACCCGCTTCATATGCTGCAACAGCAGCCGTTGCAGTTGCAGCCTGCGCTTTACCAAAAATGTGGTCAACTGGATGCTCAATCTCGAAGAATTTAGCTGCATAACCAGCTACTAAGGCGCGTCTGAAATCACGTTGCTTCTCCATACTCATCTGACTATCACTATCAAACGAGAGACTGCCACGCATATTATAGTAATAAGGCGACGGGCGACCAGACTTTAGGGTAATACCACCTTCTGGAAAGCCAAGCAAGCCTCTATCAAACATACCGACTACGATTTGTTCTTCTTGGTGTTCTGGTAATGCCATTACGCAGCTCCTTCAACTTCAGCAACAAGCATTTCATATGCCTGGGCTGGATCTTCAGCCTGGGTTATTTGTCTGCCGATTACTAACAAATCAGCGCCCTCTCTAATAGCAACTGCCGGCGTACCAACCCGAGCCTGGTCTGCACGTTCTATAGTCTCGGAGCGAGTACCTGGAATCATTGTAAGCAACTTTCGTGTCCTTAAATCGCGCTTGATCATACCGACTTCGAGAGGTGATGAAACTACACCCGATATTCCAGCTGTGGCAGCATCCCGAGCAAGCTCCATTACTTTGCGACGCAATGACACATGATACAAGTTTTCAGCGACAGTTTCTGAAATAGATGTGAGCACTGTCACCCCGAACATCTTAATAGTTTCAGCTTCTTCTTTGGCGGCATACATTGTTTCGACACCCGTGGTCGTGTGCAAAGTAATACCAAAAGGCGGATGATCTAAGTTTTTAATGTTTCTGACTGTACTAACTACTGTGTTAGGTATATCGTCCAACTTTGCATCAGCTATCCAATCGAGATCGTGTGAAGCCGCCAACTCTGCACAATGACGCCAACTAGTAGCACTGGATAATTCTAGTCCTAGTTTTACATAGCGCGCCCCGGCCGCGTGCGCAATAGTGGCTAGCCGTTCCGCGTCTTGCTGTCGTGAGGTGTCGATCGCTAAAATAATACGTTCTTGGGCTGGTAATTCGTTCATATAATACCTCTGCCCACCACTTGCAAATATTTTATCAGAATAAAAGGCAATCTATTTGGTAAATAAGATCTGGCAGGGGTGGCAGGAATCGAACCCGCGACCTTTGGTTTTGGAGACCAACGCTCTAGCCATCTGAGCTACACCCCTATGAACATGAGGTAATTGAATACTATTTATCAATGGCGCCTCAAGAAGTGATAATAGCAAAATTATAGCCAGTTTGTCACTTCTTGGGACACCTTTTCAAATACTGTTGTTTCATGTTATACAATAGGGAGCATTATGAGCAAAATTACCCCCAACAAACCCTTGTTAGTCATGCTGTATGGCTATCCGGGTGCTGGGAAGACACATTTTGCAAGACAGTTATGCAGTAGTTTTCAGGCAGCTCACTTGCACGGTGATCGGATTCGCCATGAATTGTTCGAAAACCCTCGTTACGATAAACAAGAAAACGATATAGTCACGCATTTGATGGAATATATGGCTGAAGAGTTTTTGCATGCCGGCGTCAGTGTGGTCTTTGACACAAATGCTATGCGACTAGCCCCACGGCGAGTCTTACGCGATATCGCTAGAAAGACCAATGCGCAGGCTCTTTTAGTGTGGCTACAGATAGATTTGGAAAGTGCCTTGCTGAGGGTAAACCGGCGTGACCGACGAAAGGCAGACGACAAATATGCCATGCCACTCAACAAACAATCGTTCCAAGCCCTCGTAAAAGCAATGCAGAATCCTCACAATGAGGATTATATGGTCATCAGCGGAAAACATACCTTTAATACGCAGCGCAGCGCCGTTATCAAAAAACTATACGAGCTGGGAGCAATCGAAGCCAATAGTGCCTCTGCGGGAGTTATCAAACCTGGCATGGTTAACCTTATCCCCCAGCAACGCGCCAACGCACTAGCCGGACGAGTTGATCAGTCACGACGAAACATCGTAATCCGCTAATCGCCGCTTAGATGCCAGTTAAACATGTCCTTATCCCCGAAATCGGCGAGGTAAAATTAGTGAAGCGCCGCGGCTCGCGCAGCCTGCGATTATCAATTGATAGCCACAATAATCTACGGGTAAGCCTCCCTTCTTGGGTAAGTTATCGCACCGCCGCAGAATTTGCTGCTAGCCGTAAAGATTGGATTATCGCACACTGGCAAAAACCATCGCTTTTAAAGAATAATGACCGGGTGGGAAAGTCTCATCGTCTACACTTTGTCCCTTCGCAAGGTACAGTTCGTGTTTCCAGTCGTATGGTAGGCAACGAAGTGCGAATAAGCTATCCCTCACACCTTACTCCGGCAGACACCGCAGTCCAGGCAGCTGCCCGTCGAGGCGCAATCAAGGCTCTCACTTTACAGGCAAAAACACTACTGCCAAACCGTTTAACTGAACTCAGCGATAGGGCGGGTTTTCGTTTTCATAGCGTCCAAATTAAAAAACTGCACTCCCGTTGGGGCAGTTGCAGTGCAACTCAAGACATCACTCTTAATTTATTTCTTATGCACCTACCCTGGGAACTGATAGATTACGTTTTGATGCATGAACTGGTGCATACAGAAATTCTGCACCATCAACCCGCCTTTTGGCGCCGTCTAGAAGCATGTCTTCCTCACACACCGGAACTCCGGCGACGAATCCGTAACTATAAGCCATCGTTCTCCAGCAATGCTTATGGCATAATGGACATATGAAAAAATCTGCCGTCCGGCACGCGTCGACCGCTACAGATATCGACCATCAACGACTGGTAAGTTTGATCAATAGTATGGGTGACGCGGTAGTAGCTGTTGATCGCAACTTGAACATTGTGACTTACAATGGCGCCGCCTTGAACATCCTTGACAGAAACATACTCACCAGCGGCACTCCTTTGCGAGGTGCTCTCAACCTCATAAATAAACGCAACCAACGGGTTAATCTGGATCGCCTCATTAAGACGGCTTCCAAAGCAATTTCCAACCGTGACTACCGAATTGTCTACAAAGATAAAAGTACTGCGAACGTCTACTTGAGCATTGCCCCTGTGCGGCTAGGTTACGGAAAAGATGCGGACCAGGGTTTTGTGTTGCTTCTAAGGGATATTACCCACGAAAAGTCGTTAGAAGAAGAACGTAATGAATTTATTAGTGTGGTTAGCCACGAGCTTAGGACACCTCTAGCGATTGCGGAAGGAAATATCAGCAACGCGCAATTTATCGTAAAGAAGAATCATGGCGGTAAAACAGTAGAAGAAGCCTTGCGACAAACCTATGAGCAAATCCGGTTTTTAGCAGACATGATTAACGATCTATCGACACTTTCGAGAGCCGAGCGCGGCAAACTGACATTGAACGTTGAACGTATCAATGTCGTAGAACTCTTGCATGATCTCCAACAAAATTATCAGCCAGATGCCAAGCAGAAAGGATTAGTTTTACATCTAGAAACAGATCCATCCCTGGAATTACTGAATTCAGACCGTTTATATGTGCGCGAAGTACTGCAGAATTTTATTACAAACGCGATCAAATACACTGAAAAGGGTAGTATCACTATCTCTGCCAAACCTGGAATGTCAGGAATTACTTTTGCGGTTCGCGACACTGGGCTTGGTATCAGCAAGGCAGACAGGGAACGAGTATTTGAGAAATTTTTCCGTTCTGAAGACTATCGAATGAAGCAAACGAAGGGCACCGGATTGGGCCTGTATGTCACGATGAAATTAGCCCGTTTACTCCGGGCAAGTATAGAATTGGACAGTGAACTCAATAAAGGTTCGGAGTTCCGAATTACTATTCCAGACCTTACTTGACGACTTAATAAATATTCGGTACTATTGACAGATACAGGCCTACGTAATATAGGTCTTTTTGTTTGGAGAAATAATGGCAAAGAGTACAAAGTCAAAAAAGGCACGGACAGAGACTGTCCGTCAACGTGCCGGTCAAACTAAACCGGCAGATCAGCCACGACGTCTACGCAAAACGGCGGGAGCAGCCTCGCGCCCATTCCGCGCTATCGCGAGCTGGCTTGTCCACTTGCTACGTCCTTTTCGTTTTCTACTCTGGCCATTTAAGACTAAACCGGCACGCTTTATAGGCCGCATTCTTGCCTCCATATTTTTCTTAAGGTATTTTCGTGATTCATGGCGTGAACTACGACAGGTCACTTGGCCAAACCGAAAGGAAACCTGGCAACTGACTTTCGCTGTATTTATATTTGCTATTGTCTTCGGCCTCATCATATCAATTACGGATTATGGATTAGATAAAGTATTTAAACGGGTATTACTACGATAATGAGCAAGCGATACGACACAACAAAGCAATGGTATGCCATTCATACCTATAGTGGTTATGAAGAAAAGGTAGCTGAGAGTATTCGCCAGCGCGCTGAAAGTCTGGAAATGAAAGACAAGATTTTTCAGGTGTTGGTTCCTAAGGAAAAGATGATCGAGATAAAAAACGGCAAACGCAAAGTTGTTGAAAAACGAATTTTCCAAGGATACGTATTGGTACAAATGAAACTCAGTGAAGATGCGTGGTATATCGTGCGCAACACGCCAAGTGTGACAGGGTTTGTGGGTAGCGGCACTGAACCGACACCCATTAGTCAGGACGAGATGGAAAAAATTAACAAGCGCATGGGTCTTGAGCAACCCAAGCACAAGATTGATTATCGTGAAGGCGAAGTGGTTAACATTATTGACGGTCCTTTCAAGGGCTTTGATGGCACAATTAACGAAATCGATCCCGCGAAAGGTAAGCTTAAGGTGCTGGTGAATATGTTTGGCCGCGAAACCCCAGTTGAGCTCGATAGTTTACAGGTCAAGCGAGTATAGACGAGCTTGCATATTCATAGTAAAATAAGTTTTTAAAATACAGGTAAGGAACGGGGTCATTCATGGCGACTAAAAAGCAAGTTAAGGCAAATCTTAAGATGAAAATTCGCGGCGGACAAGCCAGCGCCGCTCCTCCTGTAGGTAGCACACTTGGTCAATATGGAGTCAATATGATGGACTTTATTAACCCCTTTAATGAACAGACCAAACCACTGCAGGGCAAGATGGTCACAGCACACATTACCATTTACGACGACCGCAGTATGAGTTTTCGAGTTGTGGGAGAACCAACTGATGATCTAATCCGTGCCAAACTTGGTATTGATAAGGGGTCAGGCAAGCCCAACAGCGAGAAAATCAACAAGAAACTTTCAAATAAGGACCTGCAGGATATTGCTGAGGCGAAGGCCAATGACATGAACACCGATGATGTCGACGCAGTCAAAAAGATGGTAGCGGGCACAGCCCGAAGTATGGGTGTGGAGATTGAGACAAATGGATGACAGTGGAACGAATTACGCCTGCATCAACAGAGTGTGAAGTCACACAGATTGTTGAAGATATGGGATATGCTAGCGTTGAACTAGAGAATCTGACAGAGGCCCTAATAAGTGGAGATGTTCCGCGTACCCCAATGCTGGAAGAAGCAATTGGAAACCTGACTTCTGAAGTTTGTCGATTATACATACGCTATTTCAACAATCGTGAAGCTGATTGTCCTATAATTATTGAGTCCAGTGAGTTATAAATAATTAATTTTGTGGGAGGCCGTCGTAAAAGCCGCTTGCACCACGAAAGGAGCACATAATGGCAAAAGAAGCCACCAAAAAGAAAACAAAAAAAGAAGAAGTAGCAGCTGAAAAAACTACCGTCGCAAAAAAAACTAACACGGAGCAGGTAAAGCCCGAAGCCAAACCAGCGGCCAAAGCTGGCAAACGCAGTATTAAGGCGTTAAAAGAAGTTGAAGAAAAACAGGCCAAAGAGACTAGGAAAGTCGCCGCCAAGGAAGCGGAGGCAGACAAGAAAACAAAGTCGGTCCAAAAACCTACACGCTCACGACTTGAACGCCGTGGGAAAAAATATCGCGAAGCTGCCAAGCTGATTGATCCCAAGAAAGAATACGAATTGGCAGAAGCTTTAAAAATTATTGGCAAAACCAGTCCTGCGAAATTTGATGCCAGCGTTGAGTTGCACATTCGGTTAAATGTGGATCCACGTCAAGCTGATCAAAACGTACGAGACAGCGTTGTATTGCCAGCCGGAAGCGGGAAAGACGTAAAGATCGCCGTGGTAGCAGATGATTCACAAACCGATGCAGCGAAAGCAGCAGGAGCTGATATTATTGGCAATGATAAGATTTTTGCCCTGCTTGATAAAGAAACTATTACCTTTGATATCCTTATCAGCACACCAGTCAATATGGCCAAACTTGGCAAATATGCCAAGTTGTTAGGGCCACGCGGACTTATGCCAAACCCAAAAAGTGGCACGGTGACCAATGATATTGAGAAGGCAATAACAGAAGCAAAGGCAGGCAAAGTTGAATATCGCGTTGACAGCAGTGGCATTTTACATATCCATGTTGGCAAAGCTAGTTTTACGCCAGCTAAGCTTCAGCAGAACATAGAATCAGTATTTTCAAGTGTCAAGCAAGCAAAGCCCACTTCAGTGAAAGGAACTTTCATCCACTCCATACACTTAACTACCACTATGGGGCCAAGTCTGAAGATTTCAGCAAATACCGTATTGTAATATATCAATATGGTCAAACGACAAAAGGGACAAGTGGTTGCTTTTGATGGTCCAGACGGCGTCGGGAAAACAACCCAGATTCAGCGCGCCACCCAATTCCTGCAAAAGCAAGGCTTCCGGGTATTAACCACCCGTGCATCTGGCGGTACCCCAATTGGCGAAGCCTTACGCACCGTCTCACTCAGTCCAATTGAACGCCCAGCCGAGACTGACCTTTACATTTCACTGGCAATGCACACAGCACTTGGTAAAGAATTGACCAGGTTACGCAGTCAATTTGACTTCATTCTCATTGACCGAAGTCCACTAGCTATTATTGCCTACAATGTGTACGGCAGCGAAATGGAAAAGCAGACCAAGGGCCTGACAGCGTGCCGACAGATGCTCCAACTATGGAAATTAGATGCATTGCTTCTCCTAGAAGCACCAGTTTCAATATTAGATGCACGGCGCCAACACCGGGCTGGAAAAATAGATTATTTTGAACAAAAAGGTAAGGCTTACCGTCAACGAGTCAGAAAAGGTTACCAGGTAGCTACTGACTTGGCAGAAAAAATCCGGCCAAAAGTCAAACTTATAAAAATTGAAGCTAGTCCCTCTATTGACCAAATTGAAGACCAAATCATCGCTCGATTGTTGTCACTCATACACTAGTAATTGCACCTG
The DNA here is from genome assembly GCA_041910055.1 of Saccharimonadales bacterium (SeqCode). Taxonomy (GTDB): domain Bacteria; phylum Patescibacteriota; class Saccharimonadia; order Saccharimonadales; family JAYRRP01; genus JAYRRP01. The sequence goes on from JAYRRP010000004.1 coordinate 122,542, forward strand.
GGGAAGGGAATCCGTACAATAGGTAACGAGAGGAGTGCTGTGGGAGTTTATAGCAATATCCAGATTCGGCGGGCTATTGATGAAGGACATATTATCTGCACGCCTTTTGATGAGCGACATGTATCGCATGCCAGCCTTGATGTCACCCTAGGCTATTACTATTACCGAACTGACCGGCTCAGTGACCAGACAATCTACAACCCGTTCGACGAGGCAGAAGTAAATGAATACTTCGACGGCCCTCTTAGGGCATTGAATTATAAAGATTGGGCTGCCCAAAACCAGGTTGCCCAGCTTAAAGGCATACCCCCTAATCATCCAATTATTCCGCTTCGGCCCGGTGAACGTATATTGGCTCATACCCATGAATTTTTTGGCATTAAACCACCGGGGGCTTATGAGGTAAAATCACGCTCCAGCTGGGGACGCAACGGAATTGCCGTTTGCTTTGATGCCGGCTGGGTAGACCCAGGTTATATTAATCGGCTCACGCTGGAAATTTTTAACCTCAACCAACACCGTGTCGTTCTTCTACCCGTTGGTGAACGTATTGCCCAAGCAGTTTTTTATGAGACTGGTGAAGTGGAGGGGAGCTACGGAGAAGGTCGTCACGGCGGCTTTAGCGGTAAGTACCAAAGTGGAACTGACTTATCGGAGCTCATCAAAAGCTGGCAACCATCGATGATGTTACCTCGCGCCTATAAAGACAAACGCACACTGCCCAAGAAAGTGAAGGGTCTACGAAGTGACTAACCGATTCTTTCGCCACGCGATAGCAGGGTGGAGGAAACCGGTATGAACACTGAACCAGGAACTTTTTTCGTTATTGAGGGGACAGATGGCTCCGGCAAAGGTACACAGTTTAAGCTACTGGCAGAGAGGCTACAAACCGCTGGTTATGATATTGCCACCTTTGACTTCCCCCAGTACGAGAAACCGTCTAGTTATTTCATCAAACAGTATTTGAATGGCGTCTACGGTAGCAGTCAGGAAGTGGGACCTTATACTGCTTCACTTTTCTACGCACTTGATCGCTATGAAGCTTCGACAGGTATCCGTCAGGCGCTTAAGCAAGGCAAGATAGTCCTCTGCAATCGCTTTACTGGCTCAAATATGGCTCATCAAGGCACTAAATTTAATCATCCCGAAGAACGGCGGGGATTCTATATATGGCTCGATAATCTCGAATTCCAACTGCTACGCGTGCCACGTCCGACCAAGAATATTGTGCTGCGCATCGATGCAAATTATGCCCAACAACTTGTCGACCAGAAAGAAACCCGTTCCTATACTGATAAAAAACGCGATCTTCATGAAGCTGACCTTAACCACTTGCAACGCTCAATTGAAGTCTATGATGAACTCTGTGAGCTGTTCCCTAAAGATTTCCAACGATTAGACTGCATACGCGATAATCGTCTGCTTGAAATCGAAACAGTACACGAGCTACTCTGGAAAACTATCCAACCATTTTTGCCCCCCCAACCTCAATTGACAACTGCAAAAAGCCAAATAGTCACCAAAGAGAAACCGGTCTCACACCGTCCTTTAGTTGAACATAAGAAAAATGGGGCTTACCAGATCACCGATGAAGGAAAACATTATTTACGTGACGTGGTTACTAATACCGACGAAAGCACCTATGCTTTCACTGACAAACTTAGCCAAGTCACCATTGCTGCCGCTATGGCTCGTTTATCACGTCGTGGCGACGATATGCGTGTCACAATTTTGGATGAATTCGCTGAGAGCGCACATAAAGATGAGCAGCTACTCAAGCGAGTTATCACTGCATATGGAGATGACTCTGTCCAGCAGCTAGCTGGGCAGCATATTGTGGTTGAAAACGCGTCGAACTTGCTAACCAAAAAGCTTGAATGGGGCCGGCTGGCTTCATATCTTGAACAATCAACTCGTTATATATTTTTTGATCAAAAAAATGCCCTAGGGAACTATCGTTACTTCATTCCACCTGAGTTCAGCAAGAAACATCGTCAGGTCTATTTAAGCGCAATGGATTTCATATTTGACACCTACTCAACTTTAGTGAGACAACTCACTGATTACGTGCGCCAGCATTCAACTGTCCCTAAAAAAGAGCAGGACGTAGCTTGGAAAGGAGCTACTCGTGCCCAGGCATGTGACGCTGCTCGAGGCGTGCTGCCTGTCGCCACCACCTCGACCGTAGGAATCTACGCTTCCGGCCAGGCACTAGAGAGCTTAATAATGCATTTGCTGGCTGACGAGCTGCCAGAAGCCCGTAAAATTGGGAACGATATATTGCATGAATCGCGTAAAGTTCTCCCGGTCTTTTTAGAACGTGCCGATAAACCCGAGCGAGGTGGTGCGGCGATTGCCTTTAAAGCCGAAACGACGAAGAATACCCGTAATCTGGCAGCCAATATGTTGCCCGATAGCTATAGTTCTTCTGACCAACCCATCACTTTAACTGACTGGTGGCCAAAGAACGAGTTGGATCTTGTCGCTGATATGTTGTATGAACATTCCCAGCTTTCATTAGAAGAAATCAGGCAAGTGGTAACCGGATGGAAATATGATGCCAAAGCAAAAGTAATACAAACATACATTGGGGACAGGCTCAACCGTCGACATAAGCCTGGACGCGCCCTGGAAAAAGCTCACTATAGCTGGGATATTCTCTGTGACTATGGCATATTTCGTGACCTGCAGCGCCACCGCATAGTGGATGACATGGAATGGCAAAAACTTACTCCCCGCTACGGCTATGAAATTCCCTCGCTTGTTGATGAAGCAGGCCTCAGCGAGCTTTACGAGCAATGTTTTGATAAAAGCCTCGAGCTTTATAGCTACTTACAGACAAATGGGTTTGATTTAGCCTCTCAGTACGCGGTTCTATTGGGTCACCGTATGCGCTGGAAAGTGACCTACAATGCACGCGAAGCCTTCCATTTGCACGAGCTTAGGACCTCTCCACAGGGACACCCTGGCTACCGAAAACTCGTCAAACAAATGCACGAGAAACTATGCGAAGTCCACCCTCTTATTGGTGAAGGTATGAAATTTGTCAATAAAGATGAGGATCCTGAACTAACCAGATTGGCAGCCGAACGCTATACCCAATTCAAGCTCACTCAGATGGATACTGCGCCAACCTCTGTAAAACCAGCTGTTGACAAAAGTGATCCTCAAGAGTAAAATCCGTCTCGATATGACAAATAAGGTGGTCATGCTCAACCTCTTTATTATTAGCTCACAGGAGCTTGGTTGAGTATTTTCACTTTAAAAAGTAAAACCAGGCTCCACCAGGAGCCTTTTTTTATGAAGGAACATCCATATGTACGAACAAACCAAATCCCAAGAATTAGCAGCTAACCGGTCGTTTCAGATAGAAATAAACGACCACTACACGCTGAACGAAATAGTTGCAATTCACGGAGCTCAAGAAACCTCAATACAAAGAACACCTCACACAGGCAACATCAACCTTTCTCATATTTTGCATTTTGAGTTAGGATTACCAGCGGTACTTTACGATCGCAACAAAGGAAAACTGGATGGCACTTTTCATCCACACATGGTAGTGAACCAGAATGGTGCAGAACAGATAAGTGCTGACGATGTTTTAATGACCCATGCACGCATTGATACCCCTCACAATCTTTCCGAGGACCATAGTGATTTATTCCCGTTAGGCAGCAAAGTTGCCGACGCACACACACAAGCAATCCGTCGTATTTTTCCTGATGTGAATATTTCACAGTACTCCGAATATTTATCTGAAAACAACCAGTTTGTGAACGATATCTTACAGGTTGTTTCACGACATTATGAGGGTGACCTATGGAAACGTTGGGTGGAACCTGACGGTAATACAAAAACTATGCGGCCAGAAACCAATACTGACGCAGCCACCCAAATCTACGGTGTTAACGATGAGGAGAAAGGCTGGATAATTGCAAACCAGATTAATGTGCTTCTAATGGCGGCTGTCGAAGCCAAGAAATACGGTACTGATCGGGTATATCATGTCTCTGGTCCTGACATGTATCGCTATATTGACGACATGAAAGGAGAGTTAGATTACTTATACTCCACTGTACGAGAAAAATTACCTCAACATCAACTACCGAGACGGTTAGAGTTTGTAGTAGTACCAATGGCAAATATTCGTTTCGTAACCCACGAGCAAAAGAGTAACGCAACTGAAGAATTGGTAAGTATGTGGCCAGTTTACAAAACCATGCTACAGGAAAAGAAAGATTTTTTCATAGATCTACGTAGTAGTGACAAAGAAAAGGAAGAGAAAGCAGAGGAAACTAAAAATTATATTCGGGATCGAGAGCGGCCCGTCTTGGACGCAATTCAGGCACAATGCAAAACCTGCCCAGAACTCTTTTTTGATACCTCCCAAAAAAGCCATCTTACACAATACGACTTACTCAACGGCTATGGTCACAATTTAAAGATACCGAAAACGCTTCTAGACATGCCTATTAAAGAAATAAATGAGATGTATAAAGCGTATGAAAAAATAAGCTCTATCAATCTCAAATAGCTCCTCAAATACGAATCGTACCCACATTGACGTAAGGAGAAATGAGTAGTATGATATTTATAGTTGCCAAAGACAGTGACGTCCTGAATAAGGATTAAGAATGTCACCGAGGTAGAAACAACGTTTCTTGCTATTCAAGTCTTTGGTTAATCGCCAAAGATTTTTATTTTTTAAGGCAACAATTTTGTGTAAGGTCGATGCGCAAAATAAAATTACTATAATGAGGTAGTAAAATGGCAATTAGTAAAACCAAAAAAGAAGAAGTGGTTCAGGAAATTGGACAGTTGCTGAGTAGTACAAAGCTCACAGTCGTAGCATCATATCAAGGCACTGACGTCAAAGGAATGCAACAGCTCAGAAAGGCTGCGCGCGAAAACCACACCACTGTACGAGTTGCGAAGAACCGCTTGGTAGCTAAAGCACTTTTGTCTAACGACCAGCTAAAAGGCGTGGATCTTTCAGCCCTTAAAGGACAGTTACTCTATGCTTTTAACGCCGAAGATGAAGTAGCGGGAGCTCAAGTCTTAGCTACGTTTGCCAAAACAAACCCAAGTGTCGAGTTTATCGGCGCCATTACACCAGAAGGTGTCTTTATGGCAGCGGACGATGTAAAAGCCTTGGCTGCATTGCCAAGTAAAGATCAACTGCGCGCTCAGTTAATCGGTACGCTTCAAGCACCATTCGGTAGCTTTGTAAATGTACTGGCTGGTAACGTACGCGGCATACTAAATGTGTTAAACGCTCGAGCAGAATCATTGTAATAGAACGAAAGGACAATTTTATGGCAGAAGAAAATAAGAAGGTAGAAGTTCCAAAAGAATTCGAAAAACTGGTCAGTGAGCTGGACAAAATGTCTGCGCTTGAAATCAGTAAATTTGTAAAATTTCTCGAGGAATATTGGGGAGTAAGTGCAGCTGCACCTGCTGTTGCAGTGGCTGCACCAGCAGCAGGTGGCGGTGAACAAGCGGAAGCCAGCGAAGAGAAAAGTGAGTACGACGTAGTCTTGAAAGATGCCGGCGCTCAAAAGGTGGCCGTTATTAAGGCCGTAAAAGAAATCACGAACTTAGGTCTGGGTGAGGCAAAAGCTCTGGTAGACGGTGCGCCAAAGACAATCCTTGAAAAGGTCAAGAAAGACGACGCCGAAAAAGCCAAGAAATCTCTTGAAGAAGCTGGTGCTACAGCTGAGTTAGCGTAAAGAACTTCCTATTCTATAATTTACTAATTATTGTAGAGGGTGTCAGTACGTTTATCCACAGTAGATGTATTTGTTTTTGACTGAAAAAAGCAAATATGATATTTTTAGGCGTAAGTGTACCTAGACAAACACTTCTTGGGAGACAAAGGAATATCATGGCAGACGTACCAGATAAACAAGTCAAACGTCTGAAGAGCCTCATCCAGGAGGCAGAGACCAGTTTGGCTGCAGCAAAAGAGCTATTACTTAGTTTGGTTGGCGAGGAACCAGAAGTAACCGCCTCAGTAAAAGAAGAAGCACTCGGTAAGATTGTCGAGGGAGTTTTTGATGGGCAGAACATGGTTGGTTCAGACAGTAAGACCTATCCGGTACCAGCTAATTACGCCTCAAAATCTAAACTCGTGCAAGGTGACATCCTTAAGCTGACCATTGCTGAGGATGGTTCCTTTATGTACAAACAAATTGGCCCCATCCCTCGCAAGCAACTAGTTGGCGCTCTAGAATTGAAAGACGGTCACTATTTTGTCGTCGTCGGTGACAAACGTTACCGCGTACTGCTCGCCAGTGTGACCTATTTTAAAGCTAAACCTGGCGATCAGGTGAGTGTGAACGTACCCGAAGAAGATGATAGCGCCGAGTGGGCAGCCCTCGAAGCTGCACTCTAAGCCTTAGCCGACCAACTAACCCCAAGCCAGCCACGCACAGACATTTTGTGCGAGATTACACAACACTTGCTCATAGAGATTTTCAGTATAATAAGTAGGCTATGGGGCAAGTGTTATACAGGAAATACCGGTCACGTAATTTTGATGAAGTCGTCGGACAAGATCATATTGTCCAGGCCCTCAAAAATTCGCTCAAATCTGGCAAAATCAGCCATGCTTATCTTTTTACTGGGCCGCGTGGTGTAGGAAAGACTAGCATTGCCCGCATCTTAGCACACGCAGTGAACGACTTGGACTACCAGAACGAGAGCACTAATATCGACATAATAGAAATCGATGCGGCCAGCAATCGTCGTATCGACGAAATCCGTGATTTACGGGAGAAAGCCCGCGTTCTGCCGGTGGCTGCCAAATACAAGGTGTACATTATCGACGAAGTTCACATGCTGACTCGCGAGGCCTTTAATGCACTCCTTAAAACGCTCGAAGAGCCTCCCGCACATGTCGTATTTATTTTAGCTACCACTGAGGCCCACAAGTTGCCAGCAACCATCATTAGCCGTACCCAACGCTACTCATTTAAGCCAATTGCTGCGAACATTATGAATAAACACCTGGTACTCATTGCGAAACGTGAGAACATAGAGATCGAACCACCAGCGCTTGAGATTATCGCCAAACAAGCCGACGGAAGTTTCCGCGATGCAATTAGTCTTTTGGATCAAACCCGCGGCCTCTCCTCACCAATAGATGTGTCTCAGGTACAGTCATTACTTGGCGTTATGCCTGAAACAAGTGTTGATAATCTACTCGAGCTATTACGTGAAGGTGACGGCGCCAAACTCAGTCATAGTTTGCAAGATTTAGCACGGCAATCATACAACCCGGTCACATTAAGTAACCAAATCATTCAACGATTACGCCAACAATTATTGGCTTCAAATAGCCGCGAAGAACAATTAAGACTGTTAAGCCTTTCACACAAACTTCTTAAGGTACCCTCCCAAGCTCAACCATTGCACTACCTTGAACTGATTCTGCTGGAAGAAGCGCTCGGCAAAACCTCTGTAAACACAGATAGTAAGCCGAGACAAGCAAACCCGGAAACCACACCGCATCAAAAGACCGCTACCGCCAAAAGAGTTAAACAAGCTAAACTTGATGAACAATTATGGTCGTCAGTTTTAGAAACAATTAAGGAGCACCACAACACGCTCTACGGCATATTGAGGATGGGAAGTGCAAATTTCGAGGGGGCCGTGCTGGTCTTAAGTTTTGAATTTCCATTTCACCAACGTCGAATTTCAGAAACGAAAAACAAGCAAATAATTATTGAGACTATCCAGAAATTATGCGGCCAAACGGTCACCATAGAATGCCGCATCCATAAACCAACCACTGCCGCCCCTACAAACGAAAATATTGCCCTTCAAACGATAAGCAATATTTTTGGTGATGCAGAAGTGCTAGACTCGTAAATTATAGGTAGGAAGAATATGCCAAACGGGCCCGATGACGCCATAATACCGCCGCAGAACACAGAAGCAGAGGCTAGCCTGCTGGGAGCTTTGCTAATAGACAGTGACGCGATTGTGAAAATCGCCGACCAACTGACACCAGGCGATTTTTATGACCCAAAACACCAGCATATCTACGAGGCAGCCAAACAACTTTATGATAAACACAGTCCAATTGACGTACTAACTCTCTCTGACCAGCTTAAATCCAATGACATGCTTGAAGAGGTAGGGGGAGCCGCCTATTTAACTGAGCTGACAAATTTTGTGCCAACTGCTGCTCATATCGAAAAATATGCTGAAATTGTTGCCCAAAAGTCTTTACGGCGACGTCTTATAAAAGCTTCACAGGAGATCGTTACCCTCGGCTATAACGAAGCCGAAAACCTGCCAGACCTCATCGAACAAGCTGAAAGCCGTCTTTTTGAGGTTAGCCAGCGCCACGTTAAACAAGACGTAACCAGTTTGGAATCAATTCTCTCAGAGAGCTTTGACCGGCTGGACGAGCTACATAAAGATAAAGATAAAATCCGTGGTATTCCGACCGGTTTTAAAGACCTCGATAATATTCTTGCCGGACTGCAACAATCAGATCTTTTCATTCTTGCTGCCCGGCCTTCGATGGGGAAAACGGCACTCGCCCTCAATATTGCTCACAATGTTTCCTTAGGTGCCAAACAACCAGTCTTACTTTTCAGTTTAGAAATGAGCAAAGAACAGCTTGTGGACCGAATGCTGGCAATGGAATCAGGCGTCCACGCCTGGGCCCTTCGGACCGGCAATTTATCTGATTCAGATTTTGAAAAAATTGGTCAGGCTATGGGAGCTTTGAGCGAAGCCAGTATTTATATCGATGATACTCCTAGCATCACAGTGAGTGAACTGCGCACGAAGGCGCGTCGTGAGGCTCATAAACACCAGCTTGGCCTGATTATTGTCGACTACTTGCAACTAATGAGTGGGGGCTCCCGCTTCAGCGGTGACGGTAACCGAGTCCAAGAAATCACTGAAATATCAAGAGGACTCAAGAGCATCGCGCGCGAGCTGAACGTGTCGTTAATTGCGCTAAGCCAGCTCAGTCGTTCAGTCGAAAGTCGTAGTCCACAAATCCCGCAACTACAAGATCTTAGGGAATCAGGCTCAATCGAACAAGACGCGGATGTAGTTGCTTTTATTTACCGAGAGGACTACTACAATCCAGAGACTGAGCGTCGTAACTTAACTGATATCCTGATTAAGAAACACCGTAATGGGCCAACCGGAGGTGTTGAACTTTTCTTCGACCGCGAAACCCAACGTTTCCGAAGTCTGGACAAAAAACACACTCAACCGTTTGCCGACTAAACCATAAGCAACTGCTGCTATACTGTGTAAAGCAATATGGAACATCGGCATTCTCTGCACCTGTTTTGGATAGAAAAAGGTCAGTCGTTGCTGGCTTATCTCGCCGCTGGTATTGGTATTCTCTTTTTGTTTGTGCATCATTTGCGCTCTTTAGTACCCGGGTTTGCTGCACTGGAAGTCGAGGCACGTCTTAACAGCAGTAATTTATCGTCAATTATGTCTAATCCAATCAATGTACCGCACAAATTGCTGCAGTATGGTCTTCTGACCTCAGGGCATCATGGCCCATGGGCAATGCGGGGGGTAAGTGTCATCTTTGGTTGCATTATCGTGGCGTTGTTCTTTTATATACTACGGTCCTGGTATACCTTACGGGTTGCGGTTATTGGCACACTTCTATTTGCTACCTCGAGTTGGTTATTGCACATTGGCCGGTTTGCCACTCCTTTTATTATGCAAACCATGGTACTGAGCCTTATTGCTTATGGAACCTGGTTAAAAACAACCCAAAAGCCTGGACTTGCTCTGCTAGCAGGTAGTATCATTATCGGGCTCTCAAGTTATATTCCTGGGTTATTATGGCTGATTTTAATCGCTATCATGTGGCAACGTAAAGAGATCTTTGATTTGGTACGTCAAGCACCTGTCTGGGCTAGTGTAGCTGGCTTGTTGTGTGTGGGTATTCTTTTACCGCTAGGAGTGGCCTTGAGCAGCCACCCGGCTTTATTTTACGCCTTATCAGGTATACCAGCTTTTAGTCTTCACACCCTCACCCAACTTCCCGCAGCCATAAAGGATATTATGGTTGCGCTGTTGTGGAGTGGCCTAAAACAGCCTGAGTTATGGCTAGTCGGCACCCCCATGCTCGACGTATTTACGCTGGTAATGGCTGGGCTGGGTGTCTACTATTACAGTCTCCGATTCGCTCTTGACCGGTCAAAACTGCTAATTGGCAGTCTTCTATTCGGCACTATTCTGATAGCACTCAGAGGAAGTGTAACCCTTGCGTTCATATGGCCGATCATTTACTTATTTGCGGCCAGCGGAATCGCACTGATGCTCCAGCAGTGGCAGACCGTTTTTCCCAAAAACCCCTTGGCAAAAAGGGTTGGAATGATCCTTCTTAGCTTGGTTACTATTATCGCTTGTTTCTATCAACTCAACCGATATTTTATCGCATGGCCCCAAGCGCCAGCCACCCGCCAGGTTTTCCATATACCCTACCAGAGATAAACTTTGTTACAATATCATTATAAGTAAGGAGAGCTTGCAATGAGCCGGTTTGACCAGGCAAAAATGTTATTAAAAATGAAGAAATTGCAAAAAGAATTGCAAAAACAAATTATTACTGTTGAAGAAGGCGATGGGGCAGTAAAAGTAGAGATTACCGGTGAACAGAAGATTAAGAAAATACATATTGATCCGGAATACGTTGACCTTGACGATATTCACACCTTGGAACGATGGATCGAAGATGCAGTGAAAGACGCGATCCAGCAAAGTCAAAAGATAGCAGCCGAAAAAATGCAACCATTTATGGGAGCATTAGGTGACTTGGGCCTATAGTAGTTGATCACATGCAAGTATTGCCGCCTGCCTTAACCGCACTAATTGATTCGCTCGGTGCTTTACCTGGGGTAGGGCCACGCAGTGCAGAACGCTACGCATATTTTCTACTTAAACATGATCCAGAAATCAGTCACCGCTTAGAGAATGCCCTGACTGGCCTCCATAAAGGCGTCGGCTACTGTGAGAAGACATTTGCTTTGGTACCGAAAGGGCAAAAGCTGTCTGATCTTTATTCTAATCCGCAACGCGACAAACAACAGGTGGCAGTGGTGGCTGAGCCATTCGATGTCCTTGCACTAGAGAAAACCGGCCAGTATCACGGCACTTATCACGTACTGGGAGGGCTTATCTCGCCCTTAGATGACATTGAGCCGGAACAGCTTCACATTAAGCCTTTGCTGCAACGTATTCGTGACGACAAAGTAAAAGAAGTTATTCTCGCTACTAACGCCAGTGTAGAAGGAGAATCTACGGCACTTTATCTCCAGCAGCAAATTGGTAACCTAGCTAAGGTCACACGTTTAGCCCGCGGCCTGCCGATTGGGGTTGACTTGGAATACGCCGACCAGATTACCCTTAGCCGGGCCCTGGAAGGAAGGCAGCAGCTATGACTGTCTACCCAAATGCAAACCAGATTCAAAAACTTATTACTCAAGCACAGCGTATTGTAGTGATCCAAGCCGACAATCCGGACGCAGATAGTTTGGCCAGCAGTCTCGCTCTTGAGAGCATATTAGAAGAAATAGGCAAAGAAGTAGTGCTCTATTGTGGGGTTACTATTCCATCCTATCTTCACTATCTCCAGGGCTGGGGTCGTGTCCAGGCAGAATTGCCAGCTCATTTTGACCTAAGTATTATTGTCGACACCAGTGCACTCACGCTTCTTGAGTCTCTAACAAAACTGAACGCCCACCGCTTATTAGCCAATAAAGCGTGTCTAATCATAGACCACCACAGCGGTTCATCCACCATAGACTACGCCACTGAAGTGTTGAATGTTCCCGCTGCTGTCTCTACTGGTGAAGTTATTTACGAGCTGGCTAACCAACTTAACTGGCAGCTCAATCACGAAGCTCGGGAGCTCATTACCGTCTCAATTTTTTCAGACAGTCTGGGTCTTATCAGTCAGGGAACGACTGCTCGCAGTATTCACATTGTCGCCGAGCTGGTAGAACAAGGGGTTGACCTCGCAAAACTTGATAATGAACGGCGCAGTATGGGCCGTAAGTCCCCAGAATTACTTACCTATAAAGGTCAGTTATTACAACGGGTAGAATTTCACGATGACGACCAAATTGCGACTGTGGACATTCCTTGGGAAGAAATAGAACGCTTCAGCCACCTCTATAACCCTTCGATGCTTGTGCTTGATGACATGCGCCAGGTAGAAAAGGTAAAGCTTGCCATTGCATTTAAGCAGTATCCGGGCAATAAGGTCACCGCCAAAATCAGGACTAATTACGGTACACGAATTGCTGCAAAACTGGCTGAACATTTTGGTGGCGGAGGGCATGAATATGCTAGTGGATTTAAAGTCCAAAAAGAAGTAGCGTTTTCCAAAACTAAAAAAGAATGTATACAACTGGCCAGCGAGTTACTCCGCGCACCTTCAGAAAGTCACCTATGAAGCTTTACAATACTCTTACAAGACAAGTGGATGAATTTAAACCTGAGGACAAAGTAGTCTCCTTTTATAGTTGTGGCCCTACCGTCTATGATTACCCGCACATAGGCAACTGGTATGCCTTTCTGCGTTGGGACACTCTCAACCGCTTATTTCGGGCCAATGGATGGCAGAGTAAATGGATTATGAATATTACAGATGTGGGTCATCTTGTGAGTGATGCTGACAGTGGTGATGACAAACTTGAGCGGGGCGCAAAAAGAGAAGGCAAATCCGCTTGGGACATTGCTGCTTTTTACAGTGACTATTTTATCCGAGGTCTTGAAAATCTGGGCATAGCCAAACCGGCTGCACTTCCGCGCGCTACCGATTACATAGCTGCGCAGATTGAACTTATTCAAACTCTCGAAACAAAAAGACATACGTATCGTATTGATGATGGTATTTACTTTGATACTTCGACCATACAAGACTATGGCAAACTCGTTCATCGGCGCCACGAGGACCACACCGAATCACGTATTGACCCCAACCCCCAAAAGCGTCACCCCGAGGACTTTGCCCTGTGGAAATTTTCACCTTCAGGAAAGCAAAGAGATATGGAATGGGATAGTCCGTGGGGCAAAGGATTCCCAGGCTGGCATATTGAATGCTCCGCCTTATGCAAGCAATGTTTAGGCGAAACTGTGGACGTCCATGCCGGCGGTATTGACCATATCCCCGTACACCATACCAATGAGCTTGCCCAAAGTGAGACTGCCAACGAAAAACCGCTGGCGCGTTTCTGGATACACAGTAATTTCATTACCATAAACGGCCAGAAAATCAGCAAAAGCCTTGGTAACTTTATACTTTTAGAGGATATTGAGAAAAAGGGTTTCGACCTTACTGCTTTCCGCTTATTGGTGCTCGAATCTCACTACAGGCAAGAGGCAAGATTCAGTTGGGATATCCTGGCTGCAGCAAACAATCGTCTGCAACGTTTCCTTGATATGGCTGCTCTTCGCTATCAGGCTCAGAATACGGACACAAAATATAATTTTGAAGAGGTTTACCAGGCAATTCTGCGTCACCTAAATAACGACATGAATACTCCTCAGGCATTGCAACGTCTCAGCCAACTTGAGAATGAAATGGCCGGGTCACTTTTGTCCAAACAGCAAGTGGAGGAATTTAGCACCTTTCTGGCAAAAATTGATGCACTGTGGGGATTTAAACTTAGCGACGTCAAAGACATCTTTAATCAACAGAAGGAATTACTAGCAGAAAGACAACAACAACGTGAGCGTCAAAACTGGCATGAAGCCGACAACTTGCGTCAACAACTCGCTAGCCAAGGAATTTATTTACGCGACACGGCCTTCGGCCAGGTTTGGGGAAGAAGTTTACATTAAGTCTTTTAGTTAGAAACTTTGGCAGTGGTTGAGCCTTGAGGCAGGCGATCACCAAGCCATTCTTCTAAGAATATCTTGATACAGCCCGCCAGAGGAATTGCAATCAACGCTCCCAAAATACCGGCTGCCGCTACCCCGACAATTGCAGCAATAAAAACGAGCAAGGGAGTCAGTTCGTTTGTCTTTGATTGGATGTAAGGCTGCAAAGTCGCATTCTCAATTTGTTGGTAGACCAAAAAGAAAATCCCCATAATAATAGCCAGCGGCAACGAGCTAAATAAACAAAGTACCACGACTATTACTGCCCCAATGGTATTGCCTATCATGGGCACCAGGCCCATCAAAGCAATAATCCCCGCCAGACCTACAGCATTGATCGAGACACCCAGTGCAGTACTGGCAATCATGAGTGCTACTAGGGCAAACAAGGCAGCAATAAGGGCAATCAACAATTGGCCATTCACATAACCAGTTACCACTTTATACATACGTCTAGCAACTGCAATCCGTTGTTTTCTTTTATCAGGCGGCTGGAGTTGCCAGAACCGTTCTAGCCAAGTGGGCCCTTCAACCAGCATCATAAACGTCATCACTAATACCGTAATAACAGACACGAGCGTGCCAGTGATTCGTCCAGCGGTCGCTAAGACCGGCTCCGGTAAATCTTTTATATGATTCCTTAATTCTGAAGTTACCTGGCTCAATTCTGTATCGAGCTTATGGGCGCGGATAAATCTCGCCAGGGAAGAGTCTTGCGTACGAAAGGTATCAATTGTTTGCGGTAAATTGCCGACAAAATCGGTAGTTTGCCTCACTAACGGAGGTATGATGAGACTCAAGAATACCACCAAAATAAAAAGTACCATAATATACGCAACCGCCGTGGCAGCCACGCGGCTTTTTATCCTCAAATGTCTGGAGACGTTTCTCACAGCTGGATTCAATGCAATTGCCAAGAAAATTGACACAAAAATTAAAGTTAGTACATGGGCAAGGGAACTGATGAGCTTTAAGCCAAGTATTGTAGCGACGACAATCAGAATAATACGAATAATGGTCCGATTGGCGACCGTAAACTCAACTTGGTTTTTGGATGATAAAAACATCTACCCATTATTATCCTGATTAAAGCATTTTTTTTCAATTGCTGAGCGGTACAGCGCATGCAACTGCTTGCCTACCACTTCCACATCAAACTGCCGTAATAATGCTTGCTGGCGGGCTCGCATTGTCCGGCGAAATTGTTTATCTATTGCAAGTTTTTGTAGGCACTCAGCAAAAACGGCTGTATCCTCCGGATTTACCAAAGCCTCATTGTCGCCACCAAGAACCTCACGATAACCAGGGTTATCACCGCCCATCACGACAGCGCCAGCCGCCATTGCCTCGAGCAGTACGATACCAAAACTCTCACCACCCAAGCTGGGAAACACCGCGATATCCGCACTCGCCAAATAACGGGCTTTTGCTTCTTCGCTTACAAAACCTTTCATTTCAACTACTTCCTGAAGTTGATGCATCTCAATGTAACGGATTAGCTCTTCTTTTTGCGGGCCTGCTCCACAAATTATTACTTTATGTACTGCTCGGGACTCTTGTGCATGCAAATAATGAATCGCTCGCAAAAGTTGTAGAACGCCTTTTCGCTTCACAAGACGTCCTACGAACACAGCCGTGATATCCTTTTGCAATCGCCCATAAGGTTTTGCAACTTGAAATCGTCGCATTTCAACTGCATTCGGTATGTAGCGGCTTTTAATACCCGCGTTTGTTTTGGCGAATAGTTGCGCGGCCCGGGATACACTACATATCTCATCCAGACGATGAATAGTACGGGAATTAACCATTGATAATAATTTATTAGCTTTTGCAACCGACTTTGAAAATGGATAAATATGAAATGTGCCGACAATGGCAGTGCGGGCAGGGGATAAGCGAATCACTTTGCCGGCAAGCAATGGGCTATAGGGCATTTGCACATGCAAAATATCAAATTGTTCACGTTCTAACACTTGCTTGATAGGACCGCGCGGCGCATGAATTGGCATAGATAGGACATTACGGTTATACCGCACTGTGAGATTTTTGCTAAGCACATATATTCTAGGATCGCGGCTTTGATGTGGTCCACCTGTGAGATAATGCACTTCGTGGCCATTTTCAGTCATCCACGCGCCAATAGTCCGCACATATTGTTGCACACCATCAGCTCGCTGTAAGCTGTCATCCAGCACATATCCAATTTTCATCTTTCTCTAGAGTAATTCGTTCTCGCATTTAGTACAATAAGCACATGAAAACAAGAGGACACACCAAAGCCAGCGGACATTTACCAGTAGGCGACCATTATAAGATTTACTGGGAAGACTGGGGTAACCCTAAATCGACCCAACCTATAATTTATTTACATGGTGGACCGGGAAGTGGTTTTCAGGACCGACAAAAGCTACTGTTTAATCCTTACCGGGATCGGGTAATATTCTTTGACCAACGCGGAGCAGGGCAAAGTACACCTCTTGGCGATATCAAAGAAAACACCACACAGGATCTGGTGACCGACATAGAAGCTTTGCGGTCACATTTGAAAATAAACAAATTCTCAATCATTGGCGGCTCATGGGGATCTACTCTGGCTCTGGCATACGCAGTCCAGTATCCGCAAAACACTCACAAAATGCTGCTGTGGGGTATCTTTCTTGGCCGCAAAAAAGATATTCGCTATCTTTCCCAAGGTGGCAGTAAAACTCATTTCCCAGACGCATGGGAACGTTTCGTTGGTATGGTGCCTCCTACTGAGCAAGACCACACAGATGTTTACTACCTCAAGCAATTCTCGCATCGGGACACTGCAGTCAGAGACAAGTACGTCCGTGAATGGCAGTTATATGAAGCTACCCTTGCTTCACTTGATAGCCAGGCTGATAAAATCGAACTAAGCCTCAATCAGACTGAAGATATCGAAAAGGCTTTTGCTGGCGCAAAAATCGAAGCTCACTACATGGCAAACAATTGTTTTCTGACTGATAATTACTTACTTGAACATGCTAATAAAATTGCTCATATACCGACTATTATCGTGCAGGGACGGTATGATTTCGTCTGCCCTCCTGCTGGTGCATTTGAACTGGCCGAGACACTCGGCAGCCATACCAAGCTTCACCTTGTTCCGGGAGGACATTCCAGTGCGGATACGGCAGTAAGAGAAGTAATCAAGGCTTACTGCGCGACTTTTTTAGGATGAGACTTCAGTGAACGCTGATACAGCTTTTCGTATCGGTCCAATACTGCTTCATAATCAAATTGGCGAATATAATCTTTTGCCCACTGTCGCCAATTACGGCGAACTGTTTCATCATCTATCAGGAAGGCCATGCGACGAGCAAATTCCTCAGTTGCTTTCGGGTTAATGAGCGAGATTGCACCCTGATCCCGCATTACCTCGTGATAACCCGCGTTATCGCCCGCAACAAGCACAGTATTCGATGCCATTGCCTCAAGCAGCACAATACCAAAGCTCTCGCCGTAGAGGGCCGGAGAACAGAATAAGCGAGCTTGGTGCAGGAGACTAATCTTGCGTCGCTCTGATATTACTCCCAAAAACTGCACATCAGGAATTTTGTTTTCCCGCACAAATTGCTCAAGTTTGTTTCGATCCGGACCATCACCAGCTATCACTAAACGAATGTCCTGACGGTTCTGTCGCAAACGCCGGAACGCTTGCAATAGGAATTTCACGCCTTTTCGTTTTTCAAGGCGACCAACGTACAATATAAGATGTGGCTTGCGGCTACTACCATCGCTTGGTTGGTATTTCGAAAGGTCGATACCATTAGGAATAATTTCAATCGGTTTTTTAGTCAGGTTATTAACGTACGTCGCTGCTGCATTTGAAACAGCTGTTAATTCATGAAAATATTTCAGCACTGAACGGGTATAAGGAGTAATCACTCTTTCGATAGTGCGGCTAAGCACTGTTTCAGGTAGTTTGGCATGAAAAGTAGCAATATTGATGGAAGAGGAGCGAGTGAGCAGCTGTCGGCTTAGAATTGGCACCCAAGGCTCGTGGAAATGCAGTATGTCAAAACGCTCACGATCCAGTAATTGATGCAAATCATCCGGGTTGGCGCTCACGGAAACTTCAGCGGTTGTCGCAAACGGTGACTTAATCTCAGTCGCACCACCCACGAACAATATTGAACGGCTGCGTGGTTTCGCAAACTGACGGGGCGGAGTTGGTGTAATAATGCGGCAAGTGTGTCCTCGACGCTCTAGGCCGCGCTGCATCGCCAAGACACATTCCTGCACACCGCCACCACGCAGTACGTTGTACGGACAGACTAAGCCTACCTTCATTCTATTTCATAGTATACCAGTCAGGGGTCTGGTTTCTCAATTTAGACGGCAGTTGCCAAAACTCGACGTAGCCGCGTTGGTACAAATGGTGCGGCAGATTTTGCATCAGCAATTACTGTTGGCGCGTGATTCGGCATTTTGGAACGAACAAGAGTAACTTTAGTAAATACGACCTTCAAATGCTGCTCCACCAGGTGGTTATCAAAATATCTGTCTTCTTCTACCATTACGTGATAAACCGGTAAGTCAACTGGCTGGTTACAAAGATCCAGCGTTAACATAGTCACCGTTGTTGCCATGTAGGTACGCACGTCGTTACAGTGCCAAAGGTGGATTTCAAAATTAATACGACGATCGCGTTCTGCAGGATCGGCGTCCTTAAACTTGGAGTGGCGATCTGCGACCATTTTGTAAGCAAATCGGATAAGCGTAGGACGAAGTACCACGTAACGCACAAAACCAGCCATGACTGGATTCGAGCACATCGTGGCACCATATCGCAACATCCAATACACCCTCCGTTTGAATCGAAAATCGTCGCGATGTGCAAAACCTACAATGCTAATAAGAACATCCACTTTGTTACGAAGCTCCGGATATTTTTGCAGCATCTTCGTGACAATCACAAAGCCAAACGACATGCCAAATATAGTTACTTTTTTTCTCTTATATCGGAGCTTCACAAAGGCTGCCAGATAATCCGCAAAGTTATCGAGTGTTGGTTTCTCGCCAATATGGTAAAAGCTTTGCATGCCTCCAAATCCTGGCAAATCAGGAATAGTCACTCCGCCATATTGATTTAGATCCTCGGCAATACCAAACATTCTCTCCAAGCTGGCGTGGTGCCCATACACCAGCAGCATTTCCCGGTTACGTTTTACATTTTTAGACGGCATGCGCAACATACGCCCTTTTAGTCCGTTCATGTTGAGCGGTACGATAAAATCCTGGGGGTTTTGAATACGTTTTTTTGCCATTGGTGTTTTCTAAATGTAAGTGAAATCATTGCTGTTCGCAAGCAAAACTGTTTTAATAAAATCTCGAATCATGAAACGTGCAACCATAATCTTGCTGTGCGCCCTACTATTAACAGGTTTTGGAATCTGGTTAGTTCAAAGAAAGGCAGCTGCACCTTCTCCGCATACAAATAAGAATTCATCGGCCAACAATTCATCATCTACCCCAGGCTTTGACAAAAATCGCTATTCTATTGATGACCCCACTAGTTTATGGATAGTTGTAAACAAGAAGCGCCCCTTACAAGGAGGTGAAACATACGTACCGGCCGACCTGATAGTGCCGGCTGTGCCATTGCGGCTTGAGAAAACTGCAGAGCAAATGCAGGTCGCCAAGAGAATTGAACCGTCAATGATAGAGATGTTCAACGCTGCCAAAAAGGAAGGGTTGCAATTCAGTTTGGGCAGCGGCTATAGGTCTTATTCGTTGCAAAAGCAATTTTATGAAGGATATGTGAAGACACTCGGACAAGCCGAAGCTGACCGTACCAGTGCTCGTCCAGGGACCAGCGAACACCAAACTGGCCTCTCATATGATATTGAAGCAACAAACCAAAAGTGCCACCTTGATAAATGTTTAGCAGATTTACCAGACGGCAAATGGCTGGCAGCGCACGCGCATGAATATGGTTTCATTATTCGTTATCCAGCCGGGAAAGAAGCCATTACTGGTTATGATTACGAACCTTGGCACTTGCGTTATGTCGGCAAAGACCTTGCCGCTGAGCTGCATCGCACTAATCAAACAATGGAAGAATTCTTTGGCCTTTAATATTGGTCAGACGTTATTAAATTAACGCCTGATCCTTCGAGCAATTTTGCTAATCGGTTGCGCTGTGCTTCAGCCGTTGTATTGTTTTGTGACACCGCGAGTTCTTTGGTCGCTTTATCCAGTGGAAAGAGGACAAAGTTATGCCGTGATAGTAAATCTTCTTTAGCTTTTTGTTCTGCAGTCCATTCATAATGCATATATATCGGCATCAATTTTACTTCACGTATTTTCTTAGTTGGTATGTCAATATCCATCACCGCTATACCATTCATAAGTGCCTCTATTTGGAGTTGCGCACTCATGAAATTACCAAGTGAATACCACACCAAGGTGTCACGACCTACCGCACCCTTTAGGTGCTCGACCGGCTGAAAAACATGAGACCCGTGACCAAAAATAATATCTGCGCCATTATCGGCCAAAAATTTGGCATCAGATTTTTGCTGTGAGTTAACAGAAGGGGAGTACTCTGTCCCCCATCGCATACTAACTAGAACAATATCGGCCTTTGTGCGAGCTTCTTTTAGTTGCGCACTGGCCTTGTCACGGTCAAACATGTTGACGCCATAGGCATTGGCTGGTGGGGTATTGCTATAAGTTACGTAACTCAAGAAGGCAAACTTCACGCCTTTTGATAAAAAATAGCGAATGGTTTTTTGCTCATCTGCAGAACGGTTGGCACCAGCTACGGCGAGCACACCAGGCAGGCCGGCCCAGTGGTCTAGCCACGAGTTTATCACCGGTTGTCCTTTGTCAAAAGTATGATTGGTGCCAGTATTAATGACATTGCACCCTAATTTCTGCAGGCCATCGGCTACCTCAAACGGTGAGTTAAAGACTGGGTAGCCACTAATACCAAAACTGGGACCTCCACCTGGTACCGCCTGGTTGCAAAACCGCACATCAGACTTATCAAAAAAAGGCTGCATATTCTTGAGTATTGGATAGTAGTCATAGGACCCGTCCTGCTTCTTTGCTTCCTGATTGATGGCATCATGGGCAATCGTATCGCCGGTGGCAATAAGCCGCACTGTCGTCTGGTTCTGGGCTGCACTGCTAGACGATGAACTTTTGGATGCGGTTGACGGTACACCGTTATTCTTGCGGCTGAAATGTTTCAATATTACAAAGCCGCAAATTATTAAAAGTAGCGCAACAAATAAACTACCGCCAATGAAAATATAACGCCGCTTATTGGCTTGAGCAGGCTTCGGCTCAAGCTCCTCGTCATGAGGTTTTTCCAATTTGAATTGATTACTTTTGCGAAACCACATCTTTACCTACCCATACATATTCCCATGGTTCTGGCTCAGGGCCTTGTTCAGTGGTGCCGGCGGGGTAGCTGGGGATCCAGCCAGCCAATTTCGCTTTTTCATAATTATTGGCGCTAATCCATTTGTAGCACACACTGGTCGCGAACTGCACAAACTGGCCGTTGGGATAGCAGGCCAGATCGACAGTGTAGCCGTTATGGTGTCTTGAATATCCAGGAGGCGCAGTGAGACTAAGCACCTGGTTAATCTGTGCGTCAAAACCTCCTCCCGAAATATTTTCTGCCGACACCCCAGCCGCAGTTAACCGCTGCATAAACAAGTTTCGTTGGTACTCCGGAGATCGATAAGCCGAAAGTAAGCGCAGTGGAATTTTATCTGCAGCCGCAGAAGCTTTCAAAGCCTGCCACGCCTCAAAAGACTTTGTCTGTAAAAGATCATCTCCCTCAAGGCCGGATTCGTTTATCTTGACAATAGGCGCTACAGGCAGACTCCGCAGCTGATAACCTCGTCGTTCAGCAATGGTACGAATACGCTCATCTGCTGCTGGCTGTCCGGTGATATAGGGCGGTTCAGTAATCTCCTGAGTGTTTGGATAGGTTTTGGCCACCAAAGAATACAAATCGCGAAATTCCTGATTAGTAAAATTTTTTAAGGTGGTTGGTGTTGTGTTCGTCTGAGCGTGCGCAGAGTTTTGCGGTGATTGGGTGACATTCGTGTTAATTTGCTTGGAAGAGGACTGGCGACCCTGCCACCAATACCATCCGGCCGCACCAATTAACATTATGCCAACCAGCAACAACACTGGTTTCCGCCACTTTCGAGGAGATCTGCGGCTTGGGCGATGATACGGTGGTTCAATAACACGCATATAGAGATAAACCAAGTATACTAAAATAATAGCGTAAGCAATAATATCCACATCAAGAGAAATAGTAAGCTACCCTTGGATTCAGATCAGAGTATAAGCTATAATCTCAAGGTCAGATACTGGGGAGTGGCCAAGTGGTAAGGCACCAGGTTTTGGTCCTGGCATTCGGGGGTTCGAATCCCTCCTCCCCAGCCAGATGCAGCATAACAGGGGTAGACCCATATGCCTCAACATATTTAGTCACCTCTGTAAAATTAGCTGTATCTGTTACAGGCAGCGTTCGAATCTTACTCTGGTAATAGCTGCTCAAACATCTTGCCCGAAAAACTGTCCCTAACAACGTAAACAGGACCAGCACCATTATCAAATTCTGGGAACTCCCGCAATCTGCCTTGTTCACGACCATAAATTAGCCCCGCAATAGCTAACTGCTGACTACCCAACTCGCCACCTACTGATGCAAAAGTACCTCCTACTGGTTGATGTTCGTCTTGCCCAAAGCATAATTCAACAGCTTTATCTGCCAATTCGGTGAGCTTTGCCTTGGTTTCTTCGTCTTCTGCCCAAAAGAAGTCTGTTTGGGGCTCTTTAGCAGGCCAATGAGCTACCGAAAGGTTGCCTGAGTTTACCGCAGCCTCAATGTCTTCTTTGCTAAGGCCGCTTGCTAACAGATCAGCTATCAGAGCATAGCCGTGTTTTGCCATATAACCATCAACTGTTTCACCACTAACCGCTTCACTTATACCGTACAGATGATGTATGGTCATTGAAGCAAAACGCTCCGGTAGCTGATATGGTTCTCGTAATTTTTCACCACTCGCCATAATTATTCTCCTTTGCTTGTTATGGAGTAGCCTTTTCGGGCTTAAACCATCTTTCCCACTTACCGTCAGCCATATCAAATCTACGTTCTAGTTCTTGAAAACGTAGATGTTGGGTATCGCCACACTCAAACTCACGGGGATAGGCTTTTGAATGATAGTAAGCTAATTGCACTGCTACGGCCATATGTTGATGCCATTCCCTTAATTCTGGTGGCGAAAGTATTGGCGTCTTTGAGTCATAGTTTTCAAAATCATCTTCAGTAATTCGATCCTTATACTTATCCCAAATACCCGTGCCAGGAAAAGGCATTAGAAAATTAGCGCAGACTTGGGCTGGCCTAAGTGTAACGAAAGCATCGTATAGTGCTTGGTAATTTTGGGCTGCTTCTTCCTTAGTTTTACCGTCATCGTTCACGATAAAGCTCAGGGTTATGTTAATTCCGTACTCATGGCACATTCGGCATGCTTCAGCTAAACCGATATTCTTGCGATACTTTACTCCGACATCTTCAAGCCCAAAGCATAGACTATGCCAATTATTTTCAGCCAATAACTTTGTCTTCTCCTCGGTCATGGCATGTCCAGTACCAAACGAGTAGAGTATGGGGAACTCAGCTTTGCCGTATAGCGGTACAACATCACGAAACTTTGGATGGGTTGCAAAGCTTTCATCTCGGATAAAGACTACTTTTACCTCATGATCCTTGAGTGATTCTATGTCTGCTTCTACTACCTCTAGTGGTGAGGCGTGCATACGACGGCCTGACAGTTTTGGGGTACTGCAGAAATCACAATCAAACGGACACCCTACACTAGAGTTTGACGAGCCGGTCATCATATCTGACTGAACGTCTGGAAAGACTTGATACATTTTGCTCATATCTACTAAATCACGGCGCATCACTCGAGGGGCAAAAGGACGCGTGTGGATACCTTCATTGGGTTCCTCAATGATTGACTCAATATCACCACATAGACCTGGGACTACCTTATGTGCATAGGGCAGACAGTCTTCTGGAAGGGCTGTCGGATGGTAGCCTCCGGCAATGATCTTTTCTCTCCCAACCCTTTCGGAAAACTCTTTAAACCGCCTCCAGCCTCGTGTGTAGATAGAGCATAAATACAGATCAATATCCTCGCGAGGTTCATTATCAGCAATAAATTCAACCTCTACTCCTGGCATCTCAGGAGCTAAATAGAGCACAGACGGCTCTAGCCGCTGCCCATGCACAGAAATTTCTCCTCTGTGCGTATCGTCAAATTGAGGGAATACCTCTAGTCCTACCTTCATAGATACCTACCATACAACTTTTACGTTATCCTTTCAATTGCCTTTTGTAACAGGTAACGATGGGAGCCAAATAACTTATCTTCAAACTGCGCCACTTCTAGAGGTATCCAGGCCGCATCTGCGGCGTCATCTGCTCCTTTTGGTTCAGGTAAAGGTGACTCGTCATCCAGATGGAAAAGCAATGCCGATGTCTCAGGCCAAGCGTTAGCAGTAGCTCGAATATCTGCAACAGGACCTTCATACACCTGTTGTGCTTCACCAGCTGTGAGTAGAATAATACCCGTTTCCTCGAGTACTTCGCGCACGGCTGCAGCTGAAGAAGCTTCGCCTTTGTCTATGAAACCCCCTGGTAACGCCCAGTTACCAGTGTCTTTACGTTTAACTAAAAGTACATGGCCATTCTTAATCACAATTGGATCAACTGTACGATTTGGCCCCCAGCTCCAATACGCACCCTTACCGGTAACAACGCCTAAACTTGGGTCGCTAACCATATCAGTAAACCAAGGATGCAGTGGGCGCCCCCTATTATCAAGTTGCAACCCTTGATTGACCAGTTCTTCTTGCGTAGTAGGATTGGGCACCGTTTCGGTGTCGGGTCTATTAGGATGAACGTCTACATTCCAAGGCCCGTCTGGCAGCACTAGTCTACCTTCTGACGATACTTCCAGCGTGCTAGGGTCGGCTACTAGTCTAGCCGAGAACTCTGGATAACCAGGATATGTTTTTTGGGTTAAACCGTTTCGTAGCAGTCCGAGTTGATATTCGATTGCTTCATTACTTACTTGAGCCTGCTCGTTTGTTCTAAATTCCATAAAATTCTCCTTTAATTAATCGCAAAGTAGCGTTCCTCATAGTCTTTAACTAACTCTGGTGGTCCAGTATGTTTACCGGCATTATCGCTGAGCTTCACTGTATCTGCATTTCTACCAGTGTCAGGTTCAGTAACATGAGTAGCTTTCATGACTACATTGAGGGGTTTTATCCCCAAATCATTTGTCAGACTTGTACCCCAACCAAATAGGACATTAATGCGACCTTTGAAATGTTCGTGAAGAGTGACGATTGTGCCCATCTCTAGTCCATCACTAAAAACCACTGTTTTTGCTTTAGGGTCTATGCCTTGTGCTTCGTAAAACTGTATGAGCCGTTCCCCAAACTCGTATGGGTCTCCGGAATCCTGTCTAACGCCATGCCAAGCCTTCGCCTGGTCAGGAGTAAAATCAGAAAAGAAAAAATCAGTTTTGAACGTGTCGGTTAAGGCGATCGAATAGTCTTCGCCGTAACGATTGAACCAGTCTTGAAGAAATCGATTGTGTGAAGATCTGATATCCTTATCGCGAGCATCAGCTAACCCTGCATATACCATAGGCATCTCATGGGCAAAGGTACCGATTGGCTTTATGTCTAAACTATCTGCTAAAGCCACATTAGAAGTACCGACTATATTTTGAGGACACTCCCTAACAAGGCGCTCCACTACGTATTTTTGCCATCTTAATGAGAAGTGTCGGCGCGTGCCAAAATCAGCAAACTTGATGTCGGGGTTAGCTTGTAGGGTAGCAATTTTCTCACTTAAACGTCGGTCACCCTCTTCATAAACATCTAGTGGGTTCAACCCATTGGCTTGTAAATAGCCTTCGAAATAAGCCTCGTTGAGTTCACTCATAACAATAGTTTCCCAAAAGGTTGAAAGCGCCCAGGTGCCTGTCGTTTCTATTGCTAAATCATCATTAGTCTCATCGTATCTAACATCTGCTACAGGTAACTTATTTACCTTTAGGTAGGCTAGGTACTCCTCTTTAAATACCTGTTGTCCGTCGTTAGTCTTGAGCCCAGACAGATAATCCAGCTCATCTTGTGACCAACCATTAGAACGTAAAGCATTAAAGCGTTGTTGCAGTTTAGTAACATCAACGTAGTCAGCTAGTCTTTGACTACCTCGATTATGAAAAGTAAAGGTTACTTCAGCAGTTGGCTCATTCTCGTATGCCAATTGGCTCATGGTAGGCTTATAGTAGTCAAGTCCTGAACTTATTCGGCCACTCTCAAGCAAAGGGCCGAATTCCACAGGCTGAGTTGTTTGCTGCTGTTCTATCATTTCCTGACTTTCCAAAATAAACATGATCGCCTCTTTTAAGCTGCTTCCAGCTGAGCCAATAGTTCATTACTGGTGGTGGTTCTAATTCCAAATTGCTTAAATTGATCTAGCATTGCTTCAACAGATTCATCAGTAATACCGCGAGTTGCATCTACAGCAACAACTACATCCAAATCAAGTTTTGTGCGAAGATCTAAGGCCGTTTTACCTACACAGTAATCTAACGCTAATCCACCTAAAGCAACTCGTGTAATACCCAATTCGTGTAAACGATCACTTAAATGTTCGCCGTTGAGATTGATACCGTTGTAACCACTGTAGCTTTGGTCATCCTCGCCTCGTTCTAGTACTTCCATTCCTTTTCTGAATTTTTCTGTAGACGCAGGAACTGTGATTTCTGGGTGAAGTTCGGCACCAGGTGTACCGCCTATGCAATGAACTGGCCAGGTAGTTTTAAAATTTGGTTCATCACTAAAATGTGCCGTTGCTCTTGGATGCCAATCTTGAGTAGTAAATGTCGTACAACCGCGTATAGCATATTCAGCCAATAATTTATTGACCTCGGATACGATAGACTCACCTTCGTTAACAGCTAGTTCGCCAAATCCAGGAACGTCTAATCTAACACCTTCCTCTGAAGGCATAAATCCTCGTTGGGCGTCAATAATGCCTAGTGCCAGTCCTTTCATTGAACTATCCTCCGATCAAGTTATTGTTTAAACTACACTAAGTAGTTGCTTACTAATATAGTTCATAAATAGTGTGTTGTCAACACTAATTTTTAATCTGTTCTGAGTGGTTCATTGTATTAATTACTAATCAAAACTGCGGGAAAGTACATGAAGTTTCTGCTGACGGAAATGGTAGAGTAGTGCTGGACGGTGAGCTCCGTCCTGATGATACTTATCAGATGACTCAACCATCTCTAAAGATAAAAACTTTTTACGGAAATTGCGTTTATCAAGTTTGCGCCCAAGAATCGCCTCATAAGCAGACTGAAGATGGGTGAGCGTAAAGAATTGAGGCAAAAGAGCAAAAACAGCATTTGTATAAGTAACCTTGGAGCTCAGACGTTCGTGGGCATAGTGAATGATGTCGGCGTGATCGTAAGCAAGCCTAGGCAATTTGCTGATCGGGAAAAATTTAGGGTTTTGTGCGGTTTTGGCTGACCACAACTTCAGGTCTTTACCAAGACCCATATAAGTAACGCTAACAGCGTGTCCCCGTGGATCCCGCGCTATTGTATCAAAGGTATAAAGCTGTTCAACTAAGGGTAGATCTTTAGCTTTAAGCCCTGTCTTAGCTTTCAGAATCCGAGACATTGCATCACGAGTTGTCTCACCAGAAGCGTTATACCCACCTGGTAGTGCCCATTGACCTTTAAACGGCTCAGCGGCACGTTTAATTAAGAGTACTGATAGCTCATTACCTACTAATTGAAAGATAACGCTATCGACAGTTAAAATTGGTGGTTCATAAGTGTCGTTCATACACTGCTAGTATATCTTATTTTAAACAGTTGCATCCCATAATGCAGCGTTATGTAAATCTGGCGGCATTCGCCAATCTCCGCGCGGACTAAGGCTCACACTGCCAACTTTTGGACCATTTGGCAAAGTCTCACGCTTAAATTGATTCTGCGCAAAACGCTTAATAAAAACACCAAACCAATGATCTATGTCCTCTCGTTTATAAGTGTCCGCAAATACTTGCTCTGCTAAATAAGCAATCTTTGCCGGTCTATCGCCCCAACGGACTAAGTAATACAGAAAGAAGTCATGCAGTTCATAGGGGCCAATAATGTCTTCGGTAGTTTGAGAGATATTGTCGTTATTAGTACTTGTAAGTTCAGGAGATATAGGAGTGTCGATAATATCTTTTAAAGTAGCTTCCGCATTTTGGTATTGAGGCTGATTTGCTAGATAGGTTACCAGATGACGAACCAGAGTCTTAGGTATAGTAGCATTTACATTGTAATGGCTCTGCTGATCCGCATTATAAGTACACCAACCTAAAGCAATTTCGCTTAGATCACCGGTGCCTAGTACCATTGCACGATGTTTGTTGGCGTAATTGAATAACAGGCTAGTCCGGGCTCTGGCCTGTACATTTTCGTAAGTTATATCTTGATCGTGTCCATTATGGCCAAGAGCCGCCAACTCTGTTTTTGCTAATTCACGAATAGGTATAACGATGTTAGGTATATTGAGATCAGCAGCTAGAGATTGAGCATTTATCTGAGTTCTTTCACTGCTAGCCAAACCAGGCATGGTTAATGTGTGAATCATCTCACTAGGAGCTTTACGTAAGATATTCGCGGCTTCACAAGCGACCAAAAGTGCTAGAGTGGAATCGAGACCGCCACTTAAGCCAAGTACAACTCGTTCTTGGCTGCTAGCCTTCATACGCATTGCGAGTCCGTGAGCCTGAATGCGCACGGCCATTTGCAAACGTTCGCCGCGCTTATCAGCTGCTTCTTCGGGCAGAAATGGATTACGTTCAACACGTAGGCGTACATCATTTTGTTGTCTTGTAACTTCAGTCTTTACTACTAGTGTGCCTAGCATGGTCGCCATATGTTGCTTGCGTCGATCAAACTCTAAGTGGTCTATGTCAATATCAGCGATCATTAATTCTTGAGTGCTGAAGGGTGAACTTTCCCCACCCAAGTGTCCGTTGGATGCGATTAGTTGGTGACCGCCCATGACGATTTCTGAAGTTGATTCGCTAACGTCACAGCCCGCATAGATGTATCCACCGATTAGTCTACCTGACTGTAGGCGAACCAGGTCACGTCTATAATTTGCCTTTCCGATTTGTTCGGGTGAAGCAGACGGGTTAACTATTACTTGTGCTCCGCATTCGGCCAGCTTCGCACTTGGTGGCTGGGAAACCCAAAGGTCCTCACAAATTTCGATACCACATTTAGTACCGGCTACATCAAAAAGTAAATCAGTACCAAACGGAACTGCTTGACCGCCTAGCTCTACAGTTATGTTCGTTTGATCCCATGTTTGATACCACCTGTCTTCATAGAACTCGTTATAAGTTGGTAGGTTAGATTTTGGGACTATACCTTTAACCATACCGTCAGCCAAAATAGCTGCACAATTGTATAGACCATTTTCAACTCGCAATGGTAGCCCAACAACCATTGCGGCCGATTTTTCTTTTGTGAAGTCAGCAAGAGTTTGTAGCCCAGCTTCAGCTTGTTTTAGTAAAGCAGTCTGTTGCACGAGATCACCTAGAGTATAACCAGTCAAAGACAACTCAGGGAAAACAACTAAACTAACCCCTTGCCTGTGAGCATCCTCGTACAATTCCGTGATACGAGTCGTATTAGTAGGAACATCCGCCAAACTTACTTCAGGGCAGGCAGTTGCTACTCTGATATACGATTCATTTGGTGAGTAAAGTTGCTCTGCTTCCATAATTTACCTTAGTGTAATAATTACATTTACTAAAGCAATATATCGTAGTAAGCTACTAAGTGTCAATAGGACAATAAGTATAACAGATGGAAATTAGCAATAAGCAACAAATTTTAGTCTTTGGAGGAGCATTTAATCCTCCTACACTAGCTCACCAAGCAATTATGAAAGCCGGTCTTGAGTTGCCAAATTTTAGAGAATTATGGGTCATGCCTTCCGGGGATCGTTTTGATAAGCAAATAGACGCTAGTGATAATGATCGTCTAGCAATGCTAGACACAATTAAACAAAGCGAATTTGACGGAGACAAACGTCTCTGTATTTCCGACTTCGAACTTCAACTGCCTCGACCAACTCAAACCTGTAAGACGGTCGGTGCTTTGGTAGTTGCCCATGCGGACATTGATTTTTGGTTTACGTTTGGAGCAGACTCTTATCAAAGTATGCCCAGCTGGGATAGTGGTTTGGAATTGCAACAATCACTCAACATGGTAATTATTGAGCGAGATGACATAAAAACACCACTCCGACGCGGTATTATCCCAGTACAATTAAGTACTTGCGATGGTCTATCATCAACGGAGGCACGTTCGGCAATTATGGCCGGACGTCCGCTGGAGGGTTTTGTGTGTCAATCAGTAAAGCGTTATATTGAAGAGCGAAACTTATATCAAGACAGTGTGGGCGAAAGATAA
The DNA here is from genome assembly GCA_041910055.1 of Saccharimonadales bacterium (SeqCode). Classification (GTDB taxonomy): domain Bacteria; phylum Patescibacteriota; class Saccharimonadia; order Saccharimonadales; family JAYRRP01; genus JAYRRP01. Next base: position 153,012 of record JAYRRP010000004.1, read on the forward strand.
GGATCAGGTTTATATGGAAACTATACTCGTAGGTTCAGGCGGATTTTTGGGCAGCGCGATTAGTAGGCTAGACACAACAGATCAAATACTTAAACTCCGCACTGAAGATATGGATTTATTGATAGAGGGAGCCACACCCACGATTAGGGAAGTTCAAGAAGCTGATGTCTTGATAGATTGTGCTGATTATTATCCCGGCGTAACTGCAACAGCAGCAAACCCAGTCGAAGTGTATGAGAAAAATGTGAGGATGTACGAAAACCTCTTTGCTTTTGCTGCTTTAAATGGCATTAAGAAAGTAGTAACAATTGGCACAACAGGCTGTTATCCAATTACCGATGAACCGTTAAGAGAAGATATGTTTAACGGTGATCCCGGATTGCTGAATCAAAAATTAATGAGTTATGCGCTGTCTAGATTCACGCTTCTCGATATTGCCGCTCTTCATAGATCTAAGAGTGGAGTAGAACACTCTCACTTAATCTTGCCTAATTTTTATGGTCCAGGCGATAAATACGAAATAGGGCGCTCTCACTTACTCGCTTCTTGGATAAGAGATTTCCATAATGCTCAAGAGGCCGGACAAACCGAAGTTGAGTTGTGGGGGCCTCCGACTCAAAGACGTGAATTCATATATATTGATGACGCAGCTCGATACACTTTAGCGTTAGGTCATGCATCGTTGCAAGAAAAAGTACTGAATGTAGGAACCGGCACAGCTCCAACCTACGAAGAAATGGCGACAAGTGTATTTCGTGCTTTGGGTTTTGAAGGTAAACTAAGATGGGATCTTAGTAAAGCTATCCCGAGGCAACAAGAAGTTATGGATTTGAGCGCATTACAAAAATATGCCTCCATTCTTCCAGAGCCGACATCGTTTGATGAAGGAGTCGATATAACAGTAAAGGAGTATTTACATGGCACAAGAAGGACTTAATACACAAGAAGCGCAACCACAATCAATTGGCTTAGTACTAGGACGTTTTCAACCCCTACATCCAGGTCATCTGGAGCTTATTGATACTGCCATGCAGAACAACGATGAAGTAGTAGTTTGCATAGGTTCAGCCCAACTGGCAGAGCCATTCACCATCGACCAAAGGCACGAATACATGGACAAGCAATTGCGTGTCCTACATCCCGATAAAAAGTGGCGGATAGTAGACCTTGTTGATCCCGAACCTATGGATGTCTGGCCAGAATATGTAAAAGAAAAAACAGGTATAGAAGGAGAAGGGCATAAATTTTATCGAGCAGACAAATTACCCGAGGTATACGAAGATAGGTTGAAAAACTTAGGCTTTGCCGTCATTTATATTACTCGGGAGCCATTTTACTACTGGTTTCCCGATGGTCTTCATAGACGAGTTAGCTCAGCAACTGAGATTAAGGGCATCTTTGAAGAATTAGGTATGGAGATCCCATATTCTTTTAGTCAGGCTCAGGAGCCAACTCACGAAGAGCCGCAATCATAGACAGAAAGAACGGATATCCGAGCTGTGAATCATAATCGACCCTCAAACCTCCTGAAGATCTTCTTATTTTCTACGAACAAAGGTATGTTGAGTCCACGTACAAAGTCATCTTGCTCGCCTAGTGTCCCTTGTTTCAATACATAGCTTGCATAATTTCTAAAGTGATCACGTTCAGTGAATTTTAGCCCGTGATCTTTAATCAGCTGACTAGTTATTCGTTTGTGCTGCTCGATACGTTTATATAACTTTTCAGTTGGCTCGATTTCATCAAGTTGGCCATCTTCTATAAGTCTTAGTACTTGGTCGGTAATGACTTCGGCTGTTATAGATTTTTCTTGGCAGTTAAAGTCCTTGGTTGATCTCGTGCAGTGATAATACACATGCCGCTTCTTGCTGCCATCCTTTAGCGGCTTAAACTTTTCCTCGGCAGTTAGTCTTGAGCCGCACTTACCACAGTAGAATAGGTGTTTAAATGGAAATTGTTTAGATCCCCAGGACGGCTTATCTTCTGGTACTAGCTGTTCCATGCGCAGGCGCACTTTGTCGAATAGTTCTTTAGTGATAATAGGCTGGTGTTTACCTTCGTAGAGTGGGCCACCGGCAGGATATGCAAAATAGCCGTAATAGAATGGGTTTGTTAGTATCCTATAAATCTGACTCAGCGATAGTTGTGCCCCAACTTTGGTTGTAAAGTCACTGCTATCGAGCCAATCCTTTATGGTTCTGCCGCTTTGATGCAGTAAACCTGAACGCTCAAACATTTCTTTAATAATTGGCGCTCGATCGGTATCAAGTACTATGTCTCTTACTCCACCAAACGCTCTGTTAACGTAGCCGATTGGGGCTGCGCCCGGCCGCCAACCCATTTCACACTTGGCCCGGATGCCTCTTTTTACATTTATACCTCGATTATCGTTCTCTAGCTTGGCTTGTGAGCAGAGGATCATAAGTAGAAACTTCTCATTGGGAGTGTTGCTGAAGCTCTGTGAAAAGGTACGGATTTGTTGAAGCTTATTGAGATCCATAAGGTCCACTAAGGAACCCAGATCGCCTGCGTTTCTGCTCATCCTATCCGGTGCCCAGGTTAATATACCGTTGTAGTCACCGTTCCTGATGTCATGGAGCAGCTGGTTGAAAACAGGTCGGCAGCCTGATTGTTTGGCTGAAAAACTTTCTTCTTTGATAGCCACAACATTAAGGCCTTCACGATCTGCCATGGCTTGCATCTCTTTGATTTGGGATCCAATGGACATAGCTTGGCGCTCGTCGCTCTCTGTCGATTTGCGGGCGTACAGACAGTAATTAATCTGTTTAGATTCCATACCAACAAGGTACCCCGTTATGGGGAAACAGTGCTCATTTGCACTGGGTATCGGCGTAAGGGAAAGTACTTGGAAGTCAGCCCGGATGCAGCCTATAAGATTAAGCAATCCGACCCTATCTATGAAGAGTTGCCCACGTGGGAAGAGGATGTATCACAGGTACAGCAGTTCGAAGATTTACCTCAAACAGCACAAGAATACATCGAATTCATAGAAGAAACCACCGATTTGCCCGTGACCATGATTGGCGTGGGACCACGACGCGACCAAGTAATTATACGAAGCTAGCCGCCCACTATCCGCGTTGAATAACCGTGACATCATGCGGCCTCGACTCATTCATCCCGGCATTTGTGACACGTACAAACCGGGTGTTAGCGCGATGGGCTTGTATATCAGCTGATCCCACATACGACATACTTTTTCGCAAAGCTTTAATAAGTTGACCCACCACATCATCGACTGGACCTTTGTATGGCACATAGGACTCTACCCCTTCAGGTAAGGGAGTACCTTTTGATTTATCAACACCATATCGTTTCCTGGAAGCTTCACTGTCCTGCATAGCACTGGCTGAACCCATGCCGCGGTAGAGCTTCACCAGTGCACCTTTGTAACTGGTGACTTCACCAGGAGTTTCCTTTGTTCCAGCCAGTTGACTTCCCATCATCACCGATGATGCTCCGGCAGCAATTGCTAACGAGACATCACCACGGTTGACAATTCCTCCATCAGCGCAGATTGGTACCTGAGAACCTGTTATTGCCTCAACGCATTCATAAACTGCAGAAACCTGTGGACTCCCAATACCAGTTTCAATCCTAGTTGTACAGATTGAACCAGGGCCTTGTCCTACCTTTATCCCGTCGGCACCCGCATCAGCTAACTCCTTTGCCGACTGACCACTCGAAATATTACCAACCACCACATCCAGATCAGGATAAGTATTTTTTATAAGTTTTAAGGTGTTAAGTGCAAAATCTGAATCACCCTGTGCACTATCAACTACCACCGCGTCTAAGTATCCACTCATGGCTTCGATGCGCTCAATAGCTCCTTCATCCGTCGGGACAGCAGCTGCCACAACTAGTCTACCCGCACTGTCTAAGTTGTACTGATCCGGGTTACCCGCCATTTGTCTCACCACATCAGACAGTACATACATTCCTCTTACTGCACCATTCTCATCAATCAAAGGAAGAGTCTTTTTTTTATGGTGCTTCATCTGTTTGAAAGCACTTTCCACATCAGTATTTGCTGATCCTGTTATTATTTCTTCTGCAGGAGTCATTGTATTTTTTATTAGCACATCCCTTTTGCCCAAGCTAAAATCAAAGTCATTCTGCGTAATTAAGCCCACGAATCGGTCGTTATCATCAACAACAGGGAAAGTACGGAAATCAAAATTACGACGGTCGCACATTTCTAACACTTCACCAAGGGTATCGGTAGGATTGACGGTGATTGGCTTTTCTATTAAACCATGTAATTCATGCTTTACTCTCCGCACCTCTTTACCTTGCTGCTCAGGGCTCAATCCAGCATGAAGCACACCAAGGCCACCTAACTTTGCCATGGCAATAGCCATATCAGCCGTCGTCACCGTATCCATGGCAGCGCTCACGAGCGGTACGCCTAATTCGACATTCCTTGAAAATTGACTTGATAAATCTATATCGCCAGGAGAAACCCGACTTCTGGCAGTGACAAGCCTGACGTCATCAAAAGTAAGGGCAAGACCTTGCTGTTCCGTGGTTCTAAAAAAGTCGTTGCGCTCGAGGCTCATTCTCTTTGCTCCTCCAGATTGTAAGAAATTGTACCACATCAACTTTCAAAATAGGCAAAGCTCTTAGTTGAATATCAATAAGCTGCAAGAGACAGGTTGGTATTTACTCCCGGCAATTCTAGGATGGTAGCTTCATTACCTTTTCGATATTCATAGAAATGACTGCCAAGTCGCCCATATCTCCTTCGTAGGCTAGATAAGTAGATGCCCAAACCGGGTCAAACTTATTCTTAAATTGTTCTAAGCCTTGAACTGAGAAAGTACGAGGTCCCAGCATAGCAGCAATTATCTTAAGTGCACCCTCGGTTTTTGCAAAAGGCACAAACCCCAGATCAAACTTCTCTGCATAGGGGTATTGGTTTTTTATATCTTCTATCGTTTTAAGTAAAAGAAACGGCATTGCGCCCTTGACGTCAGGCTTATGGCGTAATAAGTCCACTGTGAAAACATCAAACTGAGAAAACGCAGGCAGTCCGTTGGTGAAAGCAACAACCCGGCCATTGGCGTCCTTTAGATAATATAGTTGGCAATTTTGTAAATAGCCACTGTCAAAATATCCCATAGCAAAACTTCGCTCAGTCCGATGGGCATGAGACAACCAAGTGTTAGATACCGTTCTTAGCTGACGCATCAATGAAAGCGAGTGAGGCGGGGAAGAAACAGCAAACTCAAAACCTGATTTGACCGCTCGGTTTGTCTGCCATCTCCACCATTTGTCCCTTTTTGTCTGGTCCAAAAAAGTTTGTGTATCAACCAAGGCGGTTGATCCAACTTGCAAAAGAGTAAAATCTGGTGGTTTATATAAATCTCGTGATTCTTCTCTAATGGGTAGAAAACAAACCTTGTAGCGTCGCTGGTGGCACCATTGCAGGAAAGCTTTTAAAGTAGCTGCTTTTTCTTTTCCAACAGGATCAGCCAGCGCAAAAACCACTGGCCCTGCAATCTTATAGGCAATAAAAGTATCCCGGAGCGGAGACCAAAAATATTGTTTATCTGCCGGCCACAATTTAAAGTAGTCTTCATCCGAATGACTATAATTCTCTAATACACTCTTCGCATGCGCAGTTTCATTTTGAAAAGACCTGTGTGGCTTATAAGGCCTGAACAGTACCCACAAAATCGCGATCGCACTTGCTGATAAAAACACAGAAAAACTATGTGCAAGCAACACGCTCGTGACATGGGTCCTCTGCATGGGCGAACTTGTGGTTATGTAATCCACAAAGTGATCCGCTGCTCGCCACATATCGTCCGCCAGCGGCAAATCATGTGCAATAGCAAAGTAGGTAGCCGTACCAGCAATACCGAGGCCAGCAATAAGGAAATAGAGATCTTTAAGCCGGACTCTCCACGTTATTGATAAAGTACCCCTATAAAAATCTTCATAAAAGACAAATAATAGTACAAAGGTCAGCCAGTAAATCGCCAAGAAAACAATATTAATAGAAACCAGGGAATGTTTTAAAATTTCTGCACCTAAAATAACCAGCATAATCTGTCGGGCACGTAACTCCCCTCGTGCTAAGTGACGGCTGAGGTAAAGCATAGCCACACCTGAAATGATGCCATGCTGAGAGAGCCACGCCCCATCATCTAAAAAATATAAGCCCTGCAAATGACTTAACAAGCGAATATGCGTCAAGCTAAATACAATCGCCAGTATGCCGTTCACAAACGCCCACCACGCGAATACTTTTCTCACGACTCTGGCCTCATGTTTGGCAAAAGATTCGCTGTGATATGCAAACTCCCGGCCATACCATGCTAGAGCAACAATAACTAATAATTGATAAGTCGCTTGAATCAGTCCATTAACAGGCTGATTGGCAGCCAGTTGCACCACAAGAAACATTCCATATAACAGCTGCGTACATACCAATAAAGTCGAAGCAAACTTTTGTCGATAAACTGCATCGCGTGCCGTCAAAATAAAAAAGGACAGTGCCATGGTCATCATCCCCAAGGTGTAAAGCCCATGGCCTTCAAACGCATGTCGCTGACAAATAAGCGTAAAGGGATGGCAGGGCACAGCAGAGAGGGAACTAACCACCAAGCCAGCACCTACGATTAGCACTAGCCAATTCGTAAAGAGTTTTTCGCGCCGCTGTAGATATATTGCGAGCCAGATCAATAGGCTACCGGCCAAAAGGTAGCCGATGCGGGGTAGAGAAAGAGTTAACCAAAATTCTTGCCCGGGAAGGTTCAACCAAGCAAGTGCCCTTGATAATTGATGATTTAAATTAGGTGCCCATATCCACAATGTACCACTACATAAAAACGCCACTTGCCAGAAAATAATCTTCTGTCGGCGACTAATAGAGAAAGGCATGCTAAGTATTGTAACGTGGGGAACCCTGTATAGAAATCATCTAACTCGAAAACAACGTTTATGCTTTCTCTCTACATTTTGTTAAAATAGTAGGAAATAACTCTTTATTATGAGTCAAGACAAAAACTTACCAGCTGAACTCGTTACCATTATCGATGGGGACATTGACTACAGCGAAGGCACACTCCACGCCTATAGCCATGATGCCAGCTTATTTGAAGTACAACCTGAGGTCGTCGTTTACCCCAAGACTATCCAGGACGTATGCAACCTAGTGCGTTATGTGAACGAGAACCGCGCACATCATCCCCAACTCTCACTTACCGCCCGCAGCGGCGGAACTGACATGAGTGGCGGCGCAATTAATGATTCTCTAATTGTTGCTTTCCAGCGCTATTTCACAAAAACAAGTAAGATCGTCAACGATGAAGTACGCGTCCAGCCTGGAGTCTATTACCATGATTTCGAACCGCTGACGCTGGCCCACCAACTATTGTTGCCCTCATACCCAGCCTCACGCGAAATCTGTATGATCGGCGGGATGGTGGCTAACAATGCCGGGGGAGAAAAATCACTTATTTACGGAAAGACTAGCCGCTACGTCCAGGAATTGAAAATAGTTCTGCGGGATGGCCAGGAGCATACATTCCGATCCCTTTCAGCTGATGAACTTTCTCATAAGACAAAAGAAAAAACGCTTGAAGGAACCATCTACCGAGACCTATTGAACCTCATCGAACAACACAAGGATGTACTAGCTCGTACTAAACCAAAGACTACGAAGAATTCTACTGGCTATAATCTTTGGGAAGTGTGGGACGGACAACGGTTTGACATTACTAAACTAATTGTTGGTTCCCAGGGTACTTTAGGACTGTTAACGGAAGCCAAGTTTAAACTGGTCCGCGCCAAGCCTTGCACTGGTATGGTAGTAATATTTCTACCGAGTCTAGACAATCTAGGAAAGATCATTAATGCTATCCTGCCGCTTCAACCATCAAGCCTGGAATCATTTGATGAACACACTCTTAAGTTTGCCTTTCGTTTCTTTCTGAGTTTCCGTAAAACCTTAGGCTTCAAGCGCTTTGTGCTGTTGGGCCTAAGTTTTATCCCTGTACTAAGGCACTTGCTACGCTACCTGCCACGTTTGCCGAAACTTATTATGCTTTGTGAGTTTGAGGGTGAAGCCCAAGCTGAAGTCGACCAGAAAATCGACGCTCTCCAACGCATCACTGATAGTCTCAATTTAGAAACCCAATTGGCTGAAAATAAACACCAAGAAGAGAAATTTTGGATTATGCGGCGTGAGAGCTTCAATTTGTTACGAAAAAACGTGAAGCACAAACATACCGCTCCGTTTATTGATGACATTATTGTCCCAGTGGCAACACTTGAGGAGTTTTTGCCGAAACTTACCGAAATATTGGAAGGCTATAAATTACTCTATACCGTAGCTGGCCATATGGGAGACGGAAATTTTCACATCATTCCACTAATGGATTTAACCGATCAGAGGGAGCGTGCAAAGATTGCACCGGTACTGGAAGAAGTAATCAAGCTAGTAATCCAATATAATGGCTCTCTATCCGGTGAGCACAATGACGGTATGATTCGCGGACCCTTCCTGAATCAAATGTATGAACCAGCCATGATGGAACTTTTTAAACAAGTCAAACAAATTTTTGATCCAGACAATATATTTAATCCCCACAAAAAGGTAACTGCCAGCTGGGAGTACTCGGAGGCACATATGCGGAAAAATTTTTAATTTAAGTTAAAATTAAATCAAGCATAAGCACGTAACAAATAAAGGATAAAAAATGGCAAAGAAAGCATCAAAAGTAAAATTCAATCGATCATTAAGTATCTTCGGTGTGTTACTCGGCGTAGTCTTGTTGGCCGGTGCCGTGGGTACGTGGAAAGGGCAACAATTCGCAAATTCTCAAGTAAAAAATCAGCTGGTGCAGGAAAAAATATTCTTTCCGGCCAAAGGCACATCCTCCCTTGACCCCAAAACATTCCCCGGACTCCAACAATATGCGGGCCAACAAGTAGATAGCGGCGTGAAAGCAAAGGCCTACGCCGATGAGTTCATTTGGGTACACATGATGAAAGCCTCCAGTGGTAAAACCTACGCCGAAGTAAGCACCGCTGCTATGGCCAATCCCTCCGACCAAAAACTGGCTGGCTTGAAAAATACGCTTTTCCAAGGAGACATGCTGCGATCAAGCCTGCTCACCGCCTATGCATTCTCGGTCTTCGGCACCATTGCTAGTTACGCCACCATCGGATTAGCAATAGCCGGCACCGCTATACTATTGCTTTCATTGGCATGCTTGGCAAAATCACGACGTAACTAATGAAGGTAGTGATCGTTGGCGGGGGTTTTGGAGGTGTGCGCACTGCGCTTAAGCTGGCCAACCGAAAAGATATAGAGATACGTCTGATTTCAAAACAAAGCTATTTTGAGTATCACGCCGCTCTATACCGTTCAGCTACTGGGCGGTCTCCTCTTGAGGTAGCCATTCCTCTCAGAGATTTCTTTTCCCGGACTTCTAACGTTGAGTTCGTAATAGATGAAATCACTACCCTAGAACCAGACAATAAACTTATGGTCGGTACTTCTGGCAGCAAATATCACTATGATATCGCAGTTCTCGCCATTGGTTCAGTCACCCAATATTTTGGCATTCAAGGTCTCGACAAATACTCCGAAGGAATTAAGACTATTCATGAAGCCCTTGAGTTAAAACGACACCTGCATGATGATTTGTTGGCACACCACAAACCAGAGCTCAACTACGTTATTGTTGGTGCAGGCCCCTCAGGCATAGAGCTGGCAGGTGAATTACCTGCTTATTTACATAAAATCAGGCGACGTCATAAAATCAGAGCCAAAAAGTTCAACGTCGATCTAGTTGAGGCAGGTCACCATATATTACCTTCGTTACCCGCAGATTTTACCGACAAAATCCAAAAAAGGTTGCAGCGACTTGGCATTAATTTATTCCTAGATACAGCCGTAAAAAGTGAAAGCGCTCATCACCTTAAGCTTCCGAGAGGTTCCATTGCTACTCATACCGTAATTTGGACCGCCGGCACGACCAATAACCCTTTCTTTATGAACAACCCGGTTTTCAAACTGGGTCACGGCCAAAAAGTAGTAGTAGATGCTCAGCTTCAGGCTACGGATAACGTATTTGTAATCGGGGATGGTGCGGACACGAAATTTAGTGGGATGGCCCAGACAGCTCTTTATGATGCTGATTTTGTAGTTGATAACATCTTACGAAAATTCAGAGACCGCCCACTAAAAGACTACACGCCCAAGCAACCTGTCTATGCGATACCCGTCGGAGTACGCTGGGCAGCTGTGAAGTGGGGCCGACTTGAAGTGTATGGAAGGATTGGTTGGATACTGAGAAGAGCAGCAGACTTACGACTCTATCTTAAATTTTTGCCGCTGCGGCAAGCTTTCGTTGTCTGGCGCTATGGCTGGGTACCGGAAGAATTTTGCCATCAGTGCAAGGTAAGTTAACAAGAGAGCTTCTATAGGGGGCCACCTATCTGCTACAATCTAGGTAGTGCCTCACAAAAACAAAAAAGCCCAAAATTATTTGAATTTTTCGTTCCGGCATAGACATTTCCGGATTCTATGGGATCGTATGTTACTGTTCCGCTACAGTCGGCGCCTGCACGGCCGATTTTGGGGAGTAGCCGGTGTATTAGTATTAAGTAGTGGCATGTTTGTTTGTTTTATTATTCGACCTGATTTGCTTCAGGTGTCAACCGCACTCAGTATGTTCGGCAATGATGTGCGGACTGCACCCTATTTTGCCGGTTCAATGTTCTTTGCGGCCTATGGATTGTGGCGTTGGCGCAATTACTTGCGACGAACCATGAAGCGGCCACACCCTTTGCTTGATCTTATTAACCTGACTATTATTGGTCTCTATCTAGTAGCGCTCATGCCGGTTGGCTGGAAGCCAGTCGCCTATCACATACATATTATAGGTATGAGTTTGGCGGGTGCCAGTATGGCTGCAGCAGTCATCACCGACGGAATGCTCAGTAAACCACGCCGAACTATGCGAGGGCAAATCTGGCGTCTTATCCGTCTTTTATCATTTGTGCTCATCTTAAGTGGAGGTTGGCTGACAATTGGCTCTATTGCCTCAATAGGGTGGTATAACATTGCGCTTCTGGGCGAGGTGATGATGCTCACCGGTTATGCCTTGTGGGTGTGTGTAAAAACATACCAAGGGGAAGGCAGCCGCACGGCTTTGTCCCGTATGCTCAAAAATGTTGTTTTTATTGACTAAAAAGTATGAGAGATTATTCACTCTAACTTATCTCGGCTATTACTATAATAAATCTCGACGTCTTTTTTATTTAACTATACTCTGGTAGATTCACAAATGCTTTCCGCTTTATACTACCTGCCAGTGTATAATAGCCCCATCATGCATCTACCAAATTTGGAGTCCGGCCAGTGGTAACCAAAACCAAGGCCAGGCCCAGGTCACGCCACATCACTACATGGCCTTTTAATTTTGTAGCAATTATCTATAACCCTAACAGTACAGGATCCAGCAACTCCAAAGCTCACCGCTTGCGTGATAAGTTGGATAAAGCACTCCCGGCGCCCGTCACTCTTTATCAAACAAAATATCCACAGCACGCCGAAGAATTAGCTTACCAGACAGCAAAAGAATTTACTAAGCCCCTTATCATATCGGTTAGCGGTGATGGGGGTTATAACGAAGTAATCAACGGGGCAATGCACGCTCGATCTGAAGGTTCAACTCCCATCTGTGCGGTTATGCCTGCTGGCAATGCCAATGATCACCATCGAACTCTTAGTAAGAAACCACTAAGACGGGCGATCTTAAGTCAAGCGGTACATAATATTGACCTATTAAAAGTTATTGTTGCACCTCGTCAGGGAGCTAAGACTGTACGCTATGCTCATTCTTATGTAGGTTTGGGGTTAACCGCAAACGTGTCTTCAGAACTCAACCGTCAAGCCCTAAACCCCCTTCGTGAAATAGCTATTATACTGCGAGCTTTATACCATTTTCGACCAGTAAGCATCGAGGCAGAAGGCGCGAACTTGAAACTAGATAGTCTGATCTTTAGTAATATTAATCAAATGGCAAAAGTGTTAACGGTTTCTAAAAACGGACACCCCCAAGATGGAATTTTTGAGTTGTCGCTTTTCCCGAGCGATAACAAAGTGCGATTAGTGGGTCGTTTACTAAAAGCAGCCACAGTTGGATTAAAGCCTAGCCGGCAAACCAGTCACTATGAATTTGCAACCACTGACAAAACTGTTCTTCATCTTGATGGCGAAGTACTCAATATCGACAAGAATTGCAACGTCACCATCACCATCGACGAAAAAGCCTTGCCGACTATTTATTAATAGTTCCGATAAAATTACTTACTGTGAGCTTTTGCGTGATGAGACGAGACATCCTGATGCGAGTGAACAGTGTAGTAACCACGTATTTGGAATAGTACATAGAGACCGATAACACTACCAATCAATGTACCGATAAGATTACCTATGCTCCCGTAATCCGTAAATGTAATCACTACCCCATATACCACATTTAATATAGCGAGATAGAAGAGCATATTCCAACCCTGTTTTTTCCTAGCTTTTAGGCCAGGATAAGAGATCAGATAAAGTATTCCTTCTACTGCCAACACTACAATACCAATCCATACTGTGGTAGTTAAACGGCTAGTGCTAACTGCGGCAGTCCCACCATATACCCGGCTTAGTTCATTGGCATAATTAATGAGCTTGGAGGTCGTATGCGCCCAATCCCACAGAAAATATACACTGAGTAGAACTAAGACCGCCAATACCAAGCTAATCCATGGCAGATACCGGACAATAGCTTTCCGACCATTTTCAGGTATTTGAAATGGCGCATTCTTTACAAATATGTCATTTAATTTTTCTTCTGTTTTGCTTTGTTGGCCCATAACACCACCTCCGTATTAGAGTTCTCTCTCAAGCATAATAGGAAGAGGGAGTGACTGCAATAGGTTATACACAGAGTTAGACATAAAGTGTGAAAAATCTTGCTGTTATAGAACGGGAGAACCAATATGCTTATAGTTGTAGTAAAGGGAGGGGAACCGACAATGAAGTATACAAAAAAACAACAACTTCTTAATCAGCCAACGAGACTTTCTGACCTCACATTTGAGGACATGATGGAAGATATCAGCAGCAATCTGGATGCAAAAATAGAGCGTCTGCAGAATCGACGTTGGCGCAAAATTCGAAACCAACAATTATAGTTATAGTCTCTTCTTTTCTTCTTCAAAGACTCTGTCAAGCCTTATGGTGCGTTGCGTCTATTTTGGAATGTAACGATCGATGCCATAATTGGCATCTAATTGTTTATGAAGTTTGACGGCATCTACGGTGTAGTGCCGATGTCGATGGTTGATGATACCACTTTTTTCGAGTTTCTTTAATTCAAGGCCAGTTGTTTCACGAGTCAATCCCATAAAATTTGCTAGGTCCTGCTGAGTAAGAGGCAGGTTGATACGTACCATATTTCCACGTATATGTTTCCCAAACCGTAGAATAAAAAAGTGCAGAGTATGAATAAGCTTCTGTGAAGCTTTGGACTGTTCGAGGGCATATACACGGACTTCAAAATTAAGATATTTTGTGACAATGTCATGAAAATGTGAATATAAAATTTTGTTATCAGCCTGCAAGTAGTGTAAATAATCGTCTCTGTTAACTACATATAACTCACACGCCGAAAACGCTTCATAAAAGAACTGTGCCCGTTTGACTATGCCAAATACCCAGCCCGTGGGAAACATTTCGTTTTCAAGGTCAAAGGAGATAGGCTTTTCTAACCCTTCATTAGTCAGGTTATAGATTTTCACAATGCCTTTTTTTACAAAATAGGCTGCCTGCGGTACTTCTCCTTCACACAGAATCAGCTCGCCTTTGGTAAATGACTTTACCCTATAACTTGAAAGAAATTGCCGTAACTCTTTCACGGTACACCGCCTAAGCTGATAAATTGCCCATCTATATTATACCTTATATAAATGTGAGTTGTCGCACAGACCGACCCGGTCCAGTAGCAAAGATATCTAGCAAGAAGTCTAAGGATAGCCTTACAATATAACTATGGAGAAAATAAGGGGAGGCTTTAGAGCCGACTACACCAAACTTAACAGTGCCCAAAAGGAAGCAGTAGATACTATAGATGGGCCTTTGTTAGTAATTGCCGGCCCGGGCACAGGTAAAACCCAACTGTTAAGTTTACGGGTCGCCAATATTCTCCGTTTAACCGATAGTGACCCTGGCAACATTTTATGCCTCACGTTTACTGAAGCAGCCGCTCGAAATATGCGTGAACGCCTTTCACAGTTTATCGGTTCGCGAGCCTCGCAGGTTGCAATCCATACATTTCATAGCTTTGGGGTCGACATTATTAGCCGTTATCCAGAATATTTCTATGATCAGCCTCTTCTGCGACCGATTGGTGAACTGGCGAACTATGAACTTCTTAGGGACATTATGTCGCATTTGCCACACAACAATCCTTTGCATTTGCGTATAGGTGAGGTGTTGCTTCATCTACCAAGTACCCAGGCAGCCATTAGTTGGTTGAAGCAAGCAGGCATTTCACCTGCCGACGGACAAGAGATTGTCACCCAAAACCAACGTTTTATAGAGTTCGCTGAGCCACTCATAAAGGCAGTTTTTGTTGATTCTCCAACCAGGGCTCATCTCCCGGCTTATGAAAAACTGGCGCAACAATTAAATCATTTCACCAGCCAGCAACCGAATAACAGATTAGCTCAGCTCTGTGTCGAGGAATTGCAAGAAGCACTTATGAACATTGCTCCATCAGGTCCGTATGTGAAGCCTATTACCGTCTGGCGCAATCGTTGGCTCACTCAAACCAGCACCAAGTCATGGATAATGAGCGATCGAAAACGGACTGACATATTCCGTTGCGTGCTTGAGGTGTATAAAGCATTCCAAGCCGAACTTACCAGGCAGGGTTTCTACACGTTTGAAGATATGATTCTGCGCAACGTTGAAGCAATCCAAAAAAATGAAGAGCTGCGTTTAACTTTGCAGGAGCAATACCACTACCTAATGGTAGACGAGTACCAAGATACCAACGGCGCACAAAACCAATTGCTCGAGTTGCTAGCTGATAATCCTGTCAACGAAGGTCGTCCCAACCTCATGGTAGTAGGCGACGATGACCAAGCGATTTACAGATTTCAAGGTGCACATATGTCTATCATGCAAGAATTCCTGCAGCGGTGGCGCGCGGTAAGGAGAATAGTTTTAACTGACAATTATCGTTTTGGACCAGTCATCCTTAAGGCAGCCAGAAGCGTTATCATTCAAGGAAATGATCGGCTGGAAAACCGTTTGCCAGGCATCAACAAGCAGTTAAAGGTAGCCCGACAGCCAATACCACCAGCCCAAGTTTACCGACCACAAGCCTATTCAGAGTCTGATCAATACCTCTATATTGCCGAAGAAATTAAACGACTACTTACTAAGGGAACAAAAGCGAAAGATATTGCAGTACTGGCGCCAAAACATAGTTATTTACAGGCCCTTGTGCCATTTTTAACTGCTGCTTCAATACCAGTCGCCTATGAAAGACGAGAGCATGTACTAGAGCAGCCGCACATTAAAGAGCTAGTTACATTTGCGCGAGTGGTACTTGCTGCTAGTCAGATGAATTGGCAAGCAACAGAGGGGTTATTGCCGACATTATTTAGTGCTGACTTTTGGCAAATACCACCAGCGGAACTTTGGTGTTTATCTTTAGAGTCACACCACAAAAAAAAGCCTTGGCTTGAAGTCATGCAGCAACACAAGAAATTCAAACGAGTCATCGAAGGTATCTTGGCTATCGCCAGCCAGGCAAATTACGTCCCTTTAGAGACCTCTCTGGACCAAATCATTGGTACCTCATCGATCCCACTAGATAAAACTCATACTTGGACAAGCCCGTTCAGGCATTATTATTTTAATGAAGAAAACCTCACTAACCAGCCTGCGGATTACTTGCGGTTGTTAGGCCAGCTATCAACGCTTAGAAATGCCGTCCGTGAATATGGCACCGAAAAAAGACAATTGCGCCTAGAAGATTTCATTCGCTTTATTGATGCCTACCAACAAAGTCCTTTGCCATTGCTCGACTCTAGCCCTAGTAGCAACACCTCAAACGCAGTGCAGTTACTTACCGCTTATAAAGCAAAGGGCCTGGAATGGCCAGTAGTATTTGTGCTCGGTTGCCATGAAGGTGTCTGGGGCAAGAAAGCCCGGAGTGGTAACCCAACTTTCAGTTTACCTTCTAACCTAGCGTGGATTCGCCCAGCCCGAAATACTGAGGATGATCACCTGCGTCTCTTCTTTGTTGCACTAACCCGGGCAAAACAAAGATTATATTTTACCTGTTATGAACACACTGATACTGGTCAGAAAACTGAACCATTACAGTGGTTATCCAATGAAAATGCAGCCATCCCCCCCACACAAGTACAAACACCCGCTTCCGTCTTAGAACGAATTAAAGAAGCTGAGCTCAGGTTTATTAAGAAAGAAGGGGAAATGTCTGCTCAGGATTTGCGGCAAAGTTTGCAGCCAGTACTTGATAAATTAAAGCTCAGCGCTACCCACATTAATGACTTTTTAGACATCACGAAAGGTGGTCCCCACCACTTTTTATTTCGCCATCTACTGCATTTCCCTGAAAGCCCACAACCAAGTGCTGTTTTTGGGTTAGCCATGCACCACGCCTTGCAAACAGCCCACCTTCATCTTTCAAAAACAGGGAAGCTGCCATCTATCTCAAACCTGCGCGACGTATTGACTAACGATATTCTGAGCAGCGCCTTGGATGAGTCTGATAAACAGCGCCTCGTGGATCGAGGCAAAGAAGCCCTCGGACTGTATATGTCACACCAGCAACGTTCATTCGACAAAAACGACAAGAGTGAGTACAACTTTTCAAATGAAGGTGCCCAGCTCGACGGAGTGCCACTGTCAGGAAAAATTGATGTCATTAAGAAAGAAGGTGGCGAATACCAAATTATCGACTACAAAACTGGCTCGGTCTTCACCAGTTGGCAACCAAAAGGAAATAACTACACTCAATTGCGTGCTTATCTCTATAAAAAGCAACTGATATTCTACAGGCTTCTCATGAACCATTCCACAACCTATAAAGGTGTCCATGTAAGGAGTACCCGGCTTCAATTTATTGAACCTGCAGAAGACGGTAGCTTCCCATCCCTCGATTACGACGTATCAACTCAAGACCTAGAGCAAATGGGCCGCTTGATTAAAATAATCTGGCGACGAGTTACGACGCTGGACTTTCCCGACACCTCTAAGTATCCTCTTACCATACGAGGTCTTCAGGAATTCGAAGCCTCTCTACTCAAAGATACCTGAATCTACAATTGAGACGTGAGAGGCTAGCGTCGTGCAGCAGGACGACGCTTTGGCTTGGAAGAAGAGTGTTTTTTGGGAGCAACTGTGGGCCTGGTGCGCAAAGCAGTATTGAGCGATCTCATGACCGTTGGATGAACAAACAAAGCTTCTGGATTAAAGACCACGCCATAGAGGTTCATGCCAATAATTGCACCGAGCAATGGGCCGGTGGCATAAGCCCAGTTCCAGGATTGAATCCCTACTGCTACAGCGGGGTTTATGACTGCATTCGAAGCAAGTGACGCAACCATAATACCAAGTAGCAACGAGCCGCCAATAGTAAACGCTAACTTACCAGCCTTCAATTTCTCGAGTACTGCCGCAGCTACCCCAAATGTAAATACTGCCGCGCCAACAGCCTCAGCCACAAACACCCGCCACTCAAATTTATTGCCAGCCAAGCTCTCCAAATTGTGACCCATAAAATATTTAATCAATGCCCAAGCCGCCAGTCCGCCAAGCATTTGGCAGGCTATATACACAATAGCCTTAGAAGTCCGAATTTTGTTAAGTGACCAAAGCCCAAGTGTCACTGCTGGATTAAGGTGCGCTCCAGAAACTGATCCCACAGTCAGCATAAATACCGCAACTGTACTACCAGCTGCAAGTCCCGAAAAAAGTGGAAAAGACGTACGTGCTGCCATTGAATACACTGTTACCGCCAAGACCATGGTGCCTAGCAGCTCAGCTACCATCATGGCTATTTTTTGCCGTCCAAACATTGCGATTAACCTCCGTTTAGCTCTTTATGCACTTAGCATAATATACGAGAGGGTATTTACAAATAGCTTACGTCTAAACCGATGGTCTAATGACTGCAACGGGCATTCCCGGTGCGAGCAACTCATCACTTACATCAACAGTGACGACATCACCAGCAAAAAGCAAACGAACTTCCTCCTCGTGGCTCACAGCCATACGTTGGGCAAGCTCTTGGCGCATCCAACGGTCATCAACAAAGGGCGCAAAACCATCACGTTCGTTCAGAGCATCGCGGTCTACCGTTGTGCCTGCACGCATATTGACAATAAATAATGGCTCCCTGTGGCCATGCGCCAGATGTGTAGGATCAGAAATCAAAAGCTCCAAACCATTTGCATTATTGGCGGCCATCTCATCTCGTCGTTTTATCGGATCATATCTATCAAAGAATCCTCCGTTTACGAGTCTTCGCTGCGTACGGCGCACGTTCTGGTAGTGTTGGTTGCTCAGCAAGTTGCGAGTTTCATCATAACCGTTTATCCCAGCTACTGCCTCATCAAGCGGAGTAGGGGTAACTGTCTGGTGGCGGAGTGCCTCCTCGCTTACGCGCGCACCTTTTTCCATAGCTTTCTGTTTTTTCATCCACGCCCCACACTCTGTAGTCTCACTACTATTAAACGATTGATCTGAAGTATGTGCCGCATCCTTATATCCTAATTTATTAAGAAAATCAGTGACTATCCCGTGAGCCTCATTAAAATTGCTGGCACTTTTTACTCCCGACCAATCGGCAAGCACTGCCATCATGGTTGCCATGTCATATAGGCCACCAGCCATCTTGGGCCTGACAGGGGGCTTTTGTTGCTCAGGCATAGAGACTGAATTACCTACCACACCTGTGACAGGCATTACATCCGATGCAAGACAACGAGCTTGACGTCCATCCATACATACGGCTCGTTTCAGATTATCCCCTTCAACTTCTACAATGTAAGGCTCTACAGATTCTAGGTAACCTTCTGTTTGTGTTTCAAGTAATGACGACTTGATCTGATGAGGGCCTTCATGCCCAATACTGAGTTTACCGGCGATTGCCACTTCAATTTGTGGCTCGACTACTTGTTCTTGTTGCATGCGAATATGTTCCATAACTCCCTTGAAATTAAGCTTGAATATTAAAAGAACATGGTACCGGTTTGAGTAAAAAAATGCAAAATACCATAGATATAGCGTTCTTGCAGCTGTTCGTTGCACTAATTGTGGAATTGTCCTATACTAAGGCTATAAAGGACAGGAGGGTACATGGAGCAAACCCCATCATCATATGATGAGTTACATGATCTCCCGCCTGAAACATATTCAGCCACACACGCCGACATAAACGACCCACAACATGCAGACGAGTTTTGGCAACGAGAAGGTGAAACTAACGATGGGCTCGTCAGGGAAGCGATTAAACAAGCTGACGAGGAAGAGCAATCTGGAAAATCAGCAAAGGAAGCTTTCTTAGATGGAATACGTTGGTACAAGGGGCTCGAGAATGGTGCCCGTTTTTATCGGGAGTGGGATATAAACTTAGATCCTACAGACGACACTGCGACAGAGACTGACCCCCAAGCTTTTTAGAGAGTTGCGCTAGTGCCTTATCTTTCGGTGACGCCGAATTTCAGCAACCTTAAGACGGGTAGCATGTAAATCGGCAAGTTGAACCGCGCGGCTTAACTCTTCTTTGTTTTTTGCAGATTGTTGCAATTGTTGCGCTCGTTTTAGTGCCTCGCGCACCTCTCGTTCATCAATCTCGTCAATATGGTCAGCTTCATCTACCAGTAATCGAACAAGGTTGTCAAGGATTTCGACCACTCCTCCATTGCTTGCAAAGTAAACAAGCCGCTCGTCATTATCGGTTGGCTTGCGCCGGATAGCAATCACCCCAGTGGCCGCCAAGCTAACTAAGGGAATATGGTGTGGCAGAATTGCAATCTGACCCAAGGGGGTAGGGAGCATCACTTCATATACTTCTTCACCAAACTTGATACCATCAAGAGTGACAAGTTCAAACTTTAGCATGCTCCATCAGTCCGATCCAATGCTTCTATTGGATCATCTCCATGCACTTCATTAAGCTTGCAAACCGACTGTAATAGGGCCCGTGCTATTTCAACAGGCTGGGTAGATATGTCCCTCAGCCAGCCCATATTAGCTTCAGTACAGTTACTAACACCATCGATAATCTTCCGAGCAAATTCAACAGGAACATTCGTTATTACATCTACAGAAAACTTATCGGGTTCTTGACGATCCATCATTTTTTGCCTTTGCTACTCTTCTGAACTTCGTTAATCTTGCCCTTCATATAAAAAGCCTGCTCAGGCTTATCGTCATGTTTGCCATCCAAAATCTCTCGAAAACCACTAATTGTGTCCTTGAGCGGTACGTAGACGCCAGGAATACCAGAAAATACCTCTGCCACATGGAAAGGCTGTGTTAAAAATCGCTGGATTCGCCGAGCCCGGGCAACAGTTTGTTTATCCTCATCTGATAACTCTTCCATGCCCAAAATTGCAATGATATCTTGAAGATCTTTATACCGCTGGAGAACACGCTGAATCTCACGGGCTACTTGATAGTGCTCTTCGCCAACAATTTCTGGGTCCAAAATAGTTGAGCTCGAATCCAATGGGTCGACAGCAGGGTAGAGACCAAGTTCCGTTAAGGCACGGTTCAACACAATCGTAGAATCCAGATGAGCAAAAGTTGTAGCCGGCGCAGGATCAGTAAGGTCATCTGCGGGAACATAAACCGCTTGCACTGAAGTAATGGAACCCTTGCGCGTACTAGTGATGCGTTCTTGTAAATCACCCATTTCCTCAGCGAGATTCGGCTGGTAACCAACAGCCGAGGGTAGACGGCCTAATAAAGCGGAAACCTCTGCGCCAGCCTGGGTAAAACGAAAAATGTTATCAATAAAGAGCAGCACATCTTTTCCTTCGTCGCGGAATCCCTCAGCAATAGTGAGGCCGGATAGGCCTACCCGAAGTCGCGCCCCAGGAGGTTCATTCATCTGACCAAACACTAAACTTGTTTTGTCTAATACGCCTGACTCTTTCATCTCATGATAAAGATCGTTGCCCTCACGCGTCCGCTCTCCCACACCCGCGAAGACACTGGTTCCACCATGTTCTTTGGCAATGTTATCAATTAGCTCGGTTATCAGCACAGTTTTACCTACACCGGCACCACCAAAAAGACCCACTTTACCACCCTTAGTAATCGGGCAAATGAGATCAATCACTTTTATACCGGTTTCTAATATTTCAGTTGTTTCGGATTGGTCCCTTAGGGCAGGGGGACTCTTGTGTATTGGTGCCCGCTGTTTAAAATTATCTTTCCCGCCATCAATTGGCTGACCGGTTACATTGAACATTCGGCCTAATGTCGACTCACCAATTGGCACACGTATAGGCGCACCTGTATCCACCACTTTCGCCCCTCGTCGTAGGCCTTCAGTTGAACCAAGCGCCACCGTTCGTACTTCTGTCTCGCTCAAATGCTGAGCAACTTCTAAAACCAGTGTCCGTTTGTCTATGTTAACCTCCAAAGCGTGGTGTATAGCCGGTAATCCGCCAGCCGCAAACTCTACATCTGCAACCACACCCACTATCTGACTAATATTGCCTGATGTCTGTTTCTTTGTCCCTGTCTGTGTTGCCATATATACTCCTTCTGCTCCGTTGTCCCTCATTTAATTGCTTCAGCCCCGCCAGTAATTTCAGCCAATTCCTGTGTAATGGAGGCTTGTCGAGCTGTATTAAAAACAAGGGTTAAATCATCAATCAGCTCCGAGGCATTGTCGGTAGCACTTTTCATGGCGAGCATACGCATGGAATGCTCACTGGCACCAGCTTCTAAGAATGCCTGGTTGAGTTGAGCCTCAACTAGCCGCTCAGTCACTTTATCAAGTACTTGTTCTGCTGACGGTTCAAATGTAGCCCTTCCCAAATCCGGTGACACATCGATGGCTTCAAACGCCGCTGGTAATAAACGCTCACATTGCGTAACTTGCTGAATACTTGATAAGTAATTAGTAAAAACTATATCCACTGCATCTACTTCTTTGTGTGAATACGCTTGAATGATCATCCTCAAAATTGGTCGGATATCGTTCGCGTTGGGGTGATCAGGAAAATCCTGATAGACCGCAACCACTTCTACGTC
Source organism: Saccharimonadales bacterium (SeqCode) (assembly GCA_041910055.1). Lineage (GTDB taxonomy): Bacteria > Patescibacteriota > Saccharimonadia > Saccharimonadales > JAYRRP01 > JAYRRP01. The sequence continues at coordinate 175,360 of JAYRRP010000004.1, forward strand.
TTTCACCCGAGTAACCAACTTCGCGCCCTGCTTGCCAATCACCACGAGCTGAGTCGAGATGTGTGCTTCTTTATCTTTACGAAGCTCTTGAAGTACATACTTTATAACGTTGCTGTTATAAGCCCCCGCAAGCCCACGGTCACTCGTAATCATAACCAACATATGTGTCTTCAGGACTCGCTGTACAAATAGAGGATGGCTTGAGACGTCCGTTAACTCTCTTAATCTGGTTAAGAGAGCTCGAGCTAAATTACGGTATTCACGCGAGCGTAGTGTCATCGCTTGAGCCCGGCGCATTTTGCTGGCTGCCACTAGCTCCATTGCCTTAGTAATCTGACGGGTATTCTTCACGCTACCAATGCGTCGCTTCAGTTGCTGCGTACTTGCCACGTCTATTTCTCCGCTTCTTTTTCTGTGTATGTAGCCGCAATATCTTTGGCTATTTTAAGGATAAGTTTGCGGGTGGTTTCGATTGGTTTTTCGCCCTTATCCAGCACATGCATCGCGCTTCGGTGATCGCGGTGAAGCTGATGCAGTAAATTCTCCTCTGCCTGTTTAATAGCAGTGAGGGGCACTGCATCAAAACATCCTTCTGTAGCTGCCATCAATACCGCAGTTTGTTGCCAGACGCCCAGTGGCTGATATTGTGGTTGCTTAAGTAACTCTGTCAAGCGCTGGCCACGTTCAATCCTTTGCTTGGTTTCTTCATCTAAATCAGTAGAAAACTGGGCAAAAGCAGCAAGTTCGCGGAATTGGGCAAGGTCAAGCCGCAAGCTGCCCGCCACACTTTTAATTGCTTTTGTCTGGGCTGAACCACCCACACGTGAAACTGATAGCCCTACCGAAATTGCCGGTCGGATACCTTGATAGAAGAGACTTGTTTCCATAAATATTTGTCCATCTGTGATGGAAATAACATTAGTGGGAATATATGCGCTAATATCACCCGCTTGCGTTTCAATAATAGGCAAAGCAGTTAAGCTGCCGCCGCCTAGCTTGTCGTTCAACTTAGCGGATCGTTCTAATAAACGGGAATGCAAGTAAAAAACATCCCCTGGATACGCTTCACGACCTGGTGGCCGGCGCAGCAACAATGACATTTGGCGATAAGCGGCCGCATGTTTAGTAAGGTCATCGTAGATGATCAAACTATGCCCGCCGTGGTCCCGAAAGTACTCTCCCATGGCAGTCCCAGCATAAGGCGCAAGATACTGTAGGCTCGCCGGATCAGCCGCTGATGTCACCACGACAATGGATTGTTCCATGACTCCTTCGCGTTTTAGCCGTTCAATAAGCCGAGCAACCTTGCTCAGTTTTTGGCCAATCGCTACATATATATTAATAACCCCTGATTTTTGTTTATGCTGGTTGATCATAGTATCGAGAGCAACTGCAGTTTTACCTGTTTGACGGTCACCAATAATTAGCTCACGCTGCCCACGGCCAATCGGTACCATTGCATCAATGGCCACAATTCCAGTCATAAGTGGTTCGTGCACGCTGCGACGGTCAAGTACACCCGGAGCAGTCCGCTCGACTTCACTCGTCTTGGTCGCACGCAAGGCTCCGTGGTCATCAAGCGGTTGTCCTAGCGGATTCACGACTCGCCCCACTAACTCCGGGCCCACCGGTACCGATAGCACTTTTCCAGTCAAGCGTACCTTGGCACCAGCAACTACTCCTGTTTCTTCTCCTAGAAGTACGGCCCCAATTTCATCAGGGGTAAGGTTCAGTGCAAAGGCAGAAACAGGCTTCCCTTGGGTTGTTTCAATCTCCAGCATCTCGTTGTAGCCACAATTTCGAAGCCCATAGATCCACACTATGCCATCACCCACACGCATTACAACGCCAGTTTGCTCAATTTCAGGAGAACTTTTTAGTTGTTCAATAGCCGTCCGAATCTCGGCTGACAATTTAGAAAGGGGTATATCGTTTTGCACTTCCATCCTTCTTACGTATTAACGTTTACTGTTCGTGATAATTCCTGTAGCCGTCCTATCACTGTATATTCAAGAAGCAATTCATCACTTTCGATACGAATACCACCGATTACAAGGGGGTCTCGTCTTAGGCTCAATACAACATGCTTTGCACCACTGATTGCCTTGGTGGTTACCTGTCGCACCAATTCAATAGTCTGTTCGGTGAACCGAAAGGCAGATGTAACCCGCAAGTCGTATATTCCTTGGTTTTGTCTGAGCCTTTCTATGTTTTTCAATATTCGGTCAGCGTCAGCTGAGCGACGCTCCTGGATAAGAAAAGCAGCTAAACTTTGAGCAACCTGTCTAGAGTCCACACCTTCCTCAAGCAAACTATTCACTACTCGGGCAATATCATTATTAGAGATAACCCTCATGGACGTGATACTCCCTTCAGGACTGATTCAATCAGCTGACGATCATGTGCGGCATCCAATTTCTGACCGATGATCACACCAGTTGCTTCCGACACTAATTTCAGCATTTCTTTTTCAAGTTGCTGGCGGGCCTTTTCTACATCTTCCTCAAGTCGACGTGAGGCATCAGCAATTATTTGCTCGCTTTTACGCCGCGCATTATCTTCTGCTTCTTTCAACATCACCCCAACCTCAGTGTGACCAGCAGCAATAATCTTGTCAGCTTCAAGGCGAGCTTTGTGCAGTATCTTATCAACTTCCTTATCAAGCGCAGCTTTTTTAGCGGCCATTTCTTGGCCTAGCTGTACACCATCGTCTATAGTCTGTCTCCTTTTTTCGAGTGTAGTGACTATTTTATCAAGTGCGAACTTCTTTAAGAGGAAAAATACCAGCAAAAAAGTCACAATCTGAAGCAGTAACGCCTTCAGATCCACACCAAGGGAAGCAATACCACCCGGCTCAGCTGTTTCGCTGCCTAATAGACGGTTTGATAGCAAAAATTGAATCAACAACTTACTTGTTCCTTATCTGTTAGCCGATAGTAAACGTTACCACCAGCACGTAAATAGCAATTGCCTCGACCAAGGCTGCCGAGATCAGCAGAATTGGTAAGATTCGGCTGGCTACTTCCGGATTTCGGCCAATCGCACGCATGACGTTACTTCCAATCAGCCCCAGGCTGAAGGCAGGCATGATGGTGCCTAATGCAATTGTCATACCTTTAATAAAGTTTGGATCAGCGAGGGGTGATGAACTTGCCTCTGCCAGAATGTGAAACATACTATGTTTCTCCTTTTTAAATTAATTACTATCGATCATCCACTACCTGACGTTGCAGCCGCGGGCGCAGCCTGGACGGCAATACTATTGGAATGATCTGATACCGATTCCGATTCTTCATCATGGTGGCTAACCGCAAGGGTCAGATACACAATGACCAACATAGTGAAGACAAACGCCTGAATGAAGCCAACAAACAACTCCATCACGATAAAGGGCAGTGTTGCTGCCGGCGAGCCAAAACTCGTTATGGCGGATAATACCACTAGAAGCACCTCTCCGGCAAAAATATTACCAAATAACCTTAACGCAAGGCTCGCCATACGCGTGAATTCGCCCAGTATTTCTAGTAACCCCACAAATAAATTAATGGGGTTCCACGGCTTATTACTGAAGTAATGCTTGGCATGTCCCTTGGCTCCGAGTTCTCTCAACGCGTAGATTTGAATAATCACAATTGCGCTGACAGAAAGAGCCAGCGTTCCGGTAAGGTCAGCTGTCCAGGCACGAAAAAGTGGTTCACCGTGATATTTAATAGTTCCTACCCCTGGCAGTAACCCAAACCAATTATTGAATAAAATAAAAGCAAACAAGGTGATGAAAAATGGGCCGTACTTTGCAACCTGTTTTCGGTTATGTAGTGTATTACCGGCCAGACTGAGCACCAGTTCACAAAGGAGTTCCATAAGTGAAACCCGTTTATTCCCAGCTTTTAAGCGAATGTGGTGGGCTGTCCAGATAAAGAGAGCGAGCAACACCAGACTTGTGAGCCAACCAAGTAGCATAGAGTTGGTAACCTTTAAGCCGCCAATCTGAAATACTGGTTCAGCGTGAAGCACGATATTGAACTGACTGTTGGCAAATAATGTGTTCATACTTCCTTGCCTCGCTTACTGTCATCATCAGATTTTGTGACTGAACGGAAAAATCCTGGATAGGCAGTTTTTATTTGCACAAATACCAAGCCAGTTGAGATCGCCAGCGCCGTGAAAAAACCTATTAACGTGAACAGGGGTTTCGTGCCCGAATGCTTATCTAAGGTGATACCTGCATAAGAAAGCACCACGATAGGTAACGCAACACGCCAACTCGTATCTAGAAACTGCAGGCCAATAGCCCAACCATCAATGCCAGGCTTTGGCTTGTTATTACTCCCAGTCGTCGTCTTCGTGGCGGCGGCTTTCTTCATCCGGCTTTGATTGTAGCAGGTAACAGAGGTCATCTCAAGTTATTTTCTACTATTTATTTGATGCCTTGTTGCTCACACCAAATAGGTTTGTCATACTACTCTCCAATCACCATGATTAAAGTTTTTAGCTCACCAACTTGCGGCTACTGCCATATGGTCAAGCACTATCTGGATCAAAAGAAACAACCCTACCAAGAAATAGATATTACTCGTGATCCGGCAGCTGCCCTTTGGATTACGTCACAGGTAGGCCAAGCTGTCACCCCAGTGATCGACATTGACGGTACTGTAATTGTGGGCTTTGATCGGACAAAGCTTGATCTAGTTCTCCGCGAACGCCAACGATAGCTAGGAAGTAAAGTTTGCGTTATACCTCATAATTCTTTTATAATTATAGTTGCAAGAGGGAGGAGGAGAGATGGAGAATACGCCTATTGTTCCCCCGCAAGGTTATGAACCACATATGACCTACACCTATGCAGCGCCTGCTGAAATTGAGACTATTCAGTCTATAGAGACTCACATCAACGAGGCACCTGGTGTATGGAAGTTAGCGATTAAGGCATACGAACTCTACGGAAACGAAGCAATTGAGAAACAACCTCGTTTGGCAAAAATCGTTGGGTTCTCTGGCGTCATAGAGACAATCGATGACATATTCCGGTCTAACCTCGACCACGAGTTTGCCTTCGATGAAGATACAATGAAGGCAATCGACAGCGACCTTCGACTAAAACAGAACAAAAAATCTCTCAATGAGGCAGGCCGACGTGGTGATGATGAATTGCTAAAGCAGATCCGGTTGCAAAATAGAATCTTATCTATGGATATCTACATTCGACGTGTCAAACAAGCGAAAAGTCTGGCACAAACTGCTGTCAGCGCCACGTTCGAATAATCCAAACTGTAAGGTGCTACACTATGCCCAGTAATGGCATTTGAAGACTATAAGACAAAACCATCCATCGTGTTGGTCTTTACTGGAGAAGGCAAGGGAAAGACAAGTGCCAGTCTAGGCCTTCTCACCCGTGCACTGGGTAACCGCCACCGCGTTGCCTTTATTCAATTCATTAAATACTGGGGAACGGGCGAACATGTATTCCTGCGTGATATTTCTGCTTTATTTAGTGACCAACTGTACGTATTCCGGGGAGGGAAAGGTTTTTACAAAGCGGGCAAGCTTAGTGAGCCACATATCACAGAAGCTCAACATCGCCAAGCTGCCCGGACAACTTTTCAAGAAGCTCTTCGGGCTGCCAGCAGCGGAAAATTTGATTTGGTCATTTGTGACGAAATTAATAATGCTGTCCATGAAGACCTATTAACAACCGCTGACTTGAAGCTGTTGATCGATAAACGCTCAAAGAATACCAGTCTCTGCCTGACCGGCAGGAATTTTCCAGCCAGCCTGCAAAAAAAGGCTGACATCATCACTACCATGACAAAGACCAAACATCATTTTGATGAAAAATACCTGGCAAATCGTGGTATTGATTTCTAGACTAACAAACCGTTAATTGGCACTCTTGACATGTGAGTGCCAATTTTTTAGAGTAGAGTATGTGGGCAATATCTCACGCAGAATTAATAACTTAAAGTAAACTTAGGAGGGTCATTATGGCACTTATAAGATTCGATCCATTCGAAGAAATTCAAGCCTTACAACGGGAGTTTTTTGGCAATGATTTAATACCGGCTTCACGGACTCAAGTCCAGCTGCCAGCCACAGACATTTACACAAAAGATAACCAGCTTATTCTTGAAGCTCATTTGCCGCACTATGATCAAAAAGACGTCGAGGTAAATATCGACCACGGTGTACTAGAGATTCGTGCCGAGAAACACGAGAAAGAAGAGGATAAGAACAAAAAGTACGTGCTACGGGAAAGTTCATCCAGTTTCTATCGCCGCGTACGCTTGCCCGAACAGACTGATACGGGCAAGGTGGAAGCCCATATGGACAATGGCATATTAAAAGTCACGGTACCGCTCAAACAGCTTGCAAGCCCCAAGAAAATTTCAATCCACAGCGTTAAATCAAAATCTGCTAAAAAGTAAGTAAAGTAACTAAAGCACTAGCTTATTGTGTAATATTATGTTAAAATATTACTATGAGTAATCTAGACGGCTACCCGGAATACCTGCGGCCAGTTCCTGAGTTACCAGAGAATGCTGGGATTCCACCATCGCCTGAGCACACAAGGCCGACTTATTCGCCGCGACATCCTGCCGCTCAAGCTCAAGCTGTCAACGCGGCCGCCGAGAGACTTATTGGCATGCATTTTGGTTCTCATATACAAGAAGACGCTACTCAGTCCGGGATAGAACAGTATTATAGTGACCGTCAGAGTTTCGGCGATACCGCGGAAAACTTTAGAGTTGCTTCAGTCCTCTTCGGTGCATTTCAGGAGATGGTAAAAGAGCGTCTTCACAACGTGGGATATATAGAGCCCGCACAAGCAAACACAATGGATGACATTCATGAAAAGATAGAGCTGAGAGATATTTTCGATAAGCTTGATCCTCGTGAGCGTACTGTGCTAACAGAAACCGTTCTCAATGGACAGTCAGACGGGGAAGCTGCGAAAAGTTTGCACATGGCCGAAGAAACCGTGACTAAACTCCGGAAGAGTGCCACGAAGAGAATAAGAGCTGAGTTACTGGATAGTGACGGGGACGACACAAATGTAATTCGCCTACCGTTCGAATCCAACCATAACCAACAAGATTAAGGGCGATCTGGGATGAGACGACGCATCATTGGCACAATCACTTTTTTGCTATTGGTAGGATTTATTCTGGCAGTCGCCTTTGCCATACCGAAACAATCGAAAAAATTATGGCAAACGGTACGCCCTCAGTCTCAATCAAGTGACGCTACTGCCCACGACACCACAGCTGACCAATCAGAAAACCCCATTCCACCCGGTTACTACCGAGTCAAAACTTTTTATGATGGGGACACTATCTCAGTAGATATGGATGGTACTGAGGAGAAAGTACGGTTTATTGGTGTCGATACTCCCGAAACACATGATCCACGCAAAAGCGTCCAATGTTACGGACAAGTCGCAGCTGACTTTACTAAAAAATTAATTGGCGATAATCCGGTCCGGCTTGAAGCTGACCCTGAGAATACTAACCGAGACCGTTACAACCGTTTACTGCGTTATGTCTATCTGTCCGATGGTCGCCTGGTGAACACTGAAATCATCAAACAGGGCTATGGTTTCGCCTACGTCTATTTTCCATTCAGTCAAATTGACACCTTCAAAGAGTACGAACGTCAAGCTCGGCAACAAAACTTAGGCCTCTGGGGAAAGTGTCAGATTACCACTAATTCATCTGGCCAAAGCTCAGCTGCAAACTAGCGATTAATGCATTGGGTTTTTGCGAGCTTCATTACGACCACGCAATAGGTGTTTAACGGAGCGGGTACGGGTGCGATCATCATAAGATTGTCTGAGTGGCCATAGCACTACGTAACCAATAGAGTAAATGGTCGTCGCCATAGCACTGCCTAGAGGCCTCATACCGTGTAATTTATATGAAGCCTTATAAGCCTTCATGTAATTGATGAAATTGCGGGGTGAATCATCATAACGGCGAGAAGACATACCAGCCCTCATATCTTTGTCATAGACGATGTGTAAATTATGCCTATGCAGGTGGATCGCAATGTCTAAGTCCTCAAAGATATGCTTATCCAGGCAAAGTTCTTTCCTCACTTGCTGCCAGGCGCTGCGACGAAGCGCCATGTTAGTACCAAAAAGCCAGGGAAAATCTTCTGGTAATTTTGATATAGTGCTACGCAAAAAATGATCCAGACGATAGTTATTAGGGGAGAAGGGCATATCATACCAGTAGGTTGGTCCGGTGACAGCTGCCACTGCCTTATTAGTAAAGTTTTGCCGCACCCGACAGCTCCACTCTGGTGGCAGAATGCTGTCGGCATCAATGCGGCCAATAATATCTCCCCTCGCGGCTTCAAAACCCGTATTCCTGGCGTGTACGACTCCTTGTTTTGCCTCTTTTAAAATACGAACGAATGGATAGCGGCGCGCAATGGCGAGACTTTTATCAGTAGAGTTATTGTCTATCACCAGCACCTCATCAGGCTTGTCCGACTGTGCTGCCACCGCATCCAAACAGGCTGCAAGGTGGTGTTCCTCGTTATAAACTGGTATAACTAAACTTAAGCGTAAACGGGTTTTCATAAAAAGTCTTTATTTATTATAAATGAGAAAAACGAAGAAAAGGTCTTTGCCTCGTCCATCGAGCTTGGCACTCCGCGAGTACGGCTTAAAGGAGAGGCGCTTACGAGCACGTCTGCTCCACCACTTACGATTTGAACGACCTCGTTATTGGTGGAAGGAACGGCGTCTGTTGCAAAAAATTCTCTTGCTCATCACCGCTGCAGTGGTACTTTGGACAAGTGGCATGTATGCTATTGCCCGTTGGTATATTGCCCGTCACGACGAGCAGCCATTAAACTGGGGCGCTACCTTTATTGCTGATTATGCCCGCTCCTTTGACCTAAATCCCCAAGCCACTATGCAAGCGCTGATTGATGATATGGGGTTACGTCGTTTCCGCTTGGTGAGCTACTGGGACCATATTGAATCAGAACCAGGCGTCTACAATTTTAGTGAACTAGACTGGCAGTTCGCAAAGGCAGAAGCCAGCAATTCGAAAGTAAGCTTAGCTGTTGGATTACGCCAACCCCGCTGGCCAGAATGCCATATGCCTGCCTGGGCATTATTCGAACCAAAGGATCAGTGGTATCCCCAGCTCACCCGCTTCATGACAGCAGTGGTAGACAGATACAAACACAGTCCCGCCTTGGATAGTTACCAGCTTGAAAATGAATACTTTTTGCGTGTATTCGGTGAATGTCCTGATTTCAGCCGTCAACGCCTTGTTGAAGAGTTTAATCTCGTTAAAAAACTTGATCCAGCCCATCCAGTAATGGTAAGCCGGAGCAATAATGCCGTTGGTCTACCTGTTGGCCAACCCCGACCTGATTTTTTTGGTGTGTCTGTTTATAAACGGGTCTGGGATAAAACTATTACAAAACGATATATCGAGTATCCATTTCCTGCCTGGTTTTACGGATTTTTGGCCGGCGCTGGTGAACTACTTACCGGCAAAGATATGATTATCCATGAAATGCAAGCAGAGCCTTGGCCACCCACCAGCATTAACCAGGCCAGTCTGGCTGAGCAAGATAAATCACTCAACGCCTCGCGGTTAGAAGACCGTTTGGAATATGCCCGCGCAACTGGCATGCGAACCATTGATCTATGGGGCGCGGAATGGTGGTACTGGCGTAAAGTCCGTTTCAATGATCCCACCATATGGGACACCGTGAAAAGGGAAATCCAAGCCGATCAATTCCCAAACCGTTATAGTGCTGAGTAATTATTCGTTGCCCATATAACGTCAATAAGATTAAATAGTAACCATGAAAAAATCCCACTCGGCAGGCTCCATTTCGAACCGTCAAGTTAAACGTGACTACGTGCTGCTGGATACATGGATCACCGGTTTACAATTAAGCGGCGCAGAGACGAAGTCACTGCGTCAGGGACATGGCAGCCTCAGAGGAGCTTACGTCATCATTAAAGACGAGGAGCTCTGGCTGGTGAATGCCACAATCAGCGGTTCTGCTGGAGTACCGATAAGTGAATCTGACCAAGCCAGAAGACGTAAATTGCTCGCAAAAAGGAGTGAGATACAAAAGATGATTACTGGTAAACAACAAGGACTTACTCTCGTTCCTTTGGAATTACTCACTAAATCACGATATATTAAATTAAAGATCGCACTGGCAAAAGGAAAACGCCAATATGATAAGCGGCAAACTATTCGCCAAAGGGACGAACAACGCCGTATCGCGACAGCGGTAAAACGAAAAGGATAAGACAATGGGTACGAGCGATGAACTTTGCATCTTAGTTGACTCCCACGACAACATACTTGGATATAAACCACGCGAACATCTCACACACGGCGATCGTCATCGATCTACTGCTATATGGCTTGAAAACAGCCGGGGAGAGGTCTTATTGGCCCAACGGCACGCTCACAAACAACCACATCCCGGACTCTGGGGGCCAGCCGTTACTGGCACTGTGAACCACCACGAAACCTTTTTTCAGAATGCTTATCGTGAACTGCAAGAAGAGTTGGGACTTAAACCCATGCTACTTACCGAGATACTTCGCCAGTCAGTAGATCACCCTGATGGCTCCAAGCGTTTTACCGTCTGGTTTAAGGGCCATACTGATTTACCGCTTCAGGATTTTCGTTTGCAACCTGAAGAAGTAGCTGGGGTCCGCTGGGTATCTAAGCCGTGGATTCAAGAAGATTTGCTCAATAATCCACAAAAATACATGCCGTCTGCTCGATTTTGGCCAGAACTATTTTTAGGGTAGACTCCGGCTAAGTTTACAAATCATTATCGCCCCCGTTATACTGATAGACAAGTAACAGTAATGGGTACTAATAAAAACGACGCCCCAAGGGCACAGGGCAAGAATAATGTACATAATGCACTGGCAGGAGTACAAAGTCGTTTTTTGCCCTCTTTGCAGCGCCATTCTCGTTTTGTCATTGCCGGTGCAGTAGCTATAGCGCTGGTTGCAGGTTTCACCATTTGGATGTACCTAGCTCAGTTTTCGCTGGTTCGCGTTGATCTGGCCGGAACAACTATTTCCAGCCGCCAGCAGTTGTCTGACGCCACTAACAATTACCAATGGGCAGTACAGTGGCCAGATAAAAGCCTCAAAAAATTTAAACTAGCCGGCTCGGGCATAGAGGTGGATATAGACCACTCGGTCTCTGAGGCTTCCCAGGCTCGTTTATCTAAGAACCCACTTCGTCGTCTTATGTGGTGGAAGCATATCTCAGTACCTCTCAGTCTACGAGTGGACGAGACCAAACTTAACCAATTTATCCGCCAGAATCTCACCATCGCCACCAAACAGCCACAAAATGCGGTCATCGGGATCGCAAATGGGCAAACTACTATCACTCCTGAACAAACTGGCGAAGGCTATACATTGCCAGCTGAGTCGCTTAAGAAAGCAGCTGTCAGCTTAGAGAGTGCTCCATTGCTGCTTACTGCCCAAAAACTCACGCCAAGTTTGACCACGGATATACTAAAGCCCTCTCGGGAAAAGTTAGAAACGGTGTTGGCTCAAAAAATTACCTTTACTCTGGGTGATAATGTATTCCAACCTAAACGCTCTGACATTGGTGCCTGGCTGGAACTTACACCAGTGCCTCAGGAGCGCATAACAGACATCACCGTTAACAGTGGAAAAATTTCTGCTTACATGCTGGAAGTAAGCCGGACATATTCCCAAGTACCCCGTAGTCAGGTAGTAACACCCGCCTCCATGGGTAATCAGATACTCATCCCCGGGAAGAACGGGGTTGAACTCATTAACCGTGAACAAGCCGCTGCTTCGGTGGCCACCAAACTCCTTGATGGCAAAGGCTTAGACGTTGCCTTATCAGTCCAATCGCGCAACTTTTCCACTGTAGTTGCCCAGCCTCAGGATAAATGGATCATCGTCGACACAACTTCCAAGCGCTTGTATGCATATGAGCAGACTACACCAGTTAAAACAATGCTCGTTACCGCCGGTGCCCCTCAGACCCCTACGGTAATCGGCACATTTAAGATTTACCGGAAGGTACGAAAACAGGACATGCGCGGATCCAATGCAGATGGCAGCCGTTATTTTCAGCCAAATGTTGAGTGGGTTAATTATTTTTTTGCAGACTATGCTATTCACGGCAATTATTGGCGGCCTAGCAGTTATTTCGGTAATATTAACAGCTCGCATGGGTGTGTTGGAATAACTAACAGCGAGGCCGCCTGGTTATATACATGGGCGACTGAAGGGACCACGGTAATCGTTCATAAATAAAAAGACCCACTCCAGTGTGGGTCTTTTATGTATTATGTCTTTGTTTTAAAAAGGCTCGTGCTATTCAAGCTCTTTCTTGAGGTCAAGCGACAGGGCAATCACGAGTGGTCCCGAAATCAAGCTGTAGAGACCAAGTACCCAAACAAACGCTACTCCGCCGGCTACTGGTTGCCGGAGGATGACAATTCCTGCTAGTACCGCTGCGAGGCCAACAATTACGCTCAATGTTTTTGAAGTGCTTGTCGTGTCTTCGACAAAGATGCTGACGATATCTACTACGCCACGCACAATCAATGTGAAACCGATAAGCAATACAAGCGTACCAAAACTCACGCCAGGATGGCGTACCAGGTAAACGCCCACACCAAGTCCAAACAGGCCAAATAACAGGGTTAACCACCATGTTCCGCGGTGGCCAATACTAGTGATACCCCGTAAGATTTCTGCTAGACCCCACACCAAAACGAACGCACTGAACAAATAGACAAGCGTCACAAGTGTCAAGCCAGGCCAGAACACGGCCGCAATACCAAAAAGTATTGCCAACACACCTTCCGCAAGCCATATCCACCAGTGTTCTTGTCCCACATTTACTGCTGCTCGTGCCATAGTGCACCTCCGTAGTTATTTCTGTAATTTTCCGATTATTGATGACTTAGAATTGGTCAATATTGGCTCGCCTCTACACCTCCTTTTCTAATTGGTTAAATCTGTTCATATATGAAAAGCCCACTGGGCTGACAAAAAGCATACGGAAAGAAAAATGCCGACTGACATGAGTACCCATACGGCAAAAAACATTAAGATTTGAAGACCTTTGAGGAAGTTGCAGGCCGCGCGATATTGCGCCACCCAAGTTGCGAACCGATAATGGTATAAACACAGATAGACCAGTTGTCATATACGGCTCTCCCTATCTTTTATTGTAACATATACTTGCGAATATGTCGTTTCTATAGAACCTATTACTCTTCTATTGGGAGGGCACGGCTTCCACAACCACACGCCCGTCTGCTTCGCCTTTTAGTGAACAACTGTATAAGGTTAGCTTGGCGGTTTGGCTCGGCGCCTCAATGCTTGTTTCGCCAGGCTTCACGCTGTAAGTATGGTCAACAACATAGCTGTACCATTTATTGTTGTAAAACACCCGCAAAGTATCACCCTTCTTCAGCTTATCAAGACGATAAAAGGGAGACCTCGTTTTGGTTTGGCCGGGGCTTGTTCCGAGATAAAACCGATGCGCTGAAAGAATAAAATTACCACCCATTTCCGGGTTACCGATTTCAGGAAACCGGTGCCAGGCTCCTTGGCTTAAAATTGCCTGGTTACCGGTATAAAAGGGAACTTCCAGGTTGATCTTTGCTATTTGAATTCGGTTGCGGTGATCATTAGCATCATCAGCCCTATTTAAATCAATCGGGCTTTTTACATGCAGAGGAAATGCCGAACGGGGGCTGGCGAGCAAGAGCATGAGATAAATGCCTCCTAGTAGTAGCGCACCCCCGGCCGCTAATAAGCCGACGCGGGCAATACGATTCCTGTGTCTTGGCGTCCGGTTATAGCGATAACTTAGCCTTTTTTTTATGGGTCCGGCTCGCTGAAAAATCCTGTGCATCGTTCAAGAGCGGTGTGATTTGGCTATAAATTTAACCTTCACAAACCACGGCTGACGCATCAGTGCTGCACCTACAAAGACCGCCCCAAGTGCTATAACCATAAGTAAAACGGTATCTGTACCCGTATTTGCCAAACGGTCAGTGGCTAGTCCTGCCGGATCGACAATTGTACCGTTAGCAGTACCGTCTTGGTCGTTGTTGCCCCCGTCAGTTAAGGTGTAGGCAGCTTTGACAGCGTGCCCAGATCCAACCGTGAAGTCGGTGAGAGTGGCACCACTGATGGTGGAGTATTGTTGTTGGTTCGTATGGTATTTACGAGCCGTAAAATCATTGGCTTTTTGGTCAGTGTGGACTATGAGTTCAACTGCCGCACTGCCGCCGTTGCTCACACCCGTGACAGTAAAGTTCACCAAACCATAGGGATAGGCCAGAGTATCTTTTTTGGGCAGAGAAGATGGGTCGACTGCTGAAACATTTTGCAGGGTGGTGCCATTGGGAGCTACTACCGTCACATAGACTCCCGTAGTAGATGAAGGCAAACTGGTGACATTGGACTGCTGACTGTCCGGCGTGCCATCATTATTGCCATCACCGTTGTTTGGGGCAACCTGTTCAACGGTGTCCGAAATATTGTCGCCATCGGAATTACTACCACCGTTGTTACCGCCACCAGGTGAGCCACTCTCGTACTCATAGGCACCAGCGTCAATCCCAGAGCCCTGGGGCCGGGAGACACCACGTTGATCTACATTAGGGGCGCCACTGGAAACACCAGCGTCAATGGCAGGGCTGCCAGTAAGAAGCGGCAGAACCCAGTTGAAGCTATCCGCACTAGTAAGGCTATCGAGCAAGGGATCCACATTATTTTGATCAGAGGGTTCTGTGAACTGTGAGGTACAGGTAGTATCATTACTCAAATTGCCCCCAAAATCATCAATTACCATTGAGGCGTCACAGTTGGCGGCGGTATTGTTTAGTTTGTTATTTTTCAGCAGCACATTTTTCAAATTTATGGTTGTAGCATAAGCACCTGCCCAAATTCCACCACCGCCACCACCCAGTAATAGCCCAGGGCCCGTACTAATATTGTCGGCAATTGTGATGTTTTGAAAGGTCAGCTCCTGACTTTGCTGTGTCATTACAATTCCATCCATGTCACCCGTTGAACTATTGTCTGCAATTGTGACGTTTTGTACAGTTCCCGCAGTATTTTTGGCTCCAAAGATTCCAATAAAATTGTCAACCGTGTTATTTACTATCGAGACGTTCTGTATATCCGTATTTATCAGTGGCCCATCGAAGCCAATTGAGATTCCACCGCCAAGCCCAATTCCTAGACCATTCCAATTCTGCGCTCCTTTAATAAGTATATTTTTAATTGTCGCAGTATAGGAGTTGGCGAGAATTGCGGCGCCATCGTATATACCATAACCAATGTTTTGATCCAAGATGAGGTTCTCTATATCTATATTTGCATCAACTCCCGCAACCGCGCCCGTCCAAAAAGAAGAATAAGGAGCCGTTTTTTTAATAGTAAAGTTCTTGATAGTTACGAGAGTAGTGGCACTGTTTGGACCATAAGTAAATGCTGCATAACTATTATCACCATCAATAATTGTATTGGTCGCGCTTGCACCAATAATACTCAAGTCACTCGCCTGCGTAATAAAAGGTAAGTTCGAAGTCAACGTATAGGTGCCATTCGGAACATTTATAGTGTCAGCTCCCGCCAACATATCAGCTTCTTCGATGGCGGCTCGCAAACTGCAATCTCCGCCACCGTCTGCACATGCCCCATCTCC
The DNA here is from genome assembly GCA_041910055.1 of Saccharimonadales bacterium (SeqCode). Classification (GTDB taxonomy): domain Bacteria; phylum Patescibacteriota; class Saccharimonadia; order Saccharimonadales; family JAYRRP01; genus JAYRRP01. Next base: position 191,082 of record JAYRRP010000004.1, read on the forward strand.
GGCACTTGCATCAGAGGTATCACTAGTGGTGTTGACGTTAAACGTAGCCGCAAAAACATGAGTTCGTTTGCCTAGATTGATACAAACAAAGCTAGCTATGACTAATAGAAGTGCTGCTAATAATTTATTGTATTTTGTATGCGTTGTATTTGTGTCTTTATACATAAGTTTAGAGCTTATTTACATCAAGTAACCAATAGCAATAATTACACCTTAAGCATACTTCAGTTTGAGGTAAAATCCCATCTCATTCATGTAAATAGGGTCGCGAAAGTGTGTATAAGTAAGCTAGGTTGCCAGGGGCAATTCAATGACAAAAACTGAGCCCTTGTCAGGAACTGACTCGCGCAAGTATAACTTTGCTCCCATTTTATCTGCTAAAAGGCGAGCGAGGTAGAGACTCAAGCCAATACTTTGGCCAGTCTCCCGCGTGAGAATATCCTGGCTGGTTTGGTTAAACTTATTGAAGAGCTCTTTTTGTAACTCCTCGGGAATACCTTTACCGGTATCACGTACGATGGCTTCTATATGATCCTGGTAATGACGGGCAGCAATCTCCACACTGCCGTGTTCAGTATTGCGTACCGCGTTATCTACAAGACTCCCCAGAATTTGCTGAAAGTGTTCAGTATCTGTTAATGCAAAGAGCGATTGGGTATCAGGATGGAGCAAAAGTTGGATACCTTTGTCTTTCGCGGCCTTCGCGTACTGGTCCAGCACTGCTTGGCATGCTGCCACTACATCGGCTGGTTTTTGGTGGAATTCCACTTGCCCTAATTCAAGTGAAGATACTTGTAGTAGCTGGTTGACAATATAAATCAACCGCTTCGTAGAATCATACGCATTATTAATCATATGGTTAAGCTCAACATTTTTAAATTGGTCTAGGAAATGGTCTTTCACCATCGAGATATTTCCTTCGACAATAGTGAGAGGTGTTCTTAGTTCATGACTGGCAACCAAAAAGAACTCGTCACGAGAACGGGCAATCTGACGTTTTTCGGTTACATCTTGTAGCAAAATAATGGCCCCGATAACCTCTTGGTCTTTGCTAACAATTATGGGGGCCACGGTAATCTGCAAAAATAAGCCGCGGTACTTCGCTTCTTCGACATTGATACGGCTTCTGGTATCAATAGCTCTTTTAATGGATTCCTCTAGTTTTATTTCATTGCGGAGTACATCCGAATAGCTCACATTATCTCCGAGTATACGTTTCGCTTCAGTATTTATGCTGGCGATGAAAAGCTTTTCGTCAGTCAGAATAAAACCGATGGGGAGACTGCTCACCGAAGCGTCTAACCGCGCGTGCTCTTTTATGAATGATCGCGTGCGCTCTACAACTTGTTTTTCAACGTCTGATTTCGCCACTGCCAGCTCCTGGTTAGCCTGATTCAGCTTCTCGTTCTTTTCTGCCAGTTCACGTTTGGCATTTGCATTGATAACCTCAGCTTGGCGGTTAATTTCTTGGTAGAAAAACACCACAATTGAAATAGCCACAATCGCATAGACCGCGTGTTGGTACATAACCGCGTTATATCGTTTGTCAGCATGCCCACTGAAAAACAAAACGCTAATCGTAACGATTAATAAGCAGGCCCACACAATGCTGACTTTCCAATCTTCTAAAAAGAATAACAGAGGAGGGAATATAAGTAACCACAATATGCCGGCACCATCACCGCCTGCAGTCATAAATAACATGACAGACAACATAAAGATAGCCAGAAGGATAATATTGGTAGCCAGACGGGGTCTGTGCAATATGCGTAGACTTAGTCCAGCCATCATAAATAATAGACAAGCAGTGAGCTCTACGCTGCCAACGAGCAGGAAGTGACCTATATCATTGAGGCCAAATGGCAAGCAAACAACAATACCAATCAATACAACGATATTGATAAATTGAAGCTTTCGAAGTTGGCCGATGGTAGGTTGCGCCGGTAAACCGCCGCGCACATACGCGCGCCACAACGCTAAAAGCTTATGCATACTGGTATGGTAACAGATGCACTCTTTGTAGTGAAAACCAATTGACACTTTGCGTTTATTTTGTTGACACATATTATAAAATAGTTGTAGAGGAAGATAATGTCCCAGTTTGGACCAAAAGAGGCATATAGTGTGCCTGAGCCATTAGATAGTTATTCCGCGTTTGAAGTTGCGACTGAAATGCCGCCTTTACCGCTAGATGTATGGCGAGAGGTAATATCCCACGAAAAATGTTTTCGTGATAATGCCACAAGCAATCACATGATGGCTTACGACGGTCCGGGCCGTCTGGGATTGGAGCTCACTATCTATCCCCACAGCTCGCCGCATGCCATGGAAAACACTTATCACTACGACGACGAAGGCCAATTAGCACATATTGGGCACTTTGTGGAAAGAGCGGTAGGCAAATACCATCCAAGGGATTACCAACAGCGCCTGCATTATGACGAGAGCTCTTCACATAATTTGTTATTGGTTGAAACTCTGGTGGATTTACCAGAGCAGGAAAAGCAACAGTTACTTAGCACTAGATCGCTGCATTACGATGATGCTGACCGTCTTATTGGTGAAAAATTGATAACCAGAGGTAAGGTCAGTTATTACGCGAATTATCAATACGACGATAAGGACAGATTACAATCAACTAAAAATCCACAAGAAATCACACTTTACAACTATGATCAAGGTGGTAAGTTGCTTTCCTCCGAAACATTCCCCTCACAGAGAATTAAAGCGTATCACTACGATCGGCGCTCCCGCCTTGTAGGAACAGATACCCATTATGGGCGAGGACCAATAATTGAGACAGAGACCTACCGCTACGATCGCCACGGACGAATAAAGAAGCGGGAATACACTGAGTATTTCCCCTCAGGCGGCAAAAAAGTAGTCTATAAAGATAAACTACATTATCGCTAGATCTACTTCAGCCAACAGATTAAGAAACAGTTGAGGGTAGCTGACTTTTCAGCCGGTGTGGAGGATAAACTCGTCCCGTCTTTGCCGACAGAATAAACTTGCACCTGATAATTTGCACCACTTGTTAGGTTGTAGATCTTATATGAATTGGCACTCGCACTAAGGGTTGCAGATTCTTTTGGTGCACCCCAGGCCGAAACTTGAACCTTATAACCACCAACGTTGCTGTTGTCAGATGGTGTAGCCCAGGTAGTATTCATGTAATTTTGAAACCGGCCCCAATCCCAGCTAAGTGACAAGGCTAGACTTGTGGGCGGAGCGACATTGACAATCGGATTGCTCACTGTAACGGTCACAGGTGGTATTACTGTAATTGCGCCTTTATCATCATAAGCTTTTGCGCTTAAGTTGTAAGTGCCGGCTGGCACCGCTTGCCAGGTGAATGAATAAGGAGCACTTGTTGCTTCACCCAGCTTGGTCACATCGTTATAAAACTCGACTTTTGTAACGCTGCCGTCGCTATCGCTGGCTGTAGCCTCAAATGTAATTGACGCTGGAGCAGTGTAAGTGGCACCGCCACTTGGACTTTTCAACGATAGGGTCGGTGGCTGGTTCGGACTGGGCTTTGTCACATTTACTGAAGTCGAAGTGCTAACTTTACCAGAAGCATCATAAGCTTTCGCATAAAGACTGTGGTTTCCTGCGCTAATCGATGCAGTAGACCACGAGTGATTATAGGGCGCTGACGTATCTGTTGCTAGTAAAGCATTATCGGCATAAATCTCTACTTTTGTCACTCCAATATCGTCACTGGCTGATACGTCTATGGAGGTAGGATCCGTGACATTGGTAGCGTTTTTAGGACTGGCAATACTCACCTGCGGGGCAGAATTATCAGTGGGGGCTGAGACACAGTTTTTGTTATAGAAGCTCGAAATACCTGCTTGAAGATTCGTGTGGTTTGCCGGATTTGTCGATTCGTAACCAAAACTTTCGGTATAGACCTCTAGATATGTACCGTATAACTGGGCATTGTCCAGATTATCATAGAGTTGTGTCCAGAGGTTACTGTATTTGTCCAGCTGGTCATACATTTGCATTCCACGATATGCTTCACGGGTTGTCGGAGTTGACGCATTGCTATTGAGGCCACTGTAAACCCCGTAACCATTACCCTGGATGAACATACGGCCACTGTAATTAGCCCAGAGCGGATGCGCCGTTGCATCTACCAAGTAACCGATTACTTCATTTGTTGCTGCCGGACCATCACCTTTATTGTTCCACCCCGAAGCAGGGAATTCGACTGATATATCGGGGTAGTCCTTAACTTTATTGTAGACAATATCAGTCAAACGTTTGTGGCCCTCAACCCATTTATCCTTACTAAAGTTCGGTTCGTTCCAAAGCTCCGGGTGGTAATTAATCTCGGCCCAGTCGCGTCCGTACCAAGGCATGTGAACTAACTTGATGTTGTTAGCCGCCGCGTAGTTGATGATGTTATCTACTAACTTGGTGTACTCGCGTTCAAAACCAGTATTCGGTGCAAAGGTGGCACTGTTTGGGTTATATGGCAGTGGTACCTGTGCACCATCAGCTTGATCGCCATTGTCTGTATTATTATCCTTGTCCTCACGGTACCAATACATATCTGGCTGTGTGAACAGCCGAGTAGGTGATTTGCTGCCGGCAATAACCCGAATACTATAAGATTGGCCAGGATATCCCGCTACGATATTTTTGCCAGCATCCAAAACAGCTGAGTTGAGCGCGCCGTTATTGTCGACTGTTTTCCAATTAGTACGCAAGCTAAGACCACGCATATCCTGATAATCAAGACCATGCTTAATATTATTGGTAAGAGTCGCTGATGGCGTGCCATCAACCTGCTGAAGCAGCCAGGTACCACAAAAACGACTTGCCAGGGCATTCTTGGGCAATCCAGTTGTCGCCGCGAAGCTTCTGATAATCAAGTAACCAGCAGCGGCAAAGAGAATACACACAACTGCTAATTTACCCCACTTAAAGCGCGGAGAACCCTTAAATTTACTAAATGGCCCCTTTTTAGAGGGAAGTTTTCTAGTTTGTTTTTTTGCAGGCATAGTTTTTACTTTTAAATTACTTCTAATTCAAGATTAGCATAAGTGTGTTGCTTTGCAACCTTATTGTGGCTGTAGTTAGCGGCAAGATGGAGGGGATATCGGCTCACACCTCCTCCACTCAAGTGTTCTCGAAATAAATTCCTGCGAGCATTTTCGCTCCGCCGAACCCCTTTTGCTCCGCAAAAGACTGGGTTCTCATGTCCTATATAACCAATTTGAAAACCCGCTTTAAAAGCGGGCATTCAAATTGGCGGAGAGGGAGGGATTCGAACCCTCGCGGGAGATTGCTCCCCCCTAACGATTTAGCAAACCGTCCCCTTCAGCCACTTGGGTACCTCTCCTTATATTTAGGTCACGGTCACAAGCATTGTGCCATTATTCATCAAAAATTTCCACACGATACAGAAATGTGTAGATAATATTGTGCCGAGAAAAGGGAAGTTAAGGTAGTATAAACTTATGTCTACGCAACAGATTGCCGGCGGTACTGTGCATACGATGCCAGCAGATTTAAAGAAGGCCCTGCTATCTGTGCCAGCAGCAAAAGGGGCATGGGATAGCCTAACGCCACTCGCGCGCAACGAGTGGATTTGCTGGAACATTACCGTCAAACAATCTGAAACAAGAAAAAATCACATCAAGCGAACTACTAAAGAGCTGCAAGAAGGGAAGCGCCGGCCTTGTTGCTGGATAGGGTGCATCCACCGCACAGACAAGCCGATAAGTCCCTCAGTGCAATGGGTACTTAGTAAACAATCTAAGTCCAGGTAAGAAGGACAGCTTGGACGACAAAGAATCGATTCTTAACCAAAAAGTCTCTCAACATACCTCGGCTCTTATAAAAACTTGCCCTCGCCAGTAGTTAGAAATTTTATACCTGATATTATAACGTGTGGTATCTGTTTTGCATGCTAAACTAAGCTCATGATTCAAATAACTGCAAATGACGCTAACAAGGCTTGGGCCTTGACACTTCAGGCACTGCTAGAGAATGGTTCAGATACGGGTAACGAGAAGTATTCCAGAGACGAGACTACATTAATTGAAATTTTAGATCCGAAAGTCATTGAAGCCGATACGCGATTCCCTATGAGTCAAGCCGATTTAGATGTGATAAACAAGTATATCTATTCAGGAGAGGACGAGGAGGCTGTTGTCCATGATTGGACAAAACTCTATTATCACCGCGCATTTGATAACCCAAATTCACAAATAGAATTCCTCATAAATAAATTAAGTGAGGAGTGGCCCGCTGGAGAAGCTCAAATTTCCATGTGGGATAAGAACATCGATCAAAAAAAGAAAACAGCCCCCTGTACTCAAATTATCTGGGCTAGAATTAAACATGGTAAGCTGGAACTCCATGTGCATACTAACTCATCAGATGCTTACAAAAAGCTATTAATGAACATACTGGAGTTTATCTCGCTACAGCATTATATTGCCAGCAGAGCTAAAGTTCGTGTTGGTAAATATTATCATTTCCTTGATTCATGTCATTTACATACTGCAGATAAAAGTAAAGTCGACGAACTTTACCAGCAATTAAGAGACAAGTAATTTGCGTTAAAGCACGAAAAATGATATAAATTACCTATGGGCAGTGAGGTGACTTTACCTGGGATTGCTGAATACAGTCGTGGTGATGCTGCAGACCCAGAGATTAGCGATACATATCGTACGTCTTTAAGTCGCCTAGTGTTACTGCAAGAACTGGGCACTACTCATTTCCTCGGTGGTCCCCTTGACCTTGATGACAGTAAGTCTGTATGGCTAAGTCCTATTGAAGTGGACGACGGCGAGGTACATTCCTACTTCCAGTTAATCTACGTAAACACAACTCCGGAAGAATCATTAAATGATTCAAAAATTCCTGTATCACTCTTAGAAATTGACGAAGCAGGTTATAAACTAACTCCTCCTGAACATCCCGGGTATATGCAGTTAATGAATCAGTTCGTGGGTAAACGTAAACACATACTTATTCGTCACTGCAATATTGGCATGGCATATTATCCTCGAAGTATTTCACCTGGCCTGGAAGCGGTTAAGCACGATAATCATCTGGAAAGAATAATTGAAGTAACGGGTCTTCATGAACCTGAAGTAAGTATTTCACTAGGTAAACCGTCCGAAAAAGATAGAGTACCGATTAATACTAAGGTTTTAGACACAGTTCATGCTCGACGCTATCAGTTTGCAGATAGTGAAGTGCATTCCTATGGGCTGGTCTTGGGCAATGATCCATGGGAGTATTACGAACTATTCACACCACAACCAATCGAGGATATTGATAAAAAAGATGTGCTGGTTCGTATTGATTCAGGCTGTGACATTGGGCAAATTTTTGATGATCGGGGATGTGATTGTAGAGAGCAACTTCATACTGCTTTGTCTGAAATTCAAGAGATTGGCAACGGTGTAGTCATTCATATACCATCACAAGATGGTCGGGGTTTTGGAGCAGCAACAAAGATGGAAACAGAAGGCTTGAAAAGAGGTATTGAAGTCGCAACTAATAAGGGTGATCTAAGAACCTACGATACAATTACAGCCGCTCGAATGCTGCTTGGTGATGAATTTGATATTAGAACGTACAGCGGCGCAGGGAAAATCCTTGGCATGCTAGGGGTTGAATCAGTACTACTCCAAACGGATAATCGTTTGAAAGCTGAAGGTGTTGCAGCCGGTGGAATAAAGGTAACTAGGAAACAAACTAACACGACAGCAGCCAGGGGTGCAACCCATCATATTGAAGCAAAACATAACCATAGGGACATTTATTATGGCCACGACGAGGAAGAATAAGTATGGCTCGCCACGATAGTCCTGGAATACTGTATCCAGATAGCTCTCCTATAATTGATAAGCTACGCCAAAGATGGATACATATAGATTCCATGGCCGGTGTTGGTATTGACCCTGATATTATGAAAATCCCTACTGAGATATGGGAAGAAGTCGGTGGTCACTCAAATGTTGCTGATGGCATCGAGTTATTCAATCAACGAGTCATTGATGCTACTGTTGAATATGCAGCAGACTTTAAGGTCAACTCAAACTTTTTCCAAGGAGAGATGGGGCGTCGTGCACTTGCGGGTACATTTGACTACTTAAGAGACCAGTATCCTGAAGTGGTTAGAGTCTGTGATGGAAAATTCGCTGATGTTGGCCATACCGCTGATAAAATTGCTGAGGAAATATTTGGCAATCTTGATGCAGATGCAGTTTTACTGAACCCATACATGGGTTTTGATGCTATTGAACCTTTTGTAAAGTGGCAAGATAAACTAGTAGTTCTTTGCGTAAATACCTCAAACGAGACTGCTGAGCAAGTACAGAATTTGCGTCTAGAAGACGGAAACCCCCTCTGGAGGCAAATTCTTAATTTAAGCTTGAGTGACTGGAACTATAACCAAAATATCATTCCCGTTTTGAGCGCAACACATGTTGATAATCTTGAAGGTATACGTGATCAAATTGGCGATACGCCCATACTACTTGCGGGCGTTGGTACTCAAGGCGGCAGCTTAAAAGAAAGTGTCCCAATAAGTCTTGACTCACAAGGATACGGACTAATGATAAGTGCTTCCCGTTCGATACTATATCCTGAGCGCAAAGAAGGTGAAGACTGGACCGATGCGTCTGCCCGAGTCGTTCGTGATCTTCGTGATTCAATCAATTATTACAAGGCACTTACTAATGAGTGAGTTTAGAATCAGCCAAGTTCTACGCCAGAATGAGATCGAGCGCGCTATGGAACGTAATCTGAAGCGTGATCGATTATTTGTACTTTTACTAGGTCCATCAGCGATAGGAAAATCAACCATAATCAATGAAATGAATACCCAATCTAGGGAACAAAAGTTTGAATATGTGAAGCCAACCATGACACGTCCTAACCGTCTAGATGAAACCGATAAGCTCAGTGTTTCTAATGCAATATTTGACGAATTAGAGATCTCGGGTGAATTCGTGGTGGTCAATAGGCTATATGGTGTACGCTACGGCACTCCTTTGAGAGGTGTGCTTGATCCTTTACAGAGAGGAAATACTCCAATTCTTGATTACCCACTTGAGACAGTTAATGCATTGGAACGGCCCGAATATGACATACTGAGTTTCTATGTTTACCCTCGGTCCATTGAAGAATGGCAATTACGTATAGAGCATAGTGGTAGAAATGTGGCCGACAGGTTAGAGGCTGGCAAGAGGGAACTTGGTTCTCTAGCCATAAATGGATTAATACACCCTCGTATCGATGTCAGTATCATTAACCCCGAAGGTGCAGCAAACCAAGCAGCCAAAAACATTCTTGAAACTATTGATCAGGTAACCAGCTAACTATTCTATTGACCGGGCCTGTGCCTGTTCGACACTTCTATATGCATGGATAGATCCTGGAATAATACGATATGCTGGTCTACTCTCTGGCTCGTATACCATTGGTGTAGCAATCATGTTTTCACAAGATAGGCACGCCAGTGCACCGGCCTGCTTTATCGTGTCAGGAGCTACGTCAGTTTGTTTATCTATAAGCTCGGGTGGCCAAACTATTCTGTCGGTGTAACACCGTAATAGTCGCCCAGGCCCATCTTTTTGATATACCATAGTAGGTTCTTCACAGTTTCCACACGAAATATACAAAAACTTTGATGGGCCACCCCTCGCTTTAGAGTAGCGATCTTTCTTTAGTTTAAATTTCTCAGTAGGAAATTCCATATTAATTATTATTATACCATAAAATTATGACATATGGTAGTCAACATACAACTATACCGGCGTAGGTTTACAAACACATCAAAGAACAGGTCTAGGAAATCGACCTACCTCCGCTAGTGCTTATCTGGCTCCAGAGGGAAGGACAAATGAAATCTTCCATGTTCTGCAAGAAGCAATTATGACGGAGGATGGCTCCTCCTGTAGGAGTATTTAAAACTTTCACTCCAAGAAAACAGTTTGACCGGAATTATTTTTAGACAGATAATTAGGCTAAATTAAGGTATAAGGAGGGTGTGATGTTTGCGACTACAATTCTAGGTGTAACGTTAGGGGCAATTTGGTGGTTTATGCTTGCAGTTTTTTGGATAATAATCGCGCTGTGGCCGGCTACGATTGCTAAAGGCAAGGGGTACAGTTTTCTCTTATTTTTCCTACTGAGTCTACCGTTTTGGTGGATAATGCTGTTCGTAGCTCTATTTATGCCAAACAAATCCGGGCCAACCGCCACACCCACTCCTTCGACGTCCTAGCAGGTAACTTGTTCTGATAGAAATACTGAAAGAACCTTTGCTCAGCTCGTGTAAAAGAGAAGGCTAGAGCTAAGATTTGCCGTTTAAATACTTACTGGCAACGCTTAACGCGAATGAGGGCAGGATGATAAAAACAGTTAAGAATAGAAGTCTTATGAGTGTTTCACTAAGAGCCGAGTCTTTCTTATCTGGACCTGAGGCTGTCAGAACTATAAGTATCCCTATAATGCCAAAAGCAATAGAGGCATAAATAAACACTCGTGTGGCTATTTTATGCATAGTTTTAGTATACACTCGGCGCTCGCATGGCGCCTCTACATAGAAATTAGATTTAGTATTCTTCGATCACTATTTTCTTTTGCTGCATCAAAGTCTTAAAGGCATTTGGTTTTTGCATAAGTTCTTTCATATCCTTCGGCACCACTTGCCAGCTCAGGCCATATTTATCTTTACACCAGCCACATTGCTCGGATTCTGGAACGTATGAGAGTTTTTCCCAAAAGTAATCAATCTCTTGTTGATCTTTACAGGCAATAGCGAAAGATATCGCTTCACTGAACTGAAACTCAGGCCCCGCGTTTATAGCCGTAAAATGTACTCCGTCAAGCTCAAATTCTATGGCCAGCACTTTTCCCGCTAAATCTTTCTGAAAATCAGCCAGGCCTTCTTCGGTACTTTTAGGATAGTATTCAGTGGACAATATTCTGCTGTTCGGAAAAACTGAGACGTAAAAGTCGACAGCTTCTTTGGCATTGCCATTAAACCATAAGTTCGGTGTGATTTTTTGCATGGTTTCAGTATATCAAAATTAAAACACCTAGCTTGCGCTAAGTGCTTATGCTTGGCTCCGTCTAGTTGAAACATTGCGAACTAGTAGTGAGCAGTATGAGGATTATGAGTTTGATGACCTAGCTGCTACGGTTAGGCTGTATGAACCAAGCCTAGCACTATCGTTTGGCGATGTGTAGGCAGCAATTAGTCTTTAATAATTCCCGTCGCAATCAAAGTGTTACGAGTTGGCTCACTAAGACTTGCGTCTTTTAGCTCCTCAATCGAAAACCAGCGTGGCTGATACCAGTCGTCCTCAGTTTTCAGCACAACCTCATCAGCATTTTGGTCAAGGTCAATACGGTAATTATAAAAGTCCATTTTTACAAATACTCGCTCGCCAGTATCTCGTAATGTTTTCTCGTGTTCGCCTGATGATTGGTATAGTTGCTTTACAGCAGCCTTGTTTATATCAATACCTGTTTCCTCAAGCATTTCACGGTGTAGTGCAATCTCTTTGGTTTCGCCCTCGTCAACACCGCCGCCTGGCACTACAAACGAACCCTCATATACTCCGCCTTTACGGTTCTTGCCCAGTAGTAACTTGCCGTCCTTTGAAAAAATAAAGCCGCCAACAATGTCTCGGTGTATGGTTCTCATAATCTAATAATAACCTATCATTGCTTGTCAACAAGGCGGGGGTAGTCCCCTTTACCTCTCACAAAATACACTCCGCCGTATGAATGCCGAATTTTTGGGGGTAGAATGACCAAGCGTTTTTTGGTGCTAAATATCCTTGAACAAATCGGCAACATTGACCTTGAGGCTATTTGCGATTTTATTCAAAGTACCGAGCCTAGCCCAGCGTTTGCCAGTTTCTATATAGGCAATAGCCACTACGCTCATACCTATGTTCTCAGCTAATTCCTGTTGCGTAACGCCCTTGCTCTTACGCACCTCTGCCACTCGCTTACCAAAGGCTTTCATCAATTTCTGTTCTGGTGCATTTGTCATACACCTAGCGTAAAAATTATAAACAGATAGTTACATAAACTAACTGTTTATTTTTGTTACTCAATGTTATATATTTACAGGGACAACTTAAACAAGGAGTATAGGTAAGGAAAATGGCAGAAAAGAAACGAAATTGGTTTGCTCGCCACAAGGTGCTAACCGTAATAGGGGTTATCGTTTTGCTGGCAATTATCGGCGGTGCTGCTGGCGGCGGTAACAAATCTACAACTAACTCAAGCGGTAGCAAAGACACAAAAACCCAGGCTAAAGCTGAGACGGCTAAAGTCGGACAAGCCGCCAACGACGGTAAGTTCGAGTTTACAGTTACCAGTGTTGAGTGCGGCAAAGCCTCTGTTGGTGCTAACCAGTACCTAACCAAGACGGCTCAAGGGCAATACTGCCTACTTAACGTATCGGTCAAGAACATTGGCGACCAGGCTCAAAGTCTCGTTTCTAGCAACCAATATCTGCTTAATGCCAGTGGTCAAAAGTATTCGGCTGATGATACAGCTACACTTTACAATGCCCCGAACGGCACAAGCTGGTATAACGATATAAACCCAGGTAACAGCGTAACTGGTGCTATCGTCTTTGATATACCAAAAGACCAGACACCTGCAACGGCTGAACTGCACGACAGTGCCTTTTCAGGCGGCGTAAAAGTCAACTTACAGTAAAGTAAACTGACGCGATAAAAAAGGGGCTATCACAGCCTCTTTTTTATGCCCACTTGCGATTACGGTTTTTCGCCTCTTTATCGGCAACCGCCTGCCACATATCTACACCTGTCAAGCTGGCAAGTCCAAGCAAAACTATCTGCACATCAGCTAATTCCTCTGCAAGCTCCGTTTGCTTAGTCGTGTCTGTGAACTTTAAGCCAATAGTCTTACGAACGGCTTTAGCCAACTCGCCAACTTCCTCCATCAACATAACCAACTTTTTACTTGCGTCCTCGGTATTAAAGCCACGTTCAATGTTCATCTGCCAAACATATTCTTGTAGCTTTTTAAGTGTAATATCGTCTGCTATTGGGTTTTTATCATTCATTGTCGTCCTCAACTTTCTGTATGCTGGCAATATCGTCGGGCAGTAGTCTAACGTGTTCGTTACGATAAACAATTCCAGCCGCCCCAGTGTTTACCCACCTCAATACAGCCTCATCGTCATCAAAGTAATCAGTTAAGTGCTTTTGTCCAGATTTGAGTGTTATTAAGTATCGCTTTGGTTTTTCAATAACATCTTTCAGCTTATCCAGTATGTCTTGCGTAAATGGTTCATCAAGGTCGCCACTGTCAACCCACTCGTAATACTCTAATTCGCACTGGTTATCGTCAAGTGGCTTGAGCGTATATTTAACGTGATAATTGTCGTCTTTTTTGCTCATAACGAACATAATGCCAGGCTCATAAGCGGTTATTTCGTATTCGTTCCACTTACCGTCGCTGCCTTGATTTTTATAGATTGTGCCAAGTTTTGTCGGGCTTTCGTTAGTCTGCTCTTTAACAATGCCATCAATCCACTTTGGCGTGTTTTCGGGATTGAGGCTAAAATCAAAAACCTCGTGTGCTGCTCGATTGATTTTAATGGTTAGCTTTACGTCTTTCATAGTGCTTACATACTCGCCAGGACGATTGCCTCTTTAATCTCTTTTTCAATGCTGTCGGCATATTGCTCAAGCTCATCGGCAGTGACCCAGGCAAACTCTTGGTGTTCGTCGCTCAAGACAACCTGATTAGATTTTGTTTGGCAGAAAAAGAACAGTGCTACGATATGCTTTAGCTCGCCCTCTGGCTTAGCAAACCACTCATCAACGTGTATTACTTTGCCAATTTCAAGGTCGGTAATTCCAGTTTCCTCTTTAGTCTCACGCCGTAAGCCGTCCTCTAGCTTTTCGCCTTTTTCAAGCCGACCACCAACAGCTTGCCAACGTTCGCCCTCTCGGACAATTAAGAACTTGCCGTCTTGATTTTGGATTACTGCTTTTACAGCTACTTGCGTGTCCATTATGTTAGCTCCCCTATACTTGATATGCTTTTGGCATTTTCTGCCAAGAATTGCTCTCTGGTTACTAAACCAGTTTCAACACCAAGAAAACTAAATCCAGCACCGATAGCTGCTTTCATATCGTGCAAACCGTCGCCGATATAAACAACCTCGTCTGGGCGTATTTGTTGCTCACTAAGCCACTCTAAGGCAGGGTCAAAAACTCTTGGGTCGGGTTTGTGAAATGGCGTATCGTCAGCGGTTTGTGTGTAATCTAGTAAGTCTCTCGGCACTTTATGTAACGTCAGGTCGTGTTCAAAGCTGAAACGGCTTGTCGCAGTGATAATACCTATGAGCTTTCCAGCAGCCTTGATATGACGCAGCGTTGGTATAGTTGCAGTAAACAGTTCCTTTGGAAAGCCTTCGTGAGTAGCAGTATTGTGTGCCATTGCTTGTTCGACATCATCTGTTCCATATAGTAAACAGACAAGCTCCCTCAATGGCTTGCCCCAATGCTCTTTTATTTCATCGTCAGTTAATTCTTTGCCGTAAAAAGTACGTGCTACGTGTTTGTGCTGTTCCCATTTAGTTCCGATTGTGCCGACCAGAGTATCATCGTGGTCGAACAAAACGACTTTTATATTTTCTGCAATATGCTCACTCATCAATAATCCTTTCAGGTCACCCTTTGTCATAACCCTTGAACCACCCTTTTTTCTCTGCCTGTTCATAGGGCAGCATTGTCCTACCAGCATAGGTAATGCTGTCGGCTTTGCCGTTGCTGCCAAAACTAAATACTACTGTTTCGCCTGGCGAGCTGTAATTGTTAGCCTTTTCAATTTTAAGCGTACTGTCATCTATAACAGTTAATTCCTCTGCGTCCTCAAACTCCGTCCACCAAAGTGGGTCCACTGCAAATAACTTTTTACCAACGACCACAATATCAGTTGGTCCCCAAGTAGAGTAAAATCGTCCTGCAAATCTGTTATGGTCAGCAACTTTGGACTTAATATGGTCAGTGTCTTGCTGGAAAGTGTCAACTATATTGATTAAGCTACTACATACCTTTTTTGCTGGACCGTTATAAGCGTTTGTCAAAACAGTAACTACCAGTTTTCTTTTAGCGTCAAATTGCGTGTTAGTGATAAAGCCTGGAAACCCGCCGCTATGACCGTAAATGGTCCAGCCTTTCTTTTGGTAATTAACAAAGCCTAAACCGTAGCGTTCATTTTTGTCTGCTTTCCAATAGCCGTGTTGCATTTGCCGCTTTGCCTTATCACTAAGCAAGGTATCGTTGCCCAAAAAATGTGCAGCGAAATAGCTACATACGTCCTCAGCATTGCTGTAAAAGCCAGTAGCTGACGATAATGCCCGTGTGTCTATGTGGTCAAATTGCCTACGGCTCTCGTTAAACAGCTCGATACCGTAGCCATTAGCCAGCTTATCCTTTGCCTTACTATCCAAATCGGGACCAGTTGAGCTTAGATTAAGTCGCTCAACTATATTCTTAGTCACATATTCACGGTAAGGCATACCGCTTACAGCCTCGACAACAAAGCCTAGATACCCGAAAGCAAAGTTAGAGTATTTAAACTGTTCATCAGAGGCGTATATTAGCTTGCTTTGTGCAATAAACTCTTTAAGCTCGCTCTCGTCAGGGAATGGACGTAAAAGCTGCCAAAAATCAGAGTTTGTACCATCACGAATTACGCCAGCCGTGTGGTTAAGTAGTTGTCGAACGGTTACTTGGCTTATTCGTTCGTCCTTTGATGATTTAAACCATTCAACGTGCTGACTGACTGTATCATCTAGGCTTAACTTGCCACTCTCAACCAACTGCATAATCGCAGTTGAGGTAAAGGTTTTTGAGTGCGAGGCAATTCTAAAAATATGGTCTTTGGTCAGCTTGGTCTTGGTTTTTAGGTCAGCGTGACCAAAGGGGCGTGAGTAGATTAGCTTATCGCCGTGTTGTATAGCTACCTGAATTGCAGGAATACGGGAATTATCAAAGTTAAGTTCAAGCCAGGTATCAATATAATTTACGGCTGCTTGCAATTTATCGGGGTTAAGGCTGTCCATAACTGTTATTTTTGCTCCATTAACTTTAGTAAATCCGCCTTTTTGTAGCGTCGCAATTTGCGTTCGCCAATGCGGATAGCTTTAAGTGTGCCGTTCTTGTCCCAATTTCTGAGCGTGTTCGGGTGCACTTGCAGTAGCTCGCAAGCCTGTTTCAGTGTTAGTAATTCTGGCAAATCTTTCTGTGACATATAACCTCACAATTGATACTATTATCATACAAGAGTGTAAGCAACTGCGGTAGTGCGGTTTTGGTAAAGATGTGATGAAAAAAGACGACAAACAGCCAGATAAGCCTAAGAAAAAGCCGCTGAAAAAAGCGGTTAGTAAATCGTCGGCAAACAAAAAGCCTAAACAGCAAGACGATAAGCCGATTGAGATTATCCTACCTGTTAAACCCAGACACACCCTGAACCTTGACGCTAAGAAATATAGAGACAGCCTCTCAGTTGACGAGTGGCTAGAATTATCCGAAAAAGACCCCAACCTACTTACCCCTACTCAAGCAAGGCAGCTTGCAGAGGCAAACAAGCAAGCTACTGAAATAGCTAAGCGTATAACAGAGATGTACGAGTTTAAGGGTATTGCTGCTATGTTCAAGACCATAGACACACTACCGATTGCTCGTGTTATGCAGCAAGCCCAAGAAACGGCTCTGGTCCTAAGCAAGTTCCAAAACAATCTCATATTGCCAACCATACCGACCCAGCAGCTTGTAACCTTTCAGCAAAACCTAGCCATTACAACAGGTGTCATCAATCAGTCATTTATCGCTGCTATCAATGCAGCTAATATAACTCGCAACCTATTTGCTGATATGCAGCGTGTCAGCGACATAATTATCAAGGGTCTAAGCATTGACCTTACCTCGCTTAGTAAAAGCCTGTCACGCTTTACGGCAATAGAAACGATTGACCTTGACGTAATTGAGGTTATTGACCGTGACGGCAACATAGCGATTGTCAGCGATACGAGCCAGACAAAGCGAATTGATGATGACTACCAGTATGTCAGCACGGCAAAGTTCGACCTGTTGCTTACTGAAATACGGTCAAGCCGCCAAGAGTTAGCAGAATTAAAACAACTGGTTAAGGGTCAGCTACCGAGCGGGATTACAAAAATTACTTACGCTGACATAAAATTTATGATTGAAAGCTCAAAGCTGATACTAAAAGGACACGAGATTGACGTGCGTCGTAGTTCCAAGCAAGCCAAATTCTGTGACTTTTTCTTTAGCTCGATAGATAACTTCGTTAAAAAGTGGGACGTTTCACATCTTATGGAACGAGTTTTTATAATGCACGTTGGCACTGACGGTAATGAGGATAGCTTTAATAACATCATCAAAGGCTATGTAACCGAGCTTAACAAAAAGATAGCAATCGCCACAAAAGGTCAGCTAATAGACTTTTTCATTCTTTTGAATTATGAGGTTTACATAAACCCAAAATATATTTCTCATCTGTAAAAATGTAGTTATCCACCAGTTTAAACTCGGTTAAATACCTGGTCTGTCGTAATGGCTATATGCAGCAGCAAAGTAGCCAACAACCCAAAATCGTCACTCTGCAAGACTTTATTGCCGAGCTAGGTCGAGACGACGTTGCAACCGCCAATTTGGTCGGTTACTTTGACGTGCTGATTGAAATGGACCTTGAACTTAAAGAGCAAGAAAGGATTGATGAAAATGAGCGACGAAAGCAAACAAGCGATAGCTGACACGGTTTTAGCCTGGTGCAACGAGTGCCGACTACACGCCGCAATGCTGATAATTTGGAACGCTGAATTAAGCGAGATTGAGCAGATTGTTAAAGAGGCAGAGGGTTACTTGCCAGCCATTATCGGTAGCCAGGCAACCTCTAACCATATAAGGTCGCTAATCTGCGACCTTGACCATAAGCAAATGAGAGCAATACGGGCTTATATCAGCCTACTGCTTGAGGGACCGTGTAAAACGCCAGAATGCCAAGAGGATTGCAATGTTAATTAACGAGGTAAACATAGTGCCAGTAAAGCCAAATAACGGCTTGGTAGCGTTTGCTAGTGTGGTCCTTGATGAAAGCCTGTATCTCGGCTCTATTGGCGTTCATAGCCGCCTAGACGGCTCATATAGGATTACCTACCCGACTAAAAAGCTCGGCAGTAAGGAACTGAACCTATACCACCCAATTAACCGAGACTTTGGCAAGCAGATTGAACAGGCGGTTGTTGCCAAGTGCGAGCAACTTTTTAAAGGACGTGATGACTATGATAGACACAATAAAGCTAGTGATAAAAATGGACAAGCCACTACACTCACGAGCCAACTTTCAACCGACGCTTGATAGCATAAACCCTGACTACTTTGGCTATTTCAAGGCAAATGCTAATCCGTCAGCGGCTACCAAAAAGCTCGGCAAGTATCAGCCACGTCTTACCTATACTCAACGACCCAGAGGTTATAAGCGAGCTGCCTATGAGCTTGCGATTGAGCTTTCATTGCCAAAGATAGCGTTCGGTAATAACTTTGATGAGCTAACTGACGCTGATTACGGCTTAGTCGTTCGGCAGCTACAAGATACGCTAAGAGAAATGGGCGTTTGGCTGTTCACGAAACAGATTGAAAATGCAGAGGTACGAGCGTTGCATTACAGTAAGAACTTTGTGTTTAAGGATTACACGTCCTGCTCGGCTGTGCTGCAAATGCTACGCACCGCCGACATTAGCAAGCGTTATGACGTGCAAGACACCAACTTTCGCAATGGCGGCTATGTTCTACACGTACACACAAACTCGCTCGACATTGCGATTTACGATAAGCTGGCAGACTTACGACAAGCCAAAACAAGCGAAAAACGCTCGCAAGAGAAAGACAACTTTGTGCAGCTTGACTTGCTTGACCAGTTGGCACGACAGCAACCGACTGCGGTAATGCGGTATGAGGTAAGGCTTAACGGTAAACGAAAGACCACTGACGCTTTGGCAGCCATTGGCTTTGCTAAGCCGCTGACTTTTCAAAATGTTTTCTCTACCGAACTTTCCAAAGCCTTGCTGCAAGACCATTGGCAGAACTTTTTTAGCACCCTGCCAAAGTTGGCACTAGACACTGACGACCCAGACAAGCTGCTCGCTAACATATTGCAGTCAGCAGACGTAAAAGGTCCGTCGCAAGCTGCCGCTAGGCTCGGTATGATGTTGCTACTTACAAAGAGCGAGCAACGCCACGTTAGGGCAATGTTTGAGGACCGCTTTGGCAAACACGCTTGGTCACGTCTCAAGCCGCTTACTAAACCGCCACACAAGGTCCAATACAAAACTATACTAGGCATTAACCAAATGCTTGAGCAGTTTGAACCAACCAAAATGGACCAGATTAAAGGTCATCTATAATTGTTACTTATTGTTATATAATGGTATATACTACCAGAGAAAGGATTTACTATGAAAACTAAGGCATTTTTGATAGCAAGGGTCTCTGACCCAGAGCAAAGACAAGCGTTACCTGCACAGGTTTTACGCCTCGAAAAATACGGTAAAGACAAAGATTACGACTATGAGCTGTTTGAGTTTGATGAAAGTGCATACAAGGACAACCGCAAGACATTTGGCAACATTGTAAAAAGTATCCAGGCCTACCCTAACGAGTGTATTGTTGTCTTTGACAAAATTGACCGCTACACGAGGGACAGTTCAGCCGATGAGGTAAAAATACTCAATAAGCTCCGAGAGGACGGTAAAATCGAGATACATTTTCCGTCAGACAATTTATGCGTCACTAAAAACTCTGGTGCTCCTGACCTATTTAGGCTTGGTATTGGCGTGGCACTTGCTCGCTACTACTCGGACAGCATTAGGGATAATGTTAAGCGACGGTTTGAGCAAAAGCTCAATGACGGCGAGTGGCCTGGTAAAGCACCGATTGGCTTTGTGAACCATAGAATTAGCGACAAAGAAACCACTGTGTTGATAGACCAAGAGCGAGCTGGCTACATCAAAAAAGCCTTTGAGCTGCGACTTGTTGGCACTCCGTTCAGAGGTATAGCTGCACAACTTAAAGCCGACGGCTTGCGTAACAATACGGCTAAACGCACGGCAATTGGTCAGAGTTATGTCGAGCAAATCCTGAAAAACCCGTTTTATTACGGTGTTATGCGGTATAACGGCAAGCTATACCCTCACAAATACGAGCCAATTATCAGTCGTAAGATGTTTGATAAGGTCCAGGCTGTTAATGAGCAGCGTGGCACAAACCGAACAAAAAAGCAGTCCATAGACTACACCTTTAACGGTCTGCTCAAATGCGGTAGCTGCGGTTGTAGCGTATCGTCTTACACTGCTAAGGGTAATGTATATATGCAGTGCAGTAAGGGCAAAGGTCCGTGCAAGCAGATACACATCAAAGAAAAGGACCTTGTGCCACAGGTTGCCGAGCTTGTCGGCAAACTAGAAATGAACGAGGACATAATAAACTATGTGATTGACGAGCTGCGTAAGCACCACGATAACCAACAGCTTTACTATGCCAATGCCATTGAGCAAACCCGTTCAGAATACGACACGATACAGAAAAAGCTCGGTATTTTGTATGAGGATAGGCTCGACGGGCGTATTACTCTCAATGACTATGACGAATATGTTAAGGACCTAAAGGCTCGCCAAGAGCAGTTAGACGACCAGCTCGTTAATTTGACCCATAATGATAAAAGTTTTCTATTGACCAGTTCGTATCTGTTAGAGATAGCTACAAAAGCCCCTAAACTGTTCCAAAGTTCGAAAGCGGCTCTAAAATCCAAGCTTTTACGCTTTCTACTTTCGAACCTCGTAATTCAGGACAAAAAGCTCGTTTTCAATCTAAAAGCACCCTTTGATGTAATCTCAGAGTGCTCTCAAAATCAAACTTGGCTCCGGGGAAAGGATTCGAACCTTCGACCTAGTGGTTACACTGATTCACCATTTTCATGATGCGTGGACTATCTCATCATCCGACAATTGCCGGATGCAGGGCGCTATTTGAACGATTATTGTTAGGCTCACGTTCTAGTCTCTGAACCTTCCAGACTCCTTTATCCTAAGTCTGGCTTGGCTGCGGATTACCATATCTTACGACGTAGGTTTCCCGCAATTCACCCTGTTTTCACTACTTGATTACCCAAGTAGGCTGCTTGTAGCCTGCATGAATTTCTCTATGACAATTTGCACATAGCAAGACACATTTATCTGCCTCGGCTTTATTCTTTTCCCACGAGCGAGTCAATCCGCTTGATGAGATACCAAAGTCTTTAGTTGTTGCGTCTTTGTGATGCAAATCTAGTGCATCAATGCATAAGTTATATCCGCATAGTTCACAGCTGCCACCCTTGTAGGCAACAATCATCTGACGCATTTTCTTGCGGCGTTTCGCAACTGCCATTTTTAGATATTCAGCACGATCGGCATACGTACGGTTATCTGGCATACATATTATTGTATACCACGTGTCACCGAACAGCCACCCGCTCTACCGCTGAGCTACCCCGGAATATTAATATTACTTTACTCCGTGAGAAACGTTGAACCCCTCAGGAATAACAGCTGTATTCTAGCGGCTTCATTATCATATGTAAATGACAGAAGGGAAAGAATAACAAATAGATTCTTTATTGAGTAACATTTTGGCGTATTATGGAGCCGTGAAACATTCATTTAGCAAAGAACTTGAGAAATGGCTAAAAAGTCCTGGTAAAAAAACACTCTCCAATCTTGAGAAAATATTTGGCGAGAAAAGCTTTGCGATTGCCTTCTTGATTCTTATGAGCCCGGCCGCACTCCCTCTACCAACAGGAGGCATCACTCATGTATTTGAAATTATTGTAATGCTGCTTGCCCTAGAAATGGTGGCTGGCCGAAAAACATTATGGCTGCCAAAACGCTGGCAGGATATTAAACTCGGCAGTAAGACAGAGAAAAAATTCTTGCCGTTTTTGGTTCAACGTATCAAATGGTTTGAGCGCTTCTCGCGGCCCCGATGGGAAACATTAGCTAGTCAGCGATGGTACCGCTCCTTAATAGGTATAATCATAATAATTTTTACATTAGCTGCCTTTATTGCGCCACCGTTTTCGGGATTAGATACATTGCCAGCTCTCGCGGTTGTGGCAATTTCACTCGCTTTGATACTCGAAGATATCGTAATATTTGCGCTTGGACTCTTAATAGGTACTGCCGGAGTAGGGCTGATTATTGGTTTGGGCAGTGTCATCACCCACGCGATTAAGCATCTCTTTTAATACTTATATATATACCAGCTGCCATGCTTGGCGGCTGGTTTTTTATGAGGCAGACGAAAGACGTAACTTATAAGCCTAGTACCGTTTGGCATTTCTTCAGCAGCTTTTTTTTCTAACCGGTCCATTGAGTGGGGCACTAAGAAGGTAATGACGACATCAGCATCAGACCAACGAATCTTCCAAAAATTACCTAAACGCACTCGTATACGTGGATAGTGCTTTATATTGCGAAGCCAGGCGATAAACCACATAAAAGGATTGATTTCATAACCAACACCGCGCATACCGCGCTTAGCCGCTGCAGATAAAAGACGTCCATCCCCACAGCCAAGTTCGATGATGTAGATGTGCGATTTTTTTACAGCTTCTACATCATCTAATAACTTATCTACATCCGCTTTACGCATCGGTACCCAAGGTGCTCCTGCCAGCCCACCGACCGCAAAACCAATTAGGATAACACTAGCGCCGATTAACCAATACATTCGCACTCATTATAATGCGCTTTTACGTACTATATGTCATAAACTTGTGCACACCCGATCATCAAGGTAATATTAAAGAAATACCTGTTATGGCAAACCAAAATAATAAAGACCTTATTACCAGAGCAGTAGAAGCCCCGGCCCATGCGCTTGAAGCTACCGTCGAAACATCACAGAAAGTTGCACAAGCTCTGCCAAAAGACAAACTGTTGACTACAGTAAAACGTACTGGCAGCTACTGGAGAACGCTCGGTCCCGGACTCACTACCGGTGCATCTGATGATGACCCCTCGGGAATTGCCACCTACTCACAAGCTGGGGCACAGTTTGGTTACCAACTCTTGTGGATGGCCGCTTTTACGTTTCCCCTCATGGCCTTGGTACAAGAAATGTGTGCACGAATTGGACTGGTGACAGGCAGAGGACTGGCTGGAAATATTCGGCTGCATTTCCCACGCAAAATCCTCTATGCTTGTACATTGTTATTGTTCGTAGCAAACAGT
This sequence comes from Saccharimonadales bacterium (SeqCode), assembly GCA_041910055.1. Taxonomy (GTDB): domain Bacteria; phylum Patescibacteriota; class Saccharimonadia; order Saccharimonadales; family JAYRRP01; genus JAYRRP01. The sequence goes on from JAYRRP010000004.1 coordinate 214,423, forward strand.
TTCAATATTGGTGCAGATCTGGGAGCTATGGCAAAAGGCGTTCAGCTACTTGCTCCACAGGTTAACTTTTATATGGCAGTTATTGGGTTTGCAACCTTAAGCCTCATGTTGCAGATTTTTACACCGTATGCCAAATATGCCAAGTACCTAAAGTGGCTGGCGATGGTTTTGCTCGCCTATGTCTTCTCGGCATTACTGGCTCACCTTGACTGGTCAGCTTTAATGACTCACGCTTTTATTCCGGCCATTACGTTTAGTCGTGACCAACTCCTGCTGATTTGCGCCATATTCGGTACTACAATTTCGCCGTATCTCTTCTTCTGGCAGACCTCTATTGAAGTCGAAGAAGAAATCCAGCAAGGTAAAACAAATCTGCAGCTCCGACGCGAAACTTCGGCCAAAGAAGTAAAGTCAATGCGAGTAGATGTATGGTCAGGAATGCTACTTTCTAACCTAGTGATGTTTTTCATTATTGCCGCTTGCGGGGCAATACTTTTCCGCAATGGTATTACCGCTATTACGAGCGCCTCTCAAGCAGCCGAAGCCCTTCGTCCTTTTGCAGGGAATGCCACATATTACTTATTTGCTGCAGGCATTATCGGTACTGGTTTACTGGCGATTCCGGTCTTGGCAGGATCTAGTTCTTATGCGCTCGCCGAAAGTCTCGGCTGGCGACGCGGTCTCAACTATAAGTTGAAACAAGCCTACGCGTTTTACGGCACCATTATTATTTCAATGATAGTTGGCCTGCTACTTAACTTCATTGGTCTCGATCCAATCAAAGCTCTTATCTATTCAGCGGTAGCTAACGGGATCGTTGCACCACTCGTGCTATTACTTATCGTCATGATGAGCAGCAACCGCAAAATTATGGGCGAATGGGTCAACAAACCAAGTGTAACAGCCTTTGGATGGTTGCTGACTGTCGTCATGCTTGTAGCTGGCGTCGCTGCAATATTTGCCATGGTCTAGTGAAGACTCTTCTGTATGCACACTGAGAAATGGCCAGAAAAAATTGAAGAAGAAATCGAAGAAGAGCTCGACCAATCCCAAAAACTAGCGTTACAAATAGGCAAAAGTGCGCTAAGCCATCGACGTTTTAGTCGTATTCTACGCATCTTGGGACCCGGTGTAGTCACTGGGGCAGCCGACGATGATCCGTCGGGAATCGCCACCTACTCACAAGCTGGAGCACAGGCAGGTTTCGGTTTACTCTGGGCTTTCCCAATCATGCTGCCGCTCCTGATAGCCATACAAGAAACCTGTGCCCGTATTGGCGCCGTAACTGGCAGGGGATTGGCAGCTGTCATTAAAGATCACTACAGCCGCAAAGTGCTTTATTTTGCCGTGGCGCTTGTTGTCGTTGCGAACACCATTAACATTGGCGCTGATCTCGGAGCTATGGCAGCCACCTCGCAATTATTTATTAATTGGCCCTACGCCTTGTGGGCTACTATTTACGCCGCCTTAATACTGCTGCTCGTACTCACAGTGAGCTACAAGAATTACGCCAAAATCCTTAAGTGGTTAACTCTCACCCTATTGGCATATCCGGCAACTGTACTTCTAATTGGAATCCCTTGGCGTGAAGCTATTGCTGCTACTTTCACTCCTCATTTATCTCTGAATTATGACGCCATGTTTATTCTCGTGGCTATGTTCGGCACAACGATTTCGCCTTATTTGTTTTTTTGGGATACTTCAGAAGTAGTAGAAGATGAGATTACTTCGCACCGACTGAAGGATACCAGTACCGCCACTCCCGCGATTACTCGCCGGTTCATGAAAAGTATCCGTTTGGACAATATAATTGGCATGGTCATCGCTGTGGCAGCCGCTTGGTTCATTGTAGTCTTGTGTGGCACTGTGTTGCATGGCAACGGTATACGCGAAATCAACAGCGCGTCCGATGCAGCGAAAGCACTCGAACCCTTAGTCAAAGGCTTTCCTAATGCCGGCTTAGTCGCACGCATCATTTTTTCGACTGGTATTATCGGTTTGGGCTTGTTGGCCATACCAGTGCTAAGTGGTTCCAGTTCCTACGCCATTAGCGAGGTAATTGGCTGGAAAGAGGGACTCCATCGTCGATTTAAGAGAGCAGTAGGATTCTATACTGTAATTATTGGTGCAACACTTATAGGGTTAGCCATCAATTTTGCAGGCATTAACCCAATCAGAGCCTTAATTTTTACAGCTGTCTTTAACGGTATTGCGTCTATCCCCCTGCTACTGATGATTACTCGGATTAGCAATAATGCACGCATAATGGGTAATTATAAAAACAGCAGATTGTCAAATATATTCTTACGGGCAGCGTTTCTCATCATGCTAGGGTGTGGCATATTCTTATTCTTATCAATTTTCATGCACTAATACCTTCTTCTGCGAAAAATCTCGTAGAGCAATTAGAGTGGATGGCTTTACTCTTAGGGAGGCAAGGTTAAAGAAAGGAGGAGACATGCAACAAAAAAACGATAGCGGCAGCAACACTCTTTTAGTTGCAATATTGGCCGGACTATCTGGAATGATCGTCGGTATGTTGATTGCCCCAAGAGAGGGTAAAGAGACTCGTCGGCGATTACAGGAAGCAATGATGAAAGCCGAGGATCAGGCGGCGAAGGGTATGGAAAAGGCGGGAGTATCGTTAAAAAAGGGCTATCGTCATACCCAGGACTTTAAAGACCGTTTGCATAATGCCTGGCAAGAAGGGGCGGCTTCTGCCGGAGAAGATAAACTTCTACCGCCCGGTGAGTAAGAAATTGAAGGCTAATAAGTTGCCACCAATATGGCAGAAAAGGAGTGTTTATGATTTGGAACATCATATCGTGGATTATATTCGGAGCATTGGCTGGCTGGTTAGCTTCGATTATCATGCGCACAGATGAAGAGCAAGGCGCTATGGGAAATATTGTTGTCGGTATTTTGGGGGCTATCATCGGCGGCGGGATCGCTCGAGCGTTGATTGGCACAAGTGTCACAGGTTTTAATCTGCCGAGCCTTATTATTGCCATACTTGGCGCCATGTTACTCATCTTCCTATTACAGCTTTTCACAGGCCGCCGCAGCGCCTTGCACCACTAGAAAATTACTCTAGGTGTGAAAATTCTCGTAGTTTACGCTATCTAAATAAAGCTATGCTATAGATGCCTAAACGAGGAGGGGAGAGGCAAAGATGAGGTCATTAATGCGTAAGTTGTGGCGTGCGGGAAGCGCACCTACGCCGGACGGTGACACCAGTTTCTGGTGGTTTGAAGCCGACGACAACGAAGAAACAAGGAAATTCTTCGATCACTACTCTTTGTGGAAAGAGTATGAGACTGACGATCCGGCCCAGCAGCATCCCATGTACGGCTCAGTGCCACCAATGCATGCCCAACCATAAGCTAACTATTCATACCGTAGTGCGTCAATCGGGTCTTTACGCGCGGCTTTATAAGCCGGCGTTAAGCCAAAGATGATTCCTACTGCCAGGGAAACACCAGTGGCAATAAGTACAATTTGCCAGTTGATAACCGGTTTAATGTCAGTCGTTATCCTTATTAAATAGTTACAAATAAACGAGAGGGCAATTCCTATAATTGCGCCGCACACACTGAGTACCGTCGCTTCGGTAAGAAACTGAGCAAGAATTTGTCGATTTGTTGCTCCAATTGCTTTGCGAATACCTATTTCCTTCGTTCTTTCTGTTACCGAGACTAGCATGATATTCATTATGCCAATGCCACCTACAAGTAAGGAAATGGCTGCCACGCCAGCAATCAAGCCAGTCAATAAATTAAGAATGTTGGAAGTAACCGATAGATTCTCGTCTTGTTTGAGGATAGTGAAGTCACTGTCGCCACCTCGCAAATTACTAAGCGATTGATTAATGCTGCCGAGAACTTGGTCAACCTGGCTGGGATCGCGTGGTCGCGCCAGGACTTCAACTATTTGGAGGTTGCCCCCGGCAAGTTGTTTTGCGGTCGGATAGGGGATAAACACTGCCTTATTAAAATCATTATTGGCATTGAGGATATTCGGCGCAAATTCTTCAAACACTCCACGCACTACATACTCTTCTCCACGAATTTTTAGCGTCATACCGATAGGGGCATTTTCCTGAAACAATTTCTCTGCTACTCGTTTGCCAATAACTGCCACGTGACGTTGTGATTCTCCTTCGCTAAAAAAATTGCCGAATTCTAATTTTTGCTGGATAAGAGCAGGATAATCATGGCTAACACCTAACACAAAACTACCATCTAGCTGACTGCTGTCAGAGCGGGCAGGCGTGCTAATAAAGCCAAGTGGAGAGGAAAGTTTGACGCTTTCAACTTGCTGAATAGCTTGCATGTCTTGGTCGCTGAGACTACCGCTGCCGAATCCCAAATTGCTGCTCAAATTTACCCGCGTAATTTTGCCGCTGCTGTCACGTTCCACAATTTTGCCTGGACGCACCGTGAGCAAATCCTTACCTAAATCATTGATTTGTCCGACAATTTGCTGTTTTACCCCCTCACCGAGACTTACCGTTGTCACCACGGAAACGATTCCGATAACAATACCGAACATTGTCAGCACGCTTCGCCATTTCGCACTTCTTAGCGCCGCCAGGGCAGTTTTAACATTGCCGCCCCACATTATTTTTTCGCCTTTGTTTTGCTGCGTTTGAGAGAAGCTTTTTTAGTACGGATAGCACCACGCCGTGGTTTGCGGCTCGCCGCCGGTTTGTCGGGAATTGCATTCATCAGGGCAGATACACCGACTAGATCATCTTCTTCGGTTTTTCTCGGAAATAAGTTCATAGTCCGGCGAGCCATACGTGGCACCTTGCCAATCGGTGTATGTTCTTCATGCACAATACTACCATCATGCATGTAAATGACCCGGTTTGCGTAGCGTGTAAGCTCCGGGTTATGTGTCACCATCAAGATTGTGTTGCCGGTTTTATGGATTTCACTCAAAAGTTCCATTACTACCCAGCTTGAGCCACTATCGAGATTGCCGGTCGGTTCGTCAGCAATGATGATTGCCGGATTGTTCACGAGCGCGCGGGCGATAGCCACGCGTTGTATTTGGCCTCCACTCAACTGACGCGGCATAAAGTATTCGCGATCCTGTAAGCCAACCCTCTCTAGCATTAGACTGGCCTGTTTAAGACGGCGTGACACACTCATCCCTTTGTAGGCAAGCGGTTGGGCCACATTTTGAAGCACATTTAATTTTGGCAGCAAGGCAAAGGTCTGAAAAACAAAGCCAATTTTGTCTCGTCGGGCTTTGGCTCGCTGATTAGAGCGCAGTTTCTCAACCGAACGGCCACTGAGCAGATAAGTGCCATGTGTCGGTCGGTCTAAAAGACCAATGACATTTAAAAGTGTAGACTTGCCGCTACCACTGGGACCCATGATAGCCACGAAATCGCCAGCGTCAACATGTAAATTGACTTCGTCCAGTGCCACAGTAGTGGCATCGCCGAAGCCGTACAGTTTACTGACGTCTTTCATTTCTATGATGGGCATGCTACACCTTAGTTTACGCGTAAATTTGCATATCCGGCAAGCACCTAATGTAGTAATAAAATCGGCATTATTGGCCACGCAAAGGTACGCTATAATAACTTCGTTGCGGAGAGGTCGCATAGTTGGCCTAGTGCGCCGTCTTGGAAAGGCGGTATGGGGGCAACCCCATCGAGGGTTCGAATCCCTCCCTCTCCGCCAAGTTTCGCAGCTAGGCTTTAGCCGATATCCCTCCGCCACGGAAAAGAGATCCCAGTAATAGTTAACGCATTGTAATTATAGAAGCCTGATCGCGACCATAGGCAAAACATAAAAGGTGGGCTATAGTAGTGCTAACGCTTATGGCTGCATTTCTACTACTGCTGTCACTCACATTCATCGTTGGATGGGTAGGGTTTTTACTGTGGTTGTTCATAAAGACGGACAAAGGGGCCAAAGAACCGGCTGGCGCCATGTGGGCAGCCTTTGGCTTCGGTGTGTTGTCGGTAGGAATTGCAATAGGCCTGGAGCTATTACTCCCTGATCTCTCGAAATCACTCAATATCACGGGAACCACGATGTTTCTCTACACTATGCCAATAGGCATTATTGAGGAGGCAGCCAAGTTCCTCCCCTTGGCTTTCTTTATTTATAAGAAACCATACTTCAATGAGCATACTGACGGCATTCTCTATTTCGGCATTGCAGGCCTTACTTTCGGGGTACTGGAAGATTTTTTGTACTTGCACAGCATATTTACCGCCCACAATTCAGCCAGCTCAATCGTAGGAGTCGTGAGAGTAAGTATTCTGTTTCTTTTCCATGTAGCCGGCACCGCTATAATTGGCTACTATCTCGCACGTAGTAAGATACAGCGCCGCAGTCTTTGGCAACCAGCCATTGCGTTTTCTATCATTGCGTTCCTGCATGGATTTTATGACTTCTTATTGTCTTTCACTGTTCACACAGCAGTAAGGGGGTCCGATGAAGATGGTGTAGTACTGATGCTGCTGACGCTCCTGGCTCTCATCATATCCTTACTCCTGGGTGTATGTTTCTTCCTTTACTACCGGCGGGCAAAACAGTGGGATGCCAGTGTGGGCCTCGCTTACGATCCTAAACTACAAACACAGGCAGTACCTCAGACCGCGCAATCTATCCCTCAGCCACCAGTGACAGCTACCACTCCAACTTCAGTTGCCACAGCGCCCGTGCCTGCACCAACCGCAGTACCTCAACCATCAACTGTAACTGTTCCGTCCCAGCCGCCTACAGCCCCTCTCCCGCCGCAAAAGCATTGATTAATCATTAACTGTACTGTTTAATTGAACTAATACCACCTAAACAAAAAATAATGCCTCCTCAAACAACCCCGACACAAACACCTCCACCACCACAATCCCCAGCTCCGGTCACACCACAGCCGCCATTACCAGATGCTCCGACAGCCGCGCCTCCACCACCAGCCGCACAACCAAATGCGCCCATGCAATTGAATCCGGCCTATACCCAAAGTAGCAAGATGGCTGTGGCAAGCGTCATTTTAGGTGTTATTTCGATACCTGGTTCGTTCCTTACATTAATTACAGTTGCCATCCCAGTTATCGGCATTATATTGGGTGCGTTAAGCATCAAAAAACAACGCGGCCTGGCAATGACAGGCATAATACTCTCCACTATAGGCATAATCCTGTCTATCGGGTTATTAATTTTTGCAAACTACTACAAAGCCAAGCACCCCGAAAAGTTCCAGAGCTACAATACTATTTCATTCAGCCATCACCTGCATATAACTCTATAGTAAGATCTAAATAGCCCATCAATAAACCTATAAGTAACTTTTTACTCACGGGTTATAATACGGGGGATGTTGAAGCTCTATTCCTGGAATGTAAACGGTATTCGTGCCGTGCATAATAAAGGTTTGTTCACGCCTTTTGTACAGAAGCACAAACCAGATATTCTCTGCCTGCAAGAAACAAAGGCGATGAAAGCCCAGTCGCCAGTTGATTTACAAGATTATCAGGAGTACTGGAGTTCTGCCGAAAAGAAAGGCTACTCAGGCACAGCTATTTTTAGCAAAACAGCGCCGTTGTCGGTGAAATATGGCTTGCCACAAACAATAATTGATACGTATAAAGTCACCGGCGACTTATACGGCGATCCCAATAAAGAAGGCCGCGTGATTGCTGCGGAATACGACAAATTTTACGTCGTAACTGTCTATACTCCCAACGCTAAAGATGACCTTAGTCGAGTACTGCTACGGCAGAAACATTGGGATCCAGCCTTTTTGGCATACTGTAAGCAACTTGAAAAGACTAAACCTGTGATATTCTGCGGCGACCTGAATGTAGCCTACACAGCAGACGATTTGGCTCGGCCAAAGGAGAACGAGGGCAAGAAAGGTTACACTCCCGAAGAGCGCGCTGGCTTTCAGGCTTTTTTGGATAATGGTTTTCTCGATACCTTTCGTTTGTTTCATCAAGGAAACGGCCACTACACCTGGTGGACGCACTGGGCAAACGCGCGTGCCCGCAATGTTGGTTGGCGCATCGATTATATGCTGGTTTCGAACAGTCTTAAATCCAAAGTAAAGGCAGCCAATATTCACCCTGATGTCCTAGGTTCCGACCACTGCCCAGTCAGCCTCACGCTCGACTTCTGAAACTTGATTGTTACTATAAGAGAATGGGACAACGTTTTGCGGTATTTGATATCGATGGCACGCTCATTAGGTGGCAGCTTTACCATGCGGCAGTAGATGAACTAGGTAAACGCAGTCTACTTGATGCGGCCGCCTATCAAAAAGTGAAGGAAGCCCGGATGCAATGGAAGCGCCGGGAACACAAGAATGCCTTCAGAACATATGAGCGATTACTTATCAAGCTCTACGAACAAGCCTTGCCGGCTATTACTCCTGCCCAGTTTGATGAAGTTGCCGAGCATGTCGCCCAAGAATATAAAACACAGGTTTACACCTATACCCGCAACTTGATTCAATCTTTAAAGCAACGAAATTATTTTCTACTCGCAATCTCTGGGTCACACCGGGAACTTATCCGCCATGTCGCCCACCTGTATGGCTTTGATGCCTGGGTTGGCAGTGAATATGAACGCAAAGCAGGGCAGTTTACCGGTAAACGAAAACTGGCCAGCGACAACAAAGATGAGACTCTGCAAAGACTCGTTCAATCGCACAGATTGACTTACGAGGAAAGTATCGGTGTCGGTGACAGTTTAAGCGACGCTGCGTTCTTATCATTAGTTAAGACGCCAATTGTTTTTAATCCTACCGAGGAACTCTTGCAACTCGCCAAGGCTAGACACTGGCAAATCATTATTGAACGCAAAAACGTTATCTATAGATTAGAGTGGCAAGATGGAAAATACATTTTGGCTTAAACAAACTGCTGACAAGCCGTTGTTTCCTGACCTTTTATGGAGCCGGCCCGAAAACCGACACTCCGCCGGTAAGCTTCTTATTGTTGGCGGACATCAGGGCGGCTTTTCTGACGTCGCAGCCGCCTACAAACTGGCACTTGAGGCCGGGGCAGGGTATGTACGGCTCATCCTGCCTGCAAACTTACAGAAAACCGTTGGCGATCATCTACCCGATGTTACTTTCGCGCCCGATACCGCCAGCGGTAGTTTTAGCCGCCAGGCGCTCTCGGAACTACTTGAACAAAGTGAGTGGGCAGACGGGGTATTGCTAGCTGGAGATTTTGGCCGTAACAGTGAAACTGCCGTTTTGGTGGAATCATTCGTCAGTCGCGTTAAAAAACCGCTGGTTGTATCCCATGACGCTGTCGACTTTTTCACTGGGAACAGCCACATTTCCTCACCGCTTACTCCTGTTTGTTTTGTGCTTTCGCTCAGTCAGTTACAAAAACTTGCGGGTAACCTGCGTTTTTCTCAAGCAATAAGCTCATCACTTGACCTAATGCATTTCGTAAACCGCCTGTACAAACTATCTCGTCAGTGTCCTTTTATTATCCTAACCGCACACCAAACGCATTTATTGGTGGCACATAACGGCAGGGTAAGCACCACACCGCAAAATCACAGCTCCGACTCTTGGTCAGGACAGGTAGCGGCTGTTACCACTGTCTGGTGGATGCAGAACCCAGGCAAACCATTTGAGGCAATTACAACTTCATTGATTTAATTTCAATTATATTGTTTCATTACTAACATGGAATTTCCTCGTTCTGATATGAGCATAGCAACCGATCAGGTGCTATTGGCACCTTATGCCGAGAACCAACCTGTAAGTGAAAAATTGCACCATTTAAACCAGGCGAGCCGTCATTTGGGCGAATTAGTGATGGGTGCAGTAAACTGCAACGAGCATTTAGACTCAATTAAAGGAGCAACTACACTCGTCACCATACCCAGCTTGTCTAAGCTTGCGGCCGGTAAAACATCTGATCTCAATACTGCCGAAAGAGTCTCGCGTGAATATAAATACTTGGCGGAATTCGTACTTCAAAATCGACTTTGCAATAAAGATGAGGGAGCGCTTACCGGTCAATTGAGCGAAACGGCTATCCTAGGCCTTTTGTGGTGGGGAATATCGAAGGGGTATAGCAAGCAAGAGAGTTGGGCACGCCCTGCCACTTACACTGAAGATCAAGGTTCTTACGGAGGACTACGCGACGGAATCGACATTCTCTATCGTGATCACTCCCTTGGTAAAACACCCACACGAATCCAAGTAAAAACCAGACCGCATTCCAGCGCAAATAGATATGATCCATGTGTCCGGGTAATCGCGGCAACTGCTGTCGCTGATATAAAAAGTGTGCATAAAGCACAGAGGGCACTATACAATGGGCTGGCCTATGGTCACTGCGAAGTTTTTTGGCAACGAACCATAAGCTCATTACACAAATAAATTGCTCAGGGTTTGACTTATTTACAGAACCACCAGAGAAACCAGTCACAACGGCCGTAAACTGACGTAGATTTTGCTGATTCTTTACCAGACACATCTAGAGCAGTCACATTGTAATTATATCCCGTGAAACCTTTGACAGTGTTATCGAAAGCAACTATTTTATTGCTTTGATTCTTTGTAATATTTGATGCAACTACTACAGTGCCATTGCGGTAGAGTTTGTAATTTGTAGCACCACTCACTGGATCCCACTGCAGGTTAAAACCGGTGCTCGTCACGAAGTTGCGCGACAAAAGAACGAAATTAGCAGGAGTTCCGATAGGCGGCGGGGTCGTGGTGTTATTGACCGTCACTGTTACTGGACTACTGGTTGCGGTATTACCAGCGGCGTCATAGGCCACTGCTGAGACAGTGTGACTTCCGTTGGTAGTAGAGTTAGTGCTCCACGACGTACTATAAGGACTAGTCGTATCAGTTGCTTGTGGTTGATTATCTACCAGCAAGTCCACCTTTGTCACCCCGACATTATCCGTTGCGGTCGCAGCTATGTTGGTCGTCCCGCTCAACGTAGAGCCTCCTGTTGGTGCCGTTACATTCACGACTGGTTTGGTGGTGTCAGCTGGCGGGGTCGTGGAACCTATAGGGTTAAGAAGAAACACCGCATCCTTTTTTGGCACCGTA
>JAYRRP010000005.1:0-50305 GCA_041910055.1 Saccharimonadales bacterium (SeqCode)
AAAGAAAACCTTAGTTCCAACTCAGAAGATGAGCAAGAAAAAGCCGTTGCTGAACTGTTAGCGTTGTATGAGCTGACAAATGTGAGGGGTAAGTAGCTATGAAGTTATTTGCAGCTATTAAGAATGCCCTGGTCCTACTAGCTGTTGTGCTACTCAACTCGCTGACTTTTGTCGGTCATTCGGCTGCAGTGAGCACGATGTCGCACGAAATGGGCGGTATGAAGCACACGTCAAGCGATGCAACTTCGTGTGCAGCTCTTTGCCGTACAGCAGTTCTTAGTAAAGAAGAGGTTGCTATCAGGAATGATGAGAGTGAAGACGATGATGAGCTGGCGATACCGTTTTACGCACAGAGCCAGCCATTACAACAAGATGAAAAATCCGTTTCGCAACGGCTTTATGCTGCTGAAATAAAACCGCCGCCGAAGATACCAATTTATATACTCTATGGTGTTTTCAGGGCGTGAGAATATGTTTGTTCTAGCAAACATTTCTTAAACGTAACTTGGAGGACCAATGAGTAAAAAATATCTAAGGCTGACCGGTGGAATAGCGGTCCTGCTTTTAGCGACAGGTGCATTTCTGTTTTACTCTTTCACTGGAGCCACAAATATCGGCGATAAAGTATATGTTGCAGCCGAAGACGCTGGCAGGATTGATGTAATTAGCACTAAATCACGTTCTGTTAAAGCAAAGATAGATTTGTCACAAAAACAGGGTGATAAGACCTATATGTATATGGCGCATAACGTGCAGGTAGCACCCGATGGCAAAAGTGTATGGGTTACTGCCAACGCTATGTCTGACGAACACACGAGCTTTCGCACAAAGGTACAAAATATATTGTCACCTACTGCATATGCCGACAATGGACACGAAGAAAGCACAGCTAATGACCAGCTAATTGTAATTGACCCATTCACGGACAAAATTACAAAGCGGATAGATATTGGCTCAAACCTGCATCTCGCCCACGTTGTACTGACGCCTGACAGTAAATATGCCGTGGCTGTGGCACAGGAAAAAGGCGAAATATATAAAGTAGATGCAAATAACTACCAGATAGTGAGTACCATACCAACCAGGCAGAATGCAGAACCTCACGGGCTGAGGATGACATCGGATGGAAGAAATGTATATATAGCGATGATGGGCGATAAAAGCATTGGTCAGTTGAATTTGGAAACAGCTAGCCTGACGTATATTCCGCTAAGTGGTAAGCCAGTACAGACTGGCGTAAGTGCAGACGGTAAGTATGCACTGGCAACAGTTTTTGATACTAGGAGCGTGGCTGTCTATAACATTCCGCAAAAACAACTTAACTACATTGACCTACCTAAAGAAGCAAAAGGACCACTTCAACTTTACCCAACACCCGATGCAAAGTACGCCTTTGTTGCCGACCAGGGTAATTACTTCGGGCAACCGGATGGAGATAAAGTCTATAAGGTTGACCTACAACAACTAAAAGTCGTTGAGACAATTAAGGTTGGTACTGCACCACACGGCGTTGTTGTTTCGCCTGATGGTAAAACCGTATATGTCACCAACCTTGTCAGTAATGACGTATCCATAGTTGATACAGCTACCAATAAGGAAGTGGGTAGGGTCTCAACGGGTGCGAAGCCGAACGGCATAAGCTATTGGGTTAAGAAGTAAGCATAAATAGAATTGTAATAAGGAGTTATGTGATGAAGAAAGAAACCATAATCACAGGGTTACTAGGACTGTTAATCGGTGTAATAATAGCTGGATTTGCGGCAGGACAGGCTGTAAACAATAGCAATACGGGAATGATGCGTATGATGGGTATGCATACCGACACCTCAGAACCGCAAGCCGCTACAAACCACGACGAAATGTCTATGAGTGAAATGACCGAACAACTAAAAAACAAAACAGGAGATGACTTTGATAAAGCCTTCGTAGAGATGATGATTAGCCATCACGAGGGAGCAGTAGCTATGGCTGAGCTTATTCCTTCTCGTGCAAAACACGATGAAGTTAAGAAGCTAGGTGAAGCCATCATTTCTGCCCAGACTAAAGAGATTGCTGATATGCAGCAATGGCAAAAGGACTGGGGCTACTCTACTGATGAAAGTATGCAAATGATGCACGGGAGCCATTAAGATGAATGATAAACACCCTATATACCAAAGAGTGCTGTACTGGGCGTGCTGGATTATCCTAGCGTGCATCATAGCGTTTGCAGCGATAAAACTGATAGGAGGTTAGCAGAATGTCTCACACAAGCAATAAGGGAAAGCTAGTCAGTGCAAAGTACGGTGAGTGGCAAGCGTCGTTATTTGGGGCTTGCTTTATTGCCTTTGGGCTTGGTGTTCTACTACATCGCTTTATCGGTAATTTTGCTTGGCTGATAATCGTCCTAGGCGTGTTACTACACAGCTGGGGTATGAAAAAGACATATGAAAGGAACAAATAGACGTGGAAAAAGACGTAAATGACGATAAAAAAGGACCACAAGAGAAAAGTGGCAAATCACTGAGGTTTAACAAAAAGGTCGCAATTTACATTGCATCTTTTATTGCAGCGGTTGTGGTACTTGCTGGCGGGGTATATGGCTACATATACGCCTCAACGCCCGAACATATCAGGAAGCCAACCTATCAGCACTATCATTTTCGTACCCAGATACTTGTAAATGGTAAAGCTGTGGACTTTTCAAAAGAAGAGTTTCAAAAAGAAACAGCAGCATCTACAACCTGTAGTGCAGCTGTAGGCGGCGTGCCTATAGACTTTCACGACAAGATGGACCAATTAACGCACGTTCACTGGAGCGGTATGACTGGCGGCGAGTTTCTCAAGGACTTTGGCTGGAACTTCATTGGGGGCAGTGATGAGCTGTTGGGGCGGCGTTATGATGCAGGTGTAAAGCCTCAACCAGTAAAGATATATGGTAAATTGTTGCCTGCGATACCTGACAATACTAACTACTTTGTTTATGTGGGTGACAAAAACAGCTACCAACAAAAGAGTTGGAATGATTTTCTAAACCAGGACCTTGAAACGTTTTTTGGCAAGAAAAGTAACATTGGTCATAGTGAGGAGGTTTCATTTAACACTGTTGTGAACTGGCTGTTTCCAAAAGCCTATGCACACGGCGAGGTGATGGACGAGCACCCATCTGGCAAGTCAGAGGAGGAGCTAACACGCATTAACAATGTAATAGGTAATGTGGTCATATTCACACAAGAAAAAGAGCCTACCAAAGAACAAATAAAAGCACGATTTGACAACTTAGTACCGCTGCACGACAGCACTTGCGGAGATTAAAATGGAACACACGCACCACGCACACCAACACGATGAACACCAGGAACACGATAAACACGCTGGTCATTCGGTGGCTATGTTTAGGGATAAGTTTTGGTTATCGCTAATTTTGACTATACCTGTACTTGCATATAGCGAAATGATACAGCACTGGCTGAACTTTACGCCGCCAGCCTTTCCAGGCTCGCAATATGTGCCATTTGTGTTTAGCACCATCATCTTTTTCTATGGTGGTCTAGTGTTCATAAAGGGTGCGTGGGGTGAGCTAAAAGCCAAATTGCCAGGTATGATGACGCTTATCAGCCTGGCAATAATCACGGCTTATGTGTATAGCGTAGCAACGCAGTTTTGGCTATCTGGCGAGGGTTTCTTTTGGGAATTGGCAACCTTGATAACCATTATGCTGCTGGGGCATTGGCTAGAAATGGCGTCTATTGCCAAAGCCGAGAACGCCCTTGATGCAATATCCAAGCTCCTACCTGATAAGGCTGAAAAGCTAGTCAATGGGAAACCAAAACAAGTGCTAGTAAGCGAGCTGAAAGTTGGCGACCTGGTACTGATACGACCTGGCTCAAATATCCCTGTAGATGGAACAATCACAAATGGAAGTTCATCTGTAAATGAAGCTGCAATAACAGGAGAAAGTAAGCCAACAAGTAAAGCTGTTGGCGATGAGGTTGTTGCGGGTACGATTAACCAAGATGGCTCATTGACAGTTAAAGTTATGAAACTTGGCGAAGATACAACACTGGCTGGCATTATGCGTTTGGTTGCTGATGCTCAAAGTTCCAAGTCCAACGTACAGGTATTAGCAGACAAGGCAGCATTTGCACTTACTATCATTGCGATAGCAACGAGCATTATTACTTTTATCTACTGGCTCGTTACAAAGGATGCGGCATTTGCACTAGAACGCTCAGTAACTGTGCTGATTATCGCTTGCCCTCACGCTCTTGGTTTGGCAGTTCCATTGGTCGTTTCTATATCCACTACAATCTCAGCACGCAATGGTTTACTGGTTCGTAAGCGTTTAGCACTGGAAGCTGCCCGTATGTTAGATTGGGTGCTCTTTGATAAAACAGGCACACTTACCAAAGGCGAACACGGCGTAACGGATATTTGGGCAACAAAGGGTTATACCAAAGAAGATATTTTGCATCTTACGGCGAGCCTTGAGCAGAATAGCGAGCATATTGTCGGTAAGGGTATTGTGAGCGAGGCTCAAAAGAAGCACGTCCACTTGGATAAGGTTGAAGATTTTTCTGCCATACCTGGGTTAGGCGTTAAAGGAAAGCTACACGGTCACGATAACTTCGTAGCTGCAAGTTACCGCTACATCAAAGAGAATAAGCTCAAAGTACCTGCTGATATTGAGCGATATTCAAAGCAAGCCGCTAAAGACGGCAAGACCGAGGTGTACCTAATCAAGGATGGCAAAGTAGTGATTGGTGCAATCGCCCTAGCCGATGTAGTTCGTGAGCAGTCCAAACAAACTATTGCCGCACTCAAAGCTGAGGGTATAAAGACCGCTATGGTTACTGGGGATAGCCAGGACGTTGCGGCATACGTGGCAAAGCAGTTAGGTTTAGACCAGTATTTTGCCGAGGTACGACCAGAAGATAAAGCTAATAAAGTTAAAGAACTACAGAAAACTGGCAGCAAAGTAGCCTTTGTTGGCGATGGTATTAACGACGCACCTGCATTGACTACTGCTGACATTGGAATGGCAATTGGAGCTGGTACGGACGTGGCTATTAAGTCGGCTGATATTATCTTAGTTAAGAGCGACCCACGAGATGTAATAAAGGTCATACACTTGTCTAAAGCAACTTATCGCAAGATGACACAGAACCTAATCTGGGCTACTGGGTACAATGTCGTTGCCATTCCTCTAGCTGCTGGTGTGCTGTACTCGTCTGGCATTTTGCTATCGCCAGCAGTAGGTGCTGTCTTGATGTCGCTTTCAACTGTAATTGTAGCTATAAACGCTCAGTTATTAAGACGAGTAAATCTAAAGGGGGTGTAATGAACGAGCAGAAATATCAATGTTCTGAATGTGGGCTACACTATGAAGATAAAGAAATAGCTGAAAAGTGCGAAAAATGGTGTAGTGAAACTCAAAGCTGCAACCTAGAAATAACACAATACTCTATTGAAAGTAAAAACTCGCATAAAAAATAGGCATTGCTGCCTAGAGGTTTGAAAATCTGAACCGACTTATATCAAATTGTCGGCAAGTTGGAATTGTTCAGCTAGGTGCTTTAGCTTATAATCCTCTTGAGCAAGCGTAGCTGCCGTTTGAAATGCGTCAACTATGTTGCACCATACGAGTAAAATCAGACGCTTCGGCGTCTTTTTTGTTTGACATTCTCAGTTTAAGCAATCCTACTAATACTTTTGCAAGAAAGTGTGGTGGGCGAGGAGGGACTCGAACCCTCAAGGCTTATTCAGCCAACGGATTTTAAGTCCGTCGCGTATACCAGTTCCGCCACTCGCCCAGAATAAGGGTTCCCTCAGCGAGAGGATTCGCTGAAGGGTGTTCTGGAGGCGCGTACCGGAGTCGCACCGGTGTACAGGGTTTTGCAGACCCTTGCCTAACTCCTCGGCCAACGCGCCGCGCGGAAGACTTTATTATCTTAACAAAACTACTCAGTAACTCCCACACTGTTTGAGATAAATCTAAACTGATCCGATTCAATTGTAGGAGCGCTTATGTATAAGTTATAATAAACGGGTGAAACAAAGGTGCAGTGCCATCCGGCACAAGGCTGGTGTTTACTCTGTTGTTGCTATTTTCAGCGTTGCCAGTCTTCTCGGACTCGTTACTTTCCTGATACATAAAGCTTCTGCTTCTTCGCTACCGAATCTCTTGGTTGGAAGCTATCAGTGTAATGCTAGTAATATTTGTACTTCCTATGACGCGGTTGGGACGACCATCGGTACTGGCGGTTCAGCAGGTATTATTCCGCTACCAACCGGTTTTGGTACACCCCAGGCAGTGATGGCGAACCAGGCCAATGTCAGTACCACAGGCACCTTTACGACGCCTTTTTTGCGCATTGCTGGTATGGGCGCTAATAAATCTAAAGGCTTGATTGACAGTGGTTCCACTCTCTCTACTACTTCAGTTTTGAGCTTTAGCACTGATAGCTTTACTGTCGGGTCAAATCTTTACACTAATGGCGTGCGCTATGGTTTTGTGGCACTCCGGGCGGCTGGCGGGTTAACCTCTGACGACAACTTCGCCTATGGCACCTACACTGGTAACGGTTTAGATGACCGCGATATCTCCATCAATGCCAGTTGGGCACCGGACCTAGTCCTGATCGTCCGCGATGGCGGCGGGTCGGCTTCTCCGGTTTGGCGAAATAATAGCGCTGCTCACAGTGGAGATTCGACAGCATACTTTAATACCGCCGCTAATGTCACCGGACGCATAAAGAGTCTTGATCCGACCGGATCGGGCGGTTATTTTCGGGTCGGCACTGGTGCCGAGGTCAATTCCAGCGCTGCCAGCTCGAACTACTATTGGATTGCTCTCAAAAATCTAACAGGTTCTATCTACACCAGCAGTTACGCTGGTGATGGTACCGACAACCGGAATATTGTGGCAGGCGACACTTTTACGCCGGATTATGCCTGGACGAAGCACACTGGTGCCAACCAAGGCGTCAATCGCTATTCGCATCAGACGGGTGACTTATCACAGACTTTTCAAGGAACGGGTACAGTCAACATCATCCAAGCCTTAAATTCGACTGGTTTCCAGGTGGGTAGTCACGCCTATGTCAATACAAATGGTAGCGGCACGCAAAACTATGGCTATTTAAACCTTAAAAGCCGTACGACCCTTGCCGCAACGAACTCGACTTTCACGCAATCAGCTTACCGCTGGATGACCAATAATAACGCCACCACTGTCGGCGCAGCACTAGCCAATCAAGACACTGCCATGACCGCACCGTCGCAGGGGAATCCGTTCCGTTTGCGTATGTTGATGCACGTGGCTACCGATACTTACTATCAAGACACCACGAGTTTCAAACTTCAAGTGGCGGCTCGGGGCGTTGATAATTCATGCGATACCAGTTTCTCAGGCGAGACTTACAGTGATGTCACACAAGGCTCTGGCGTGATTCGCTATTACAATAATTCCACTCCGGTCGATAATGCAGCTCTGACCACCAACGGCAGCGACCCGACCCACAGTGGCCACACTGTGGTGGCGCAGAGCTATGAGGAGAGCAATACCTTCGCTAATACTGTGGCCCAAATCCCCAGTGGGCAGGACGGGGAGTGGGATTTCTCTCTGGTCGATAATTCAGCTGCTAATGATACGACATATTGTTTTAGGGCGGTTAAAAGCGACGGCAGCCTGCTCGATACTTATTCAGTTATACCGGAGCTGACCACTGCGCCCAGCGGCAGCATTACAATTAGCAGCCCATCGGACTACCAATTACTGCAACGTAATGGTTCCAACCAGGCCAATATTGCTATCTCAGGCACCTATACCGGCTCACCGACCTCGATTGAAGCCCGCTTTAATGGTGGCAGCTGGAGCACTATTGTCGCTTCGCCTTCCAGCGGAAGTTATAGCGGCACCTTGAGCAGCCAGTCGGCTGGCCAGGGTAGTGTCGAAGTCCGTTTTAGTAATGCCACTTCGATTACCACCAGCAAGTCTTATGTCGGCATTGGCGATCTCTTTGTGATTGCCGGTGATAGTAACGGCGTCGGCCAGGGTACTAGTAATCAAAGCTACTCACATGCTAGTCTCAAGGCCAGTCTTTTCAAAAATAATGACAGTTGGGGCGAACTAGTTGATCCGACTGACAGCAACACTGGCCAGAGTGGTTCGCGAGCTAGTTATGATACCAGCATCGGGGGCTCTTTCTGGCCACTTTTAGCGACTAAATACATGGCCGATCGCGGTATTCCGGTCGGTTTTATTGCCGCAGCGAAGAATGGCTCGGCTATCAGCGGTGCAGCCAGCTCTACGTCTTGGCAGCGCAAGACGGCTAGCCCGACCGACACCACAACGCTCTATGGAGATATGTATACCAAGATCACGGCTGCCGGCGGTAGCGTCAAGGCCGTACTTTTCTTCGAGGGGGCGAATGATCTGAGAATAGTTACGCCGAGTAATTATTCTCTTTATCAGACTTACGTTAATACCTTTGTGAATGATGTGATGAGCGACTTCGGTGTTAAAACGATGCACAGCATCGTCGGTGACTGTATTCCCGCTTACTTTGCTGACTGCGGACCATTGAGCGATATCCACTACTCGCGACAGGTAATTTATGACGTCTGGGGCACAAACAGTAATATCTTCCCAGGCCCGACGCTGTATGACATCAACAAAGATAGTCCGGACGGTGATGGCATACATTATCGCTCGAATTCTGTGCTGCAAACGGTGGCTGATCGCACCTGGCTGGCGATTCGCAAGCAATTTTATGACAGTAGTACTGACGCTCGAGGGCCGCAACTGACTTCGGCCCAATACAATGCTGCTAAAACCAAAGTCTATCTAAAATTTACTGACGATAGCTTGCCGATATTACCGACTTCGAGTGCTGGCGGCATCGTCGTTTATGACAACGGCTCGCCGATGACGATTAGCTCAACTACGCGGACCGCCAATGATACCATGCTGGTTAATCTCTCGGGTGCCGCCAGTGGGACGATGACGGTTTCGATTTGTGATGCCCGTGATTGTAGCTCACCAACGGCGGTTATTCATGATAGTAGTAGTTACAGCTTACCGGTTGAAATGGCGTACAACCAATCAACTTCACTTTTGAGTGATACCACCGCACCAACTGGGAGTGTAAGCATCAATGGAGGGGCAGCCAGCACGACTTCGCGCAGTACCACTTTGACCATTGCCGCAACTGACGACATTGACGATACTTCGACGATGCAGATGCAGGTTAGCAATGACTCCGGCTTTAGTGGTGCAGTTTGGGAAGCCTACGCTACCAGCAAAGCCTGGACACTCACAAATGGTACGGGTACTAAGACGGTCTACGTCCGCTTCAAAGATTCAGCTGGCAACACCTCGACCGGTTATTCAGATACTATTACGCTTGATGACTCGGCTGCTCCAACCGGTAGCATTGATGTAAATTCCGGCGCCTCAACAACCAACACCTCAAGCGTCACGCTCACTCTTAGCGCGACCGATGATATTGATAGTACTGGTAGTCTGCAGATGATGGTTAGTAACGATAGTGGATTCACCGGTGGTGTTTGGGAAGCCTACGCGACTTCCAAAGCCTGGACTTTGTCAGCTGGCACCGGTAGCCGGACAGTTTATGCCAAGTTCAAGGACAGCACTGGCAATACCAGCGGTAGCTACAATGATGCCATTACAGTAACCGATACTACCGCCCCGACGGGTAGCATTAGTGTAAACGCTGGTGCCTCGACGACCAATAATCTAAGTGCGACTTTGACTCTAAGTGCGACCGACGACTTTGACTCCGCCGGCAGCCTGCAGATGATGGTTAGCAACGACAGTGGATTCACCGGTGGTGTTTGGGAAGCCTACGCCACCAGCAAAGCTTGGACTCTATCGAGCGGCACAGGAGCTAAAACAGTCTACGTCAAATACAAAGACAGCACCGGCAATACCAGTGGTAGCTACAGCGATGGCATTACGGTAGCTGATGATACTGCCCCAACTGGTAGCGTGAGCATAAATGCTGGCGCGTCAACAACCAACACCTCAAGCGTTACACTAACTATCTCTGCCACTGATGACTTTGATAGCGCTGGTTCTATACAAATGCAGGTTAGTAATGCTTCGGACTTTTCTGGCGCTTCTTGGGAAGCTTATGCCACTAGCAAAGCCTGGACGCTTTCAAGTGGTACTGGCTCACGAACGGCTTACGTCCGCTTTAAGGACAGCAGTAGTAATACTAGCTCTGGGTATTCCGATGCCATTACCGTGGCTGACAATACTTCCCCGACCGGTAGTATTTCGATTGACTCAGGTGCTGCGAGCACAACCTCGCGTTCCGTAACTTTGAATTTAGCCGCTACCGATGACTTCGACTCGGGAGGCTCATTACAAATGATGGTTAGCAATGACTCCGGCTTTAGTGGTGCAAGTTATGAAGCCTTTAGTGCCACGAAGAGTTGGACATTAACCACTGGCACCGGCACCAAAACGGTTTATGTGAAGTATAAAGATTCAACCAGTAATGAATCTGGCTCTTATTCGGATACTATTACGCTTAATGACACTAGCGCCCCAACCGGCAGTGTCAGTATTGATAGTGGCGCGGCCAGTACGACCACTTTGTCAGTAACGCTAACTATTGCTGCGACCGATGAAATTGATGCCAGCGGTAGTTTACAAATGATGATTAGCAATGACTCTGGCTTCTCTGGCGCCAGCTATGAAGCTTACAATACCAGCAAAGCCTGGACACTCAGCAATGGCACCGGTACCAAAACGGTTTATGTGAAATTTAAGGATAGCTCGAGTAATGAATCATTAGGCTATTCGGACACCATTACTCTTACAGATAATGCTGCGCCGTCTGGCAGCGTCAGCATCAACGCCGGCGCCTCAACAACCAACACCTCAAGCGTCACGCTCACTCTTAGCGCGACCGATGATATCGATACCAGCGGTAGTCTGCAGATGATGGTTAGCAACGACAGTGGATTCACCGGTGGTGTTTGGGAAGCCTACGCCACCAGCAAAGCTTGGACTTTGTCAGCTGGCACTGGTAGCCGGACAGTTTACGCCAAGTTTAAGGACGCGAGCGGTAATAGCTCAACTGGTTACAATGACAGCATCACAGTTGCCGATAACACTGCTCCCACAGGTAGCATCAGTATTGATAGTGGGACGGTTACCACTAACACCACATCAGTAACTTTAACTATCTCTGCCACTGATGACTTTGAAAGTGCCGGCACATTACAAATGATGATTAGCAACGACTCCGGCTTCTCAGGCGCCAGCTGGGAAGCCTACGCCACCAGCAAAGCTTGGACTTTGTCGGCCGGCACCGGCACCAAAACAGTCTACATTAAGTTCAAAGATAGCGTTTCAAATACCTCCGGTGCTTACAATGATACGATCCTCTACACAACTGATACGACAGCCCCAACTGGCAGCGTGAGCATCAACGCCGGCGCCTCAACCACGAATACTTCCGGTGTGACACTGACCTTGAGTGCAACCGATGATGTTGACTCATCTGGTAGCTTGCAAATGATGATTAGCAATGACTCTGGCTTCTCTGGCGCCAGCTGGGAAGCTTATGCCACTTCTAAGGCCTGGACACTGAGCAGCGGTACAGGCACTAGAACGGTATACGCGAAATTTAGAGACGCTTCATTTAACGCGAGCTCGCCTTACAATGACGCTATCACAGTAGTGGATAACACTGCCCCAACTGGCAGCGTCAGCATCAACGCTGGTGCCTCAACCACTACAGATATAAATGTAACGCTAACTATAAACGCTTCGGACAATTTTGATAGCGCTGGTTCTATACAAATGCAGGTCAGTGATGCTTCAGACTTTACCGGTGCCTCATGGGAAGCCTACGCCACCAGCAAAGCCTGGACTTTGTCGGACAGTGCAGGTACAAAAACGATGTACGTGCGTTTTAAAGATAGTGCGAGCAACATTTCATCTGGAGTGAGCGACACGATAGAGTATACCCCGCCTGCTAATAATTCAGATATATCATCAGGTGGCCAATCTTCGTCTTCGTCAGGCGGTTCATCTGCCTCTCACTCAAGCGATGGAGGTGCCTCTAAAGCTCCGAAAGAAAGAGTAATCTTAAATGATTTCCCTGAGTTTTTTGATACACAAGGTGTGAAGCGTGAAATAAAACCAAACGAGGTGTATTACTTTACCCTTAAGTCAGCTACAAGCCAAACCGAAGAGCATAGTATCACCGTAAAGGAGATTAAAAACGGCCGTGTGACTATCGTGGTAGCTTCTGAACCACAAACCATTACTTTGGGTGAGGGTGAAACAAAACAGGTTGATGTGGACAGGAACGGACAAGACGACATTGCCGTCACTGCCCAGTCTATTAGCGGCAATACAGCAGTATTGGTTACCCGTTACCTTTCAAACACGACTCCACCGTCGACTCCAAACAATAATTCGTCAAACGATACAGGACAAAAAACAAACTCATCTCAGGACTCTAGTAAAAGCGGATTTAACTGGTGGCAGGCAGGCATAGCATTAGTGGTTCTCTTGTTGATTGGTGTAGGCGTAATTATCTTGCGCCGTAGTGTACGTCGTCTCGACGTTTAGGTATATCTAACCACTAAATTGCTTCTATATTTACAGCTCAACGAGTGCTATACTTTTAAGTATAAAAGGGAGGTAGAAAAGTATGCTGATGATTGTGTTAGTAGTACTTGGGGTACTCATACTAGCGGGTATCTTTATGTACAACAGCCTGGTACGGGCAAATGTGCGGGTTGACGAAGCATGGAGTGATATAACCGTGCAACTCAAACGTCGTTATGACCTCATACCAAATCTAGTAAGCACCGTGAAGGGCTATGCAAAACATGAGAAAGAGGTCTTTGAAAAAGTGACTGCTGCCCGTACAAGTGCACTGAATGCGCAAGGTGTTGCTGAAACTGCCAAAAGCGAGAATGTCTTCCAGGATACGCTGAAAAGCCTGTTTGCAGTTGCTGAGAACTATCCTGATTTAAAGGCAAATCAGAACTTTCAGGAGCTACAAGGTGAGCTAGTTGACACAGAAGATAAGATCCAAGCTTCACGCCGGTTCTACAATGGTTCGGCCCGTGACCTGAACA
This sequence comes from Saccharimonadales bacterium (SeqCode), assembly GCA_041910055.1. Taxonomy (GTDB): domain Bacteria; phylum Patescibacteriota; class Saccharimonadia; order Saccharimonadales; family JAYRRP01; genus JAYRRP01. The sequence continues at coordinate 13,111 of JAYRRP010000005.1, forward strand.
TCAAAATTCAAACATTCCCGACGAGCATCATCGCATCTATGCTTGGTTTTAAGAAACGAGAATTCTTTGAACTGGATGAGGCGCAAACAGCAGCTGTCCAAAACCCAGTTGAAGTTGACTTTGACGAGACTGAGGAAAAAGCCGAAAAGCCAGCAAAGTAATTAAGCGAAGCGTCAATGTATAAGGAAATCGCTGCCAATAAGCGGAAGACAGTATTGATACTGCTTGTCTTTTTACTGCTTATTGCCGGCTTATCGTGGCTCTTCGCGCAATTTACTGGTAGGCCTAGCATCACTTTATACGTGCTGATTGGTGCTCTCGTGTATGCATTAATAAGTTATATTGCGGGAAGCCGTATGGCGCTTGCAATCAATGGTGCGCATCCAATAAGCAAACGGGATAACCCCAGGCTTTATCGAATAGTGGAAAATCTAGCCATTACGGATGGCTTGCCCATGCCGCAGGTCTATATTATTCAGGATCCAGCCCCGAATGCCTTTGCAACTGGCCGTGATCCTTCGCACGCTTCAGTTGCAGTCACTTCAGGACTGCTAGATATTATGGAGGATACGGAACTTGAGGGAGTGGTGGCGCATGAACTAGGGCATGTGAAGAATTATGACATTCGGGTTTCTATGATTGCCTTTGCCTTGGTAGCGGCAATTGGTCTGATTGCGGACATTATGATCAGGATGAGCTGGTTTGGCGGTGGGGATGACGATGAAGGCGGCAACCAGCTGTTTTTTATCTTAGGAATTATAGCTGCGATTTTAGCTCCTTTTATCGCAATGCTTATCCAGCTGGCTATCTCTCGAAAACGTGAATACCTGGCTGATGCCACGGGAGCGCTAACTACTCGTTATCCTGAAGGATTAGCAAAAGCACTCGCGAAAATAGAAAAAACTGGCAGTACTGTCAGACGACAAAATACCTCCACGGCCCACTTGTTTTTTGCCAATCCACTCAAGAAGGGTGGTTTATCAAATTTATTTAGCACCCATCCACCGATTGCGGACAGAATTGCTCGTCTTCAGAAAATGGGCGGACAAGCATAAAGTTTGGAGGTAATGATTCGTGCCCAAAAAATCAAAAGGTGTAAAGCCTAAGAAGAGTACCAAAAAGGGTAAGCTAGAGGTATCTGCACCTCGACGGCTCAAGAAGTCTCAGTATAAAACTCTGCGTCTGTCCAAACGTATTCAGTCTACCCAGCCAAAAATATCCGGGTCATGGAAACTGCTGGGAAGTTCATTTTTAGTACTCAAAAAACATTGGCGACTGTTCGGCACCTTAACGATTATTTACGGCCTATTAACTTTTGTGCTGGTGAGAGGAGTTGGTGGCGGTACGAACTTAAGCGATATTAAATCTTCCTTTCAAGGTGTGGTAAGTGGTAAGTGGGCCAGTCTTACCACGGGCACTGTACTCTATGGATATTTATTAGGATCAGCTGGCAGTTCTGCGACTGAAACCGGCTCGGTGTACCAGTCACTGCTTATTATTATCATGAGTCTGGCGGTAATATGGTCACTGCGTCAGGTAACTGCACGCACTTCTATTCGAGCACGCGATGCATTTTATAAAGGAATGTATCCTCTGGTTCCCTTTTTATTGGTGATGGGAGTGATAGGGTTACAACTATTGCCTTTAATGGCGGGGAGTTGGCTGTATAGCACAGTGATGGGGAATGGCATTGCGGTAACGATGCTCGAAAAAGTATTGTGGGGGTCACTGTTCTTTTTACTGGCCTTGTTATCCTTATATATGATTACTTCTTCGATGTTTGCGCTCTATATTGTGACATTACCGGATATGACACCCATGCAAGCGCTAAGAAGTGCCCGCCAGCTCGTCTTGCATCGTCGCTGGACGGTGCTTCGCAAAATAATTTTCTTGCCTATTGTATTGCTAATTGTATCGGCAATCGTGATGATCCCGCTCATTATTTTACTGACGGGAATGGCCCAGTGGATTTTCTTGCTCCTGAGTATGTTTGTACTGGTCTTAATCCACAGTTATATGTACACACTTTATAGGGAATTGCTATGAGCGAAGAGGTGAGGCGCCGGCTCAAGAAATTGCGTCGTCAACTGCAGCAGTATGCATACGAGTATTATGTGCTTGATAATCCTTCGGTGAGCGATGCGGTCTATGACGGGTTGATGCGCGAGCTAAAAGCTATCGAGGCGGCTCACCCGGAGCTTGTTACGCAAGACTCACCGACGCAGCGGGTGGGCGGCGAGGCGTTGGCCTCGTTTAAAAAAGTTCAGCACTCTTCCCGCATGCTGAGCCTGAATGATGTGTTTAGCCGCCAAGACGTCGAAGCTTGGGTAAAGCGTATGGATAAGCTCCTACCCAACCGTGCCCATGAATTTGCAGCTGAACTGAAGGTGGATGGCCTGGCGGCCACCCTGATATACCAAGACGGCCGCTTTGTCCAGGCGGTGACCCGGGGTGATGGCCTGGTCGGTGAAGACGTCACGGCGAATGTCCGCACCATTAAATCTGTGCCGTTGACGCTTCGCGACGACGGCAAAAACACGGCATTTTTAAAAGGGCGCAGCGAGGTAAGAGGCGAAATTTACATGCTGAAAGTAGATTTTGAAACGTTAAACAAGCAGCGGGTGCAGAATGGCCTCCCCCCATTCATGAATCCCCGCAACCTTTCTGCCGGGACCATCCGCCAATTGGACCCCAAGCTGGTCGCGGCCCGTCCACTGCAGTTTGTTGGCTGGGATCTCCTTCGTGATAATCCAGACGATGTGTCAACCTACGGGTTTATGTATAAGGTCTTACGATCGCTGGGCATACGGGTAAACCCGCAAAACAGTGTCTTTACGACCCTGGACCAAGTGATGAAATTCGTGGATTATTGGGAGAAGCAACGGACGACCCTGCCGTTCCAGACTGACGGGCTGGTGATAAAACTCAACGACCGGCGGCTCTACCGCGAACTGGGTGTGGTCGGCAAGAACCCGCGGGCGGCAGTGGCCTACAAATATCCCGCCGAGGAAGCCACGACAGTGGTGAAGGATATTGTACTGAGTATCGGGCGCACGGGTGCCGCCACGCCTATTGCCGTCTTTGATCCAGTTATAGTGGCCGGTACCACCGTCCAGCATGCCAGTTTGCACAACGCTGATGAGATTGCCCGTAAGGATATCCGGGTGGGTGATACGGTGGTCATCTTTAAAGCGGGTGATATTATCCCCCAGGTTAATCGGGTGCTGACCGAACTGCGGCCGCAGTCTGCCAAGCCTTTTGACATGAAAGCGGAGTTGAAACGCCAATACCCGGAGCTGACGTTCATCCAGCCTAAGGGGGAAGTGGTCTACCGGCTCAAGGGCGCGACGGGCAAAATTTTACTGAAACAGGCCCTCCTCCATTTTGCCAGCAAGGGCGCGTTGGATATTGACACCCTGGGTGAGAAGAATGTCGCAGCCCTCGTGGACGCAAAACTAGTCCGGGATATTGCTGATATTTATACGCTTACGAAAGAACAGCTGATGGAACTGGAGCGCTTTGCGGATATTTCGGCACAAAAACTAGTAGAGGCGATTGCAAAAGTTAAAAAACCACCTCTGCCGCGTTTTATATATGGATTAGGCATCCGTCACGTCGGCACACAAACAGCGATTGATTTGGCCAATTATTTTCGTCGTTTTGATCGCCTGGGCAGCGCGACGTATGACGAACTAAAGCAAATAGAAGGCATTGGCGAGGTCGTAGCGGAGTCAATCCTGGCGTGGTTCTCTGATGATGACAACCAGGCTCTACTTGCTAAGTTCAACAGGCTCGGGGTCTGGCCGCAGGAGATAAAACATACCGGTGGCAAGCTAAGTGGCAAACGTTTTGCGATTACGGGAACTCTTACGAATATGAGCCGTGACATAGCTGCAGAAAGAATTCGCTCGCTAGGAGGCACCTTCCAGTCGAGCGTAGGAAAAGACACAGATTACCTGGTGGTTGGGGCAAACGTGGGTGAGTCAAAACTTACCAAAGCCGCCAAATTTGGCACCAAACAAATAACCGAGGCCGAGCTAGAGAAGTTACTCGCAAATTAGCAGGACAAATACGCTGGGTAGCGCGTATTGACTAAACGCGTAAAAAAGTTATGCTATAAGTAGTTCGTGCGCACGCGGCGCGTGAAATAAAAAGTTAAAACAAATACCACTCACCTGCCGCAGGTGGGCGCGCACGAAGATGCCGTCAAGGTTACACTTGGCGGCTTGTTTATAATAAGAGCAGGAGGAAAGTATGGAAGGGAGTCCACCAGAAATCACGGTCCGTGTCGGTTTTGAGACGACTATCTCCCCGGAGCGTGTGCCTGATTTATTGCAGTTTTTGGGGAGGATCGCTAACCGTCCCTTGACGATGGAGGCGCAGATAGCCAACCAGCAACTCGAGATGTTTGAGGTAGGGGTGCGCGACCAGGCAACAGAGGTGGTTACCCAGGGTGCCTTTCGAGACTACTACATGCACAGTTTCGCGGTGGAAAAGCCGTCATCATTACCGACACGAGTGTTCCACCAGGTTACTCACGAAGTTGACGATGAAGCACTCGTGCGAGATGAAAAAGGCAACACGATAGGCGTAAAACGGACGGCGTTTGATGATTTCGTAAACCAACAGCGGAGCGGCAGCGAAATAGCAATCACTGGTAAGCAAAGCCGTGCGTTACTATTTGGTGTAAGCCAACATCTCCCGCCGGTACCTGAGTAGTGTATACTGGGGTCGTGTTTAGGGGCTATAGCTCAGTTGGCTAGAGCGCTTGTATGGCATACAAGAGGTCAGGAGTTCGAGTCTCCTTAGCTCCACCAATTTTTTGTTATTTACAAAACCACCAGATGAACCAGTCACAGCGGCCGTAGTCTGAAGTAGATTGGGCGGACTCTTTGCCTTCAGTGTTTACCGCAGTCACCGTATAGCTATAGCCAGTAAAGGTTTGCGGGTTCGGATCTGTTGCCTTCATAACGGTCTGGTCGCTATTGTTGAAAATTGCATTTGAGAGCAGCACCCCATTTCTATACACCCGGTAACTGCTGGCATCGGACGAGCGTTTCCACTGAAGGTTCATTGCAACGGTGGTAACGAAATTGCGCGAAACTACTTGTACTTCTGTGGGAACAGCAGGGACTGCTACTGGCGGGGGCGGAGGAGGAGGGGTAGTTTGGTTATTCACATTTATCAGTACGTTCGCACTGGTAGCAACGTTACCAGACATATCTATTGCGACGGCAGTCAGGGTGTGCTGTCCGTTGCTTGTTTGGGAGGTGTTTAAGCTGGCAGAATATGGTGCGGCAACATCACTAGATATGACTTTTCCGTCAAGCTGGAAGGAAACTTTGGCTACGCCCACATTATCGTTGGCATTTGCGGTGATTGATACGTTATTACCGCTGACAGTCTTGCCATTTTGTGGAGCGGTGATTGATACGGTGGGTGGGGTGATGTCAGCTGGCGGAGGAGAAGTTTCTGTACTTGATTTGGTGGAAATTAATTTGGGGAAATTACGCGACAGTGCTTGTTTGAGGATGTTTGCCTTATTTTTTAAGTCAGCATTTGGCTGGCTATCAGCTCTCAGTGCGGCTGCAATCACCGGTTGATGAACTTCTATATACGAAGCATGCAGCTTAGTGGCATTGTCAATCGCAGCAGCATAACTGTCGGAACTTATTTCTGGTCCACCTCCACCAAAATCAGTGGCGCCACCAATCATTTGATAACCTAGCACACCACGATTAACCGTACCATCGGTTGGATTAAAGTTTGCTGATACCCACTGTGTCATACCGTCGCTTGGTCCGGGCAGGTTTTGTGAAAGCCCATTATACTGCACGAAGAAACCTCGTTTTGTGCCACTGCCACCATTGGCGTAGCTGCCGTACCGTGTCCGTGCCGTTTCAAACTGTAGTTTGTTTTCTGGATGGCGGGCAGCATCCAACACTGGCTTGGTGCCAACATTGTCACAGAACATCAATCCGCCGGCCATGGCCATTGGTTGGTTGGGAAAATTATTAGAAAAAGTACTCAGTAGTGAGAAGCCATTACTAGATTGGTAAGACGGGCTACTGTCTGCACCTGTTACAAATTCATCGTAGGCTGCAGATACATCATTGATATCCGCTTGACTCAGGTTAAAAGCTTTCTTGTAAGCCGTTACCCAGTTGGTCTTGTCAGCATTAGAACAAGATGGGATATAGGGCTCTCCGTGAACTTTCCACGGGCCGGTAACTTGCAAAATTATACTAGGGTTATTTTTGTAGTGTGCACCTAGGGTACCTACAAAATCGGCCCAATCTTGCTGGTAGGTTGCATCCCAGAAGTAGGGGATAAAGTCAAACCCACTGGCATTTTTATTAAAACTAAAATATTCTGCCGCAGGCCGGTTCCGATGAGTGGTGAATAGCCAAGCTGGCAAGTCATCGTCAGCACTTGTCGAAGCGACGCCGACCCCACTGCCATCTTGGGTGGTACTTTTACCGACCATGACCCGGAGCATCAGTGCTTTACCGTTGGCATCAGGCATCAAGTTGTTATCAATTTTCGAGAAATCGTATTTGCCAGGCGTTGGCTCAAGATCCTTCCAATACAATCTGGCGCTAATACCTGCTACCATCGGATCTTTAGTGTCAGACTGGACATCCTTACGGTTGTAGTTCTGGGATACCATTATATAGTAACCCTTAAAGTCGATTGTGGCAGCCCGGCCTGTATATAAGTAATAAAGACCAATGCCTATAAAAACGACTACTGCAACGAGAGCAACTTTAAGATTGAATTTTGACTTAGAACGAAATTTCTGCAAATGAGACACTTTACGCTTACTTGTAGAGCGTTTGGTAGAGGCCATTTCGGGGTTCCTTTTTATTTGTTTTTTTGTTTTTTTGGCCACAAGACACTGACCTTTTTATAATTGATTATCTCTAAGAGTAGATGAGCTTAATAGTTTTGTCAACCAGAAGGATCGCATACGGTATACTGCTCTACTATGGTGTCACTCATTTCAGTATCATTCCTAGCTGATTATTCTGACTCATATTATGGGCAGGATGCCTATGGACTCAACGGAGCCAATACGGGCACTGTCAGTTCATCTCACTCAAGACTGGGGCTCATTATCATTTCTGTCTTTCTTATACTAGCGTCGGGGGCAATAATATATCGGCTAGTCAAACGTCGTCACAACAAACGGTATCAAGCTGCTACAGATACTATTGTCTCCCCAGAAGGGCGTTGACGGTCAGATTACAGAGATGCTACGATAACCGCAAGCATAAAGGTGAAGGCATGAAACAATTACAAAAATTACTCATAAAGCCAATGAGTCGACGGGAGTTTCTGGCATATCTTGGAGCACTTGTTTTAGCTGTATCGGGTATTCGTGGCCTGCTCTCGACAATCCATAATCCACATAAGAATTCTGAGAGTACTGAGGGTTACGGTAATAGCTACTACGGTGGCGAATAATAAGAGAAAGGTAATATATACAATAAATGGCACGATTACCTCGACCACATGGTGACAAGAACAGTTGGGGTGACATACTGAATGAGTACTTGCGAGTCGAACACAATGAAGACGGAACACTCAAGCGTGGCTCACAGATAGATGCGGCGTACACAAAGCCAGTTGGCGGTATCCCGAAGAGTGACCTGGCCTCTGATGTCCAGTATGCACTTGAAGCTGTGGCGCATACATCAAGTAGTAACTCCAACACTTCACAGAAACTTCTGCCAGCAAAAGCAAGCGGTGTTTCTTTTGCCCCTGTTATAGGTATTAGCGCCACTAATGTGCAATCGGCTATTGAAGAGGTTGCCAAAAAGATCCCCTCTAGCACCTCTTCGGAAGGTGTTGCCGACCATGGTGCTTTGACGGGGCTAGATGATGATGATCATCATCAATACGCTCTAGCTGACGGCACCAGGGGCAACTTCGCACCACTATCGCATACACATAGTGGGAGAGATTTGATAATTTCCGGTGCAAACAACGGAGATTTCTTGCGTTATAGTGCCGGAAATACTGGTTTTCATATGAGTTGCACACCGTTGAAATGGAATGGGACAGATTATAATGAAAGTAATGGTATAGATAATGGCATAACAATTGTTAGTACAAACAATTCAACTTCTTCAGTCAACGCGGACGATTCCTTTATTGATACGAGTGGCTCATCCAACGTACACGTAGCACTTGTTGATGCCACTAACGCAGGCGGTGGCCATGCGACCTGGTATTTAGAATATGGCTTACTTACTAATAATAGTGCGACTGAAGATCTTGCAGGCCTCCAATCATTACTCAACTACATCACCCCAGGCGGTTATGTAGTGCAAAACTTTAAGGCTAATATTTTGACGGCTAACGGTGCAACGAGTAGTTTTACATTTACAGGATTAACCGGTTTTACGAACGGTCCGCAAAATGTTTCTGTGATAAGCGGGTATTCACCGTTGTCAATCAATTATATGAGCACAGCAACTTGGGAAGCCACAGCACTGCCTCCTACGTATAGTTTGACAAATGATGACGTTACCCGGCTTCAAAGCATAACTGACGATGACGTTACCCGGCTTCAAAGCATAACTGACGATGATGTTACCTTGTTGCATAATATCAATGAAACTGCCACATTCAGCGCTTCTGGTGTACTGGCAGTGACACTTGGAACGCATTTTTGGTACGCAAATCGTGACTATACTATCTTGGGAGTGCGTGCTGCTGTTGGCACAGCCCCATTAGGATCATCATTAATCGTTGATATCAATAAAAACGGCACTACTATATTTACTACTCAAAGTAATCGTCCGACAATTGCTATGTCAGCTAACGCTTCAACACTTGCTGAACCGGACGTTACAAGCTTATCTTTGGGTAATTATTTACAAGTGGATATAGATCAAGTAGGTAATTCTGCTCCTGGCGAAGATCTTACGGTCCAAATATTACTTAAACAGGTATAACGGAAAATGGCCGTACAAATTGTATCGTATTCTTATACGGAGGCAACTGGTCAGCAAACCGTCACTGCTCCGTTGCCTGCCGGCATGCAATACAACGATTTACTCATTTTTTTGATGGCAGATAATAGTAATTCTGGCTTTGAAAGTGTCCAACCTTCGCTTAACCAATACCTTGGAGGCGAGAATACGGATTGGGACAATCAGGATACGCATTATCTAGTTAATAAAGGCGATTTATCATCATCTTTTACCTTACATATGCATGGCGTTGGTAATCCAATGTTTTGTGTCCTGTGTATTCGTGGTGCAGACCCAAACGTGATACCAGTGACTCATCCATTTCCTCCTGGTACTGGCGGAACTCACAATTATCATACTGACGTGCGCCAAGGGGATTCAATTAACGTTCCATGGGATGATGCCTTGTTAATAGGTTTCTTTGGCCACGCAAAACAGACTTTTTCTCGCCAGGTTCAGTTTACAAGCGCAAGTGGTATGACACAATATATGGAGACAAACCATGCAAATCAAGAGCTCGCTTGGGAGGTTGCTACTGAGCAGCTCGGTCCAGCTGGATTGAGCGGTACGAGGACTGCATACGTAAGGGATATGTCAAACAATCCCGTAACAGACGGTAGCGGTACAGTCCAGCTTGTGGCAATAAAACCTGCCTCAACTAATACGGGGTTTACGGGGTGGGGTATACCTTTGTAACCGAAACACACATCTAACCTGCTACAATAATCTCATGCCCAAAACCCAAAAGTCTGAGATAGCTAATCCTACCCAAGCAGTCATAAAAACTATCATTACTGTCGCTATCGTTTTGTTTGTAGTGTTCGGATGGCTCTGGTGGCGGTTTGTGTACACGAGCCCGAAAAATGTATTTTGGGGAATGATCAATAACAATTTGGCAACCTACAGTATCACCAAGCAGACTAACTTAAATCAGAATGCTGAATCACTCAACCAAACGACCCAAATTAATTTAGGTGCGCAGGATGCGGTTGAGTCTCGCGTAGTACTCACTCAAGATGACGGTCAAAACAAAAGCGAAGTAACTACTGAAAATATTGGTTTTATTGATAGCGATTATAGCCGATATATAAAGATCAATACCAATCAAAAAAATGCGGCAGGCCAAGCACCGGATTTCTCAAAAGTATTAGGGGTGTGGGGTAAAAGTGGCAATACAAAAGATCAGCAATCTACCCAGTATTTCCGACAGTCGCTTACCGGTGTTATCCCTATTGCCAACCTTAACCCCGAGCAGCGGGCCCGCATACTTTCACTCATGCATGAGAAAAATGTCTACTCCCCCAATTACGGCAAAGTGAAAAAAGAGACGGTTGACGGCCACTCCGCCTACGTATTTGAGGTGGACTTGAACCTTAAGCCCTATGTGGAGGTCCTGCAAGAAGTAGCCAAGGTGTCGGGCCTGGAGAAGATTGAAGGTCTGGATGCCGAGCAGTATAATGGCGCCCCCCCGGTCAAGTTGACGGTCACGGTTGGCAAGGTGTCACACCAGCTTATGCAAATAAAGTTTGAAGGCAATGGCCGTGAAGAAAATTACCGTTCATTTGGCTTGGCTCGTCCTATTGAGGTGCCGCAGGGAGCAATTAGCCTGCCTGAATTGCAACAGCGCGTGCAATCGATCCAGTGATGTGAAATACTAACTAAATTGGAAATATAAAAAAATAAAAAGGTTTTATTTATGGAAGATGGCACAAATCAAACCCCACCAAATTCTTATCCCCCGCAAAGGCCCCTACCCCCAGAGTCTCCCGTTGCTCCTCCGACACCTACAAACAATAACTTTTCCGCCGGACCAATGACCCCTGTTGCACCAGCCGTTCCAAATATTCCCGCACCAGTGATAACGCCCACCGCCCCGAAGTGGTGGCAACGGCCACGGGTAAAGCTGATTGCGATCATTGCCGGCGCCCTATTACTTCTAGGCGGCGGGAGTGCCGCTGCGTACTTTGCGGTCATAGTGCCCAACCAACCGGCCAATGTGCTGAAAAAATCTCTCCAAAACACCTTGCAGCAGGATAAAATTACTGCCAAGGGGACAATGGACTTTAGTGGTACGGAAGAAGGGAGCCAGGTGTTCGGTACTGGTGGTATGAAAGGAAGCCTTGATTACACACTGCAAGCCGACGGCACCTCAGACAATTCATCCCTGGAAGCCAAACTAAAGTTCAACAATAAAAGTTTTCCGATTGAACTGCGTTCGGTCGATAAAACCGCCTATTTAAAACTAGGTGATATTAGCGACTTGCTTGGCGGCCTGAACCTCTCTTCGCCAGAATTTCAACAAATAGTGGATACTGTGAGTAAAGCGGTGAGTAACCAGTGGATATCGTTTAAAGACAATGCCGCCAGCAAGACACTAAATTGTTTGGGCACATTCCCGGATGCGAAACAATCCAAAGAAGAATTTACTTTTTTGGAGGAGACGTTTAAAAACAACCAGTTTGCAAAAGTAACTTCTACTTCCAAAGAAAAAGTTGACGGCAAAAATGCGATAAAATATGTCATCTCCTTTGATAAAGGCAAAAGTAAAGATTTTATGGAACGGGTCAAGGAACGGCCGCGCTACAAGGAACTGCTGAAATGCCTGGGTGCTGAAGAAGAAAATGCGGTGCGTGCGAACAAGCAAGAGCTGAGTACGGTCCGCAGCCTGGTAGGCCTCAAAGCAGCCTCTGCGAAGAGCCAGCCATCCCGCGGCGGATCTTCCAGCTCGAGCAATTCTGATGATACCGATATCGGTCTGCAACTGTGGGTAGACAGCTCCAAGAAAGTTATTTCCAAAATTCAGCTCGACGCGTCTTCTTCGTCCGGTAAGACTGTAGTCACCACTAAACTGGAGTATGGCCAGACCAAGATTGAAAAACCAGGCAGTAGCAAAACGGTTGAGGAGCTATTAAAGGAGATTGGCCCGACCCTCGAGCAAATCGCACCTGGCATTGATTCATGGCTTTCCGGGACACTTTCCAGCCAGCCATCAACGGATGATGGCACGACCGGATCAATCTCGGCGCGTACGCGTAATACCGAGAGGCAAACTGACATCAAGGCCATTCATGGCCAGCTTGAAGCTTTCAGTGCACAGAAAGGCTATTATCCCACGCTCGCCAACCTCAATGATCCGAACTGGCGCAGCACTAATATGAAGGGGCTTGACCAGGACGCCCTCAAAGACCCAGGTGGGACATCAGCCATCCTTGTGGCAACACCTGCAAAAAATGCTTATAGTTATCAGGCGAAGAATAGCAAGGGTGGTGTCTGTACGAACCAGGTGGGTAATGAGTGTGATACATATACGCTGACTGCGACATATGAGGGTCAGGTGAACGGCCAAAGCACGTTTGTAAAAAATAATTTATAACCCGTATTTACACAGCAGGAACGAACTGATACTATCCCCATTGTCGTGGGGCACGGGCTTTGCCCACCCGCTTGCGGGCGTAGGTAACCCCTACAGTGCTCCACCATTTATTTTTGTATTCTTTATAAAGCATCATAAAGCATCGCGTTTTAGCGAGCTTGCAGTAAAATAAAGGTATATGTTGAACCTCTTTAAAAGACGGCTTTATTTTGGCGGTGCCCGCTACTTTCGCTTCTGGGCTCGAATAAAACTCCGTCGTTGGGCACCGACCGTTATTGTCGTGACAGGTTCAGCCGGCAAGACGACTCTATTACATCTTATTGAGGCACAACTGGGCCGGGAGGCAAAATACTCACACCATGCCAATAGCGCCTATGGCATTCCTTTTGACATACTGGGGCTAAAGGGAGTGACTACTTCGCGTTTTAACTGGATTGGCTTATTTCTAAGAGCACCTTTTACCGTACTTTCAGATGTACCCAAGGCACGGCTTTATATAGCTGAAGCTGATGCAGACAGGCCAGGCGAAGCCCGATTTTTAGGCGAGTTATTACATCCGAAAGTTACTCTGTGGGTGAATTCTTTGCACACCCACACCACTGCGTTTGACAGCCTCGTAAGTAGTGGGAAATTTCGGTCAGTCGAGGAGGCTGTTGCCTATGAATACGGTCACTTACTAGCCGCGACTTCAGATTTGGTAGTAATGGATGGCGATATAGAGCTAATGGTAAAGCAAAAGTCCAGGACAACGGCAAAGGTGGTTGAAGTGAGGTTGTCTGAATTAAAGGAATATACACTAAAGGTAGATAAAACAAGTTTTCGTTTTGACAAGCGACAATATACTTTACCAGCGGCTGTTCCTAAGGCAACTTACTACCAAGTGGCAATGACAGATGCAGTATTGTCATACCTAAATGCGACTCCTGATTTGGTTTACGAAAGATTTGAGCTTCCACCGGGCAGGAGCAGTCTCTTTACCGGCCTAAAGGGCACTACGCTCATAGATAGTACTTACAATAATTCCAACATTGACAGCTTGGGCGCGATAATTGAGATGTTTGATATTTATCCTGCTCACAAAAAGTGGTTGGTTATTGGCGATATGCTTGAGCAGGGCAAAGACGAAGCCCGGGAACACCAAAAAGTGGCTAATATGCTTGCGAGTACTCATTTTGATAAGATTTTATTTGTTGGTAAGCGGGTGCGTGCTCATACATTGCCTGCGCTAAGCGCTTCCCTAAAGGAACGTACCAAGATCCTTGTATTCAAAAGCCCAACTGAAGTAAAGGAATATTTACAGGCTGAGCTTTCCGGTCAAGAAACGGTCTTATTCAAAGGTGCTGGATTTTTAGAAGGTGTAGTAGAGTCACTGTTAGTGAATAAAGCTGATGCCGCGAAATTAGTAAGACGTGAGCGAATCTATCAAAAAAAGCGTGCAGCATGGGGAATGTAATGAAAGTCTATATCTTGCATGGCTGGACCTATTCACTTGATAAGTGGGAGGAATTTTGCCAGCAAATGCAAGCAGCCGGTTACGAGACTATCCAGTTAAAGGTCCCTGGATTAACGGCACCAAGTTCGAAGGTGTGGACAATAGACCAGTATGTAGAGTGGCTCCACAAAGAGCTTGCCAAAGAATCTTCGCCGATCGTTATCGGACATTCCAATGGGGGGAGGATTGCGCTTGCCTACGCACAGCGATATCCAGGCAGATTAGGTAAGTTAGTGCTGGTAGATAGTGCGGGCATTCCCTTTAAGAATCGTCTGCATGAAGCAAAGCGTCGAACGCTAAGGTGGGCAGCCAAGACTAGCAAGCCACTTGCAAACGTAAAACCGCTCAGGAAATTGGTATACAGAGCTGTCGGCGCTCATGATTACTTGGAGGCACCACCGAACATGAAGCGCACTCTGCAAAATATGCTTGAAGCCGACCAGCGACTTGATCTTGCAAGTGTCCAGGTGCCCACAACCATTATTTGGGGCAAGGGTGATACCTACACGCCGTTGTCTATGGGAAAAAAAATGAACCGGCTGATATCGGGATCTCATTTATTTGTAATTGCTGGTGCAAAACATGCCCCATTCTATACTCACCCGCATGAGACTATTAAACTGATCCGGCATGAGCTTGAGGAAAAACCATGAGTGTATTTAATTCTTTAGGCTCAAATTATTCTAATTCCTTTACGCGGCGGGCCAGTTTTGGCTGGACGCCCCGCAGGGCCGCAAACTTATTGCGCGAGCGACTAATTAATCAGTTTGGCGCACAGGTTATCTACCTTACCTTTAAAGGTCGCGAAGCGCTAGCTCTTATTTTGCGTGAATTAGACTTACCAAAAGACAGCGTGGTGGCAATTACGGGGTATACTTGTTACGCAGTGTATGCTGCTGTAAGAGCAGCCGGACATGAGGTCCATTATCTTGATATTGAACAGAATGGATTGAATTTCTCGCCGGGAATTTTGCGACAAGGATTAAAAACGAATCCCTCCATAAAAGCAGTGATTATCCAAAACACGTTCGGTTTTCCGGCAGAAATAGAAGAAATTGAACGAATTTGTGCCAAAGAAGGAATAATTATCATAGAAGATTTGGCACATTGTGTGGGCATGAATTACGAGGATGGCAGGAAAGCCGGTACGGTTGGCAGAGGAGCGGCTTTCTCGTTTGGACAAGATAAAATGGTTGATGCTGTTTCTGGTGGTGCCGCAACCTTTCAGTGGCAGGTAGATCCAACCAAAGCGCTTGCTTCGGTTCCAATAAAAGATCGGTTTGTTATGCGGATTTATCCAGCCGTAACGTTCTGTATCCGTGCGACAGTCCGCTTTGGCATTGGAAAAGTACTGCTCAAGGGCTTAAAGTCCTTACGTCTTTTACCAGGACCAATGGCTGGCAGCGCTGAAGTGGTGAGAGAACTTCCTAAGTGGCATTGTAAGTTAGTGGGGTGGTCACTGGATGATCTTGAAGATTCTATTGTCCACCGACGTAAAATCGCGGAGGTATACAAGAAGATATTACCCGAGCAAAACCTGTTTTTAGATTCTAAAGATGCAATATATTTACGTTTTCCTGTCAGGGCTGATAACCCGCGAGGACTTATCGAGTATCTCAAACAATATGATGTGTATGTAGGTGACCGCTGGTACGATGCGCCGGTGGCGCCGGCTAGTTATTTATCCAGAACAGACTACAAAACGGGTCAATGTCCAAATGCTGAACAGACGGCCAGAGAAATGGTGAATTTACCTACTCACCGCTACGTAACTGAAATGAAGGCAAAATTTATTGCCAGGAGGGTAAGCGAATGGCTGGAATCATCGTCAAAGAAGTAACAAACCAGGACGAATGGGAAGATTTCTTAGCATTGCATCCTGAGGCTAATTTTTTACATTCTTTTTTATGGGGAATTTTCAACCAAAGAATTGGCAAGCAGGTTCACTACAGCGGCTTTTATGAAGACGAAAAACTAGCTGGAGTGATGCTTTCGATCATTGAACCGGCCCGACGTGGACGTTACCTTACCGTACCAGGGGGGCCAATCATTGATTGGTCCAGGAGTGAGATGGTGCAGGCTGTCCGGCAAGAGATGATACGACTAGGCAAAATTGAAAAGTGTGTGTTTGTACGTGTCCGGCCACAGCTGCTAAATACAGAGCATAATAGGCAATTGTTTCACACGCTGGGATTCCAGCCAGCACAGATGCACTTGCATGCTGAACTAACTTCCCAACTTGACATCACGGCTGACGAGCCGACGTTACTTCAGCATTTTCGCAAGAATACACGTTATGAGCTTAAACAGGCAAAAAAACGTGGTATTAAAGTAACTTCAACCACAGATCCGTCAGCAATCGAAGAATTTTATCAACTCCAACTTGAGACAGCTAAGCGTCATAAATTCGTACCTTACGGAAAGAAGTTCTTGAGGGAGCAGTTCGCGGTATTTGCTGAAGCCGGTAAAGCGATTTTATATAGTGCGCACACTACAGGTAACAAGTTAATTGCTCAAGCGTTCATCATTTTTTATCTACAAGAAGCTGCTTATCATTATGGAGCGAGCACTGAACTTGGACGGAGTGAACCGGGTGCGTATGCAATCCAGTGGGAGGCAATCAGAGAGGCCAAACGACGCGGAATTAGCCGTTATAACTTTTGGGGTGTAGTGGATCCCTCGCAAACAAATCACCGATTTTGGGGAGTTTCAGTTTTTAAGAGGGGTTTTCGCGGCGAAGATGTTGAATATTTACATGCCCACGATCTTGTCTTGAAACAGATTAGTTATTTGCCAAACTTAACAATTGAGTACGTCCGAAAACGCCGGCGCCACCTCTAGCGATCCTTTCTCTTATTTGATAGTAGGAGTAAAATAAAGGGTGCCAATGGGGAGGTATAAGCGCTTGTTAAAACAGTGGCGCTCGCAGGTAGTAGGTGTAGCTGCGGGTCTGGTGCTAGCTTTTGTACCGATTATCAATGGCAGGGCATTACCGTGGCTTAGTGACGTTGGTAATGACAGCCTATCTTTGAATGAAACTACTGTAGCAAAAACCCAAGTTGACGTGACACCTGCTAAAGTGCCGGTCTGGCCTGCGTCACAATTGCCAAATCTATTTCCTGCAAAGACAAAAAAGCCAGTTGATTGTCAGGCTGAGGCGTGTGTAGCGCTCACTTTTGATGATGGCCCGGATCCTTCGACAACGCCGCATATCATGGCAGCGCTTGAAAAGTATAATGTGCCAGCAACTTTCTTCGTAATTGGTAATCGAGTTGCTCGGAATGCTAGTTTATTGCACTCGATGTACCAGCAAGGATTAGAAATTGGAAATCATACATGGGGACATGCAAATCTTACAAAGCTTACTCCAGAACAAGTGACTCAGGAGATAAATCAGACCCAGGCGGCGTTTAGTAGTGCCGGATTACCTGTACCCCAACTGTTTCGTCCGCCTTATGGTAAGCGAGATGAAGTAGTGCGAGAACGTGCAGCCATGCCGCTCATTATGTGGAACGTAGATCCACAAGATTGGCGGGCTACAGAACCGGCTCAAGTAGTACAGGCAGTCAATGCACAGGCCAAACCAGGTTCTATTATTCTTATGCACGATACCAAACCAGTAACCGCTGCTGCAGCAGAAGAAGTAGTGCGTGATTTGCAAAGTCACTACCAGTTAGTGACCGTGTCACAGTTGTTAGATCTTCATTCTTCTTCACGTGGTGAATACTTTAGTCGCTGATGTGGTGACAGGTACAGTTTTTTCTCTTACAATAGCCAGAGATGAGACGATACAATCCGAAGGAGATAGAGCCCAAATGGCAAAAGGTTTGGGCAGAGAAGAAGCTGTACAAAGCAGTTGATTTCGACGAACGCCCCAAGTTTGTTATGCTCACGGAGTTTCCCTATCCATCAGGTGACGGACTGCATTTAGGGCATGTCCGAGAATACACGTTGGGCGACATCATGGCGCGGCGTCAAAGGATGGCTGGTAAGAACGTGCTCTATCCAATGGGCTATGATGCCTTTGGCCTGCCTACCGAGAATTACGCGATTAAAAATAAAATTGCCCCACAAATTGCGACTGATCAAAACGTTGGTAATTTTCAGCAACAATTCGATAGTCTTGGATACAGCATTGACTGGGATCGTAGCTTTCGTACGAGTGACCCAAGCTACTACAAGTGGACACAGTGGCTTTTTCTTCAGCTCTATAAAGCAGGATTGGCCTATCAGGACGAGATTGCGATTAACTGGTGCCCGAAGTGCAAAACAGGCCTAGCCAATGAAGAGGTTGTGAATGGCCGTCATGAACGTTGTGACACTCCAGTAGAGAAGAAATTCTTAAAACAATGGATTCTCAAAATTACCGACTACGCTGATCGTTTGATCGATGGATTGCAAACAGTTGACTATCCTAGCCGGATTGCCGACCAGCAGGCTAATTGGATTGGCCGCAGTGTGGGTGCCGAAGTAGACTTTGAAGTCGACTCAAAACTTAAGTTTGTAGTGCTTCATGGCTTTATGGCAAGCTCCAAAGATCACTTTCATCCTTGGCTCAAAGCAGAACTGGAAAAGCGAGGCCATGAGGTTTATATTCCAGACTTGCCGAATACAAATCATCCGGATGCAGAAGAGCAAGCAAAATTCGTCTTAGATAACTTTGAACTTGATGAGAACACAGTGCTAATTGGGCATAGTTATGGCACTGTTACTGCACTAAGAATATTGGAACAAGTAAAAGTGCCAATTTATAAATACATTTCTGTGGTGGGATTTGCTGAGCCAAAATTTTTAGACAAGTTACGTCCTTTCGAAGAAACGACTAACTGGAATTTTGATTTTCCTAGGATTAAAAATAATGTGCAAGAAATAGTCTTTTTAAGAGCAAGTAACGACTCGGCTGTACCTCAAGAACGGTCAGACTTCTTAATGAAGAATCTACAAGGCGAAATAGTAGACTTCACTGCTGAAGCGAACCATGTTTGTGGTGAAAAGGAGCCGGTGGTACTTGCAAATGCTTTACAGAAAGTTACAGTTTTCACCACGCGGCCGGATACGTTGTTTGGTGCAACTTTTATGGTGCTGGCACCGGAGCATCCTTTAGTAAAAAGCATGACCACACCTGAACAAAGTGAAACCGTGGGTTCTTATATTAAGATGGCTCAGGCTAAATCAGACATTGAACGCCAAGAGAATAAAGAGAAGACCGGCGTGTTTACGGGTGCCTATGTAGTCAACCCAGTCAATAACGATAAAATACCGGTCTGGATTGCCGATTATGTATTAACTGGCTACGGCACAGGCGCCATAATGGCTGTACCAGCTCACGATGAGCGGGATTATGAATTTGCACAGAAATTTGATTTACCAGTTAGGCAGGTTATTGCACCTTACATCACCAATAGCGGCAAGAATGCAGCCAGAGAAAATGTGGAAACTCTAGATCGTCAAGTTGTCGATGCCATCATTAAAAATGATAAGGATGAGTATCTACTGCTTGTTGAAGAAGATAATATTCACTTTGTTGGCGGTGGCATAGAACCCGAGGACAAAGACGAACAAGAGGCGGTTAAACGTGAGATTAAAGAAGAAACTGGTCATACCGACATAGCTGCCATGAGGATTGTGTCACCAGTTGTGCGAACATTTGCGTTTCGAATTCCTAAAAATAAGAACCAACGCTGCGACGGCACTTTTTACGAGGTTCTCTTAGCTTCCGACAGGAGGGTGGAAAGCGAAGTAGAAGAAGGAAAACACCAATTTCGTTGGGTAAAGAAAAGTGAAGTCGAGAAACTAATCACTTGGGAAGGCCACATGTGGGCGTGGCAACAATATCTATCAGGAAGCTTGTGCTACTCGGGAGAAGGAGTACTTATTAATTCTGGCAAGTATGATGGGATGAGCACGAGTGAGGCACGCGAGAAAATCACTCAAGACTTGGAAGCTCAGGGCTCCGGCAAAGAGCGAGTGAATTATAAGCTGCGTGACTGGATCTTCAGCCGTCAGCACTACTGGGGCGAACCAATCCCAGTTATTCATTGCGGCAAAGATGGGGCTGTGCCAGTACCCGATGAACAGCTCCCAGTCGAGTTGCCGTCAGTTGATAATTACGAGCCAACCGATACCGGAGAAAGCCCATTGGCAGCAATCGAAGATTGGGTTAATGTGGCATGCCCAAAGTGTGGAGGCAAAGCCAAACGTGAAACCGATACGATGCCAAACTGGGCAGGGAGCAGTTGGTATTACTTGCGGTATTTTGATGCACACAATGACCAAGCCTTCGCTGATAGAAAGAAACTTGATTACTGGGGTATGGTTGATATGTACTTGGGTGGTATGGAACATACTACACTCCACTTGCTGTATTCCCGATTCTGGCACCAGTTCTTTTATGATCAAAAGTTAGTTCCCACGCCAGAGCCATATGCTGCTAGGCGCGGTCAGGGTATTATTCTGGCCGAAGATGGCACTAAAATGAGCAAAAGCAAAGGGAACGTCATCAACCCCACTGACATTATCAGCCAAGGGTATGGTGCGGATGCGCTTCGCATTGGTATTGCCTTTTTGGCGCCTTATGACCAAACCACTGCTTGGAAGCCAGACGCGGTGACTGGTGCCTTTCGTTTTCTGCAGAGGTACTGGACGCTGGTGCAGGAATATCTAGCAACCGCATCAGAACCGCTGAAAGAAAATTCTCAATTACCGCATGCAGTTCACCGGCTGATTAAGGACGTTTCTATTGAGCTAGAGCATATGCGATTCAACACTGCAATTGCTGCTTTAATGGAGTGCTTAAACGAGCTCTATAAGTTCAAAGCGGAATTTGGTTTTGGTGAGCGGGATGGGTGGCAGTTTGCCTTGATTACCTTCACGCAGTTACTTGCGCCGTTTGCGCCGCACATCACAGAAGAAGTGTGGTCACTTTTGCGTCAAAATGGCTCGGTTCACAATAACAACTGGCCAGTACACGACGAAAAGTTGGTATTGAGCAAGCAAATCATTGTTGTCGTACAGATCAACGGCAAAGTGAGGGGGCAATTCGAAGTAGCCGCGGAAATTTCCCAAGATGAACTGATTGCTTTAGTCCAACAGGACCAGAAAGTATCAACTCACCTGGCAAATAAGCAAATCCGCAAAACGATATATGTACCAGGCAGATTGGTTAATTTTGTAGTCTAGATCATTGAGGTTTAAAGATTTGTAGGGTCTGAAGGAGTAACTTCTGTTGGCAAAATGGTGACACTACTGACAGTATCCCGCCCGTAGGTCAAAATCTCATTAGTTTCTTGAACATACTGGACGCCGCGAAGTACTGCTCGTCCAAGTGCCTGCAAGCTTTCGCGGCTTTCGCGAACACTTTCATTAAAATCAACGAATTCAGGGTTCATCTTTGGGATTATTTTGGCTCTTCTTTTGAGTTGTAGTATATCGTCATTGCTTCGCAGTATGTTTCCTGATCAACAAATATTTCGGACCCATTGGGCCGCGTGACAGGAGCATAGTCTGGTAGTGGCAGTGAAGAAGGGGCATCTTCGTGCTGGAGTTCTTCCACGCACTTGGCGACTTCACTGTCGAATTGTTTGCGTTCTTTTTCAGACTCAGCAATATTATGAAAAGTATATCCGCCAATAGTCATTATCACAGCCAGTGCGCCGGCGGCAACACCAACTCTTTTGACGCCGCGCTGCCTAGTCTCTACTGCCGGTTCATCTTCTCGGTTGTTACCAAGTCTTCCGACCGCGTAGAGTGTACTCTGAAAAATGTTTCTGTCCAATTCACTCATAAGATACATATCATAGCACTAGTGCTTAATATTGTCAATAGCTTTGCTGCTTGAGTTTTTAGCAAAAATACGCTAACATTACAATGAAGTTGTCAAAGTAAATAGTAAGGAGGGCTATCGCTCATATGGGAAAGCCCAAGAAACGTACGACCCCTCGTCGCACTGGAATGCGACGGAGCCATCTTCGACTTAAACTAGCAAGGGCCGTTAACGCAAAGTCACCTGTCAAGGTGTATACAACACGGCGCCAAAGCGGAGAAACTGCTACAAAATAGGCCTTCGGCGTCTTACAATGGGACAACGAGAAGGGAGCATTTTTTAAGAAAATGGCATCAAATCGTCATCTAGGCAGGATTGTTGCGCTACAGACGCTTTATGAGGAAGATTTTCGCCGTGAGTGTGGTGATGAGGCGTTTGATCTCTCACCAGTACTTACTCGTAATATCCAGCGCTACAGTGAATCTTTAGATGACCAGGAGTTTGTCCGCCGATTAGTGGCAGATGTGTCGGCCCAAGCCCAACAGTTAGACGATATTCTTCAGCCACTTGCCCCGGATTGGCCAATCGACCAGATTGCTAGAATGGACCGAATTGTGCTGAGAATTGGCTTATACGAGCTTCAGAACCCGAATGACGTGCCGCCAAAAGTAGCAATCAATGAAGCAGTGGAGCTTGCGAAGTCATTTGGAGGTGAGAACAGTTCGAAATTCATTAACGGAGTACTTGGCACGTATTGGCGCCAACATGAAGAAAGTGACCAGAAAGAGACCGCGAAAGCCACTAAGAAGAAACCACATAAAGCAAAGCAGAAATAATTTATGAAGAGACCGAAACCTATCCAAGGAATACGCAAATTTGTAAAACGCCGGCGACCAGCTATTAGTGAGGTGGTGCGAGAGCCTACCGCCGGAGGGATCGTATTTAGGCGAAGTTCTAAATCTGGTGGCATTGAGATTTTACTTATACAAGATGCGAAGAATAGATGGACTATACCAAAAGGCCACATTGAAGATGGTGAAGTGGCCAAACAAACAGCCGAACGCGAGATTCGCGAAGAAACCGGCCTGAAACAAATGAAGGTGTTAAATTGGCTGGGTAAAATAAACTTCCGTTATCGCCGGTCAACCAGCTTGGTATTAATGACGACGGAGATTTTTTTGGTGCAGGCACTTGGTAAAACTAATGAGCTTCACCCTGAAGACTGGATGAATGGGATAAAGTGGTTCCCCGCACAGGAAGCGCTCGACAAGATAGAATATGATGACATCGGTAAAATAATTCTTTTGGCACTCAAGAAAATTAGGCATGCAGGATTATAGTTCATACCAAAAATTTGCTGCAGATCAATTAGGTGCACAGTTTAATGATGTGACCCTTCTGGTGACAGCGTTCACTCACCGTTCGTATGTCAATGAACATCGAAAGACAACACGAGAGCATAATGAGCGGCTCGAGTTTTTAGGTGACGCGGTACTGGAACTAGTAGTAACAGAGTATCTTTATGCAAACTTTAGTGAGCCCGAGGGCATTCTGACTAACTGGCGGAGCGCGTTAGTAAGGACAGAAAGTATCAGTGCAGCAGCTGGTCGCATTGAACTTGAACCTTTATTGCGGCTAAGCCGAGGTGAACGGCGAGGAACTCCCCGCGCACGAGCACAGATACTGGCGAACACATATGAAGCCGTTATTGGTGCCCTATACTTAGATCAAGGGTATGAGGTAAGCCGTCGGTTTATTCAATCGAGTTTGATAGTGACTTTTGAGTCTATCCTCAAGGAGGGATCATGGATGGATCCAAAATCTCGCTTACAGGAGGTTGCACAGAGCAAAGAAGGCTTTACCCCCGTATATAAGGTCTTGGCCGAAGAAGGGCCTGACCATGAGAAAACATTTACTATTGGGGTATATATTAACGGCCGATTAAAGGGCAAAGGCAGCGGGCCAAGTAAACAGATTGGTCAACAGGAGGCTGCTCAGGTAGCATTAAAAAGCCTAAGCTGACCACAATGGGTTTGACAACAGAGGCGAACATCTGTAAAATGCGCGAGAGTCACAACGGTTAAAGAAGAGAGAAGAGAACACGTACCTATGCTGACAATTCGCATGCAACGGACAGGCCGAAAGGGTCATGCGCAGTTCCGTATTGTAGTACAAGACACCCGTCAAGCTCCCGCTAGCGGGAAATTTGTGGCGATGCTTGGTCATTATAACCCTCACACCAAAGACACCACGCTTCTTAAAGATAAAGCTGAGTTCTACTTAGGACACGGTGCACAGCCATCAACAAGGGTAGCCCGTTTATTGGTGCAGCAAGGTGTGGCATTGCCGAAATGGGTAAAACTATCTGATGAGCGTAACCGTTCTATTCGCAAGCCAGAAAAACTTCGTAAAAACGCTTCGCAAACCAGTTTGACTAAAAGTGAGGATAAATCAACTGAGGAAGAGGCTGTACAGTCTCAGGAACCAGTTGAACCACCCAAGCCGGAGGACGCCCCCCCTGTCCAGGCAACTAATGATGAAGTAGACAAGAGCCAATCTGAGGCTACAGAGGCTGGCGAAAAAGCTGCGAAGTAGCTTTACTTTTGTCCCAACTTCAAAACCTATCGAAATCTTTGCTATAATTATATATACATAACCGGAGACTTCTCGTAATGAGCAGTATTGACCAACAATTTGTTGAATTTATCGTAAAATCCCTTGTCGGCAACCCGGACGCAGTCAAGATAGAGCGGCGCATCGATGAAAAAGGTGTGCTTCTAGAGTTGACAGTGGATCCTGAAGACCTGGGGCGAATTATAGGTAAAAGAGGGGCAACGGCCCAAAGCCTCAGAACGTTACTACGGGCCTTAGGCACCAAAAATGATGCCCGATATAACCTTAAAATAGTCGACAACAGTCCACCAGGAGCTGGTCCGAGCCGGACAAATCGGGATGATGATGAAGAGTCGGAAGTGGCTGATACAGAACTAGCTACTAATGAAGATGAAGAAAGTTCAGATGTTTCAGACTCAGAAGAGCCCGAGAGCAAGGAAGAGACAGATGAAGCAATTGAGGAAGATCACGATAGCGTGATCAGTAAGACACGCAAAGAGCTCGAAGAGCTAGACGACCTCGACGTATAAAAGTAACTTCATAAAAGGGCTTGCGTACCTCGGGCAGCGTATGTATACTACGGCGGAGTCTTTTAATAGACCACCTTAAAAAACAAAAAGAGATGAAGCTCATTGCGAGCCACCCTGTAAAAAGGCTGGGAGCTTTATGTGAATAAAATAACCGCCCTTTTGAGGCGGTATTTTATTTAACTTTTTTGTAGTTATTATTTAGTGGTTATTTTTACGAATAAATTCATCAGTTGAAATTTGATTGACACACTGCGGTCTTTCCTCACTCAATTATTATACGGTTGTATAAACATACTGTAGGAGATCCAGCAATAATATGTAAAAATTACATTATGAAGATACAAATTATCAGCTTATTTCCAGAAATGTTCGAGCCTGTCTTGAATACGAGCATGCTTTATAAAGCTCAAGCGAAGAAAATTGTTTCATATGAGACAGTTAATCTGCGAGATTTCGGACTAGGCGCTCGCAGGACTGTCGACGATACTCCTTATGGCGGTGGTGATGGGATGCTGCTCAGGCCCGAACCGTTATTTGCCGCCGTGGAGCACTGTAAAGCCCATGACACCAAGGCAGAAGTATTATTAATGACACCACGAGGGGAAACGTTCACCCAAGCGACAGCTCGACAGCTTGCTAAGGATGGGCGTGGCAAAATAATTATTTGTGCCCGGTACGAAGGCTATGATGAGCGGATTACGGCTCTGGTTGATAGGCAAATTAGTATCGGTAACTATGTGCTAACCGGTGGGGAGATACCCGCTATGAC
The DNA here is from genome assembly GCA_041910055.1 of Saccharimonadales bacterium (SeqCode). Classification (GTDB taxonomy): domain Bacteria; phylum Patescibacteriota; class Saccharimonadia; order Saccharimonadales; family JAYRRP01; genus JAYRRP01. The sequence goes on from JAYRRP010000005.1 coordinate 38,631, forward strand.
AGTGTTAGATGTCGTGACACGTTTGTTGCCTGGGGTGCTGGGTGGAGAAAATTCAGCCATAGAAGAAAGCTTTAGCGAAGAAAATATCGTTGAATACCCCCAATATACCCGACCTGAAAAATTCCGAGACATGGAAGTGCCAGAGGTGGTTAAAAGCGGCAACCACGCTGCAATTGCAAAGTGGAGAAAGCAGCACAGCAAACCTGCACCTAAGCCTTAACTATTCGTCCGGTGCGCTTCAAAATACGTCGGTAGGGTGGCCACTTTTTTAACCTTGGTAAATACCGCTTGAATAGCAGGCTGGTTAGCAAGAAAGCGGCTATTGCGTACACAATTCCCAGGATTGCATCAATCGCATAGTGTTCACCTTGATAGACGGTACCGATGTAAATTGCAAATGGATAGACAAGTGATACGACACCCCATTTTTTGCCGAATAGTTTGGTCACAAAAATGGTGAAGAGTGTCGCGTAGGCGGCATGGAGAGAAGGTACAGCGGCCACTGGATTTGGTGCGATCTTGTGATATAGAGTCGGAAAATCATGAATGCCTAAAGCTGCCCAAACCTCACTGGAGATACGGGTAATTGGTGGGATGAGTCCCTTTTCGGCCGCCATCCACGGTGGCGCCGCGGGGAACAACAAGTAGGTCAGAAACCCAGCAAACGAAAGGACCACATATGTACACATGTATTGCCAATAGTATTTTTCACGAGTTTTCCAAATAAGTATTGCCAGTCCAAGCGGAAAAACAAAATGTAACATATAAAAGATGTACATGAAGAAGTCGTACCACTGCACCTGGTTGTGCCATAGCCAATGTTGCAGGGTAATAGTTGGAAGCTCGCCGCCAAATAACCACCGGTCTGCCGCCGGCATCCAAAGATAGTTCACGTGCGTATTGAGCTGTGCTGCCAACCCTCTGAATGATTCATAGACAAGAAGGAGCAGTACGAACGGAAGAAAGCGTTTCAGCATCGCTCTGGCCTGGCCAAAGATCATAAAGAAGAAGGTTAGAAAAACAAGGAGCTTGTCTGGGCTTGGGAAGCTGGGGCGTTGAATAAAAATAGCGGCAAGAACTACCGTGCCGCAGGCGCCAAGAACCTGCCAAACACGATGGTGCGCTAAGTAAAAGTCAATCTGCCGGAAAATAGCTAAAATACGTCGTATCATGACAAGTCACGACGCCGGAACAAGAATAATCCACCTGCAAAAAACACCGAAGAGAATATGATTAAGAAGAGTAAATGAGCCCAATTGAGGGCCACAACTGCAGGATTCGGATTGTTATAGTAATAAAAGACTGATAACTTTTCGATGGGGCGCAATTTTTCTACTGCTGGTGCCAGCGAAGTAGTTATAAAGCAAAAGAATGCATAAGCGCTAGCAGCACCTATAGCCAGGCTTTTCTTACCGAACCCTAGCCCAACTCCAAATGTCAAACTGCCGAAAGCTGTAATCATTAAGAAACAATCAAGAGTGGCAGCTGCCAGGCGGGTGAAGGCGTATGATTCATGAATAAGTAACAGACTTAGCAAAATGCTCAATGCAATAACCAGAGTGGCTGCAAGTAACAGGCAAAGGCCTGCTAATGCTTTTTGAAGGTATGTTGAGGTACGTGAAATAGGTTGGGCGAGGAGTGTCTGCAGTGTCCCTTTGTCTTCATCGTCGACCCCTATACCGACATAAAGAACCATGCCCATAACGACCAAAAAGATCGGGATTTTTAGCCCATAAATTTGTTGGCCGATATAGCCCTGAACTGTTTTATATGATTCGACTGAACCTACTAGTGGCCGCAGTGACTCTGGCAAAGACTTAAAGACATCTTCAAAGCCGGTTTGTTTAAAATTAGGATAAAAAACCATCGTCAGTATTGTCATTGCAAGCAATCCAGCTGACCAGCCTAAAAGAGACCAGCGTTTTTCATATAAGGTTTTAGAAAACACCGAAGAAAACATTATTGATCTCCTTCGTAGTAGTGCATGAATAAATCTTCAAGCTGTGGTTCTTCAATTAATACATCACGTGGTTTTAGGTGTGCCAGTGATTGCACTAGCTCTGCCGTGTCACCTGTAAAGTGTCCAGAGATGGCCTTCCCGTTGATATTTACTGACTGCATGCCTTTAAGTTTTTTGAGTGATTCGGCATCCCGATTACGCTGCAACAATATTCGAACCTTTCTAAAGCTTTGCTGCAGGAGTTCTTCGAGTGGTTGGACTGCCACGAGTGAGCCATCCTTAATAAATCCTACACGATCACAGATATTCTGTACTTCACTGAGGATATGCGAGGAAAAGAAGACTGTCTTACCGGATTTGGTAAAATCATGTATCAGCTCATTGAACTGGGCTTGAATAATCGGGTCGAGTCCGGTAGTGGGTTCATCAAATACCAATAACTCTGGGTCATGCATCAGAGCAATTACGAGTCCGATCTTCTGTTTATTTCCCCTGGAGAGATGCCGGATTTTTTTATGCAATTCAACATTGAGCAAAGAAGTGTAGTGAGCGATTCGTTTATCCGACACATTCCCGTGGATGTTGGCCATATAGGTTATGTACTGTTTGCCGGTCAAATGTGGGTCCATTTCGATATCACCGGAAAGGAAGCCAATGCGGCGGTGTAGGTCGACTGACTGCAGACGACTATCCTGCCCAAAGATAATGATGTTGCCTGATGAGGGCCGAATCATGTCGAGAATGAGGCGAATAGTGGTAGTCTTACCTGCCCCATTGGGACCTAAGAAACCAAACACTTCGCCACTATGGACGTCTAGCGACACCTCTTCGATGCCACGACTGGTGCCGTAGTGTTTCGTAACACGATTGAGCGTAAGGATTGTTTGAGGCACTTCGGTAATTATTATAGCAAGCCATGATGATTTATACGTGAGGGACCGTGCTACACTGGAAAAGTAACCATGAAAGGGGAAGGTATGTTCACATTACCAGATTTGCCTTATGCACAAGATGCGCTGGAACCGTTCATTTCGGCGCGTACACTTAGTTTTCATTATGGCAAGCATCATAAAGCGTATGTCGACAATTTGAATGAGTTAACTAAGCAAACTGACTACCAAACTATGTCAGTGGAAGAGATAATACGCCGCAGTGAAGGCAAGTTGTATAACAACGCGGCGCAAGCTTGGAACCATACGTTTTATTGGTATTGCATGGCTTCGCCGCAGAATGATGAAGCCAATGAACCAACTGGTGAAATCGCGGCAGCTATTCAGGAAAACTTTGGTGGCTTTACTGAATTTCGAGATAAATTTACTGAAGTTGGCAAAACGCACTTTGGCAGTGGCTGGGCATGGCTCGCCTTGACCGAGGGTGATAAATTGGAAATTTTAGGTATGCATGATGCTGATACACCTTTGAAGGACGGCCACAGGCCATTGTTGGCATTGGATGTATGGGAGCACGCCTACTACCTTGATTATCAGAATTCTCGTCCAGATTACATTGAAGCGTTTTGGAAAGTAGTAAATTGGCAATTTGTCGGTGAATGTTTGGCAGGCAAGCACCAGGATCCACTGATGCTGAGTCAGTCAAATAACTCAAGTACGTAGAGGTCTAAAAGGAAATATAGAGGCAAATCTTTCATCAGGGGTCTATACTATAAGGGGAGTAGGAGCCATGATAGTTTCCAGGGCACATAGACAACAGGTGAGAAACGAGTTGATCAGTGCGGGGGTGACTCGTTATGGACTCATGAAAAATGAAGCAAGGTATCTCCCTAATATCATTCATGATGGTGAGCATATTGAAGGCGTTGCTTATGGGCGATATAAAAATGGGTCGGCCATGCTGGTGGCGACCGACAAGAGGGTGATATTTCTTGATCGCAAAGCTCTCATTACTATTTTTGACGAGCTTACTTATGAAGTAGTGGCGGGGGTGACCGTTGAGATGCACGGACCATTTGCCAATGTAAATCTGCATACGCGTTTAGGCGATTACGCCGTCCGATTTGTCAATCAACCATGTGCGACTCGTTTTGTTGATTTTATTGAACGTCGACGTCTGCAGGAAACATCATACGTAGGCCCGGTTGAATCACAGACTGGCTCAATAATGACTGAATCACCACCTCAAGCCCAGGTTACCATTGAACCCCGAGCCCTCGAGTTTATTCAATCACATGATTTGGGTGTTCTCTCTACTATCGATCGGACTGGCAACTTACATGGCGCGGCTGTCTATTACATAGTGAGGGATCAGAAGCTCTTTATTCTTACTAAGGCAGATACTACGAAAGCTCATAACGTATTTGCGCACCGGCAGATAGCTTTTACGGTTTTCGATGAGGCGCGCCTCCAAATGGTGCAACTACAGGGAAGTGCGGAAGTTGAACCGGATCAGAATATAAAAGCAGATGTATTTGCAAGGATGATGCAGCCACGTCAATATGGTGATGAGACTCGCTTGCCACCGGTGAGTTCGGTGCAGGGTGGCGCGTTTATCGTGATATGCATTACTCCCACTAGTGCAAAATTCACAGATTTCAAGCAGGGTCCGAGCGGAATTTAGCCTGTCAGGAGGGCTGCGCGACGAGCCATCTGTTCCATTTCGTCGCACTCTACCACGAGGGCAGTTTTCAGGTTAGGACTATGTGCTACTTGAGTAATACTGGGACTGATTGACTTGGCTTCGCATGGTTTAAGCCCGAGATAAGAAAGACTATTTAGAATCCTTTTTCTAATAATCTCTGACCTTTCGCCAACGGTACCAGTAAAAATGAGACTATCAAGTCCGTCCAGTGCGGCCGTCATTTGGCCAACCGCTTTGCAAACGGTATAAACATACATTTTCAGGGCTAAGGAGGCACGATAGTGCCCTGTTTCCTCGAGTTTCAACAACTCACGAATATCTGAGGAGACGCCGCTGATGCCGAGAAGTCCGGATTGAGTATTTAAGAGTAACTCAGCCGCTTCATCGTCTAATCCTTCAGCTTCCTGCAGTGCATTAACTGCCACAGGATCAACATTACCACTTCGTGTAGCCATGACTACGCCTTCTAAAGGTGAGTAGCCCATGGTGTTATCGATGCTGGTTCCGTTCTTTACCGCGCTGACACTGGAGCCACTTCCCAAGTGACAAATCACTAGTTTGCTGTGCAGTAGGCGATGAGAGCGGAGACGGTGGATGGCGGACTCAACCGACAAGCCGTGATAACCAAAGCGTTTTAGCTCTAACCTGTCAGCTAGATCAAGTGGCAGACCATAATTCCAGGCATAATCTGGTTTATTTTTGTGAAAACCACTATCAGATATGCCGATGTAGCGAGCGTCGGGTAAACATTTCTTTAGTCGGTTGTATTCATCAAGCGAGGCGCCAATATGCAGGGGAAAGCGGGCGCGTAAGTGGGTAAGACGGGAAAGAACGGATGGGTCAAGCAGTCGATCTTCTAGAAAAAAGCCACTTGGTGCGACAATACGCAGGGCTACTTGAGAGATTCGGTCGTGGGGAGACAAAAGTTCGTGCTGCCTAGCAAGAGGTAACAAAGAGGCAGAAACTTCATCAATGTGAGTATGGGAAGTCGCTACGCGCTCTTTTTTATTGTCCTTTGTGAGCGTATAAACTATCTGTCCGTTGTCGGTTTCGAAATGTAAACTTGCCAGGCATTTATCGTGACGGTAAAACGCATATTTGCGGGAAGAACTGCCCGGATTTGCAACTAGTGTGATCTTTTCCACTGCCATTCTTCAATTTCCGGCAAGTCGACGCCGTGTTGCTTTATATAACCGGTGTGTTCCGCAAGTTTCTCGTGGTATTTCGCCAGTAAATGTTCGGCATGGTTTCTTTCAATTTTGCCCTCCATTGAGAGTTTGCTGACGGCATCCATTACCAAGTGGTAGCGATCAGTTTGATTACGGACATGCATATCAAAAGGAGTAGTTGTCGAGCCGCTCTCAGTATACCCGTGCACTGTGAAGCGGTCGCGTTGCTCACTATAATCAAATAAAAGCGACTTTAATGTCTGCGGATAGCCATGGAAGTTACAGATAACTGGTTTATCAAGCGTAAAGTAATTTTTAAAGTCCTCATGAGTGAACTCAGTTCCACTGTGGCCTAAGCCATTGCAGGATAAAGTGACGATGCTCACAAAACGGACGCGAGTGTCTGGGCTGTCAGTTTTGAGCAAATCAATAGCAGCTAGGGCTTCTTTGGTCAAATAATCTCCCGCCGCTGCGAAGACAATATCCGGGTCAGTATCACTGGCAAAATCCCACACCATAACACCTTTTTGCACGGCGCGGCGAGCTAACTCCGGTGTGAGCCAGCGGGGTTCCAAAGTTTTGCCGGCAATGAGAATATTTATCTGTTTTTTTGCTGATAGCATTTGTTCGAGAGCAGCCAGGGTAGTATTGCCATCTGGTGGCAGATAGACGTTTACGAAGTTACCTTGACGTTGCAGCGCGTCATCTATAAAGCCTGGATTCTGATGCGAAAAGCCGTTATGTTCCTGGCGCCATCCCGAAGAAGTGAGGATATAGTTGAAGGAAGCAATATCACCCCGCCACGGCACATCAATGGCCTGGCGTAGGAATTTGGCATATTGGTCCATCATGCTGGTGATAACCGTAATGAATGCTTCATAGGACGCAAAAACTGCGTGCCGGCCGGTGAGCACATATCCCTGGGCTAAGCCCTGCAGGGAATGCTCACTGAGTAGCTCCATGACCCGCCCTGTTCGGGACATATCTTTGTCCCACGCTTTAGATGGCCACACCCAGGCGCGTGAAGTGGCAGCGAAGATATCATCCAGTTTGTTTGAATAGGTTTCATCAGGTGACATCAGCCGGAAATTGGCATGGTCCTGATTGCGGCGGAACACTTCTCCTAAGTAAAGCCCGGCACGCCGCATGCTACTGGAGCCAACAGTGCCGGGCGTTTCCGCATCTTCCGAAAATTGCTCAAGTGCGGGTAATTGAAGAGGCTTATAAACTGGCTCGCCACCAAAGGCGTGCTTATTGAGTCCCATCCTATGCGATTCTGCAGGAAAAATGTCGTGCAAAAAGTCACCAAAACCATGTTCGCGGCTGAAGAGTTCGTTGATTTTGTAACTGCGCAACCATTCTTCAAGTAGATGTAACTGGGTATCATCACTGTGCGCTTCGGTCAGGACAACTTGGTGAGCGAGGAAGTTGCCTTCCACTTTCTGACCGTTTAGTTCTTTAACACCGGTCCAGCCTTTTGGTGTCCTCAGGATTATCATTGGGAAGCGCGGCGACACAATAGTGTGATGCCTCTGCAACTCTCTAATAGTACCGGCTGCCCATTCAAGCGCTGTCTGCATCGAGTGATGGATAGTTTCATGCGAGGTGGCTTGAACAATGCGCGGCTGGTAGCCATAACCCTTAAACAAGTCGAGTAATTCTTCATCGGTCATGCGGCCAAAAACCGTCGGGCCGGAAATTTTATAGCCATTGAGGTGGAGAATCGGCAGTACGGCGCCATGGCTGGCTGGATCCAGCAGTTTATTGAGGTGCCACGCGGCGGCAGTCGGTCCAGTCTCAGCTTCACCGTCACCGACTAAACAAGCGACGATTAGATCTTTGTTATCAAGTGCTGCTCCGTATGAGGTCGATAAAGAATATCCCAGCTCTCCTCCCTCCAGAATTACTCCCGGGGTAGCAGGATTGCTGTGGCTGGGAAAGCCATATGGCCAACTAAAATTACGACACAAATAAGAGATGCCTTCGTAGCTGTGTACCGCATTCGGATAATACTTTTGGAGTGAGCCTTCTAAAAAGAGGTTGGCTTGGAGGGCAGGGAATCCGTGGCCTGGCCCCAGCACAAACAACATATTAAGATGATGTGATTTGATGAGCTGGCTTAAGTGCCCATACATCAGGTTGATACCAGGCCCTGTTCCCCAATGGCCAAGTAACCGGGGCTTTACATCATTCTTGGTAAGTGACCGTTCCAATAAAAAATTATCTCGTAAAAATATCTGCGCGACTGTTAGATAATTGGTAGCCCTGACATATGATTCAATGGCCTGGTAATCACTCATGTGCCCCCCATTTTGTTAGCCTTTATGCTTATTGTAACCCAAGCATCATTAGCACTACAACTCCTTATTACTACTGGTAGGATTTGCTATAATTTTTACAGAAGCAATCACAGAATGGAGGGTATAGTTGTGGCTGAATCGAAAAAAGTAAATGAGAAAAACGAGGAAAATCGCGGAGCGCTATTCATCCCGGCTGGCATCCTGACAGGCATTGGGGTAGGTTTTGCGCTTAATAATGTTGCTGCCGGAACTATGATTGGTCTCGGCGTTGGCTTTACCTTGTTCGCTGTTATCAGTGTCGCCACCAAAAAATAATCTGACGGTCGCAAGAGTAGAGAAGGCTTTCCGTCGGGTACCGCGGCAACCTTTTTTGCCACCATCGTATCAGGAGTTTGCAGGTGTTGATAGGCCACTCCCTATCGGGTTTGAGCAAACAAACAGCCAACCGACTACCGTGCGGCTTATGTTGCAATGGTTAGCGGTAAAACCGGGTGATAAGGTGCTGGATATAGGGGCAGGTTCAGGGTGGACAACTGCCTTACTAGGCTATCTTACAGGTTCGGAGGGTCATGTCTATGCAGTTGAGAGGATTCCCGAACTAGTGAAAACTGGTGAAATAAACTGTCGCCGCGCAGGGTGCACAAATGTGAGTTTCCACCAGGCAGGCAAACAACTTGGCTTATCATCTCGTAAACCTTATGATCGTATCTTGGTAAGCGCGGCTGCCAAAGAAGTGCCACAAACCTTGCTCGACCAACTCGCGCCGGGCGGCTGCTTGGTAATCCCGGTAGAAGACACTATTTATCGTGTGCAAGCTACAAAAAAAGGGTACAACTCAATAGCGTACCCCGGGTTTGCCTTTGTTCCGCTAAGGACAGATCCCCTCTAACGGGGAGCTGGTACCTTATAGTGGTATTTTCGTGCCTTCGAAATACCAACTGCCAATGCTTGTTGACGATCATTGACGGGTTTTCCTGATTTACCACTTTTTAACTGTCCTTTTGAAAACTCGTGCATAGTTTTGCCAATCATGTGGCTGGCTTTTGGACCATACTTATTCATTCCATCACCTCCTATTTTTTTCTTACATAGGTATCATTTCTATGCAAGTTTACTCAACCGTAATCAGACACCCGTTTCATTAAATGTAGTCGTCAGGGGTGTCGTCATCGCCAAATTGAAATTCTTGGTCTTCGTCCCGGCCATCGTCCATTGTGAATTGTTCGGCAAAAAAGTTACGCTGGTCAGAACTTTTGTTCTGGGTATCGTCACTGTTCCACATAAGTCCCTCCCTCAGTGTGTTTAATTACTTGTTTCAATTTGTCACGCCCGTTGAGGGCTGGATTATCTCCGGCCGAAAAGGGCTGGCTATGGTGTGGTTTATGTCATAGCGACCTATGCCAAAACCTTCACTGTCCTCGCGTGACATGTGATATTTGTGCATCGCAATTCCTCCCAAAATTTGCTTTGCTTGTGTCATGGACCTCACCCATGACAGTTCTTATGCTATCGTCTAAAGACACGAGCTGCTATGAAAAATATCACAAAACGGAAGTGTAATAATTTTCATAGCGGACAGGCCGTTCACTTCGTTATTATGATTCCTGCATATTTAAGCCAAAGGAGGTGTGTATGGCAGGAAATCAGAACCAGTCGAAGGGGAGAGGTTGGCATGGTGACCCTGAGGGACACGCAAAAGCTGGCAAAAAGGGTGGCTCTCGCCGAAAGGGAAGCAACAGCGACATGACCCAAAGTGAGAACCTTTAAATCGGTACCCGCAAACACTCTAAAGGCTCCGCAAAGTGCGGAGCCTTTTTAAGTTTGTGCTTTATTACTGGCAGCTGAAAGCTTTTGTCCGGAGTTTTCCTTTACGTATATCTCTATGGTGGTAGTAATGAATATCATAATGATTGGTCCGTAGACCACACCGAGTAGGCCGAAATAATGTACGCCGGCAAAGGCCGCTAAAATAGTCAGGGCGGCCGGCAAACGGATTTCTTTGGCAACCAAACGGGGGCGGAAGTTATCTATGTTCGTCACAACCAAGAAGTGGTTTAGTAGTATTAATCCTCCTTGCCACCAATGACCAGTAAGCATCACGATGATACCTAAAGGAATAGTGATAATTCCTGCACCAAGCGGTATGAATGATAAAAAGGTGAATATAATAAACATGAAAATGAATAGTTCCCAGAGACTAAGCACCGCGGCGATAACAAGTGCGCTTGCGAGACCTTGTGCCAGTGCGATGATCATTTGCCCTTTCACCATTGATTTACACATAAGGCCGATGCGCCGGAAGTATTGGGCAGTCACTTTCTCGTCGAATGGGCTAATGGCACGGATATTAGCCAAGAGCTTATCCTGGCCCACCATGATGCCCGTAAAGACAAACAAATAGAGAATAAACGATGTGATTAAACCAGGAATAGTGCTGACGAGCGAAATAATGATATCAGCAAAGGCTTGTGCTAATTTTGGCCCTACCTCTTTCACGAAATCTATGACTGACCCGCTTTTAATGGCGCCCTCTATGCCGGTAATATTTTGGATAATTTCATTCAATTTTGTGACTGCGGAAGAGAGAGTTTCGGTTAGGTTCATGTTCGAGAAGCTACCGGCTAGTCCAAGACTGTGAGCGAGGCGCGTCGCCTGCGAAACTGAAATAAGCAGAATAATTACAATTGGCAATAGTATAAATACCAAACTCAGCACAGTTGTGCAGGCTACTGCCACGCTCTTCTTATCTTTGAAACGACGCAGACAACGCTTATAAATTGGGTCAAATAAATAAGCAGCGAGGGCAGCGAGTGCAATGATAGGCAGGAAGGGTTTAAGGAAGATCAAGGCGAGCAGTAAAACAGCAATGAGAATGAATGTGCGCGTCCGGTGCGGGTTAAGGCTGCCTGCCATGCGCCTAGTATAACCTACTAATACACCTAGATGCTCTGAGCATTCGACAATTGTGCAAGTATTTTTGTAGCGCGTTTTGTAACTGCTTTTGAGTGGTGGGATTGTTGCAGCTGAAGTAATGGGATGAGTATGTTGGCTTGCAAGTGGTCATTTGCCACAAATTGAGCCAAGGTTTCCATACTATAGCCGGCAACAATCCAGTCAACGCTTGTGTCCTGCAGATTGTGTGTTAATAGTTTGATGGCTGCTTCTCTTTCTTTGCCAGTCAAAGTAAGTTCACCGAGCATTTGTGCCAGGTGCCACTGCACAGATGGCTGGTCAATATGAGATACCTCAGTAAGTAATTGTGGAATAAATGGTTGCAGCCACCCAGGATGCACGCGACAAACTTTTTCGAGCGCGTCGCCGGCACGCATGCGAACAATCTCATCCTCAGAAAACAAGCAAGTGAATAATTCATCTAAAAGCAGAGGCTTCTTTAGTACTTTCTGAATCACTTCCTCAGTACGGCCCAGTGAGCGCGGGTCTCCCTCGGAGAGCATTTGATGTAACGAAGTCGGCATGTAGTAACTTTACGATATAACTTGTAATTAAGTATGGCTGCAGTTGTTGAACGAAGCTCGAACCTTGTTCGAGCGAGATAATTGAATCCCGCCCTGCGGCTCTGCCCGCCGCTAAAGCGGCGGCCCAACCCAAAAGATTTTTCTTCATTATTGTTTTGAATTTCGGCGGGTGGTT
>JAYRRP010000006.1:0-73881 GCA_041910055.1 Saccharimonadales bacterium (SeqCode)
CTAGTAGGACCAGGGCATTCTTAATAGCTGCAAATAACTTCATAGCTACTTACCCCTCACATTTGTCAGCTCATACAACGCTAACAGTTCAGCAACGGCTTTTTCTTGCTCATCTTCTGAGTTGGAACTAAGGTTTTCTTTGATATGTGTCCGTACGTGGTTCTCAAGTATGAGCTTATTAAGTGAACCTATGGACTTTTGGATAGCAAGGCTCTGCGTAAGTATGTCCATACAATAGTCTTCGTTCTCAATCATCTTCTGCACACCACGCATCTGACCCTCAAGTATTTTGGCTCGGTGCAATGCACGCTGTTTTATGTCACCAATCATACCTCTTACTATATACCCCCTAGGGGTACTATGCAAATGGCGTTTTAGTAGGGGGGTAGTCGCCCCTTACCCCTGTTACAGGTACTCCGCCGTATAAATGCCTAATTTTTGGGAGCAGATTTTGCCAAGCGTTTTTTTGGACTATTTATCTTTAGGCTTTGTTGGCTTAGGTTGGTCTTTCGCTTCTTTCTGCTCCTCAAGTGCTTTTAGCAGTTGCTCTGTTCTTTCTTTTTTATCTTCATTTGCATAGATTTGCATAAGCTCCGCAATAACAAGATAGGTGTGGAGCACAACGTCTTCTGCCTCGTCCTTTAATGGACGACCTTGATGCGATCCTGATTGCGTCAGGTCCATAGTATATTCAATCCGTGATTTTAACTCGTCAAAGTATGTTTTAGTCAGTTTCTTTTTGGTGTTACTGGAAATTTTAGGCGATACATAGTCTTTTAGTCGGTTGATGTACTTACCTTTATCGGCTGCGTCTTTAGGCGGATTAAGCAAGTCTGCAATGTCCATCAATAAGGCACGACAGGAAGCAACCGCGTTCTTCCAGTCTTCTGAGTTGCTGGACAGTAGGTTTTGGTCAATTGAGTTAAGTCTTTGTGAAGTATCTGGAAATATTCGTTCTAGCACAGGCTCTACCTTTGCTCGCTTCTTCTCAAATATAGATTGTGCTGTGCTACCAAACTGCCACTTGTTATATACGCCCAAAGCAAAGTTATATGTTTGCGTCCTGTACCCAGATAAGTTTGCTACTCGGGTTTGAGTATCCTTGCGTATTCCGCTTCGTTCAAGGATATTTCCGTGATTGTTCATAACGTACTGGTTTGGGTTTGAGCTTGAGACCGATACGTTTGGGTCTTTTGCTGCAGCTAGATTATCTCTATACGCATCAATAGCAAATTGGTTTTGCTCGGCATATTTTGCCCAAGTCTGAAATAACTCAACATTTTTTGGAATGTCTAAAAGCAAAGATAATCGTGATGCTTTGAGCAATACATTATGTAGTGGCAGTCTACTATCTGTTATGTCCAGCATTATATCGTGCGAAAGTTGGGCTATTTCTTCGTTGCGTTTCATTTTTCGCCCTTTTGCAGTAGTTTCATTACATCTTCCCGACGGTAGCGTCTATCACGCCGCGTGCCGAAACGTACAGCTACAAGATAGCCTTTAGCATCCCACGCTCTAAGGGTATTTGGATGGCAATTCAGCATCTCACACGCCTGTTGAAGTGTGAGTAGCTTCGGCTCTTTTTTCCCAGATTGTGTCATACTATAACTATACACGACTTACCAGTGTGAAATGAAAGTGAAGTGATGAAGAGTGACCCAATAGCCCGAGAAAATACCTCTAAGCCCGTTGCAATTACAATACCTAAAGGTAGTGGCTTAACTCTTCGTGAGTACAAGGAACTGAGTGCCAAAGACCACTCAACCCTCACGCCAGCTGAACAAAAACAACTAGCTGAGGCACAAGAACAGCTACGCAAGATAACAGAGACCCTGGCTAGTAAATATGACTTTAGTGCGATAGCTAAAGCCGTTGAAGGTATTTACAAAATATCCCCAGCAATTCAATCCTTGCAAGCAATAGACACTTCGCCAATGTTAAAAATCGTTGCCGATATGCAGAAAACTTCACTTGCTTTGCAGCCAGCTTTGGACAAGGCGTTCAGTATCCAGGAAACGATAGCACCCGCAGTAGAGGCAATTTATAAGAGCAGCGTATTTACTCAAAATCAATTTGCGGCACTTGCCGCCATTCAAAAATCACTGGTCACTTTTCCTAACGAACACATCATCGCCTCAATCAAAAGTATCCAAGATGCTTTTCAAGCCCCCCTTATAGCACGGACAATGTTTGCCGATTTTCATACAGCACACGAACGTATACTACGTAACCTGCGATTTGATGTTGGCTCACTAACAGCAAGCATTGAATTTAGCCGCTCCGAAACAGTGAATGTTATCTTAAACGACGTTTCTACGGATAAAGATGACCTTACCGCAACTGCCACCGCAACCCAAACCAGCAGTGTCGGCAATGTCACTTTCTCAGACAGTGCCAACTTGCTTATGGCGTTCAATGACCTTAAACAAGAAGTGCGTGAGCTTAGGCAACAATTGCTAGCCAAAGATAATCAGCAGGGCAACTTGCTTATAGCACCGACAGCAGTTCACTTCCAACGCACAAGCTCATCAATACAGATTGGTCCGTTTAAAGTTGCCGTAACGGTCAGCTCAAAGCAAACACAGTTTGCACGTGTCTTGCTCAGCACCCCAGAGAATATTACAAAACGCTGGGATATTGAGGATGTGATATTTGAGGCTTTCGGCGAGCGTATTGCTAATGACGAGCAGGACTGGATTAGCAAAATACGCAGTTATATACACCAACTCAACAATAAGGTACTCCGAGACACCAACAACACAATGCCCAACTTCTTCATACTTGAGGGCATTGAGGTTTATGTAAACCCAGATTATATCAATCTGTAAAAGTCGTCTTTTCCACAGATTTAAATGGCTTAAATAAGCCTTTCTTCTTAATGGTTACTATGCAAGGACAGCAGAATAACCACCAACAAAAACCCCTGCCAGCAGAACCACAGGATAATGCCGCAAATAAAGGCGTGGCTGCCGAGTTGAGTGATGAGGCTATTCACAACCTCACTGGTTTCTTTGACGTGCTAATTCAGATGGACTTTGCACAAAAACAACGTAATGAACAAAGGAATGAAAGTGATGATTTTCTACAAGGTACTACGAATAACACTCAACAAACTGATTAGCCTACTTCTTTCGGCTTGGTCTTGGGCAAGCAATAAGGAAATAGCGATGGAGCGAAAGAAAAATGACCGTTAGTGAAGTAAGTATCACGCCAGTCAAACCGACTAACGGGCTTGTAGCTTTTGCCAGCTGCCTAATTGATGGGCAGTTGTTCATTGGTTCACTTGGCGTACATCAGCGACTAGACGGTACAGGCTATCGCATAACCTACCCAACTAAGAAAGTTGGCTCACGCCAGCTCAACTACTTTTATCCAGTAACCAAAGAGGCTGGCAAAGTGATTGAGCAAGCAGTTATTGCTAAGTGCGTTGAGTTATTTGAAAGAAGTGATGAACGATATGGTAGACACAGTAAAACTACTCATACCCGTACATAATCCGCTGGTCTTTGATGGCAGCAGGTTTACGCCTATAACGCTTGAGCAACTCGTGAACAGCAGAGGCTATGGCAAGACGTTTCTCAACCCCTCGCCGACATATGCCAAGATGGGCAAGTATATGCCACGACTGACGATGTACAAGCGAGTGCGAAAGTTTGGTGCGGTAACGTACGAACTGGCAGTTGAGTTTTCAGCACCAAAGATGCTGTTCGGCAACAACTTTGATGAGCTAACAGAAAATGACTTTGATGCTTTGCTCACGGCACTACAAAGTTCGTTACACGAACTACTCGGTCATCGTTTCTTTAAGCCACAACTAGCTACCGCCGATATTGCGGCTTGGCATCCGTCTAAGAACATCGTGTTTCTTGACTACACATCGTGCCAAACAATCCTGAATACAATGGGCAAGCTAGACGTAAGCAAAACGTACGATTTTCAAAAGACCGATTTTCGCGATGGACACGTCGTACACATTCACGCCAATTCACTTGATATAGCCTTTTACGACAAAATGGCTGACCTGCTAAAAGCTAAGAAAAGCAACAAACGGGCTTTTGAAAAAGACAGCTCGGTTCAGCTCAATTTGCTTGAGGGTCTATCTGAGTACCGACCAATGGAAGTATTCAGATACGAAGTACGTTTTGTCGGTAGAGCCTCTATCAAGCGAGCCTACCCCTACTTGGAACAGTGGACGTTTGAAAGCCTGTTCAAAATGAAGTTGTGCCAAAACACACTACTCAAGCACTGGAAAAAGCTGACTGCCAATGTAGATATGTTGGCACTGGACGTAAAACAGCCATTTGAGCTTTTACAAAACTACCTTGAGGCAAACGATGAAGTTACACCACAAGCCGCACTTGCGGCAGTAGCAGGTATGCTCATCGCCAGCCAAGCAGGTGTTGTCGGCTTGCGAAACACGCTTGAGGCTCGTTATGGCAAGCAGGCGTGGTATCGCATAAAACCACTGTTAAACGCACCGCAAGCACATCGTTACACAGCCTTTGTACATATAGACGAGGCACTGCAACGATTTACCCCAACAAAAATGTCAGAGTTTCTATCAAACATTGAAAATACTGGTAAGTAATGTTAAGTTAGTAAGGAGTAAGTATTATGGACGCAAAGATAATCCTAATCGCACGAGTATCAGATATTGAGCAACGAAAAGCGTTGCCAGCTCAAAAGTTACGGCTTGAAAGATACGCCGAACAAAAGAAACTACCCTACGAGTACCACGAGTTTGACGAGAGTGCTCATAAAGAAGAACGACAGAAGTTCGCTAAGCTCGTTGAACACATCCAAAAGCAGCCAACTTTGTGCTACGTGGTCTTTGATAAAATTGACCGCTTTACTCGTGATAGCAGCCAAGAGGAAGTAAAAGCATTACAGCAGCTGGTAAAGCTCGGCAAAATTGAGCTGCACTTCCCGCACGATAGCCTGTACATTGACCAAAACTCGTCAGCAGCCGATTGGTTCAGGCTCGGTATCGGTATGGCATTGGCTAAATACTACTCAGACAGCATCCGAGATAACGTCAAACGCCGCTTTGAGCAAATGCTGAGTGAGGGTATATGGGTACATAGAGCACCTGTCGGTTACAAGAACGTACTAAAAGGCGGTACGCCACAGAAACCAATCAAAGATATTGAAGTTGATGACACTAAGGCTCACTACATAATGAAAGCCTACGAAATGCGAGCAAGAGGCATATCATACGCCGTCATTGCTAAGGAACTGCGTGAGATGGGCTTTCGTAGCAACATTGCTGGCAGTAAAGCACCAAGCAAACAGTTTATTGAAAGAATATTAAGCAACGAGTTTTATTGCGGTTTTATGGTTCACGCTGGCAGACGCTACCCGCACAAGTACCCGCCACTCATCAGTCGTGGCTTGTACAATCAGGTTCAGCGTGTCCGTGATGAACGTAAGCACGAGATGACAAAGTACGACAGCAAAGACTTTACCCTGAAAAAGATAGTAAAGTGCGGCAAATGCGGACGTGCAGTATCGCCGTTCAAGGCTCGTAACACCGTGTATTTGCGATGTGCCAACGCAAAGTGCGATAATCCGAATACAGCCGTTAGCCTTGTAATTGATAAGGTTACGGAAGATATAGGATTTATAGACGTGCCTGAGAAGTGGTTAGATAAAGTCATCACCGAGCTGCGTAACCGTCATAATGACCAGCAGCTGTACTTCACGCAAAACATTGAGCAAACCCGTGCTGAGTACGACAAACTCAAAGAAAAGATGCGTAAGGTTTACTATGACTTACTTGAGGGTCGTATTACACAGACATTCCACGATGAAATTGCAACTGAGCTAGAAAAGAAACAGCAGGAGCTGAATGACCGCCTAAAGTTGCTAACGAGTGATAACAAAGACTTTCAAGTTACCGCATCCTATCTGTTAGACTTGGCACAACGGGCTGAACAGCTATTCAACGAGAGCGATGAGGGGCTAAGACAGAAGTTGCTGGAATACGTACTTTCAAACATTGAACTAAAGGATAAGAAGTTGTCTTATATACTAAACGACCCCTTTAGAACAGTCGTTGAAACAAAGAAAAAGAGCCTTGCGGCTCATAATTCAAATATTTGGTGCGGGTGAGGGGACTCTAACCCCTGGCCTCATCCTTGGCAAGGATGCGCTCTAAACAACTGAGCTACACCCGCGTATTAACAGAGTAAGATTATAGTGAGCAGATAGCTTTTAATCAACTACTGCTCGGTCATTTGCCCCAGTATCCTGTCCACTTCAGTCGATTCATCCTGGTAGGGATCATCCATCACTACTCTAAAAATTTTTGTCACCCCATCTCTACGACGCGTAATGTGAAATTGATCCCAGCTTATGCGCTCTTCTACAGCATGACCATATAATCTACACTGACGTGCAGCTTCTTTGATAAGCCTACCCCTTAATCTTGCTCGACCTTGAGGGGGTTCAGTCATTGCCGTGCTGATTTCTTCTTCAGAAACGACTGAAGGTAGTCCGTTTTTTGCCCGAAGCTTTTGCGCGTAACCCCTCTCTTCGTCTAAATCATCCCATAACACATCAAACTTCCGTATGTGAGGATGTTTCATAGAAATATTTTTTCTGAGTGCTATTCCGCCCAAAAAGCGCCCTTTCGCCATCCATTCTACCCTGGTTATACATTCCTCAGGATTCATCCGTAAGTCTTGGCACAATTTTATCCACTCCTCTGCTACTTCAACTTCTTCAGGCGGCAATACACCGGCTTGGGCAAGTTTCCCGGCGCGTTCAGCTAAAGCCTCTTGAATATCAAGAGCTGTCATCGCAACCGCCGAGGTCTTTTGCGATAATCTCTTCTGAAAGGAGAGGTCATAAATTACCGAACGGGCAGCTTGTACTGGTGCTGAAAGTTGCAAATCACTCAGCTCATCGCCTTGTTCAACCATACGTAAAACCAATGAGGTAGTACCGAGCGCCATCCACGTGTTCCAAGGAAACATATTAGCGTCTACTGAAGCCACGTGTAATCGCCGCCATTTTAATGAATCAGCCAAAGCCTCGTCCCTGCCAATATCAACAAGTGGGCGATTACCCCTGGTGTGTGCAGCATGTTCATCAAGGGTATAGATTGCGTTCATCTTTTGTGCCATCGTAAATTCACCGCCCTTGCGAACCATGCCGGCACCTGCCCATATAGAGCGCGTAGCCAAATGCAATGCCATCTGTGGAATAATCTGAGTATCTGGATCGAGCCCACGGGGAACTAAGTAATTCTCGTGCCGGCCCCAGTACAATTCCTGCATATCAACCACTCTTTTATTAAGTCGAAACTCTTCTAGTAGACCTTCTTCTCGCATCTTCTCGAATGATTGGAGTACAATCCGCTCACCCGCTAAATCATGAGCAACTACCTCTCTGAAAGTGGCAGCCTCGGGAGTCGAATATTCAGGATGTGTCCCGATATCCATATAGTAACGGGCTCCATTAGATAACATACCTAGCCCGGACGATCTATCGACTTCCCTTGGCAAGCGCTCAAAAGGCAATACTTCTATGCCGTCGTCATAAGGTAGCCTGCTATACATACTTCTGAATTTTTCGGACGTCTCATAAGAAAGTCCATACTCAGTTTCTATACCGGTAATTCTTGGTTGATTACTCTCCAACTATACTCATCCTTGATACAAAAAGAGGGTTCTTCACCCTCTTTTTGTTTGTATTTGCCGATGGTGGCGCCTCCCAGACTCGAACTGGGGACACAAGGCTCTTCAGGCCTCTGCTCTACCAACTGAGCTAAAGCGCCATAACCGGCAGGAAAAAGCACACTTATCATAACGAATAAGGGGTAAACATTCAACTTGTAGGGCATGCTAGCCCCACTGGGCAGCTTGACGTTCTAGACCACGTGCTTGTGATTCAAGGCTATTACGCATTGACTCTTTATGATGCATAGTCCGTATGAGTTGGTCGACTTTGCGATTCATGTCTTGCTCAGTTTGAACGGCTTGATTTTCAAGGTCTTGAGCTTGACGCTCAAGCGCAAATCGTTCTTCTGACACAGTACTCTGCTGGGCGGCAGTGGCCAAGAGGAGGGCCCTCTGGCGCCGAAGGCTCCGGGTCCGTTGCTCCTTGGCACGTCTTGTCTCATCAACTAGCAGCTGCAATTCACGTGCTTCCCGGCCGGCGTCTTCCACAGCTCTCCATACGTCTGCTGCTGCTTGCCGTAAATGAGAATTTGCCATGGTTCTTGCATCTCCTTGCTGATGGCTAGCATAACTTGGATTAACCACTAAAAACAGCGAACTTTTTAACAACTGTCCTAAAAACAATAAACCTCGTAAATTACTAGGTGATTGGTGGGTTGTGAGGGATTCGACTTACAAGTATTTTTCCTGACGGAAAAATCTCGCGAGCCCGTCTCGCCGTGTTCGCCTTTGGCTATATGCCAAAACTCACACAAGGCTGCGACTGTTCTCACCCCCGCAAGCCAAGCAGTTGGCTTGCTGTCACCACAAATTAAAAAACCCGTAATTTACGGGTTTCTGATGGTGGGTTGTGAGGGATTCGAACCCCCGACCCCCTCGGTGTAAACGAGGTGCTCTAGCCAGCTGAGCTAACAACCCGAAATATATACCGCCGAAATAATAGCGTATTGCCCTTGCAAAAGCAATGACGTTTTCTCCTTACGAAGGCAGTTCATTTTGTAACTGTAGTAACACGTCATCTACAAAATAACCAAGTGCTTTTTGGCCTACTTTTGTAATTGATTCAAAGTTTTCTTCCCCAAACCGTACTATTTCTGCATCTTCTATTGTGGACTCATTGTTAAAACAAAGACGCATGCAGCTTGCCCCTAAGCGTTCATGGCTGCCCTCCGAATATTTCTCCCCATCAACTATAGCTACCTCATATGTTTTATTGTCCTGACAATAATCTAACTTGATCGTACCATTAGGGAACCGATGTATTTTACTCCCATCTGGTTGATCTGCAATGTTATCAGTAAAAATTCTTTTGATAGAACCTATGTCGCCCCTAAGTTGTGCTTCGTTCAATGGCGTATTACCAGACATATTAAAATTATTATAACATATTATTAGTAACTAACAATGGTGCCGCAGAGAGGACTCGAACCTCCACGGGATTGCTCCCACTAGTCCCTGAAACTAGCGTGTATACCAATTTCACCACTGCGGCAGGCAACTCACCTATGGTACGAGGTAGCGAGGCAAAACTCAAGCTATGTAGTTTACAGTGTTTTGCTTTCAGCAGGGATATCGTTCGCATTAAAGTCTGGCTCCCACCAACCTTTGCGTGGCTCCCACATATCTACTCGCGTGCCATCTTCGGCTGGTGCAAAAATATGTGCAGTCATACCCATATAGTAATCTTTTGTGCGTGGGTCTGTTGATAATGCAGTATGAACATCGCGGAGATATTGGCCATCGGTATTAGTTACTCCGTAGTTGGATCCTGAATTACTGCCAATTTCACCTATATAAAACTTGAGTTTTGTACCTTTGACCTGTTGCCACAAAGCAAGGTCACCCGCGATTTTATTGACGTATTCAGTGACACCACCCGTATAATTATTCTGGTAAAGGTGGAAACTCGTGTAGGTTACATAGGGTGCGGTTGTTTTTATCCAATCAGTAGAATCAATAAACAACGAGCTTGAAGGCCATTCAGCCGCATAATGATGAATAATACCTCCAGATGCTTGCGGGAAAGAAGTTATTTGATGCATCTGGCGCCATAAGTCACCATTGCCTCCAGAAAAACTTACTCCACCTTTAATAATATTGTTAATAGGGACCCACGCTTGGGAAAAGTTCTCTGTTGCACCGGCACTTGGTGCACGATTAAGAAGGGATCCCCACCTTAAATCCGGTTCATTCCACGGTTCCCAAATCACGTTGTTGACACCCGAAGTCTTTAGGTAGCTCTCAAACTTCTTAATATACGGGGTGTACTTCAGCATATCCGGATAGTTACAGCCAGAACAAGCACGGTATTCCTCAGGCCACATAATGCCCTTATTAGAAACAGTTACGATAAGTGTTGCATTCACTTCTTTTATAGCTTTCAAGAAATCTTGGAACGATGGATCAGTAAAGTTTGCGTCGTAATTTTTCACTGCACCAGTAGTCTCATCTCTTACATAACGATCCATGTCAAAGAACCATCGAATAGCGGACGGTTTTTGGCGTCGAATAGCGGCTCGGACTTGTGGCATGTTGGCGTTGAAATCGTAAATATCCCACCCAAAGAATTTGCCAGTAGCAGTTGGGTCAGATGCCACAGGCGGATTATCAACCTTGACAGTAATACTTGTCGAACCGGTAAGACCCTTATCATCTACTACTGTTAGCGTGACAGAATAAGATCCGGCTTTTGTATAGCTATGGCTTGCCGAGGCGCCACTGGCTGACGTACCATCTCCGAATTGCCAGGTATACGTATTAATATTTCCTCCTGACCGAGCGGCACTACCTGAAGAATTGAAACTCACATTTGCCGGAATTGATTGATATGTCGAATTATTCGCAGGCGATGAAATAACTGGTGTCGGTGGTGAAACTGGGCTAGGTATGACCCCGCCGCTATCCAGCATCACAGGATTGGCAGTGTCAGTAACTGGTACACTTAGGGCCGCAGCTCCGTCGATGGCAATAAGTTCGCCGTCATTGTACCCAAGACCACTAAATGCCGAACCAGTGAACTCTCGCTTAACATTTGTACCGTTTTTATCATCAACTACATAAAGCTTGTCGCGGCCGCAGCGTTGTGCTGATCCGGTACTTTGAAAATCAACCGTACAGCGCAACAGCGAACCTTCCCGGTAGTCAAGCACTAAAGCTTGGCCGGTTGATGATTTATCTGGTAATTGCAGGTCTTTTGCAGTGGCTTGCTTGACCCGTGCCCAGGTGGAGGCACTGGCAATATCATAGCCTTGACTACGTGCAACTTGTGAATTAGGTATCTTGTAGCGTTTACTATCTCTAACGAGATAGTAATCATTGCCATTTTTAATGACCGTTCCGTCACTATGGACATCATAGTTATTCATTGAGCCGCTAGCATTCCCGTACTTCGAAAGATCAACCGCCGATATTTGGACAATGTCATACTTCCACGTTAAGAATGTATAGCCTAAAGCCACTCCGTACCGACCAGGATCATTGATCTTAAGTAAGTTATAAGCTGAGTTTGGGGTACCTGGAATCTCATCTACCATCCAGTAATTGGCACCATCTGAGAGAATAGTTCCTTCACGGAATGAAATCTTCAATATTTGTCCGCTGTCTGTTTTAGGCAACTGCAGATCAGCAGCGGTGGCTACCTTTGCATTCGTTCGTGTATAACCGTAACTGTTTAGAATTTGGTCGTTGTAAGAAATGCTCCCATTACTTGCTTTGACCTTCGTAGATGGAAACAGGAATAATTTACCATTTTTAATCTGATATATATTTTCTTTCTCAGGGTCTGATGACTCATCTTTTATACGCACTAGCGTACCGTCAGGGTGAGGAATAATGCCTGCAGCCTTGCTGGCGAGAATAATATACCCAGCCGCACCAAAGCAAAATATGGAAATAATAAACGCTAAGAGATTAAACTTCGGATAATCTTTTAAGACCTGTTTGCGACTCATGCCTTCACTGTTCGTTTGATACCTTGTCTCTTAGTCTGGCGAATTCCGGTTATGCTGTCAAGCCAATTCACTTCCGACGCCCTGCCTTTTTCTTTTTTCCCCACTTATAGCGCGCCGCAAACGAAGTCAGCCCCCGAAATGCCACAATAACCCACAACGTGTTCAGTATCACGCTGATAAATGCTTTTAGATGTAACTGGTAGATAATGAGCAGCGTGGCGCCGACCATATTGTCAAGCTCATACCAAAAAGACTTGTTTGACCAGCGTCCTATGCTCGTCCGATAAAATCCTAAAAAAATTAAGACCGCGCCGGTGATACCGATAAGGTCATAAAGCTGAATGGTCATAGGAATTATTTACTGCGCTATGTACGCGGCAAATGGTCGAACAAATGATCCATGGAGTACTCATGCCGGAGTAACGGCTTTATATCATCGACCGTGACATTAATTTTGACACCCGGATTCATAGTGTTATATGGATCAAAAATTTGTTTTACTTTTTGGAAAACTTTATACACTCCTTCACCGTATAATTTGGACAAATATGGAGCACGCAGTCTTCCGTCACTGTGTTCACCACTGGTGCTACCACCAAGACCAATTACCATATCGTAGTAGTCTTCTGCGATTTTGAAGACCTTTTGGCGATCACCCACTTGGCTAAGGTCCAAAAACGGTTGCATATGCAGGTTCGCATTACCCGCATGTCCCCATATAGCAGCCTTTAGATGATACTTCTCAAATAGTGCATAGACACCATTGATATATTTGTTAAATTTCTCAACCGGAACCACCCCATCCTCAATGATTGGCAGTGACTTGAGGCTTCCTTCAGAATGGCTGATAACAGCCGCCGCGCTGTGACGAATCTTCCATAATTTCTCTTTATCATGCTCATCAGTCTCGACGCGGTAAGTAATCTGAGACTTGGATAATATCTTTTGTGCCTTTTTTGCTAAGCGCTTCTGGGTGCGCGCATTGGCGTTATCAAACTCAATTAGCACAATTAATTTATGGAATGGCTTTTCAACAATACCTTTTAATTGGTTCGGATAATGTGCGTCCAAAAAGTTCAAAAGATGTTCATCAACTACTTCCATTGCACTTGGCATATCGGGGAGCTTCCGGAGTTCCAGTACCACTTCTTCTGCCACTTGTACGTCATCAAAGAAAGCAGCAATTAGAGTAGTGTGAGGATTATATGGCTCAGTTGTTAAGGTTGCCTCGCTGACAATGCCGAGCGTCCCTTGTGAACCGACAAACAGAGGAGTGAGGTCATAGGAGCCATCTTTGTGGCGAACATCCTGCAGATTGTATCCAGCTGCATTTTTTGTGACATCTAGTGTCATTGAGTCAATAACATCTTTGTTCTCTTCAAATAATGCATCCAGGGACCGGTAAATTTCGCCCTCAAATGTGGCGGCGCCCTGTTTTTTGCTGACTTCACGTTTGCTATAGCGTCGGGTCTCTATCACCTCACCATTTGCCAATACTACCCTCAAGCTTCTTACGTATTGCTTGGTGGTACCGTATTTTACTGACTTTTCGCCACCGGCGTCGTTGGCAATCGCTCCACCGACAGTACTAAATTCCATTGAAGACGGAAATGGTGGCAAAAATCGGCCATGAGTATGAAGCGTCTGCTGCAATTTGCCATAGTTAATACCCGGTTCAATGGTGACTTGCCCTGTTTTACCGTCAAACTCTAAGATGCGATGTAAGTGAGCCGGGAATATCATTACCATGCCCGGGCCAATTGCTCCACCGCCTTGATCGGTACCAAGTCCCCGGGCAGTAATGGGTAGCACCCTTCCTCGTTCTGCGAGCTGCCAAGTAAACCGAGTGGCTTTACGAATATCATTTTCATTTCTGGGATAGACCACTAATGAAGGCATGACTGTGAATACGCCTCCGTCTGTCGAAAAATACCTTCGGATATCCCCGGAGGTAAATACTTCGCCCACTAAATGCTCTTGTAGATATTGTGCAACCTTACTCATAACCCTCTCTTTAGTATTGTTAGGAAAGCATTAGACTTATGGAGTTATGATAGCATACACATCCGCCATCCCAGGGAAAATCTACCACCCAAATGGTGACTCATGTACAGAATTATTTAAGAATTCTGTTTTCAGACTAAGTAGACTCTGCTGAAATATGTTCAGCAGTCAAGTCACCTATTTCTATTGGTTTTGAATCATGCTCAAGCTCTTCATTCGAAAGAATACCTATGCCAACTTCGGGCTGCCGTGTGTACATTGTGATATGAGTAGGTTGTAATGGCACTTCTTGGTGATATTGTCTGGAAAGTGACTCAAAGAATTCGTTAAGACCTGGCAATTTGACCATCATTATCAAGGTTCGTCGCTCGTCTCTCTCAACAAGTCTAAGCTGTTTAGTAGACTTAAAAGTTGCTATATTTCTATGTTCGATGAAACTCCTAAACAAGTCTACGATTTCATTTTCAATTCGCTCCTTGTGACTCGGGTCAATGAGCTCAGCAATTCTTTTTGTACACACCAGTGATATATGAAATTCTGACTTAATTAATAACTGAGTGCCTTCTATAATTATTTTATCTGGCAGACCGCGAAATCGGTTGACCCTTAAAATAATATAGCCTCGCTCGTATTCATATGGCGTTGGTAATTTTTCCATAAAAGATTCAGCCTGGTGCGCGAGAGAGGACTTGAACCTCCACAGGATTGCTCCCACTACCCCCTCAAGGTAGCGCGTCTACCAATTCCGCCACTCGCGCATTACAAATGTCCCGTGGGGACTGCAAGCAATACTGTACCACATCTTATCAACTAGACATCTAACCTACTTTTTTGGGGCCTCTTTTTGGCCGATCATCCACTCTTCTACATGTGAATACCGGTCGGCTGTGCTATTGAATGTCTCAGGATTAAATCCGGCGAGGTGGCCTCTTGTCACATAGAGAAAATGCGGCTGATAGAGGCTAATTGCCGGTACATCACGATTCCATGCCTCCAGGAAAGGATGATATTTGATTGCCCGCAGCGTCGGTTCTGCCCTGGTCCGCCCCCCCTCTAACGCCCTGTCAGCAACCAGTGACTTATACTCTGAAAAGTTTAGCCTTGTGGGTGAACGAAGATCTGCTTGCGAGCTATGCCAATAGGCAAAAATATCCGAATCGGCTCCAATTGATATGCCATACAGCAACGCATCGTAATTATGGAATGCAATGGTGGTTTGCAGGTCGCTTTCAGACTGCAGACTAAGTTGCACGTCGACACCTACCTGTCTCCACTGCTTTTGCAAAGTCTGACTCACGCGTGTGTACTCATCGTTTTCTTGCGAGAAGAGCCGAAATGAGAGTGGCTTGCCATTCTTTTCCCTAATGTTCTGGGCATTCAGCTTCCAACCGGCGTCATCAAGCAATTTAGCAGCCTTCACTGGATCATTCACCGCCTGGCCAAGAGCCTTGTCATAGCCAATCTGTCCAACCAACAGAGGCTCGTGCACCGGTGTGACTGGCTCTGGGAATTCCTGCAAAATAGCCGGCTGGTCTGTTGCCAATGCTAACGCCTGGCGAACTGTGGCATCCTGAAGTACTTCCTGGTTCATTTTTAAGAACACCATCACCGCGCTGGTAAGCGGTACATTGTATTCCTGGGTATCTATATCACTCTGAATATCGTGCGGAATTGCACTGATACCGGCTATAGCATTGAGTTCACGTTTACGGAAAGCATCTAGCAGCGAGTTCTCGCTATGGTATACCTTAAGGGTTATTTTATCTATTTTAGGCTTACCTTGGTGATAGTTTTCAAAAGGTAATAGACCAATATGCTGCTCTCGTTCTTCAGGAGTGTCGCCAGTGACTTCTACGCCCTCCCACTTGAAAGGTCCGCTTCCTATGGGTTTAGTATTAAACCCAACTGCCCGCAATTGACTCTTAGGAATTGTTCCAAGCAAATGCTTAGGCACAATGCCTCCAGTCAACGAATGAGGGAAGGAGATCAAAGGATTTGGCAACTCAAAGACCACTGTTTGCGGATCAGGGGTGGTGATTTTCACTCCCTGCCAGCTAACCGCAAAAGGTGATTTTGTGTCAGGATTTTGGATTGTCTGATAGGTAAAGGCCACGTCTTCAGAAGTGAGTGCCTTGCCATCGTGCCAGTAAAGGTTTGGCCGAAGCTTTACTTCATAATGTGTACCCTTCTCATCCACCGACCACTCTTTTGCTAAATCCCCCTCTAACTGGTTATGCTGGTTATACTTCAGCAAGCCCGCAAATAAGAGGCGGGATATATTACTATCCGCATTTGTTGAAGCATAAATAGGGTTGGCATTTGTAAAATTACCGACAAAGCCCTCAGTATAAATACCTCCAGAAGCAGGCACACTATTCAGATAATACTTCCCGAGGGCACGGGTTTGCATAAAGACACAACTGGCTAGAAGTACCAGCAGCAGAACCCATGAAACCGTAAACCGACGGACGCTGGCCAACTTGGCAAGACGCCTAAAAAAATGCCGTTCAAGATGTTCTTCGGTTTGTAGGCCGATTTCTTCTACTTGTTTTTTGCTGCGCCTGAAACGACGGCGCCACCTCAGTTTGGTGGTTCGATCAATCATCAAAGAATATGCCTAGGCAAGAATGCCAAAAATTAATGACAAGCCAAAAATTACTACGAGGATTATGGTAATCTGGTGGATTGTTTTGTCAGAGCCGCGTCGTACCGCGTTGACCTCGCCGCCACCGCCCAACCCAGCCCCAAGACTGGCACCACGTGTCTGCATTAAGATTAATATGCTCAGTAAAATAGTCGTTGCAATAGTGATGTAGTTAAAAATGCTCATTCTTCTCTATCGTTCCTCAAGTATAGCCGTCACCAGATAGTTTACCAGTCCAATCACCATACCGGCAAGCATTGCGGCACCAAAATTAGTAACATGCAACGGGGCATAAAGTTTGCTAACCAGCATCACCATTAAACCATTTATCACAATCATGAATAATCCAAGACTAAAAAGGATTGCCGGCAACGACAAAATCACCACAACCGGTTTAATGACAGCGTTGACCAGCGCGAGAATAAGCCCCGCAATGATAATAACGAACAGTTGGCTGTTATAGGTAATGCGGCTGCCTAACAGCCCTGCCGCAATCCATAAGCCAAGGCTACAGACAAACCACCGAAGTAAGAAACGGATAAAAGGACGGTCCATATATTACGCTGTATTGTAGGTCAGTCGAGCAACCGAGGCAAGCCACTGCTTAAGCTTATAGCGCCTTTTTCAGTAATTAATATGTCGTCTTCAATACGTACGCCAATACCCTCACGGGCAATGTAAATTCCTGGTTCAACAGTGAGAACCATACCTGCCTCGAGCGTCCTTGTATAGTCAGCCGCATCATGAACGTCTAACCCCAGGAAATGTGAGACTGCGTGAGGAAAGTACTCCTGCACCGATTGCTGCTCAATGGTTTTCATAAGACCCAGTGTCCGCAATTTTTCACCCGTAAAGAAACGAACCGCGTGTTCGTACTCCTTAAGGTCAACTCCTGGCTTCAGTAAGCCAAGCGCATACTCGCTAATCTCATCTACCGTAGTCATCACTTCGTGTACGCGGGGAGATGGTTCACTAATGGCCATAGTGCGTGTGATATCGGCTGCATAGTGACTCACTTCCGCGCCAGCGTCCACCAGCAAAAGTTCATTGGGTGAAAGCGCTTGATCATTAGCCACGTAGTGAAGGGTACAGGCCCGTTTTCCTCCCGCCACAATTGGCTGATAAGCATGTCCCAAAGCGCCAGACTGGCGAAAGTGTTTGTTGAGCAGGGCTTCAACTTCATATTCATAGGCAAACTTCTGCCTACGCCTATATATCTCCCGAAACGCTTTTAGTGTAATTTGAATTGCCTGTTTAATAGCATGTAGTTCAGCCGGTTGCTTCACCATTCGCATTGTTATGAATTGGGAACGTAGATCCAGCAATTCCAAGCGAGGATTTACTAATTTTAACCTCTCGATTAACCGCTGGCGCGACGGATTAGAATAAAGGCCAAATTTTGATACATACGAGGGCGGGGCAGCCAGAGTCGCTACATGCTTCACCTTCTTCAAACGAACTTCTAAACGCTTCCACCCCTCGCGATCATCAGTTATCGAATCAATTCCCGATATTTTTTGCAGATGATGATAGTCGGGTTCGCCATCAAACGCAACTCGGCTTTCATCCCTCCCTGGGACAATCAGATATTCTTCCTGTTTGTCCATTACAAGTACTACATCAGGTTCGTCACAACCAGTCAGGTACCAGAAATTACTATCTTGTCGAAAGGGAAAGGTCGTATCGCCATTTCTTTGCAACAATCCATTGGCACTAAGTACGATTGGCGCCGTACCAGTAAATAATTCACGCAAGCGGCGTCGGTTAGCGATAAAGAAGTCGGTCTCAAAAGCAGGTGTCAGCATAAAATTCCTAGTATAGCAGTCTTAACTCTTGCGGTCAGCTCTTAAGTATTGGCGCAGTATAGTTGCCTTCTTTGGCCCTATGGCCTTCTCAAGTTCCCACTGGCGCGCCTGGACAATACCTTTATATGAACCAAATGTGGTGAGCAACTTCTTTCGTGTCGCAGGTCCGACTGTAGGTATTTCGTCCAATCGGCTTGCTGTCTGCCGTCTTGTTTTCAATAAACTGTGGTAGCTTACCGCAAATCGATGCGATTCATCACGGATCCTTTGCAGTAGTTTTACCACATGTGAGTGCCGTGGCAATTGGATCCGCCAAAAGTTATCTTCTACATAAATGCGGGCACCCATCTTCGTTGCCCCTGTTTCATTAAATGCTACTAATGAAAGGGTGCGATGCACCACTATTTCTTCTTCCCTTTTCGCCAGGCCGATCATAGGAATAGGCATTCGCCGTTCGTCCCGTGCTGCCGCTGCTGCTGTCAACTGACCCTTTCCCCCATCAATAAGCATCAAGTCAGGCTGCCCCCATTCTTTAAGGTGGCGGGCTTCGAGTCGGCGCCACAAAGCCTCATGCATATGAGCAAAGTCATCATTTCCCGGCAGTCTCATTTTAAATTTTCGGTAGGCGGCCTTGTTTGGCAGTCCATTGATGAATACCACCATACTGGCCACTGTATCTGTCCCTTGCTGATGGCTAATATCGTAACCCTCAATCTGGCGCGGTAACTGCTTAAGCCCCAGTAATTCCTTTAGCCCAACCAGTCCCTCATCTTTACTTATATCCAGAAACTCTTTATCAGAGAAAATTATCTGTTGGCCTACTCGTTTTAAAGCAAAAAGCCGATTGCGGGCAGCAGCCGCTTCTTCAAAACGAACAGCTTTGGCATGACCTTCCATCTCTTCTTCCAACTGACGCAGCAATTGAACCCGTTCCCCTTTCAGATATTTCATAAGATTACGGAGGTTTTTTCGGTATTGCTCAAGACTTGTTTTTCCACCCTCCAGCCCTGGGCAAAGCCCTAGATGATACTGCAGACAGACACGCTTAGGTATAGTGTGCAGATGCGTTGAGTAAGGGAAGATGCGCCGTAGATACTTGAGCGCCCGCCGGACTTCGCCTGCTTGATAATATGGCCCAAAATACTTGGCGCCATCATCCAAGGGACGACGAGTAATACTGACAGTCGGATGCTCACTCTGGTATGTAATTCGGACGTAGGCGCTGCTTTTGTCGTCGCGAAGCAAAATATTATAAGGCGGCAAATATCGCCGCACCATCTCTGCTTCCAAAAAAAGTGCATCCATCTCGTTGTCGACTGTTATCCAGTCTACATCCGCAATTTCAGCAACTAATGCTTCAGTTTTTGGGTCACGCGCCCGACTTGATTGAAAGTATTGTCGAACCCGGTTACGTAAAACCGCAGCTTTGCCAATATACAGCACCTTGCCCCGTGCATTTTTATGAAAATACACTCCCGGACCACGGGGCAATTTAGCCAGTTTATGTTCCAAACTCGTTTTCACAGTTATATATTATATTCCGCCTTCTAAAAACAGATAGTTATCCTTACAAATCAAGAAAGACCAACGCCGCCACTATCACCGCACCAATCTTTAGCGCTTGCTTAGTAAATTCCTTGAATTCTTCGCCTTGACTATGTGACGCTTCAGCCTTGGACATAAGCGGAAGTTTTTTCTTTCGCGCACTTCTGGCTACAGAATTGCTGACCCCGCTTGACGCAATCAGGACAGATAAGAACCAAGTGGTTACAGGCTAAATTGTGGCAATTCTCAAAATTACTAGTTTTGCTTTGGCAGTGAGTACACTGGCCGATATCTTTAGATGATTTTGAGGGCTTTTGTACCATCCTTTTGTCAAATATATACAACGCTCCCTCCCACAAACCCTGGTCACCATATTTCTCGATATACTTCACGATTCCGCCATCAAGTTGATACACATCCTTAAAGCCGCGATTCTTCATAAGTACACTCAGCACTTCACAGCGTACGCCACCTGTACAATAAGTTACGACTGGCTTGTCTTTGATCGGATCATATTTGCTACTTTCCAGCTCACTCACAAAATCGCGTGTGGTGCGTGTAGGAGGTACCACCGTATCCTTGAACTTGCCAACCTGGGCTTCATAGGCATTACGACCATCAAAGAATATGACTTCATTACCTTTTGTCTGGACTAATTCGTGCAGCTGTTCCGGCTTAAGACGCTTGCCACCGCCGACTACGCCCTGTTCATTGACAATAACTTCACGGGCAGCCTTAAAGGAGACCAGTTCATCGCGCACTTTCACACTTAAACGAGGAAAATCGTCGCGACTACCTTCACTCCATTTATACATAATGTTTTTGAAGATTACGGACTTATTCATTTCACGCTTATAGCGACGCAAATCTTCAAGGTCGCCGCCAAGCGTCCCATTGATACCATGAGGACTAATAATTATTCTGCCCTTTAAGTGCAGACGTTCACACAATTCCCGTTGCCACCGCATTGTCATATCGGAGTCTTTCACGGGTACAAACTTGTAGTAAAGAATCACCTTCTCCATCAATCTGGAAGTGTAGCAAACTACCCCTGTTTTGTCACCTATTTAGTTGGTAGCAATTGATCAATTTGCTGGGCCAATCGCGTATCACGTTCTAGAACTTTGCCTGCATCATGTGAAGTAAGGCTTATTTTTACACGACCCCATCCTAACTCAATATCAGGATGGTGGTTCGCCGCTTCAGCCAACTCTCCAACTTGGTCTACAAAGGCCAGTGCTTGCTTAAAATCTGGAAAAGAATATTCTTTGACAAGTGCGTTCTTTTGACGTTGCCATTCCACTTATTCTTCCTCAGCGGATTCTTGAGCACCTTCTTCATCACTTTCGGCAGCTTCCTCACTGCTTTCTTCTTCAGACATCTGAGCCTTGGTTTCTTCAACTACTGCAATCGTATGCTCAGCCTCTGTCAGAATTGTCACGCCGGTTGGCACTGCTATATCAGCCACCGCCAGCTTGTCACCTATCTCTTCAAGACCCCCCGCATCCACATGAAGTTCGTCCACAAGATCTTTAGGTAATGCCTCTATTTCTACTGTGTCTAAGTTACGAATAACCATATAGCCAGCTTTCTCAGCTGGTATATCTTCGCTAAGGCGTATAGGCACCTCTGTTTGCACAGTTTGGTTTTGTTCAATCGCATTAAACACTACGTGGCGAAGTTGGTGCTTTTTTGGCTCAAAATCCACATCTTTAATGATTGCTAAGTACTTGGCCTTTCCTAGTTGTAATTCGAGAGGAGCTGTTTTGCCGGCTTTTTGATAAACTTTTACCACCTCCAGATATGGGGCCATCACTATCTTTGATTCCTTGCCGTGGTCATGGATAACCGCCGGGATCAATCCATCTCGACGAAGATGTTTAACTGCTTTGCCCCGCACCGGCCGCTCCTGGACTGCTAAGCCAATATTAGAATCGCTCAAATTACCCTCCTTTTTCCGACCTTTGGCCGTTCCTAACCATTATAACAAAGAGCCTAGACGATATCTGCAAGAACATATAATCTTTAAGGTACATGTTCAACATCGAACACATCATAAATGCATGGGGAATTTTGGCAGTCGCATTAATTATCTTTGCGGAGTCAGGCTTACTCATAGGCTTCTTTTTGCCGGGTGATACACTCCTATTTGGTGCAGGCTTGGCAGCTTCCCAAGGACGAATATCGTTGCCCTGGTTGCTTATTGCAGTAATCGTAGCAGCTATACTGGGTGACAACGTTGGTTATAGCATCGGTCATCGAACCGGCCACCGCATCTTTAAGAAAAAAGATGGCATACTATTCCGACAAGAATACCTCGAAAAAGCCTCGGATTTTTATAAGCGGCACGGTGGCAAGACTATTATCATTGCCCGCTTTACTCCCATTGTAAGGACTTTTGCACCAGTGGTGGCAGGCGCCAGCAAGATGCCTCGTAATAAGTTCGTACTGTTTAACGTAACTGGCGGGGTGCTCTGGGGAGGCGGCATGACCTTGCTCGGATATTTTATTGGCAATCGTATTCCACACCTGGATCAATATATCGAGCTCGTCATATTTGGGGTGGTATTCGGCAGTCTCGCTTTGTCTATCACCCATATACTCACTAAAAAACAAAGCCGCCAAGCATTATTTGGTGGTTTAAAATCAGGCTTCCGCAAAGTAGTGGCCGGCAAAAATACCGAGTAGCCTGCTAGGCCACTAGTTATTAAGTAACGAGGATACACTACCCACGACTACGTTGTTTGGGTAAGTTACACGCCTTTATTCTCAGGCGCCTGCATTTCTTGACTTACTTCAATCCACTGCTCAAGTCCTGAGCCGCGCAGTGGAAGAGAATACTGTCCGGGACGCATTTCGTGCATACGTTGCCATTCATGTGCCACATCTTTATCACGTTGTAGAGGATTCTGTACCTGTCCTAGACCTGGCTCACGTTCGATAAGATCGCTAGCCAGTGCTTTCCCTTCCTCCCATCGTCGTTCGATATAATCATGTAACTTAGAGACCTTCTCAGCGGATAACTCCGTTCCCCAGTCTAGTTCCTGTTCAACAGCTGCCGCCTTCATCATTTCCCGAACCATGCTACCCAGCCGATGACTAAGGTTACGGTGGGTCATTTGTTTTGGCGTCCTGATATTTTCCAGTGGCTCTTCGGGTCGGTAGGCATTGTGGTAGGCTATTTCTTCCTCTCTTGGATGACGGTACACAAATGCCACATAGTAATAACATTCTGCCCATGTAGCTGATGGGCTTGGGTTTTCATGAGTGAGCTCCTGTTGTTTCTCCATAAGGCATTTACTTTCGCAACATAGCTTTTAAATACTGGCCAGTAAACGAAGCTTGATTCTTTACAACTTCCTCTGGCGTACCGCTCGCAATCACTAGACCGCCGCCTTCTCCACCTTCTGGACCCATATCAATTATATGATCAGCCGACTTTACAACATCCAGGTTATGCTCAATAACAATCATGCTGTTGCCAGCATCCACAAGTGCCCCTAATACATTGAGTAGTTTATCAACATCAGCCATATGCAGACCAGTCGTTGGTTCATCAAGTATGTAGAGGGTACGCCCGGTGGCTCGTCGTGATAATTCAGTCGCCAATTTCACGCGCTGGGCCTCTCCTCCCGACAGCGTCGTTGCTGGCTGGCCCAGACCAATGTAACCCAATCCTACATCCACCAGCGTCTGCAATTTACGAGCAATAGACGGGATAGATCCAAAGAAATCCAGCGCCTGCTCACACGTCATTTCTAGCACGTCGCTAACAGTCTTGCCCTTATAGTGGATCTCCAGCGCCTCACGGTTATAGCGCTTCCCTTTACAGACTTCGCAGTTTACATAAACATCGGGTAAGAAATGCATTTCAATCTTTATAATCCCGTCACCTCGGCAATTTTCACAGCGACCGCCGCGTACATTGAAGCTAAAACGTCCGGGACTGTAGCCTCTTAGCTTAGCTTCAGGCACGCTGGCAAACAATTCGCGGATGGGAGTAAACAAGCCAGTGTAGGTTGCCGGATTAGAGCGAGGAGTGCGGCCAATAGGGGATTGGTCAATAATAATTGCTTTATCCAAATGCGTTAAGCCCAGGATATCGTCATGTTTCCCTGGCACTGTATTGGCCCGCATCAATCGGGCTGACAATTCCTTGGCCAATATATCATTAATTAAACTCGATTTGCC
The DNA here is from genome assembly GCA_041910055.1 of Saccharimonadales bacterium (SeqCode). GTDB lineage: Bacteria > Patescibacteriota > Saccharimonadia > Saccharimonadales > JAYRRP01 > JAYRRP01. The sequence goes on from JAYRRP010000006.1 coordinate 23,822, forward strand.
TGAACCGGAAACGCCACTGACCACTACCAGTTGGCCTAAAGGAATAGTGACATCAATTGTCTTCAAGTTGTTCTCGCGGGCTCCTTTTATCACTAAGGATTTGCCGTTGCCAGGCCGCCGTTTCTTTGGCACCGGAATAGCTTTCTCCCCCCGTAAATATTGGCCCGTAATACTATTCTTCTCCTTGGCAACATTCGAGGGGGCACCGCTGGCAACCACAGAGCCACCATGAATACCCGCACCTGGGCCAATATCAAGTAAATAATCGGCGCGCCGAATAGTCTCTTCATCATGTTCCACAACGATCACGGTATTGCCAAGATCGCGGAGATGTTCAAGTGTGGCAATAAGCCGTTTGTTGTCTCTTTGGTGTAAGCCGATTGAAGGCTCATCGAGCACATATAATACCCCCATTAACCCGGAACCAATTTGTGTTGCCAGACGGATACGCTGGGCTTCGCCGCCCGAAAGCGTCACCGCACTACGCAAGAGATTAAGATAATTCAACCCTACGTCCTGCAAGAAAGTAAGCCGTGTACAAATTTCTTTAAGAATCTGGTGGGCAATTTTCTGTTCTGTACCACTTAGATTCATCTCACCAAAGAATTCAAGCGCTTGATCAATTGAGAGGCCACACAGATCCATAATTGATTTGCCCTTTACTTTCACTGCCAGCACTTCCGGCTTCAGACGTAGTCCGTGGCATTCATGGCACGGTCGTTCCTGCATGAAACGTTCAATATCACGCCGCATAAAATCACTCTCCGTCTCTTTGTGGCGCCGTTCCAGATTAGGTATCACTCCTTCGTAGGTTGTTTCAAATGATCGGCCTAGACCCAAAGAGACACGGAACTTCTCAGCACCCGTGCCATAGAGTATTTTGTCGAGCTGATCTTTCTTCAATTGTCCAGTGGGAACATGTAAGCTGAATTTATACCGATCAGCCACCGCTTGCATTTTTTTCATATACCACGCGTCGGCATTTACCCGGTTAAACGGTCGAATTGCCCCTTCAGCGATAGTCAAACGACCATTAGGAATCACCAGATCCGGATCTACCTCAAGCCGAGAGCCAAGACCAGTACAAACTGGACAGGCACCGTGTGGTGAATTAAAGCTAAAAGTACGCGGCTCCAACTCAGGAATGTGTACATCGGGGTGCTGCTGACAGGCATACATCAGGCTATAGTCTTCCGACTCCCCATCATCAGCATTCAGCACCGATACCCTTCCATCGGCAATATCCAGTGCCTGCTCAACCGATTGGGCCAGACGCCCACGGGACGCCTCATCGTTCACCAGCCTGTCCACCACAACTTCAATCCTGTGTTTATAATTTTTATCGAGCTCAGGGAATTCATCCAACGCATAGACAACTCCGTCTACGCGTGCTCGCGCGTAGCCAACACGCAGATATTGTTCAGGTATATGCTCAAAGGCACCCTTTTTGTCCACCACAATTGGGGCTAGAATCATCAAACGCTTACCTGGTTGGGAGACAGTAATTTGGTCGACAATAGCTGCCGCAGTTTGCCTCGAAACAGGTTGCCCACAAATTGGACAATGAGGGATACCAATTCTGGCAAACAATAAACGTAAATAATCATAAATTTCCGTAACTGTCGCCACCGTACTGCGTGGGTTGCGGCTAGTAGACTTCTGATCAATGCTGATAGCCGGGCTTAATCCGTCAATCTGATCAACATCCGGTTTTTCCATGAGACCTAAAAACTGGCGAGCATACGAACTTAGCGACTCTACATAGCGGCGCTGGCCTTCAGCATAAATTGTGTCAAAAGCCAGGCTTGATTTCCCTGAGCCACTGAGCCCGGTAATAACCACTAACTTTCCGCGCGGAATCTGCACAGAAATATTTTTTAGGTTGTGCTCGCGCGCACCTTTTACTTCGATAAACTCACTCATAAAGCCGAATTATTATACGCGAAAATCAGGTTATTATCCAGGCATAGGCAGGTAATTTTGGCTGCAAAAGTTCGCTATCGATTACTTGGATAGAATTCAATAGGATCGAGCATCACTGCCTTATCTAATGGCAAGGTTTCATTCAAAACATCGATAGTAACGTTACGTTCAAATCGCGTTAATTTGCCCTCGACATCTCCTAAGCTTACATGCAAGGCTGGAATATCTTTCAGTGCTCCCCGCATGCCTAAATTACCCAAGTGGCTAAGGACTGCTCTATGTTCTTCTTCCAATGTTTCACTCTTAACCTGTATACCAACATGACTATTTTTGCTGAGCATCATTACTCGGCCCAGTTGTATTTCCACTTGGCCAGGAGTCCGCTCCTTAAGGTCATGCTCAAGAGCACTGGCTTTCCTGCCGAACTCATACCCGATGACAATGCCGCGTCTCAATTGGTTGTCCAGTTTGCGTTTAGGTAGCAGAGTAACATGCAAGGCGTCCCGCGCTCTAATGTTATCAGGGATATCATTGGAGTCTTGCAGTTCATAGAGCCTATCGAGCAACGGGATAGCCGAGGTGTAAGCAAGCTGACGACGAACCCCAAAGGCAGCCGGTGGATCAGCTTTAATTGCCATTTTTAGCTCGTGGTTAGCAGGCAGCGCTGAGCGAGCTCTTTGTGGTATTTGGTTCTTCCGGTTTTTCCTTCCCATAAAAAGCACCTACACTCATCAACAAATACATTAATATATTTTGCTTTAGTATACCAGTTCCATAATTTATTACCAAATTGTCAATAACCATAACCATTTAATATTATATTATTGACTTTATTTCAAATTTATTTAAAATACGTCCCAAAGCTTTAAATCTTTGAGGCAAACATAATGATGCAGTTCATAGTACTGGGCCTAGTTCCTGGCACCCACTTAGAGATCACCTTCGGCTGGCTCACTGGGTGTCTGTGGGCATTGATATTTGTAACTCTTATCACGCTGGATATTCGCTGGCTACTCCACTCTTTTAGTGGCTGGCAGGCACCAAACTTTGCGCGAAAAGTTGCATCTCTTCTAAAAGGTAACCTTGCTCAGCAGTAAGCGCAGGAACTTTGGATAGTTCTTCTAGTTGAGCTAAAAATTTCGCTAACCTGCTCTTATTACCACCATCAAACAATTTTCGCTGCCGATACTCCTCCCACTGCTGCTTTTCTTCTGTCGTCAGACTTTTAGGAAAATTGCGGGCTTTATATGGCAAGACAAGCGCCTTAAGACGTGGATCCTGGAACTTATCAATATACTTAGCCAGTGATTCAGGTTGAGATTGCCGGAAGTGAGACAATAATTTTCTGTCTGCTTCTGGATAAAAGCCGTCATAGAGTAGACTTTCCGCCTCTTGGTTGTCAGCAAATATTTGGGTTTGGCGATGCGTCTGCATAATCTCCAACGCTTCAAATAATCTTTCCGGCCACTCAGTCATAGCTCGCAGGCGATCTAAATGAAGATGACAGGTAGCATCAATATCAATATGCAACCGCTTCTGAGCTGAGACGTCTAATGTGCCAAGTGGTGCAATAGCCGGACATCGATTATACGCCAGTGTTTTTACCGGAAAAGGCGGCTGTTTCTCATCAAAGGTTTTAGGATACCATGCTTCAGCAATTTGTGCCGGAGTCAGGCGGGCAAGTGATTTGGGGTCACAGCGAAGGTCATAGACCAAGGCGGCAGCTGAGCGGTGAGGATGGGCCGCCAGATAAACTGCTAGAGTTGTTTTTTCGAATTCACTTGGGTACCTTCCTGAGGTATAGACAAAGGGGCGACCACTTTCAACTATCTTTTTTACTTCTTCTTTATTGCGTAACCTCATAAGGTAATCAAATAATTTCGGCTGCTTACGCTGTAAAAGACGTGCAAGTTCAATAGTAGCCATCACATCACTCAGTGCATCGTGGGCAGAGGTGTGCGACAAGTTGTTGCTGGCAGTGAGCAACTCCAGTCGATTGCTCGGGCGACCTTGGCTGTCAAAGGGCCAAACTATCCCGTCTGGCCGCAGCGCCCGGGTCATTCGGACCGCATCGAGCAGATCCCAACGTGAACGGCCCTCCTGCCATTGCCACTCATAGGGATCATAAAAATTACGGAAGTGCAGATACCGCATAAACTCATCATCAAATCGAATCGTGTTGTAACCGATAAAGACTGTATCTGGGACCGCAATCTCCTTATGGAATAATTCCAGAAACTCAGCTTCTCTCATTCCATCTGCCCATGTCTGCTGGGGCGTAATCTTAGTCACAAACACTGCCCCAGGGTCAGGCAAACTATCATCAGTTTGAGTAATCAATACATTGTGCGGCTGGCCAATTGGTTCCAATTTCTGGTTCACTCTTTGGCCAGCAAACTGCACTATACGCGCTTCCTTGGGATTAAAACCAGAAGTCTCGAGATCGTAAAAATATAAACTTGGCATAGGCCTAGTATTCCAGCACCGTATCCGTGCCCTGACCTATCTGGATTGTCTGACCTGGTTCAATGCCTTGCCTCTGCAATTCATGCAAAATACCCATTTTCTTCAATATGTCACGGAATCGTTGCTCACCGTGAGGATTTGCAAAATCAGTTCGCTGGGCGAACCGCTCAATTTTCACTCCCGACACCACATATACCTTTCCTTCACGGGACACCTGCCAATCATCATCACTTGGCTGTAGCCGCAAGACAGGCAGCGTTTTCGTCTCCTTTTCGGTAATTTCTTGGTTTGTTTGCTGCACTACATGGTGGAGAGCTGCTAGTAATTCCTTAACTCCTTGGCTACTTTTTGCTGAAATGGCAAATATTTGGCGATCTTGCGGCACTATTTTGCGTAATTGTTTGATCCTCTGCTTGACTTCAGCTTCCTCCATACCCTCAACTTTATTGAGAGCAACTATCTGCGGCCGAGCCGAAAGGTTAATCCGGTAGTCGGTCAATTCCCTCTGAATGATACGATAGGCTTCGGGTATGTCTTCGTATGCATCTATTAAATGCAGGAGCACCTTCGTACGCTCCACATGCCGCAAAAATTCATCACCCAAACCCTTACCCTCACTTGCTCCTTCTATTAAACCTGGAACATCGGCCAATAACAGGGAATGCTGACGGTCTAGATCTACCACACCTAAACTGGGGGTAAGGGTAGTAAACGGATAGGAAGCGATCTTGGGTCGCGCATTGCTGATAACTGCGAGCAAAGTAGACTTACCGGCGTTTGGCAAACCAATAATGCCGACATCCGCGATCATCTTTAACTCAAGTTGCAATTCACACGCTTCACCTTTTTCACCCTTTTCGGCAATTTTCGGAGCTTGGCGTCGCGATGATACAAAGTGGGCATTACCATACCCTCCCTTGCCTCCACTCGCCACGACAGCTTGGTCACCTTCGCGAATCAAGTCAGCCACTACTCTGTCTCCCTCTCGCACTTGCGTGCCAAGAGGTACCGCTACCTTTAATGAACGCCCCTTTTTACCATGGCGACGTTGTTTCGCGCCAGAACCTCCTGATTCTGCTTTCAGCAACGAATCATGACGAAACCGTGCTAGCGTATTCTGGCGTGCACTTGCGACCATTATCACGTCACCACCATCACCACCGTCACCACCGTCAGGGCCTCCCCTGTCAATGAATTTTTCACGGCGAAAACTAACAATGCCGTTGCCGCCGTCACCGGCCTGAACTCTTACGGTCGCCTCATCCACAAACATATCTATAGAGTACAGAGTACAAACTACTGAGTAAAGCTGATGATAAAACTTACTTCAAGTTAATTTCAATAAATGTATGAGTAGCGGGCAGCATCTGCGGCTGAGAGAGTTTTGTAGCTCACCCGTCCCCAGCCTGCAGTATTCATTTCGGAGACATTCACACTACCATCTGGGTTAACTGATTCTACAAAGCCCACATGGCCATAGTAGTCACGCGGTGGTGTCCAGATAACGGCACCAGCCTGTGGCGTATTACCTACCCCTAGCCCCGCCCGGGCAGCCAAAACTTTCCAAGTGCTTGCATTGCCCAAGTTACTTGGGACTGGCCGGCCAATTTGCGACCGCCTAAGAGCAGCCCAGTAAGTACAATATCCGTAATCATAACCGCCTCCGCCGTATAACGGACTGCTCCCACCCCAGGCAAAGTTACTCCCATAAGAGAGTAAGGCATTCATGCGGCCTGGTTGACTCTGGACGCCATCAGGAATAACAATCTTTTGCCCAACTGGTAAGCCACTCACCTCAGCATCATTAAAGACTACAATCTGGTCTCTGTTGGCATGAAATTTGGCAGCCAGTACTTCAGGTGTATCACCAGGTTGTACTACATATACCACTCCGCTAATCGGTGGGATAACCAGTTGTTTGCCAACAGGCAAGTTTTCACCTGTTAAACTATTTGACCACCGGACACTATCTGAAGTGATATTGAACTTCGCTGCCACACTGCTCACTGTATCGCCAGGCTGGGTCGTATAGGTCTGAATATCTTTTCGCGATTTCAAAGCAGTTGCTACCACTTGTGGCTTGGCCACCACATTTGTGTCTGCAGGTGTTACTGCCAATTGCGCATTCACCGTATCAGCCTTATTTACCACTGAAGTTGATTCTTCTAATCGAGTCATTTGGGCAACATGTACCGCTATATCAGCTGAAGATAACTGGTCAAGGGGATTGGCTTCGGCAGTCTCCGGAGATACGACAGCCGCACCTTGCCGGACAGAGTGGTTAGAAGAAGGACTTCTCAAGACAAATCCAAGTACTCCTACCAACACTATTAAGTTTGCTGCCAGGATACTGGTTCGAATCAAGCGTTTTTTGGAACGTTTAGACAGGCGCCCCATAAGGCGTCTCTTGCGTCGTGAGGAAAAAACAGTAAACCGCGCTTGCTTTGGCTGTTCTAGAACCCGAAGCTGAGTACGAATAAAATACTCCTGAGTGTTCTTGCTAAAGTGGGATCTTCTATCCTTTCAGATAGAATAGTCCCATCGAACCGCCTGAGGAAGCAAATTAAATCTTCTTTAGCTGTCAAGCGATTGCAGCCAAGATTTTACCATAATGTGGCCACTTTTTTCAAGCCGCCACCCCAGCGAGCATCCCTGTTACTGGGCTTGATTACACTTCATTTTACAGTATTTTCCAATCAATGCCTGATGCTCCTCGTGAGTATGTGAAAAGTAGGTTGACCCATCGTCCCCTGCCACAAAAAAGAGCCAATCCGTATTCGCTGGGTGAGCAGCTGCCTGTAAGGAGCTGGCCGACACATTGCTTATGGGGCCAGGTGGCAGCCCCTTGTGCAGATAGGTGTTATACGGAGAGTCAAATTGGAGCGACGGAGTTTGGCCTGCTAATTTAGCCCCGTAAAACGCAGTTGGATCAGATTCAAGCGCCATATTAAGACTAAGCCTCTTCATAATGACCTGGGCTACCTGGGCACGCTCCTCGGGTTTGGCTGCCTCTTGTTCTACAATCGAAGCAATGATAAGTCCCTGATATACACTTAACCCCTGGTTGGCCAACGCAGTTCTAATTTCAGGGGTAAGGCGTTTTTGCATCTCATCGAGAGAACGTTTAACGATAACTTGGGCTTGGGTATCAGAGGTGCGCTGAAACGACTCCGGATAAAGATATCCTTCCAGGCTGGCTTGCGCAGGCTTATCTACTAAAGCCGGATGATCCTGATATGTCGCCGGATCTAAGGCTTTATCTACATCTGACTCACTAAACCCAGCAGTGAGCAAGGTCTTCTTTACCTGGTCAATCCTTTGCCCAGGTAAAATAGTGACTAGATTAGAGGCGACTTTACCTTCGGTAATAATCGCCACAATCTCCGGCACACTCTGACTTGGACTTAGCTCATAGGTACCTGCCTTGATCTTATCACTGGCTTCTTGCGCCACTACGTATCGCTTGAAGGCCCAACTATTCTTAATAAATTTTTGCGTTTTTAGATCGTTCGCTATTTCTGCTAGACTAGCACCTCTATGAATAGTAAAATCCCGAGTTTTTTGACTTGTATTTAAAGCTTTCAAGTTCTCATAGTACCAGTGACGGGTATAGACAACTGCCGTCACCGTCACAACTCCAACCAGCACCGTGACCATAAGGGCCACCAGCCACCATGAGCGCTTCTGACGTTTCTTTAACTTGTAATTATTCATAATTCTCTACTGTGGTTGTTTGCCAGCCAATCAGACAAAATTTGGACGGCTGCAAGCATGTCTACATCTTCTTTATTATAAGGCATTCCTCTTGACTCCAGTTCAGCCTTTGCCTCAACTGAAGTAAGCGTCTCATCTTGAAACTGAATAGGTATGCTTGTCTCTGACCGTAATTGATCCGCAAATCTCTTCACAGTTGCTGTTTGCAAAGTTTCCGCTCCACTTAAATTCCTCGGCCACCCAACGACAATAATTTTTGCTCCCTCTTCACCGGCCAGCTCAGCAATATCTTGAGGAGATTGGGGACGGGCTTCTAAAGTACGCAAAGGCTGTGGTAAACGAGCTAGCGCGTCTGCTCTAGCTACCCCAATGCGCTTTTCTCCTACATCAATCGCCAATATACTGGCAGGTTTTTTTTCGTTCATTGTCCTTGAGTTTGGTCGTAGGTAATCGAGATACGGCTAGCTTTCCTTGGGGTGCTATGAACCCAGAAAGGACTGTAATCAATTGTTACATCCTTTACTCCTGGCCGTTCTTGTATAATCCTTTGCACTTCACTTCGTCGCTTACCGGCAATCTCTCGCTTAAGCTGGTCTAATTCTAACTTAGGACCAGCTACTACTAAAGTTTGCAAAGCTATTTGTACATCAGTATCGTTATTTTTTTGGCTAACTCGCAAATTAGCTTGGTCAAGCCCGGTTGATTGGATGCTCTGTTTACTGCTATCAAGTTGCTTGTTGGCCTCAGTAGTGATTAGTTTATTGAGGTCATCTGTGCGGGCACCAAACATTGTGTATGTTGTAATTGAAGTCACGGTGACTTCATTGCCTTCCTGTCCTACAGCTGGCGAAGCAGTAACATTAGGATTGCCTGTCGAAAATGTTTCAGTGAGAGGAGTATACTTCTGATCTTGCAATTGTTTCTTGAGATCTTCTTTCGCCGCATCATCGTTCTGAGCAATCTTTTGCTTCGCAGTATCTACATCTTGCTGGCTCACTACCTTCACAATCCTACTGGTTCCGCCGGACATGCTCGAACCACTAATAGTGAAATTACCGGCCAATTTGGCGCTACTATAAGCAGTTGCCGCAAGATTGTAACTATCACCATTCTCCGCTGCTGTTACCGGAACCTCAACACTGGCTGACTTACAAACCGATCCGCCACCACTGAAACTCCCTGCCGGAACTGTTGCCGTATTGTTTGCGGTAAAGTTCTTGCCATTCGCACTAAAGACAGTGCCTCCTGGTAGGGTACGGGGTTCGGTGTCCTCGCAATTCTTAACCGTAATTGAACCGGCTGCCTTTGTCCCTACATCCTTTTGGCCGGTCGCAGACACTTTTTGAGTGTCAGTCTTTTTACTCTCTTTCTTAAGCGCGGGCACGACGCGTGTTGCTTCATCAAAATTTTCGGTATTAGTACTTGCCGTAAAGGTAACATCGGTATTTATATTAGTCGTGTCAGTTTTGATAGCAATGTGGGCTTTTGGCAAAATCATAAATGCCACTACCCATCCGACTATCAACAACAACACTACTCCTATGGCAATTAACAAGCGTTTACGGAATTTACTAAAATTCGGCACCTTGGAGCCCTTTTTAGCTTTCTTCGATGATTTCTTGCCTTTTGCTGCTTTACCGCTTGGTTCAGGCTCATTATCCAGCTCAATGGTTTCCTCAGGTTTAGCCGGAGTCTGAGCAGGCATACCGGCAAGCTCACCAACCGGTTTCGTCTCATCCAGTGCTGGCTCTTCCTCGGTCTCTAGTGGTTCTTCTGATTCCTCTAATGTCAGGTCATCTGTCGGTACTTCCGGTGGAGAAGGGACAGACGGCTTGCTTTGAAGCGTTTTTGCCACATGTAATCCAACTGCACCTGCCAGCGGCAATAAGCCCGCTTCACTGGTAATAAGCACAATACGCTTATTATCTTCATCGGCCGTGCGCTTTAAGAGCTTCATATTCACGATGCTCTGGAAGACCGCAGCACGCTTAGGCAGGACAAGGGCAAGGATTTTATGCTTACTTCTCTGCACTTTATTGATTACACTTGTAATCTCATCATCAATGTCGATATAAATGGTATCTTTTGTCGCTTCGCTCATTGCTATACCTTAAGTATCCGGTCTAGTCTTTGCCGCAATGTATTATCCGGGCCAACCTGGTCAGACTGTGACAACGTATCCAAGCCGACGCGCAAGAGCCCCATTGCGGTTATGTAGGTATGATCAGTGACGCTCCCAGTTTTGTCAACAATACCCACTACTTGGTGTGGCTGGATATGTTGAACGACCGGTTTGCGTGTAAACGGTAAGCCAGAATACCAATCGGTTGTATTTAATCGGTCCATCAACATTTCCAGGCTTGAGCCACCACCACACAGTAAAAGTCGGTGCGGCAAATGATCAAGCCCAGGAAATTCTCCCAACGCAAGTTCAACTCCCGAGGTCCAGACATCGAGTGTAGCGCCGAGCGCTTTTTCTATAGCCGGACGTTTTGCCGAAGGCACCTTACTGGTTGACAGGTTAAGTTTTAATTCCTCCGCTTGCAGAAAGGTTACATCTATTGCCCGCTCCACCGAACGGGTAAAGGCTCGGCCGCCAATACCAAACATCTTGGTACCTTGAACTCCTCCATCATTGATTACCGCAATATCCGTTGTTCCTCCCCCTACATCCATAAGTATGGCGCTCATACTCGCATTTGAATCGTTGCCTATCACAGAACGGGCAACTGCGAACGGTTCAGCCGCCACGGCCAGAAGATCCATGTCCAACTCCTGGGCAGTGCGTTCCAAGGCGCCAATATGTATCATCGGTGCAAAAGCGGTATAGAGTTGTACTGCCACCTCGCGCCCTTTAAAACCAATCGGATTCGTAACTGGATAGCTGTCAATCTCAATGCTCACAAGGGCACTATTCACCAAGCGGATCTCAACATCTTTGCCACCCAATTCCCAGACTAACTGTTGCTTGGCACGCTCACGGGCTCGTTGCTGTACGAGCGCCACAATTTTCTCTACTTCTTCTACGGCCAATTCTTTATCGGCGTTTTTTCGCCGGACTTTTACTGATGTAGTAGTCCCTTTTACTAGTTCGCCAGCAATACCAATTACAACTGGACGAGCACTCACGCCAGCCTGTTGTTCAGCTTCGTTTAAAGCTTGATCGCAATTGCTGACTACAGCAGCAATATCGGCAATGGCACCCGCCTGCATGTCACTCAATTCCTGGTGTGCCCGGCCCACGCCGGTTATCTCGATCCGGTCCTCAACTACCCGGCCCACCAGCGCCTTTACAAACTCCGTGCCAATATCAAGTCCTACAATGTATTGGTTGTCTTTGTTCTTGCGGTCTGATTGTTTGGCAGCAGTACGACGTAAATTTTTTATTTTACTAAGCATAGGCGGAATTTATTATACCACCCCAGAGGTCAGCGCAGAAACTTATTGCAGGATTGCCTTAATACGCCGAATTCCAGCTGATGAACTTTCTTCCTTGATAATCTTGAAACGTTTTCCACCTTCTCCCAGAACTCCAGTATGTTCCACGTGAGGACCACCACATAACTCCATGGCATAGGGGTTGTCTTTTGGACCCATGATATAAACCTTCACTGTCTCGCCGTATTTCTCGCCGAAATGACCACGTGCACCAGTTGCCAGTGCTTCTTTAGTCGGCATCTCTTCCCACGTGACTGGCAAATCTTTGTCAATTTGTTCATTGACGATGCCTTCAACCAATTGAATCTCTTCGGGAGTAAGCTTAGCGGGGTGATTGAAGTCAAACCGTAATCGCTCATTCGTTATGTTGCTACCACGTTGTTCTACGTGCTCACCAAGCACAAGTCTAAGTGCTTTATACATAAGGTGCGTAGCAGTGTGGTACTTAATGGTTTGCTCAGAATGCTCGGCCAACCCCCCCTTGAATATACCCGCCGTTGCACTTCGTGAACGTTCGCGCTGCTCTTCAAGTTCACGGTCATACGTTTCTCTCCAGCCCTCAGCTACCTTAATAGTCCGTTTCTTTGCTTCTTCCAAGCTCAGTTCAGGAGGAAACCCATAAGTATCAAACAGTCGAAATACCATGGCGCCATCTAGTTGGCCTTTAACAAGTTTTTCAAACTCTCGTAAGCCTTTGCGTAGAGTCTGGCGAAATGCTTTTTCTTCTTGGGCCAGAACTGACACCACTGTCTTTTTATCTTCCAAGAGCTCGGGATAGGCTTCTTTGTACATATTAAGTACCGTATCCGCCACGTTCTCAAGCAGGCCACTATCAATTCCAAGCTCTAACCCATGCCGAATCGCGCGGCGCAAAAGCCGCCGTAGAATATAGCCTTGCGTTTTGTTGCTTGGTGTTACTCCATCCGCCGCCATGAAAACTGCGCTCCGCATATGATCAGCGATAATCCTTTTTGCCTCTACATGGTCTTCGTACTTTTTACCGGAAAGTTGCTGCAAGCGTTCAATAATCGGCCACATCAGATCGATTCTAAATATATCGGGGTTGTCCTGACTTGCAGCTGCAATCCGCTCTAAGCCGCCGCCAAAATCAACATTCTTTTGTGGCAGCTCGGCAAAACCCCCATCCTCTTTTTTGACATACTGCATAAATACTGAGTTGCCGATTTCCAAAAATCGGCCGCAATCACAATTGGGATGACAGTTTTCACCAAACGTCGGATCATGAGGAGTACCAAAATCATAAAAGACTTCGCTGTCAGGGCCTCCGGGCTCACCTGCCGGCATATTTTCGGGTTTACCAACCCGGCTCCACCAATTTTTGGAGGCGTCGTAATAGAAAATCCGTCCTCCTTGCATGCCCTTCCTATAACCGTCGGCTTCGCTGCCAATCTCAACCATCTCGGCTTTTATGCCCTTGGTTAGAAACAATTGCTTCCAAATACCGGCAGATTCCTCGTCCTTGGGAACGCTATTACTCTCATCACCGATAAAAACAGTGACATAAAGCTTGCGAGGATCAAGGCCAGCTGCATCTACTAGAAACTCAAAAAACCACGACAGCTGCTCTTTTTTAAAGTAATCGCCAAGGCTCCAATTACCCAACATTTCAAAAAAAGTAGTGTGGCGATTATCGCCCACCTCATCAATATCCTCAGCTCGAAAACAGGTTTGGCTATCAGCCAGACGCCGACCAGCTGGGTGTTGTTGACCAAGTAAATAAGGCAAAAGAGGCTGCATGCCACTACCGGTAAACAAGGTAGTTGGGTCATTATCAGGCACAATTCGCGCCCGTGGAATTACTGTATGGTTACGTTTCTTGAAAAACTCAAGATAAGCAGTTCTCACTTCATTGGCTGTCATATCTGTTGCTTAGTCTAGCAGAAAAACAGTGTTTTTGGGTGTTGGTTAATAGACCTCGGCAATAACACCACCGCCCACTACCCTTTCACCCTCATAGATAACCGCAGATTGACCCGGCGTAAGCGCCCGTACATCTTCTGTTAATTGAATTAAAGTTTCTCCCTCTGCCGATTCTATCTTCCCGGAAATTAGTGGTGCCCGATGACGCACTCTTACCTGATATTCTTTGTCGATGGTAGCCGGCTGATTAATCCAGTGAACATCCGCCAGCCTGAAGCGTTGATGCCACAGTTTCTTATCAGCAAGATCAGTAGTGACAAACACCTCGTTTGCTTTCATATCCTTGCCGGTTACATAGTAGGGTAGTCCACCGCCAATTTGCAGACCATGCCGTTGGCCGATGGTATAGAATATCGCCCCTTCGTGTGTGCCCACCTCCTTACCATTTTGGTCACGCACCTGGCCAGGTTTTTGCGGACCAAGCTCGTGAAGTAAGAATTCTTTAATACCTACCTTGCCCACAAAGCAAATACCCATGCTTTCTTTTTTGGCTGCTGTTATGAGTCTATGTTGTTGTGCAAGCCGACGCACCTCTGGTTTTGTGTGCTCTCCCAAAGGGAAGAGTGTCTTCTGGAGTGCTTGCGCTGTCACCCTGTAAAGAAAATAAGTTTGGTCTTTGTTGGTGTCCTTGGCAGTATACAATTTCTTATTGCGGGTCCTTGCGTAGTGGCCAGTCGCAATTAGTTCAGCTCCTTCGCCTAAGCACGTCTCAAGAAAAAGTTTAAACTTAACCTCCTGGTTGCACATAATGTCCGGATTTGGCGTGCGGCCATTTTGGTACTCCCTCAGCATATACTCAACCACCCGGTGGCGGTACTCAGTTTCAAAGTCATACACTTTGAAGTCAATATTAAGCTGTACAGCGACGCGTTTGGCATCTTGATAGTCTTCGCGCCATGGGCAATCGAAGCTTGGTAAATCCTGACTCCAATTTTTCATGTAGACACCTGTGACATCATAACCCTGCTCTTTGAGCAATAAAGCAGTCACTGAACTGTCTACTCCGCCACTTAAACCGACAAAAACTTTCCTCGCCATGTCAGACGATTATACATCTCCTGAGAATAAAAGCACTCGGATTTTCTCTGTTACACGTCCAAAAAGACAGTCACTTGATTGTTCTTGACATGCATCACGCCACGGTCAATCCGAATTTTTTGCTCCTGCCGTGGTGCTCGAATAACTAGTTCACAAGCTTTGAGCAAAGTGAGAAAGTTGTGGTGCTCAGCAAGCACATCAAACGGTCCAGTACCGTTTTCGGCCGAAACACTTTCGGCATCCTCATCAAAGAACACTTTAAAGGGAGAATAGACCTTAACATGGATGAGATGTTGGCCATCGGTGCGCTTGGCATGCTTTTTATCCTCAACAAATTCTCCGGTACTCGCAATTTGACGTTGCATAAGGTTTCCCTTAAATAATAATCTCTTCGACGCCCTTGAGCGTGTCTTCTCGTTTAAAATACTCGCCTTTATTACCGGTCAGATCTTCTGTCACGTGCATATTCTGAGAAAAATAACGAATTAGCTTGAGGGCTTTCGCATAATCCGCCCTATCTTGAGGGCTTAGCTCATTTTCACCGATAATAGCAATAATATTCTTCAGTGACTCATACTTCTGAAGCAAGCTTTGTACCTGCACACTCAGCACATAATGCCTGTCACCGACTATATCGGGCGCCAGCAGCGAAGAACTCGTGCGAATAAGATCAACTGCCGGCCTAATCCCCTGTTCAGCAACTTTGCGGCTCAGCACAATAGTGGAGTCCATTTCGTGTTGGATCATCTGTACCGCTGGATCACTCAGGTCATCTGCCGGAACATAGATGGTCTGCACAGCCGTAATTGAACCTTTCTCGGTGGAACTTAGACGATCCTGCAACACTTTAATATCTGAGAAGATGGTTGGCTCATAGCCACCTTCCGCAGGAATTTGATCAAGTATGGTGGAGATTTCGTTGCGCGCCTGCACATACCGGTACATATTATCGGCGAAAAAGAGAATATTCATTCTTTCCTCGTCACGGAAATACTCAGCTGCAGCCACCGCAGCCACTCCTACTAATGCCCGTTGAACCGGATTTTCATTCATCTGCCCGAAGAACATGCAGGTACTTTTAAGTAAGTCACGGGCTTTAAGTGTCTCGTATAACTCGTGGCCTTCACGGATACGTTCGCCAATTCCAGTAAAAAAGCTCAGTCCCGCACCACTTTTGGCGACATTATGGATAAGCTCCATCGTTAACACTGTCTTGCCCACACCGGCACCACCAATGATGCCCACCTTCCTTCCTTTTACAAATGGGGTAAAGAAATCAATTACTTTAATGCCCGTCTCTAATATTTCCGGTTGGGCAAAGGTAAAATTGGTGTTCCTCAGCGGCAACTGCAAAATATCTTTGCGTTTATCGCTTACTGGTGGCGATAAACCATCAAGCGGCCGGCCTAGTGCATCCATTACCCGGCCGATTATTGGCTGTCCAACCGGTATCTCTATTCCCCGTTCCAATCTGTTCACTGTTGTTCCTTTCTGGATAGTCCGGTCAGCCATAATATTGAGACAGACAGCCACATTTCCTTCCTGTAAACTCTCCACCAGCAATAAGGGCTTTCGCCCGTTTTCTACCGCCAGAAGTTCGCCCGGGTTAGGCAAACCTTCTCCAAACTGGACATGTATTACTAAGTCTTTAATGATCGAGACTCTGCCCGGGTTCATGCGCTCACCCTCGTTTTACGCAATCCGGCTATAATCTCTTTTAGTCGCTCATCTTTTTGGGCTCGTTTCGCACGGCTATATTGCAAGTGAAAATCACCTCTCAGTTCATCCGCCTTTGTGTGGGCTGAAGACATCGCCCGGAACCGGCTGGCGTATTGAGCTAATTTCGACTCCAAGATCACTTGGCTGATGGCGATTTGCAGCATCACATGCTCGAGATAATCCACCACATCAAAGGTGCTTGGTTCGAATATATAATTTTCTTCGCTGATGATATCACTCTTGTCTAACTTGACACTTTTTCCCTGGTTTTGAATCGCATTCCCGAGTTCAATTTGTTTGACATCCTGTATCATCAATGACACATACGTTTGATAGTAAACTCTTGTGCTGCGATAACGTTGTATCTCCTCAATAAGCGGTGCCACGCGTAAGTTTTGATCTTTCAGTGGTAACTTGTAGTATTTCTTGAACTTAATCCCTGCCTGCAATAGCTGTACTGCCCCATGCCGACCAATCACGATAACATCGTGCCGGGCAGGGTCATATGCCTTTTGAAGCATGTCAATTAGTTTTTGGTCAATGTCACCGCTGAAGCCACCCTCTGCTGTAATGCCAATTAAAAGCTCTTTATCAATAATCTTCTCCTGAGATTGGCTGCGTCCAAAACGGAACCGATCGTCCACCCTCAACTGAGTATAGATGTGCCAGAGTTCACTGAAAAACTGTTGCGCCTGCAACACTTGGTTCTTAATCTGTGATATCCGCATGCTGGCAATACCTTCCAGCACGCTGGTAAGGGTTTCCAAAGTAGCCATTTCTAGCTCTTCTTGGGCAATTTCTTGAGGCCTTCTCATCGTTTCAGCTCCAGGAGACTACGTTGCTTCAATTGGTCACGCACCGCTTCATAATCAGACTCCTTCTTCACCAGTTTAGCCATTTCTACTACTGCAGTTTTCATATTGTTAATGTCTACCACTTCGGCCTCGCCAGCATTCAGTAAAATATCCAGCATCATCTGTTGAGCTAAAAGCGAATACGTTTCACCCGGCGTCTGATCAAGTAATGACCGCAAATGCTTCCCAAATTCCAATTCACGCTGGGCAGTTAAGGCCAGTTCTGAGCCAAAATGTGCAAATTCCTGGGCCTGGCGGTATGCCGCCAACATTTGTAATGTTTTGGCAGCCTGTTGTTTTTGTCGAGCATTGTGGCCACGACCGCCAACACGGGTCACGCTTAGGCCAATATTAAGGGCCGGCCGCTGACCGTCACGGAATAAGTCCATATCAAGTATCCACTGGCCGTCTGTCATAGACATCACATTCGTTGGTAAGTAGGCAGTAATATCGCCTCCGTTGGCCAGTACCAGTGGCAAACTGGTGAGTGTCTTGTGGTTGCGGTTCAATTTGCCGGCTCGCTCCAGCAAGCTTGAATGCGCGTAAAACATATCACCAGGATAGGAATCCCGGCCAGGACTCACCCCAGCCAGTAGCGAAATTTCTCGATAGGCCTGGGCGTGGCTCGTCAGGTCATCATAAATAATCACTACATCCTGGTCGTGCTTCTGCCAAATGTATTCCGCCATCGAACACGCCACGTAAGGCGCTAAATAGGTAGTAATCAAAGATTCAAACATAGTAGACACCACGACAATAGCCTTGTCGAGTGCCTGGTTATCGCGCAATCGCGCCAGCAGAGTTTCGACATCACTTCGTCGTTTACCAATGAGTACATAAATCACTACTAGGTCTGTGCTGCGCTGGTTAATTGCCAGCTGGGTAGCCAGGGTACTCTTACCCGATTTACTGTCGCCTAAGATAGCTAAACGCTGGCCTCGCACAAGCGGAAATAGCGAATCAATTGCCGTGATACCTGTTTCCAGTTGCGTATTCAGCTGCTCCCGCTCATAAATTGGCGGTGCTTCATTAAAAACCGGCCATACTCCCTCTGCCAGAACCGAGCCTTTTCCGTCCAGAGGTTCCCCGCTTACCGATATAATCCTGCCTACAAGTTCTTTACCAACTTTACAAACCAATTGCTCATACTGCACGACCGCAGTCATGCCAATACTGAGACGGCTCGTGCCCAGATGCATCACCACTACATGGTCTTCATACACGTGGTACACGAATCCTTTGCTGCCATCTTCGAACATAATAAGCGCCCGGCTATTCACTGGACTAAGACCGCGTACTCGCACCAGAAACTTGTCCAGAGAAATAACTTCGCCTATAGGATTACCCGATTCAACAAGCTTTTTAAAGTGTTGATTATTGTTCATGTTCTTGGGTATTGTCCCTAATCTTGTCTAGCAGAATTCGGCGATTATAAAACAGGTGCTTGCGCAAGCTAAGGTCAAAATATAAATTAGTCGTTCGCACCGTACAGCCAGCGGCAATGCCAGGTTGTAAGCCCACTTGCAAAAGTACGTCCGAATGAATATTAGTCCTAAACCATTTGATAAGTTTATGCATAAAAGATACCGACGGATCTGTGGCAAAACTAATATGAACAACCGGGGCACGAAGTTGTAATTGCTTAAGCATACGGTTTAAACGTCGACGATCCTCAAGTTTTAATAGGTTGCAGTTATTTTGTTTTGCAAGCGCTTCCAGGTGTCTGGTAAGACGGGGCAACTGAATTTTTTGCCCGCCTGTGCGCGCCGCTGCTTGCGCCAAAAAATCATCTGTTGCATTTAAGTCCCATTCTAAACGCGTCACATCACCAACCGTTACTACAGTTAAAGGTAAAACTAAGCTAGCTGTTTCCTCAGGCACCATTTTTTATATCCTCAGCGATCGCCTGTTTATTGGCTTCCAGCTCGCCCAGTATATATTCCAGTTGATCACTCAGGTCAATCTGATTGCCAATTGCGGCTACGACATAGTGATTGACAATCTCAGCCAGATTATTCTCAAACCGTGCAACCAGTCGCTCTTTCTCAACCTTTAATTCACGCTCAATTTGTTCGGCTAAAATCTGGCGTTGCTGCTCAATCGCCTGGCGTGTTTTATTTAGTGATTCGATTGCCAGTTGCTTGGCATCGGTAATAGAGCGTTCATACTTAGAGAACTCCTCTTGGAGCGTCCTGGTAATCTCTTGTTTCATAAAGTCATTGAGCTGGGAAGTCGTCAGGCGAAGATCCTGCTGCAGAAACATGGCATTTTCGCTGATAATCTTTTCGAAATACAAACGTCCGTGATTCTTTAACTCTTCACGGAATTGGTCATCAAAGATATGTTCGGCCTCGCTCTTTGCAAGTTCAGTCACCACGTGTGATTTTTGCTTGTGTGCTGCCGCCAAACCCACTCCTTGTTTCCGACGACGCCGGCTCGAATCAAATGCAATAATCAGCCATATCAAGCCTGCTGCCACTAAGATAATGGTAGTGATGAGTAATCCAAGGGTTCCAAGTTGCACTGCATGCCCACCTATTTATCACATTAGTAGTAAATATACCGTAAATACAGCTTGATTGGAATAAGCCGCTACTGCTTACCGTAGGTGTTAAGCAGAAATGAGTTGTGCCAAGGCACGAACGGTTCGCGTGATATCTAGACGCGTAGTAGACCTGCCCATACTAAAACGCAGGCTCGCTCGCGCTTCAGCATCACTTAATCCGATTGCTTTCAGTACATGCGACGGCAGCTCATCACTGGCACTGCAGGCTGAACCAGTTGCACACTGTACACCCATTTCGTCTAGTCCCATTACTATTCGTTCATTATCAATATCATCAACAGTGATATGGATATTGTTGCTTAACCTGTGCGTAAGTGAACCATTCAAGCGCACCCCAGGAATGCGGCGGCGAAGTTCATCCCAAAAGAAGAGCTGTATGGTTTGCAAACGGTGTGATTCCTGTTTGCATTCAGCCTGGGCTCGTGTAAAAGCTTCGGCAAAACCGATTATAGCCGGTACATTCTCTGTTCCACTTCTTAAGCCTCTTTCTTGATTACCACCAAGAATCTGGGGTTTTATGACTGTACCAGTCCGTACATACAAAACTCCACTCTGTTTTGGCCCATATATTTTGCCTCCATTCAGCGACATAAGATCAACCCCAAGTCGATTGACTTTCAACAAGAGGTAATTAGGCGCCTGGGCCGCGTCGGTATGTAAAAACAGTGGCATCTCATTGCCGGCTTTTTGCCGTTGCTGACGAATATCTGCAACCAGGGCAGCAAACTCCCGCAGTGGTTGAAGTGTACCAATTTCATTGTTAGCTAGCTGCACACTTATCAGCACAGTGTGGGGCCTGATAGCCCGTTTTAGAGCTCCTTCATCAATCCGGCCATCTTCTTGTACTTGTACTTCAGTGTGCGAGTACTGCTGGGCGGGGCGGCGAACCGATTCATGCTCGATAGCACCAAAAACAACGTGGCCTTTTGGAAGTGCTTCCATTACTCCTCGAATTGCCAAATTGTTCGCTTCGGTCGCGCCACTGACAAAGATAATTTCCCCGGGGCGAGCACCAAGTGCCGCGGCAATTTGGCTACGAGCCGCTTCTACTGCCTGGCGTGTTTCCCGGGCAGCGTGATAAAGCGCTGAAGGATTATGAAACTTTTGCCGAAAATACGGCTCCATCGCGTTTTGCACCAACGGATCAAGTGGGGTAGCAGCCGCGTGGTCAAGATAAATTGATTTCATACCTAAAGTCTACAATTTTATTCTAGTTGAAACTGCCGTATAACTCTTGGCTGATACGACGGCGGTATAATTTAGCAGCGGCCAATAAGTTATGGGCTTCGGCAGGAGTAATAAACCGATAAGGTTGTCCGTCTTGGGCTTTTAAGACGCCGCTGTCTCTCACATCATAACGAGTGGTTTGATGACATAGACTTCCGTTTTCATCGGTCCACTCTTCGTGCCAGACCCAGGTGTTCTCATCCAGGCAAAAGAATTCACGGCGCCCACCTTTTGGCGTGGCCCCAAAAAGTTGGCCGCCTATCTTCGCTTCACCATGCAGTAAGTCTTTTAAGAGTTGTGCAGCCTTGTTTTGGTGTCTTTGGGATACCTGGTGAATGAGCTTTTTAATCATTCGACCCCTCAAATATCTCATCAATTGCCTGCCGGACTTGGTCAAGTTCTGCTTCTAACGGTTCTATAGGAGTTTGAGCCGGCTTAGGCTTTGCTTCTGGTTCCGTGGGGAGAGATGGTTGTATTTCTTTAGGAGAATTAGAGGCTGGTTTTTGTTGAAGTTGGACTTCTATAGTTGGTTTTACCTGCTCTGGAGACTCGTTTAATAAAACTACTTTTTCCAGGTTCGCCTCAGCCGATCTTAGCACCTCGAGGCGATGGGCTATCGCCTGAAAAGTCTCTTTTGGTAAAGCGCCTAAGCGGTGCGCCTCGTTTTCTATCCCTTGCATCGCTCTCCCTTATAAATGAAATAAATCTATCGCGTTTTGCGTGGTTGCTGCTGAGAGTTGAGTAAGCGGCTCCTCTCTGAGGCTTGCCAGGAACTCCGCAGTTGTCACCACATGTTTTGGTTGGCATATTTTACCACGATAAGGAATAGGCGTCAAAAACGGGGCATCGGTTTCAAGCACCAATTTTTCCAGAGGTACTTGCCGTGCTGCTGCAAGTTGTTGCTCGTCTTTGCTGAAAGTCATAATACCGTTCAATCCTATGTAAAAACCTCGTGTTAATGCTTCTTCTAATTCCTTTTGGTGGGCACTAAAACTATGAATTACGCCGCGCACCTTCGGATACGAATCAACCACTTGCCAGAAATCTTCAAAGGCGTGGCGAACATGGAAGATAAGTGGTAGATCATGCTTAAGGGCCAGCTCAATCTGTAATCGCAATAAGGCCTCTTGGTCCTGCTTAGGAGAATGATGGTAGTAATAATCAAGTCCGCATTCGCCTACTGCGACTATCTTGTCATCCTTAGCAAGCTGGCGGAATGTTTCTAGTTCCTGGTTATTACTAATGTACCGCTTCGCTTCGTGCGGATGGATGCCAATTACGGCACTGCAGCCGTCATTTTTCTTCGCAAATTCTACCGCTCGCTGGCTATCTTCTAGGTCAGTTCCCACACATATTAATCTGGTCACTCCCGCCTTCTGCGCAGCTTCAATTGTTTCTTGTACGTCTAGATCATAGTTTGCACTATGTATATGGCAATGAGTATCTACAAACTCCAGCATCCTTTTATTGTACACAGCTATCGGCTGCAACAAAGTAGTGTGTGCTGGGATGATTGGACTGGATTATCTGACTGTCAGTGGTTACGTGCCCGGATTGGATGAAGTTGGCTGAGGAGTAGCCGGTTGGGCAGTGTGGTCGGTACGAGGAAACAACGTGTCCTTTAATGGGCGGATCACGCCGTCCTTAAAGACATACTTTATTTTGGCAGCTGTCTCGGGCATAAAGGGTTCAAGTAAATCAGCAATCTCAAGCAAACAACTTGCCTGATAGGCCAGCACTTCACGCAAATGCTCGTCGTCTTTATTCTTGGCTAACAACCAGGGTTTCTCTTCGTCTACATATTGGTTCAGGCCCCTGACCTGCTCCCACACTTCATCAAGAGCGCGGTCGAATCGACATTGTTCAATTACGCTCCAATAAGGCACCGTGTCGTGTTCGCCAGGTGGGATTTCGCCAATTATCCCATTTTGGTACTTTTGGATCATCGCTGAGGTACGTTGTACAGCATTTCCAAGCTCATTAGCGAGCTCGTTATTATAAGCTTCTTCGAGTCTCTTGGCGCTATAATTACCATCTTCATAGCTTGGCAGATGGCGCAAAAAGTAATAACGAAAGGCATCAACTCCATACTTATCAATAATCTCTTTCGGATGAATATTGTTGCCTTGGCTCTTGCTTATCTTTTGCCCTTCAACCGTGATGAAACCATGCACGTAGAGTAGCTTGGACACGGGTAACCCGAGCGCAAGCAGTATGCCGGGCCACACGCCAGCGTGAAAACGCAGAATATCTTTGCCAATCACCTGCACATTGGCAGGCCAAAACTTCTTAAAATCAGCGTGCTCAGGATAACCAAGCACCGTGATATAGTTCATCAGCGCCTCAAACCAGACGTACATAACCTGACTTGTATCACCCGGCACCGAGATGCCCCAGGCAATTTTCTCCTTGGGACGGCTCACACTGATATCGGCGAGGCCGTCTTTAATCACCCTCATTATTTCGTGCTTGCGGGTAAGGGGAATTATCTGCAATTCGTCACTTGCAATTAGTTGCTCAATTTGCGGGGCATACTTGCTAAGTTTAAAAAAATAATTCTCTTCTTCGAGCTTTTCGTAAGGTTTTTTATGGTAAGGACAAACCCCTTTGTTTTCCTTGGCGACTGCCTCTGTGACAAAAGCCTCACAGCCAGTGCAATAAAGCCCCACATACTTGCCTTTGTAGATATCACCTTTCAACTTTTGCCAAATAATACGGGCACGTTGCTCATGGCCTGCATCAGTCGTGCGAATAAAACGGTCATTGCTGACATTGAGCAGCTTACTGAGGTCACGAAACTGCTGACTCATTTTATCGGCGTAGGCTTTTGGTGTGAGTTTTAACTCAGCTGCCCGTTCAGCCACTTTACCGCCGTGTTCATCGGTCCCGGTACTAAAAAGTGCTGGCTTGCTTTGCTTGCGGGCGGCCCGCGCGAGAACATCAGCCTGTAATAGCTCCATACCAAAGCCAATATGGGGCTCACCATTCACATAGGGAATAGAAGTGGTCACATAAAAATTCATAACGTTTCTAGTCTACAGTGCCTCCCCGGCCGTGCCAAATCAGAAGAAGGTTTATACCGGATGATCCAGATAATCCTGACAAAGACGTTCAAACACTGCGTTTGTCCAGCCAAAGCCCGTCTGTGATGGATAGACGCCTTTGAGAGGCGGTTTGTCAGGTGAAACGACGTTGTACTTCTCTAAAAATACATGGTGACGTTCAAACCACGTCAGATTCGTCTTTAGCCACTTCAATGCAATGCGACGCGCCTCGTGAGTATATCCGTAACGCTGGAGCCCTTTAATGACTATGAAGTGCAACGGTGCCCATCCGTTGGGGTAGGCCCATTGGGTCGGCATAGAGCCTGGCAAGGTTCCCGGCAGGCGCTGGTTTAATTGCTGGTCAGTCGTACCTAAGCCACCCTTAAATTCAAATTTCTTGAGATTTTTAACCAGTTCTTTGGCCTGTTTATCATCAGCCAGTCCTGCCCACATCGGGAAATATGCCGCCAGCGAACTCACGGTACCGCGTTTTTCCTTCACAAAATTATAGTCATAGAATAAGTTCCTGTTATTGCTCCACATCAGTTCGTTCATGGTCTGTTTGCGGCCCATAGCTATTTGCTCCCACTCATCAGCCTTCAGCCCATTACCAAAAATCCGCTCCGCGCGGGCAAAATCCATTTCATATTTGTATAGCAAACTATTTAAATCAACCGGCAGATAATTAAGGGCTTTGCGGTTGAACCTTGGAGTCATGTCCCAGCCGCTCTCGGC
Source organism: Saccharimonadales bacterium (SeqCode) (assembly GCA_041910055.1). Taxonomy (GTDB): domain Bacteria; phylum Patescibacteriota; class Saccharimonadia; order Saccharimonadales; family JAYRRP01; genus JAYRRP01. The sequence continues at coordinate 48,487 of JAYRRP010000006.1, forward strand.
TTCGGCCAGGTCATGCAGCATATTGATATCGTAGTAACGGCTTAACCCTCGATAGACTTGTCGCCAGTTGGGTTTGGCGGTGCCCATCCATACCTTCTCATATTCATCCCTGGCCCGTTCCATGGCCCCTCTAAGCCATTTTTCGCCCGGTTGGTAACTATCATAGACATCGAAAATAAAAGTGGTGAGAAGCGGCGGCTGTGATCGTCCGGTCAAATAAGTACGTGAAGCGTTAGGAATTGCCTTAAAGCGCCTCTGGAGGTCAAGCAGATTAGTAAGAATTCCCGTCACCAGTTCCTGATGCTCACGGTCAAGCATGCCCTGAACCATAAAGTAGCTGTCCCAGTAGTACATTTCGTTAAAATCAAACTCGTGTCCGGCTTCGAACGCCGGCACTAGATAAGGTTCAGGCAGGCCGAGCAATGTTTCATCGTCTTTGGGGTGATAACGTTTCAGCTTTTCCCAATACGCAGCAATGTATTCCCGGGCAGTCTGGACTTCGTCCAGATGCACCCGAATATCATCCGGCACGATTAACGAGCGGGCTTTCTCAGCAACAGATTTGGCCGTCTGCTTGGCTTTTTGCAACATATTACTATCAAGCCTAGGACGGTGAAGAGCCTACGTCAAGACAAGCATAGACATTTTATATATGGCATAATAAGTTCAAGCGAGGTCCTATGCTACATAAATTCCACTCTCACCCGCTCCAAACCCGCCTACTTATGGCTGTATTGGTACTTTTAGCTCTGAGCGGAATTGCTGGTGGCCTAGCCATGATCCGCGATACTTCCGCCGCTGGATTCCTGCACCTATCACCAACTCTCCTTGAGCACGCCCCAGTACATAGCTATTTTTGGCCCGGTATGTTTCTGATTGGTGTCTTCGGCATCATTCCACTCGCTACCGCGCTTGAATTATGGGTAGGCGAACGGCATGCGTGGACAGCAGCCTTTGGAATAGGGGTCATCTTAGCTGCCTGGATGACTTACGAAATACTGGTCATTGATTTTCACCCCCTGCAACTACTGTATTTTGCAATTGCATTTATCATCATGGGTCTGGCGCTCAGTAGCAGGCAATAAGCAAGCTGCCAATCCTCATATGTTTTTACGTTATACTAAAGGCAAATGAACAGCTATCTGCACTTTCGACTTGGTGCGCATGAGTTGCAGTTTTTATTTGATTTGCTGTTGGCGATGGCCTGCGGGATGGCGATTGGTTTAGAACGGGAGCTAAAGCGCAAACCTGCTGGAGTCAGCACACAGACATTAGTCGTGGGCGGATCAATGATATTCGCATTCCTGTCGCACGATATTGGGGCAGGCGACCCCACGCGTATTGCTGCCCAGATAGTCACCGGCATAGGTTTCCTGGGAGCAGGAATTATTCTCAGGTCCAAAAGCTCCGGCAGGGTTGTGAATGTGACTACCGCCGCCAGCATCTGGTTCTCGGCTGGCATTGGCATGGCGATTGGCTTTAACCTCCATCTCATCGCCATTATGGCAACTATTTATTCGGTCGTCATTTCCCGTATTCCGCGTGTCCGGCGTTGATCTAAGCAACCTTATACTAGGAGTTTTTACGTATCGTTTTATTACACCACTCGGTGATATGGTCTATTACTAATACTGCTGTAGTTCTTTGGTGTCTTTAAGTATTTCCTGTGCCTTCTGCTCGACTCTTTGGCCTTGGTCCGGTTTGCCATGGTTTACAATCGCATAGCCAGCATAAAAGATAATGCTTATAATCGTAGAAAGCGCAAGATAGATTAAGAGTTTCTTCGGGATAAAATGCTTAGTCGGTGGCTTTAGTTTTTGCTGCATGTCATAGTCAAGGTTTGCCATTTCCATCAACGCCGCAGCGTACTTCTCGTCCTTTACTCTTTCAGCAGGATTATTCTTAGCGGTCTGTGCAGATTGCCCATCCATACGTCCAATAGTAGCACAAGCGTATTTATGTTCTCTATGACTCTAGAGAATTGAGCTCACTTTGCTGTATCGCTAGCTTGGCAAGTTCAGCACGTTGCTTCCTTATCTCACGACGCTCGCGCGCAGTCGTGCGGCCCCAAATCCCAAGGGTTTGAGGGTTTCTGACGGCATATTCAAGACATACCATCCTGACATCACAGTCTGCACATACTGCTTTAGCCTCTGCAACTGCAGCGTTTTCACCTTGCCCTGCAAAAAAGATATCACGATCTTTATTGACACAGTTGGCTCCTTCTTGCCAGACAAAAGATTCAAGATATTCGTCGGAAAGTTCTTCCGGTGCAATTGTAAGCTCACCTTCAGGCATAATAACCACATTGTAAAACTTCAAGACCTCTATGCAAGCATAAGCAAAACAAAGTTTTCGGCTAAGCATAAACTTTAATACACCATTCCTCGAACAAAAAATCTTTCATTCAGTGAAAGGTTCCTTATAGTGAGCCGGGCGCAAAAGTTCGAAGCAATATCTTAATTAACTTCCGGATTTGAACAAATGCCAAATTTTATGAGGAGTACGCTTCCAGCCTTCTTCTTTCGCAGCTTTCACCGCAACTTCCCCCACAAACCAAAGTCCTATCAATCCAATGATAATCTGCACTCCCCATATTGCCAGCCTGAATTTCTGAGCCGAAGCTGGATCTGTCAGTTGATTATTATTGTGAGCTATGAAGATAAGTAATTGCGCAAAAGGCAGCCATGACAGAATTATTAACAAAATCCCTAGCCTTACTCTGAACATGAGTAAATTATAACAAAGGCACCCCCCCACGAAGAGAGGATTCTTCGTGGGGTAAAGCGAGGCTCAATACGTAAGCTGGAAATGAAAAAGCCCCAGCTTTTTCATGAAAGCTGAAGCATTGAATGAGCTGGTGGAGCTGGCGGGTACACGTTGCTTCGCAACTTGTCCAGAAGTTTACATACTACCAACAAGTTGGTGTCTGAAATTTCTCTTGCAGATTGCCACTGGCAATCCTCACCCTCTCGGGGCAGTCCCCACCATACAAACTTTACCAAAGAAAAGACCCCACTTTTCAAGTGAGGTACTTTCTTTGGTGGACCACCTTGAAAATAGTGCACCCCTCATCTTTGAAGAAATACGGAGATGGCGAAATATAATCTGGGACGACTACTTGGAGCATAAATACCGTAAAGAACGCCTCACAGATACACTAGTCCCCTCAGGGTATACACCACACACTACCGAACTCGCTGTTAGTGGTAAGGCGGGTGGTGCACGGGCCCAATCCCCACGTGATTTAGAAAATAGTGTTTTAGGAGTAAGAGATGGCAACTCTAATTAGTGATGTAACTGAAATTGACTTGTATGACTGTCTTCTGCAAGACCCCTTCCGTCATTTTGGTCAGATACGAGCTTATATACCGTACCCGTACAATCAAACTGTTTATCTTTCATTAAGCAACACTAAGCAGCGGTACGGACGTAGGACTTGGTTCTTGTGTAGTCATTGCGGTAAAAGGGTTTCAAAGCTGTACGTAATCGGAGGTAACATAGCGTGCAGACACTGCTTCGGTCTGAAATATGATAGCCAGTACCGAAAAGACCCGTTGAGTAGAATGAGTGTCAAGGAGCGAAAACTGGCAAGATACGAAAGTCAAAAACGCCGTTTCTGGTATGCCGGTTCACTTACTCAATTTGGCAAGCGATATTATAAGCACCGTGAAGATATGGAAGCCATCAATCAGGAAGTTATTGAGTACTTTCAAAAAATGGACAGCAAGCTCTATTCAGGTAAGCGTGAGGCAACATCGCGAATTGCCTGAGTAAAGGGTGTGTCTGATTGTTGGACTTCTGCTGGCAGATCACTAAATGGCACAAGGGACTTATTATCAGGGTCAAACTTAGTAGCCCACGCAGACCACGTGTCGTGGACATCTTCGTTGGTAACGGCCGTGCCTTTGCTTAGTGCCAGCACGGCATACGCGTTGAACAGCTCATCAAGGCCTTTTTCAGGTAACTCTGATGGGCTAAATTTGCTACGTATTTGGTTCGCTAGGTCTCGTATATAGGTTTCGTCAGCCATTACTTAATAATAACCCCGCCGAGTGCTCCGACTAGCACAAGAACGTAAATCAAGCCAAAGACTACCGGAACAATACCCTCAATGTTGGTAAGGTCGGTGTACCTGTCCTTGAATGTTATCCAGCGTTTACGCCAGCCCTTTGGTTCGTCAGTTTTAGCACCTTTGAGGAGTTCCCACTCATCTGTGAAAATCTGGCAAGGCAAGTCTTCTTCCATTTTGTTAATAACAGCGTATTTTGCCTTGTTTAGGCGTTTGTAAGACCGTATAGCGAAGAACCAGGTAAAGGCCAGGACAATACCGACTGCTGACATAAAAATCAGTACAGCTCTTTTATCTTCGGCTAGTTTGCCGTACATAAATCCCAGCAGCGTTACGAGGGTTGAGTTGAGCGTTAGAAAGAAGCCGTTGGCAGTCATACGGCGTGCTGATACACGGTCTGCCATTTCTACTGCTGTCTTGTAGATGTCCAGCTTGTCGCTCATAAATTTAAAGCCCGTTGATGAAGTCGGCTAGTCCGTCCCACGTCCAAGTAATACACTTCTGACCATTCATAATCGTAGGTGTTGTTTTGTCTTCTTTGTAGATGTATAGCCCGACCAGTGGCTTGGCTTCTTCAATAGCACATCCGATTTCCCAGAGTTCGCCCTCGGCGTCTGGCGAGTTCTTGCTAAGTAGGGCGATTACGCCATCAGAGCCCCTAATACGGGTACGCACACTGTCTTTCCACCCACTGTCGTAAGGCTCTTTTACGGACATATCAACATATTCAAACTCGGTATCAACGTGAAGACTCTGTCCTTTGATTAGATCACGTATTCGCTCATCCTCTTTTGCAAACGCTATAAAAATTCGCTTCGCCATTGTATTCCGCCTCCCGTTATTCCGTACTAATATTGTACTTCTCTTTTTATCAGGAAAGAAATAGAGATTTGACGTAATACCCCCCTGGGGTATATTGTTAAGGTATGATTGGCAACATAAAACAACGAGCGTTGCACCGAGCCAAGATACTTGAGGGTCAGATGCGTGGCGTACAAAAGATGATTGAAAACGAAGATTACTGTATGGACATACTTACACAGAGCCTGGCTATTCAAAAGTCTATCGGCTCACTCAATAAGCTAATACTTGAAAACCACGTGCGAACACATATCAAAGAAAACCTCGGCTCAAGTTCCGAAAAGGAACAAGAAAAAGCTATTGCCGAGCTACTGTCCTTATACGAGTTAAGCAATGTGAGGGGTAAATAATTGTGAAGTTAGTGGCAGCTATCAAACACACACTTGTTTTGCTAGTTGTCTTATTGCTTAACTCTGTTAGTTTCGCTGGACACTCGGCTGCTATGAGCAGTATGTCGCACGAGATGAGTGGTATGAACCACAGCTCAAGCGATGCAACTTCCTGTGCTACCCTTTGCCGCACGGCAGTTATAAACAAAGAAGATAACATCATCAATAATGATGAGAGAGAAAATGATACTGAACCAGCCGTACCGTTCTACGTACAGAACCAGCCACTAAAGCTAGATGAAAAATCTGTTTCGCAACGGCTCTACGCTGCCGAAACAAAACCGCCGCCAAAAATACCAATCTACATACTCTACGGTGTTTTCAGAACGTAGGATTTGCTTGTACTGACAAGCACTTTCTAACGTAATTTTGGAGAACCTATGAAGAAGAACAATATAATCATCGTCGCTATAGTTGCCGTTGTAGCTATTGCTGGCGTAAGTATTTACGCTATTAGCAAAAACAACGATAGCGGAATGATGGACAACAACAATATGATGAGCAATAACTCATCACAGCAGTCTGCTGCTGGCTCGGTAGATAAAAACTCGTCCGAATATAAGATGTACAGTGAGTTAAAAGGTGAAGACTACGACAGGATGTTCCTTGCCAATATGATTGCCCACCATCAAGGGGCGGTTGATATGGCGAACCTTGCGTTGACCAGTGCCAAGCACCAGGAGCTAAGGGATATGGCAAATAACATCGTATCGGCTCAAACCAAAGAGATTGGCGATATGCAAAGCTGGCAGACGGCGTGGAGCTACCCTGCAAGCAGCGGTTCAATGATGGAGGACCACTCATCAATGGGGATGATGAACGATATGGCTGGTATGACCGACAAGCTCAAGGGTCTATCAGGCGATGCGTTTGATAAGGCGTTTTTATCCTCAATGATTGAACACCATCAGTCAGCTATCAATATGGCTTACTCTGGGCAGACAAATGCCCAACACCAGGAAGTAAAAACGCTTACAAAAGCCATTGTTGACGCTCAGAGCAAAGAAATTGCTCAGATGAAACAGTGGCAAAAAGACTGGGGGTACTAGAAAACTATGGAACACTCGCATCACGCACACCAAGATAGCGAACACCAAGAACACGACAAACACGCTGGTCATTCGGTAGCTATGTTCAAGGACAAGTTCTGGTTGTCGCTAATTTTGACTATACCCGTACTCGTATATAGCGAGATGATACAGCAGTGGCTGAACTTTACACCGCCTGCTTTTCCAGGCTCGCAGTATGTGCCGTTCGTGTTTAGTACCATCATCTTTTTCTATGGTGGTCTGGTGTTTATTAAGGGTGCGTGGGGCGAATTAAAAGCCAAATTGCCAGGTATGATGATGCTTATCAGCCTGGCAATTATCACGGCTTATTTGTATAGCGTAGCGACCCTGTTCTGGCTTTCTGGCGAGGGTTTCTTTTGGGAATTGGCAACCTTAGTAACCATTATGCTACTAGGGCATTGGCTGGAAATGGCATCTATTGCAAAAGCCGAAAATGCCCTTGATGCAATATCTAAGCTCCTGCCTGATAAAGCCGAAAAGCTGGTAAATGGCAAGCCAAAACAAGTCTTGGTTAGCGAGCTAAAAGTTGGCGACCTAGTATTGATACGTCCTGGCGGTAGTCTACCTGTTGACGGGGTAATAACTGAGGGCAGTTCATCTGTAAACGAAGCTGCCATTACGGGCGAAAGTAAGCCAACGAGTAAGTCCGTAGATGATGAGGTTGTTGCGGGTACAGTAAATCAAGACGGCTCTCTGACAGTACAAGTAACAAAGCTGGGTGAAGACACGGCACTAGCTGGCATTATGCGTTTAGTTGCTGAGGCTCAAGGCTCAAAGTCTAACGTGCAGGTGCTGGCTGATAAAGCCGCTTTTGCTCTGACTATCATTGCCATAGCAACAGCCTTAGTTACCTTTATCTACTGGCTGGTTGCAAAAGACGCAACCTTTGCACTGGAACGCTCGGTAACCGTATTGATTATCGCTTGTCCTCACGCACTTGGTCTGGCAGTACCACTGGTAGTTTCAATATCTACCGCCTTGTCCGCTCGTAACGGTTTACTGGTTCGTAAGCGCTTGGCACTGGAAGCGGCACGAAAGCTGGACTGGGTACTCTTTGATAAGACGGGTACACTCACGAAAGGCGAACACGGCGTAACGGATATTTGGGCAACTAGAGGCTACACCAAAGAAGACATTTTGCACCTCACTGCAAGCCTTGAGCAGAACAGCGAACATATTGTAGGCAAAGGTATTGTGAGCGAGGCTCAAAACAAGCACGTTCACTTGGATAAAGTTGAAGGTTTTGCTGCCCTGCCTGGCTTGGGTGTAAAGGGCAGGCTGCACGGACACGATAACTTTGTGGCTGCAAGTTACCGCTATATTAGGGAAAACAATCTTAAAGTACCGAAAGATATAGAGCAGTATGCAAAGCAGGCTGCCAAAGACGGCAAGACCGAGGTGTATCTGGTTAAGGACGGCAAGACGGTTGTTGGGTCGATTGCACTAGCAGATGTAGTTCGTGAACAGTCAAAACAAACGATTGTAGCACTCAAAGCTGAGGGTATAAAGACCGCTATGGTTACTGGCGATAGCCAAGACGTAGCGGCTTATGTTGCAAAGCAACTTGGTTTAGATCAGTATTTTGCTGAGGTGCGACCAGAGGACAAGGCTAATAAAGTCAAGGAATTACAGAAAAGTGGCAACAAAGTCGCTTTTGTCGGCGATGGTATAAATGATGCTCCTGCACTAACAACCGCTGATATTGGTATGGCTATCGGGGCTGGTACGGATGTTGCCATTAAATCTGCTGATATCATCTTAGTTAAGAGCGACCCGAGAGATGTGATAAAGGTTATTCACTTGTCAAAAGCTACCTATCGCAAGATGGCTCAGAACCTAGCGTGGGCTACTGGATACAATGTGGTAGCTATTCCGCTTGCGGCAGGCGTACTTTATGGTTCGAGTATCCTTCTGTCGCCAGCCGTTGGAGCTGCCTTAATGTCGCTGTCTACCGTAATTGTAGCTATTAATGCACAGTTGCTTAGAATGAACCGATTAACATCGCAATCATATTGAAACCAGGACTGTTACAATTTATACAATGGCACACTCACACGATACAAAAGATAACAATGACGGAGCGATAAAGTTCGGTCTTGTTCTCAATACCGCATTTACCATCGTTGAGTTTATATTCGGTATTCTGACTGGAAGCCTTGCTCTAATTGCAGACGCTGCACATAACTTAACTGATACCTTTACACTTTCAGTATCATTCGCTGCTAACCGTCTGGCGAGACGTGAAGCAAACGATAGTAAAACCTTCGGTTATGGACGTGCGACTATCCTTGCAGCCTTGCTAAATGCCAGTGTGATGCTCGCTGTTGCAGCCTTCATCGTTATTGAAGCTGTTCAACGACTTGGCAATCCACATCCAGTAGAGGGTGGTGTAGTGGCTATCGTTGCTTTTGTAGGCATACTTGTTAATGGTTCTATTGCTATTGTTTTGTCTAAAAACCGTAAAGACCTGAATATGCGAAGTGCTTTTATAGATATGAGCTTTGATGCACTATCTTCGCTCGGTGCGGTTGTCGCTGGTCTAGTTATCTGGCTGACAGGCATAACTTGGGTAGATAGTGCGGTAGGTTTAGTTATTGCTGCCTTGCTGGTTTACAACACACTCAAGATACTCCGTGAAGCTGTACAGATACTGCTTGAAGGTACGCCAAAGGATTTAGATGTTACCGCCATAACGCAAGCAATTACCGACACAGAGAAAGTGTTATCTGTTGATGATATGCACGTTTGGGCTATCCGCTCTGGCTATAACGCCTTGAGTTGCCACATTGCTATTGACGAAACTGAGCTGAAAGAAAGTCGTAACATTGTTGAAGTAGTAAAAGCCAAACTACGCAAAGATTATGACATCCAACACGCCACGATTGAGGTTGAACTTGAAGACTGTACTACTCACGAGGAACACGAAAAGCATTAAGGCTTTCTAAAGCTAAAAAACCTGTACTAACAGGGGTAATTTGCTATAATTAAGACATAACTATTTACTAAAGGCGAGGCGAAATCCGTAATGCAAAGTCAGCAACTGGCTGTTTTCAAAGCACCCTTATCACAGCACTTTGCACGCCAAGCTATCTCATTCTTTGATTTACTGGACGTTTCTGAGAGCACTCGTTACGACTACAAGGCTCGTATTGGACTATTCTTGGCTTTCATACGAGAGCGGGGTTTAGATCACAGTAGCTTCCTCGCATTTAAGCGATTTCTCTCTGACCGTACCGACATATCAGTTTCAACAAAGAACAAGTACCTCGTAACAGCCCGTATATTTTTGAAAGAGTTGAACCGACAAGGTTTATTGCCTGTTGATATTACCCAGAACATTAAATCATTCAGCCAATCACGTAAGCACAAAAAAGACGGTCTGACGGAAGCAGATGTTACAAAAGTGGCTGTATACCTACAACAGCTACCAAGTACCCCGCTGAACACACGCCTCAAGGCTCTTATCGCCCTGCTAGCCCTACAAGGCTTGCGACAGATAGAAGTTGTCCGTTTGAACGTTAGCGACCTGCATTTAGTCCGTAAGACCGCTTTCATTCAAGGCAAGGGTCGTGATGATAAAGAACCAGTCAGCTTACACCCTGTAACAGTACGGGCTTTGCGAGAATACCTAGCTACCAATCAGATAGCTGACGGTGCATTGTTCGTGAGTAACAGCAATAACAGTCTACGGCAACGGCTAACTACTCGTAGCCTCCAGCAGATAGTTAAAGATTGTTTTGCGGAACTGGGCATTGAGAAATCGGTTCACGGCTTACGGCACTATTACGCCACCAAGCTGATAAGAGCTTACCAGGGCGACTTGTTACAAGTAGCACGCTACACACGACATAGCAGTATCAGTACACTGCAAATCTACTTTGATGATGTGCAGAGTGAAGCTGATTTGCCTCGCTATTATCAGACCTTTGAGGATATCAAATTATGAGCCAACTTCCGATAAATAACATTACACGAACTAGCAATAATAGGGTTATTTACACAATTGGGCATAGCAATGTAAGTACCGAACGATTGATTGAAAAGCTATTGGCTAACGGCATTGAACGGCTCGTAGATGTGCGTAGTAACCCCTATTCTCGCTGGTGTCCTCAGTTCAATCGTGAACAGTTACAACAAAGGCTTGCTGATTTTGATATCAATTATGACTGGCGGGGTTCAAACTTGGGCGGTTTGGGCGTCAATGTTGATTACCACAAGACCTTGGAATGGCTATACGAGCGTGCAAAATACGAGAGCATTGTGTTGATGTGCTCTGAGGGCGATTTTCGCAAATGTCATCGTTACCAAGATTTAACACCTGATTTGGTGCAACTAGGAGCGTCAGTGGTGCATATAAATTACAAGGATTAAACCATAAGGAATTTCTGTATGAAACAGTTGGCGTATAATAAAGGTAGCACTTTAGTAATCAACATAAAATCAATGTCGCTAAGACAGTTTTGGATTCCCGATACGGGGAATAATTCTGTCATAGCGACTTTTTTATTTCCCGCACCGGCGTCCAGCTTGGCGAGGAAATATGGGAACAAACGGCAGCAACAAGAAAGAATATACCGAGGCAGACCTTGAGGAGTATTGCCTTTGGCTTTATGGCATTTACGAAGAAGAAACGGCTATGCAGTCAGATTAAGTAAAGTTGGTTCAGGGGGAGCTCGGCGTGCAATTTATCACTACAACTCAAATATATAGACGACAGTCAAATTACGTCTTCGCCGAGCCGTTCCCTTTGACTGTCGTTTATGACTTTGAGGTGGTGCTATGAAAGACCAAGCTATAGCACTATGCCGTATTTCTTCCGCAGGACAGACATCAGGTCATAGCCTAGAAGCCCAGGAACAGAGCGTTCGTAATACGGCTAAGGAGATGGACTTGGAAATTGTAAACATCTGGAGCATTACGCAGTCCAGTAAGGCTGGAGTAAATATCAGACGTCGTGATTTAGTTGAGATAAAAGACGCTTGCAAGAAAAATCGCAAAATTAAGTACTTGCTAGTTGATCGTGTTAGCCGCTTGATGCGTGAATGGAAGATGATGATGGCTTACATTTTTGAACTGGAAGCACTAGGCGTTAAGGTCATATTCTGCGACTCTTCACAGCGACATCTTAATAGTGATGACCAGATTTCACAGCTTTTACTAATCATTGAAGGGTTCAATACCGAGAAAGAAAATAAAGAACGAGCAGAAACGACTATTGCAAAAATGATAGCTAGGTACAGTGAGGGCTACTACCTTTCACACCCACACGCAGGCTATAAGAAGTCAGAAACACCTGGTCTGCACGTACCCGATGAACCACGTTTTTCTTTGCTGCAAAAAGGCAGCCGTCTCATTATTTTTGACCAGTACACAATACCCCAGGCAATACGCTGGATGAACGATAATGGCTATCGCACTATAGGTGGCAAGAAGCTAGACGTTAACCACTACATTGAGTTCATTGTAGATAGGTACTATTGCGGTATTATTGACATCAAAAAAGAAGGTCCGCTTAGTGGAGTAAAGGGTGTAAACGGCCTTCATCAGCGTATGCTATCAGAACGGGAGCACGAACTACTGGTAGGCATCGTTACTAAGCGAAACCCTCGCATTAGGCAGCAGCATAATCCTGAATTTCCGGTTGGTAACCTGCTACGTCATCACGAGTGTATGGATATTGGGAAATACGAGAAGTTTACCGGCTTTTATAAAAATCGGGGTAAACGCCCCAACGGTAAGCCTAGAAATAAGCTGCCAGTATATAGGTGCAGGGATTGCAAAAAAGAAATTTCAAGAGGAAAAATTCACGACAGCACAACCGAACACCTGAATAATCTAGAGTTACTGCCTAGCGACAAGGACTTTAGAGCAGCCTTGGTGCGTGTATGGAAACGACAGCGTGGTTCGGTTGCACAGCGTCTGCTGGTGCTGGAATCTAGCAAAGCCGCGCTGGAGCAGAAAATCAAGGAAGCAGCGGCAGCCTACACTCTGGAGCAAGAAGGTGGCGCAAAGAACGCCCTCAAGCTGTTGCTGGATGATTACGACAAGGAACTAAGGCAGATAAGGGCAGATATTATCGCAACTCGTGATATAGAGCTGGAAAGCGAGGACTTTATTAAATTTGCGATGGGTTTTGCCGAAAACCTCAAGAACAACTGGTGGGAGTTAAGCTGGGAGAACCGCAAGAGGGGTGAACAAATTTTGTTTAACGGGAAAATTTATGCCGATAACTCTGCAAAAGTTCACACCCCCAACTTGAGCAGTATTTACAGATTGGGAACAAACAAAAAAGCACTAGATGATTCTTCTAGTGCTCTTATGGTGGAGCTGGCGGGTACTGCCCCCGCGTCCGCTAGTTTATCTAGTTAGTCGTCTACAGGCATAGGCCGTTTGAAATATCTTGGGAACCAGCCGGTAAACGGCCAAAAAGCTGGCTTCCAAAGTCCAAAAAACTTAATAAATCCTATGGACAGCAGGACTTACGCAACCAGAAGATATGGCACGCACTTGCGTTATCTGATGTCACACAGCGCATGGCTATAGCAACCTAGGCTACAGCTGTTGCAAACGCCAACTGATTGAACGGATTCAAAGCAGCGAGACGTTCGCGAAGTGATGTTTTTGCATCTACTTGTAGTTGCCTATAACGCTGACAAGCGACCTGCTGATCTAACCGATAAAGAACTGGCGTCGAGCTTAAAATTCAGCCCCATAAATAGATTATACCATAATCGTGTTGAAAAACAAATACGCGCACCCTTCATTCCTGGGAAGAAGAGAAGAAACGATTGCAGGAGCCAGCGTGAGTAGAAACACAAGCTGATTGATGCAAACTTGTAAGTATTTCGAGCAACTTTTGGCGCTCTTTGGCGCTCAGCGATTTAAAAACCGGAGCATGGTACTCGTCTAGAACGCGTAATGCCTCTTCGGTAAAACGATCACCTTTACTGGTAAGGGTCGTAATATGCTCCCGTCGGTTCCGCGGATTTACCTGAGTGCGAAGTAAGCCTTTTTCGTGAAGGAGTTTAATCTGGCGGCTAATGCTGGCCTCGGTTTGCCCCAGACTATCGGCAATCTCGCGCTGTTGAATATGGGGACGCCATCGCAGTATCATTAAAATCTTCAACTGAGAGAAGCCGACACCGAGTCGTTCTTGCAAGACCTGGTCTGACTGTTTGCTAAACACAAAAGCCAGGTGATTGATAAGATAACCGATGGTATTAGTGGGTCGGAGCGTTTTCAACACCTTTTAGTGTAGCGGCCAATACTTAACATATCAAGTATCTACCATTCCCAATTCCCTGTTTGTGGTTTTAGTATTAGCTGTCCAGGCGCGCATCTTTCATGCACAAATACAACTGGTGCCACTGCTCAAGCGAAAGTTCTTGAGGTCTCGCATGTGGAGAAAGACCGGCGCTGGCCAAGTCTTTTTCAACTGTCTTGATTGGCAAATGCAAACCACCACTTAAACTACTGCGCAATTTTTTACGGCGTTGACTAAACCCAGCTTTGACAATACGGAAAAACAACTTTTCGTCCAGGTCAGGGAATAATGGCATCCCTCGTCGCCTCAATATTAAAACCTGTGAACCTACCTTAGGAGGAGGAGTAAAACGTTCTTTCGGTACCACTTGCCCCGCGCTTACCTCAAAGTATATTTGCACACTGACCGACAACAACGACATATCACCACTTAAAGCGGCTGCACGTTCAGCAACTTCTTTTTGTACCAACAACACCGCAAGAGAAGGTGGGTTTGGAGATTCCGACAGCAAACGAAGCAAGTTACTCGTCAGATAATAGGGGATATTCGCCACAACTTTGTAGCCAGCCGGTAGGGAAGTGAGGTCAAACTGCAATATATTGCCAGTAATTACCTCAAGGTTGCCTGCCCTTTCTTGTGCTTTCATTTTTGCTGCCAGCACCTCATCCAGTTCTATGGCAATGACTTTCTGTGCGCGCCGAAGCAAGTGACGCGTCAGCGTCCCCTGGCCCGGTCCGATTTCCAGCACTGTGTCACTATCAGCTATTTCGGCTGAATCGCAAATAGCTGCCAAAACTTGCTGATCCTCTAACCAATGTTGACCTAGCCGTTTCTTGGCTTGTGGCTGATCCATTATGACAATTCCAATAGATTTAAACTGCCCGTTTGTGGTTTCATAACTTACCAGTTATGGTTTGCCAGCCAGTAATTATACGCTCCAGCCCAACCACCGTGTCGGGTGTTCGCATACCAGGAGCACCATTTGAGCTGAGTAACTGGATTGGTTGCCCAATCACTACCCTGGCTTGCCATCTTGATTGCCGGTGTGGACTGGCATAATCCGTAACCACGTAAACTGCTCGGTGAATAGCGTTCTTCATAGTAAGCCGGGCAATAGCCAGCTTGTCCTTGCCACTTCGTATGACACCAGCCAGATTCACGGCTGACTATATAGTTTACATAGGCATAATCAGAAGATGAGATACCTGCTGCGACCATCAATGAAGTTTTGTCTTCTGGGATAGCCACCGCCCGACCGCGGGCAACGATCTTTTTGACTGGTTCTGCGACAGTAACTTCTTGAATCTTCGTCCGCTTAACCTCCTGGCCGTTCTGTATATCCAGCTGATATGTTATTAGCTTCTTGCCAGGACTTCCTTCTTGCCGCACGACAGTAGTACCAAATGACAGGCTGTCATCCTGAACTGTCTCGGTAGGAGCCGGAATGGCTTCTTCCGTCGTGGCAATCTGTGTCCCTACCCTGGCAACGAATACTTGTGCATTTGGAGCCAACGGAGTTTCAGCTGCCGGTACGACTACATCTTGGCTGCCAACTTTGACGTTTTTCTCTTTCAGCAAATCGCCAACAGTTTTCGCCCTTGTCCTTACTGCAGTAAGTGTTCCGTACAGATTAAGGTTCGCGGGGGTGGCTCGATCAATCACCACCTTCTCGCCGATCCCCTCTTCTAGCACATTATCGGCGGGCACCACTGTAAGTTTATCCTCTGGATAAACAGTCACACCTGCCTCAGAAACCTTTCTGACTGGAGTTGGGCCAGCATTATAGGCGTAGGTCTTTTTGCTGCCATCAATGATGGTAACAGGTCGAGCCCGGTAAACATTAATCCGGAAATTGTCCTCGACAATTGGCTCGGTAAGTGCAGGCTCTACCCGGTCGCCCTCTTGGACGCTAATATTCAGTCTTTTGAGGAGCTCACCGACATTTGCTGCCCTGGTTGGTACCGTTTGCACCTTATTGTCATAGTTCACTATTACCGTTCGCGCATCCGAAGGGCTATAATTCTTGCTCCCAAAACCAACAAAGAGTATTACACTCACACCAAACAACACCAACAAAGTCACCACCGGCACCACTAATGGATGGTGCCGCAGTCTGCTGGCCCGTTTCGTCCGGTGACGGTGTTGCGAAACTGCATACCGCCTGCTCAATTTCTTAAATCTATGCATAGATGTCAAAAAAAGTGGCTACAAATGAATGATAGCCACTTACTAGTCTACCAAATAGGTTGTTTTCGTCTAGAGGGAGTAAGGTATTAACATTTTTCGATAGGCGCAAAAGCAATGTTGAGTTTCTTCGCCCCTTTGCCTTTAAAGTACACAACAGCAGTATCACCGCTTAGTTCCATAACGGTTCCCTGGCCAAACAATTTATGGCGAACTGCATCACCCTCATTCAATTCTGGTACGTACTGTGGCTCACTAGAATCTTGTGGCATCTGGGCTGATCTATCCTCCCCGCCATAAAATCCACTGGCCGTCTCAGCTTCAATTTCACTTAAGAACCTGCTCGGAGGATTATGATGCACGCCACCATACAGTAAGCGAGCATTCGCATGGATAAGATAGAGCTCCTCTTTCGCACGTGTCATCCCAACGTAGCACAGTCGCCGTTCCTCTTCCATCTCCGACTGGTCATATAGCGCACGGGAATGAGGAAAGACCGTTTCTTCCATGCCAATGATAAATACCGCGGGGAATTCTAATCCTTTGGCTGCATGTAAAGTCATTAGTGTTACGGCGTTACTGCCAAAATCAGCTCTGTCCACATCACTCACCAGCGCTACTTCTTCCAGAAAACCATCCAGCCCCTCATTCTGATATTCCTGTGCCACACTAATAAGTTCACGGACATTCTCTTGACGCGATTCACCCTGCAATGTGCCATCATCCAAATACTTTATATAATCCAGGCGTCTGATAAGCGTATCAATCAAGCCAGAAACAGTAGTCTCATCATTGAGCTCTCGAAGCCTTGCAAGCGTTTCATCGAGCTCGCGGAAAGCGGATTTAGCCTTTGGAGTTAGCGTGGTACATTCATCAGCTCGTTTCAGAGCTGTTGCTAACGTCATGCTTTCCTGCTGCCGCCAGTCCCAGAAGTTTTGGAGTGATTTTGCACCAATTCCGCGAGTCGGTACGTTCACAATCCGCTCAAAGCTAATCCGATCCTCTGGCTGATATATAAGTCGTAAGTACGCGATAATGTCTTTTATTTCTTTGCGGTCATAAAACCGTTGGCCGCCAACAATTCTATATGGCAAGCCATAGTGCACAAACGTCTCTTCAATTGAACGGCTCTGGGCATTGGTGCGATATAACACTGCAAAATCTGCGTATCGTCTTAAGCCCATCTCCACTGCAGTTTTTATGCGGCGCACTATCATCTCACCCTCAGCACGTTCATTAGATGCCGGTAACACCTGCACTGGCAGACCGCCGTCTTTGGCAGTCCATAATTTCTTATCTGACCGCTGTACATTTTTCGCAATAATAAGGTGGGCTGCATCTAAAATTGGCTTAGTGCTACGGTAATTTTGTTCAAGTTTAATGACCGTGCAGTTCGGATAATCTTTCTCAAAGTTCAATATGTTACGAAAATCTGCACCGCGCCAGCTATAGACGCTCTGCCAATCGTCACCTACCACCGCTACGTTATGCTTGGCATTGGTCAGGAGCTTCACTAACTTATACTGGGCCGCGTTCGTGTCCTGATACTCATCAATGAGTATGTACTTGAACTGTTGCTGCCACTTATCACGGATTGGCGGTTGGGTTTGTAACATACTCACCGTACGGCCAATGAGATCATCAAAATCAAGGGCCGATGCCTGGTGTAGAATTCGCTCATACAAAGGAAATACTTGTCCAGCAATGCGGCCAGCGGGGGACGAATCAGCGTGAGCATATTGTTCGGGTCGCATCAACTCGTTCTTGGCGCTACTAATCAAGTTAGCAATCACACGTGGAGGAAAGGCTTTTTCATCTATCATCAGCTCTTTGCTAGCTTGCTTAACCGCGTTCAAACGATCTGTTTCATCAAATATCACAAAACTGCGCGGAATACCGACTTGCTCGCCGTCTTGCCTTAAGATTCGTACGCAAATGGAATGAAAAGTGCCCGCGTAAGGTAGAAATGCTCTGTCTTCGGCATGCGCCCCCATAAGCTTTGCTACCCGTTCGCGGAGCTCCCGAGCCGCTTTATTAGTGAACGTCACGGCCAAAATATTGTAGGGTGAGGCTTTTTTGCTGGCAATTAAGTACGCAATGCGATGGGTAAGCGTCTTGGTCTTCCCACTCCCTGCACCGGCCTGAATCAACAACGGCCCCTCAGTCGTTTCAACCGCCCGCTTTTGCTCCGGATTTAACCCAACAAACAAGTCATCTTGTGATACCACCAAACTATTGTATCAATTTAGGGTGTCTTGATCGCTATAGCTCTTTTACTAATTCTTTATGACGTCCGTAAATGGTTGAACGGGCAAGTGGATAATGCCAGCATCGGCTAAAAAGTTAGCGGCCACTAAACCAACTACTACGATGAATAACGCAACAATAAGTGCTGCCCTGATATTACGACGGCGCTTGACTGCCCCAACAGGAACAAAATATGTTTTGTCTTCTACTAGTTTCTCGTATTTTTCGTCCTGCTGTTTCTCAGCTGTATCTTCAGTTTTTTTGTTTTCTGCCTCATCAACTTCTTCTTTCTGTGATGACTCAATGATGGAATCATCCGCTTCAGCCGGTTTCTCTTCTTCTATTGGTTCATTTTTAGTCTCTTCTGCATCAGGTTTAGACGGTTTGTCTTCTGCCTCAGGAGGTTTTACATCCTTCGCAACCGTATTCTCCAGTTTTTCCTCGTCTTCTTTTTTTTCTTTAGGCACTGATACATCGGTGAGCTTTTTGCTAGACATCATAGGATCACGTAATAGCGTCCTGTGTGGGACGATTACTGGCCGTGCATTTGGATGGGCACTCGCTGAGCCCGGATTGGCTACATCGAAGACTTTATCGTCCTTGCCGTTCGCCATTGTTGCTCTCACCAGTACTAGATTGTTGCTGCAAACGATAGGCAGCTTCGACTATACCGCTAAATTTATGGTAATTCAGACTGGCGCCACCGACGAGCACGCCGTCGCAACCTTCAATTTCTAAGTATCCGCGTGCAATCTGATCGTCTACGCTACCACCGTAGAGTACACGTACTAACTTGGCAGCCTTCGGTCCATACAATTCACGGATCTGGAAACGGATATAATCCATCGCTTCCTTGGCTTGAGTTGGTTTGGCCAACTCACCTTGAAAAGTACTAATTGCCCACACCGGTTCATAAGCAATAACAAGCCGTTGAATATCAGCCGAGGTGAGATTGCTAAGAGCAGTTGTAAGCTGATCATGTAAAACTTGTTTTGTCTCGCCCCCCCGCCGTTCTATCTGGGTTTCACCTATGCAAAGTATCGGCGTAATGTCATTTCTCACTGCCGCCGCAACTTTATCACGGATTAAATCAAGGTCTTCGCGGAAGTATAGTCGTCGTTCTGAGTGACCAATGATTGCATAGTGTACTAAATCTTGCAGCATAGTAAACGAAACTTCGCCAGTGTAAGCGCCCTCGTCCTTCGGATATGCATTTTGGGCGGCTAAGCGGAACTTCCGACGGTCTATTTGCATTGACATCGGCTGTAGCGTCAGTGCACTAGGTGCCAGCACAACTTCAATATCACGGTGAATCTTGATGCGCTCGTGCAAACGATGTACGAGCATGCTCGCCTGCGACGCATTCAAGTTCATCTTCCAGTTGCCGACAATAAGAGTTCGTGACATTTCTGATAATTACTTTTCTTACTCCTTAGTCTACCATAAGCAGTATTGCGATTAGCATTTTATTTTTAGATATTTTATTTGTCTTTCAACGCTTCGACACCAGGCAGTTTTTTCCCTGCCATCAGCTCTAAGCTAGCGCCACCACCAGTAGAAACGTGATCAAAGTATTCTATTTGACCTTGGCTCTCCAGATAGCCGACTGTGTCACCTCCGCCAACCACACTAAACGGTTTATGCCCAAACTGGCCCAGCATCGCTTGCACCACCAGCTCAGTTCCGTGAGCAAATGGTCCTACTGGATCTTGCAAACTTGGCACTTCAGTGACTCCCATGGCTCCATTCCATAGCACCGTATTAGCCAGCTGCATACTGCCGGCAATAAATGAACCAGAGAAAGGCCCGATATCCAAAATCCGCTCGTCTTTACCAATGTGATACGCTCGGCGTGGCGGACGTTTGGGGTAATTTTCAACATCAGCAATCACATGTGCGCTCCAGTCAACTATCCGGGTGGGAGCCGACTTATCCACCTTGCTCGCCACCACCCCGTCTTGTGGCAAATAGAACACAAAATGCTGGCTCTTCGATTTTTCTTTGGCCGCTTTCATTATTTCTTTAGCTGTGGGTATATGCTCTGGTTCAGCAAGGCTGCTCCCTATCTCGATTCCCTCTGCTTTCAAAAAAGTATCTGCCATTGCACCACCTACAACGACAACGTCAGCAATGGTAATAAACTTCCTTAACACTTCAATTTTATCTGAGATTTTTGCTCCACCTACGATAGTCATCAGCGGGCGCCTGGGGTTTTCCATGGCATCAGTGATCGTACGAACTTCTTTTTCGAGTAAAAGTCCTGCAACAGCTGGTAAATAATGAGTGACGGCAGCCGTTGAGGCATGAGCACGGTGTACGACCCCGAACGCATCCTCCACAAAGACTTCCGCCAGACTTGCCAGTTTTTTGGCAAAACCTGTGTCGTTCTTTTCTTCTTCAGGGTGAAAGCGCAAGTTTTCGAGCAACAGCACCTGGCCAGGCTTAAGCGCGCGAGCCGCTTTCTCGGCTTCTACGCCCACACAATCGCTCACAAAACCAACTGGACGGCCCAACAACACCTGTAGTCTCTGGGCAACTGCCCTCAAGCTACAACGTTTATCATCCGGGCCGCTGGGACGGCCTAAGTGCGAACAAATCACTATTTTGCACCCCTGCTCTCGCAAATGGTGGATAGTAGGAAGCGACTGGCTTATACGATAGTCGTCCGTTATTTTGCCATTTTCATCTATAGGCACGTTATAATCAGCCCTGAGCAGTACCGTTTTGCCTTTCAGGTCAATATTTTTTAGTGTTTTCTTTGTAAAACCCATAGATATGTTGATTTAGAGTACGCGTACTTTAATCGTATCGGTGGTTCCCACTACCCCGGGATATTGGCCCGACGCAGTTACTACCACGTCACCTTTATGCAATAACTTTGTCTGATGCAACCAGTTAGTGAGCTTAATGGCAGCTTTTTGGTCAACTGGGCGTACATAACTTTTGGTACCGTACACAAGAGCTAGTTGACGTGCCGTGTGGTGATCGGAGGTAACGGCAATGATGGGGATAAAGGGTCGGTGGGCAGCTATTTGTAGTGCCGTTGCACCTGACTTCGTCTCAGCTACGATGGCTTTGGCGTGAACATTTTCGGCCAAGCTAATGACCGCTGCTGAAATTGACGCCTGCTTGCTGTTGTTCTGAACGGTAGTATTGTAGGTAACCTGCAACGGGTTGTTAGCTTCAGTGTAACGAATAATTTGCTTCATCATTTTTACCGCTTGAACCGGATATTTGCCAGCGGCGGTTTCATCACTCAGCATGACGGCGTCCACTCCCAGAATTACTGCCGTGGCAATATCGGATACTTCAGCTCGAGTAGGTTCTGAAGCTTCTGTCATGCTGGCAAGCATCTGCGTAGCCACAATAGTTGGCTTGGCGTATTGGCTGCACAAGCCAATAATCCGCCTCTGTACTACTGGGACTGATTCGGGTAACGTCTCTATCGCCAAGTCTCCCCTTGCTACCATCACCATATCGGCTTCTCGAACAATTTCTTCGATATTTTCTACGGCAGCTTTTGTCTCAATCTTGGCAATTATCCGAGCCTCGCTGCCTAGCGAACGGAGCAGGGTACGCAATTTTGTAATATCATGCGGACGCTGCACAAAACTCAGTGCCACATAGTCTACATCGTGCTCAGTACCAAATGTAATATCTTTACGGTCTTTAAGTGTGATGATATCCCCCCCTAAATCAGTATCGGGCAGGTTAATACCTTTGCGGCTGATAAGTATGCCATCATTCTCGGCACGGGCATACACCACCCCGTCAATTACCGACGTTACAGTGGTACGGACTTTGCCATCATAAATCAGCAAGCGTTCACCGCGCTTCATCTTTTTACTGAGATCATACTGCGTAGGAATGTGTCCAGTCCTGTCTCGATCGGTATTGTACTGAAATGTTAACGACTGCCCCTTCGTCACATTGACAATACCTTCAAAATCACCCAAACGGATTTTTGGTCCTTGCAGATCCTGAACGATTGCAACTGGCTTACCATATTCACGACTTGCTTTCTGTATCCAGGCAATTTGCTGCTTACGTTCTTCATTAGTCCCATGGCTGAAATTCAATCTTAGGCCATTTGCCCCTTCCTTGATCAAAGAAAAAATCGCTTCATAACTATTGGTAGCTGGCCCCACGGTGGCAATGATTTTTGTACGCTTGAAATCAGCTAATGGCACATTCGGTGCGCGATCAGTCACATCCATTACTGTGTAGTGTAACTGGTTATGCTTGGTTTCCACAAGAGTACACGCAAGTCTTTACCTAAGTTTTTATACGGAACTTGTGCCAAATACGCCCATCTAAGAACAAATGGCTAAAGTATCCCGCCACGGCTGCTCCATAAAACATCATTCCTATTTGCAGTTTAGATTGGTCATAGAGGTATGGCAGAATAAGTATAGGCAAGGGCACAAGTACCATCGCCACAATACTATGTGTCCAACCACGATGCTTGCCGATGATCGGTGTCATGGCTAATAAGCCTAGATATGCCGCAGCCTCAAATCTTCCTGTTAGAAGCAACAGAATATCGACTATAAATGCTAATCCGAAGAATATATTCTGGCCGGCTGAATTGGTATCAACATCGGGCCATAAGCCAAATAATATAGCCACCACAAACAAAACAGCCAGGAATTGCCAATCACTAAGTAAGCCACTTGATGACGTCAGCATTACCGTGGCAGGAATAAATGCCAGTAATCCGACATACAGACCGCCTGCGACTGTCGCTCCCGCGATGTGACCTTTGTATCCAGCCATATACGTGGTTCAGTATACGCCGTTTGAACACAAAACGCTTTTGCTTTACTATCAGTGGAAAGGAATAAACGAGAAAATGGACAATAATCCATCGCAAATGCCTCAGATTGATCCTGTTACCGGGCAACCAGTCGCGCAGCCAACTTCGCCACCGGTATCACCAAATCCTGTGCCTCCAAATACAGGTCCTGTAAACCCTGCCTATTCTGCACCTCCTGCTGCTCTGCCTCCTACCTCACCAGCTTATGGTTCTCCACAACCCCCGCAGCCAATCCAACCCCTAGCACCACCAGTAGCAATGCAGCCTACCACTACTCTAACAGCCGTTCCTGCGGTACCGGCAAGTGCCTCGCAACCCCTTTTGACCCCCATTCTTGGTAAACCTTTATTTAAGTGGCTTATTGCTTTTTTGTTTTTAGGCATCGCAATTGGCAACATTTGGCATTCAATCCACATATTCCGTCTTATGGGTAACCTCAACGAA
This sequence comes from Saccharimonadales bacterium (SeqCode), assembly GCA_041910055.1. Classification (GTDB taxonomy): domain Bacteria; phylum Patescibacteriota; class Saccharimonadia; order Saccharimonadales; family JAYRRP01; genus JAYRRP01. The sequence continues at coordinate 71,834 of JAYRRP010000006.1, forward strand.
ATCGGGTCAGAATTTTTGGATAGTAACACCGACCTCAGCAGGTTTTACCATACTATCTCTATCGCTTCACTACTCTTTGGCTTGTTGAGATTAGGCGTAGCGGCCTGCGTACTGTTTGCAAGCAAAGTTGGACGTATCCTGCTCTATGTCACCGCCGGAGTCCAAGCTGTCTACACAATCATTTACGCTGCTATGTTCATGGGTAAAATGGTCATCGCCGATCATGATATTGCCCTACGTGGTTTACTGTGGGGCATTGTCTTTCTAGTGATAAATATTGGCATCATACTTTACATAAATCTGAGTAAGCCCGTGAAACAATCTTTCTAACTACTCCCATTCAATAGTGCCAGGCGGTTTTGAGGTAACGTCATAAACGACACGGTTAATTCCACGTACCTCCCGGATAATGCGACTGGACATTTTTTCGAGCAGATCATGCGGCAATTTTGCCCAATCTGCCGTCATACCGTCACTTGATTCAACAGCACGTACTACAATTACCTGTTCATAGGTTCGACTATCACCCATTACTCCTACCGCTTGAACTGGCAATAACACGGCAAAAAATTGCCACAAGTCGGGGCGCACGAAGCTTTTGTCTATCTCTTGCCTCACGATTTCATCAGCAGACTTCACCAGTTGTAGAGACTTTGGCGTAACCTCACCCAAAATTCTTACCGCCAAGCCCGGGCCTGGATATGGTTGACGGTTTGTAATAGATTCCGCCAAGCCCAGCTCGCGCCCAACTGCGCGTACTTCATCCTTAAATAATTCCCTGAGTGGCTCAATAAGCTTGAGTTTCATCTTTTTTGGTAAGCCGCCAACATTGTGATGCGACTTGATAGTAACTGATGGCCCGCCCACGGACACCGATTCGATCACATCTGGATAGAGCGTACCTTGCACCAGAAACTGCACATTTTTAATTTTGTGTGCCTCTTCATCAAATATCCGGATAAACTCCCTCCCGATAATTTTCCGCTTTTTTTCGGGGTCGCTCACACCATGCAAAGCCTTCAAAAAGCGTAGCCTTGCTCGCACTGGTCGCACATGTAAGCCAATTTTCTTATAACCAGCAAGCACCTCCTCATATTCACCTTGCCGTAATAAACCCGTATCTACGAATACGCAGGTTTGTTGTGCGCCTATTGCCCGCTCTACCAGTGTCGCCGCCACCGAAGAATCCACCCCGCCTGATAGCGCACAAACTACATTCTTATCACCCACTGTTTCTTTGATTTGCTGCAGTTTTTCATGAATAAAAGACGCTGGTGTCCAATCACCGCGAAATTTACAGGTCTTCAGCAAAAAATGCTGCAATACTTCGCGGCCATATTTGGTATGACTGACTTCAGGGTGGAACTGTAAACCAAATAATAACTTCTGGGGGTCTTCTATTGAACAAATTGTTTGCCCGCTCATGGCGGTAACCCTAAACCCCGGCGGGCATTTTGCCACATGGTCGCCGTGGCTCATCCACACTTTTGAACCATCATGTTTTTTTTCTAGTAATAGACTGCTGTTTTTTGTTTGAAGCTTCGCTAATCCATACTCCCGGGCACTTGATGCTTCCACTTTTCCGCCTAAGAGTTTGGTCATAAGTTGCAGACCGTAGCAAATCCCTAGAATTGGAACGTGAAGCTCAAAAATCCGCTTGTCTATACTCGGCGCATTGACCACATTTACAGAGTCAGGTCCGCCCGATAGTACGATACCTTTTGGTGCTAAGGTGGTAATCTCAGCCCATGATAAGTTATACGGTTTGATGACACTTAGGACACCCAGCTCCCGGGCACGCCGGGCAATCAATTGGGTATACTGTGAACCAAAATCGAGAATAAGAAGCGTCTCGTGACCGTTTTCCATGCCTTATTGTAATGCGCAAAAACAAATAGTGGCAAATGTGGTGACCTCAAGGGGAATCGAGTCACCTTCGGCGACCCCGAAATCCGCTAGTTGGCGGAGTTTCCTTGCGAATTGCCACTGGCAATTCTCACCCTATTGCCAGACTGGCAATAGATGTTCATTCCAATGTAATAGCACGA